>JAFXVJ010000032.1 GCA_017524615.1 Clostridia bacterium | reverse complement strand
CCAGAGAAAGCCGGGATCATCCTCAGAGAAAAGCGAGCTTTTCCCTGGGGATGATTCCCCGGCTTTCCCCGGATGCTTTGCATCCGGGTTGGCCGCTTTCAGCGGCCGGGCCAGAAGCTGTAGGACATCGCCGTCGTCATCATGCCCTTTCTGGTTCTCTTTCGGGCTAAAGAGAATACCCCGCCGTCCCTTTGCTCTTTTTTCATCCTTGCTAATTTGGATCTTATACTATACTCAAATTAAAATAGCAAGTAAAAAGTAAAACGCTCCTGTCATCCCGAGCGGAGTGGAGCGAGAGCGCAACGAAGTCGAGGGATCTTTGAGAAACAGATTACTTCCAGCAGCATATTGCCCAGTTTCCAGATCCCTCCGCTCAGCTTCGCTCTCGCTCCGCTTCGGTCGGGATGACATTGTAACTTCGTCTGTCTTCCTTGCCGATTTTTATTTGAGAATAGTTAGAAGAAGAATAGTATCATACGGAAGCCTGATTCAAAGACGGCATTTCCCGCGTTATGCGCTTTCGCGGGCAACAGAAAAAACAGGCGGAGCTGCCTCACAAAGAGGCGGCCCCGCCTTTCGCACCAAAGCCCGGAAATTCAAGGCTTCACATGGCCCCTCCCCGGCGGCGTACGGACCGCCGCCCGCGGATGGTTTCACGTTTCAGGCCGGATGGCCGTCACGTGCCAGCGATCGTCTCCCGCCCGGGGGGCGGACAGGCGCTGGCGGCCATACAGGCGGATATCCGTGAATCCGGCCTGGGAAAGCCAGGATCGCAATTCCTGTCGGCTGTGCGCCCGCTGGGTCTGCGTTTCCTCCAGCCGGTCATACGCGCCGTCGCTCCGTCGGACAAAGACGGACAGGCGCAGGGTGACACAGGCGTTTTTTTCATTCAAACGGTTGCGCCAGATGAACGAAATATCCTCCGCGTCGGAAAACAGGGTGTTGTTGCCCAGGGTAGAGCGCAGTTTTTCCGGCGTGGACACATCAAAAATCAGTGCGCCGCCGGGACGGAGCGCCTCAAAGGCAGACGCGAAAAACGCCTGCGCTTTTTCAGGCGAGGCGAGATAATTGACGCCGTCACAGGTGGCGAGCACGCAGTCCACCCGCCGGGGCACGGACAGCGCCGCCATATCCTGGCGGACAAAGGGGATGGTCAGCCCCGCCTCGCGGGCCTTTACGATCGCCCGCGCCAGCATGCTTTCGGACAGATCCACCCCGGTGATCCGGTATCCCATGCGCCGCAGGGGCAGGGTGAGGCTCCCGGTGCCGCAGGCGCACTCCACGCATTTTCCCCCTTCCGGCACACCGCAGCGGGCCATCAGGGCGCGGTAATGCTCCGCCCAGGCGGCATAATTCACATCGGCCATCAGGGCGTCGTAGACGTGGGCAAAAGCGGTGTACATGCTTCTTCCTTTCGGCGCTGCCGCATTCTGGCGCCCACCAGGCCGCCGATGCGCCCGCTTTCCGCGGTGCTCAGTCCGGCCCAGCCAACGCTTTTCAGCTTGGGCAGCAGGCCCAGTTCCCGGGCCACTTCATATTTCAGGCGTTCCTCCTGCGTCAGGCTGCGCATGTCATCATCTCCCCCGGCCCTATTATGCGCCCGGGCCGGAAAAACCATGCGCGGGGCTCACGCTTCCGGGGTGTCTTCGGATTCCTCCTCGTCCTCTTCGTCCTCATCCGTCTCCACGGCCAGGCCGCGGTTGACCTGCACGCCCTCCATACGGGAGTTGATAAAGCGGTCAAAAACGCTGTTAGTGTAGCTGGCGATGACGAAGCGGGCCAGGGCGTTGCCCAGCAGCACATAATAAGCGATCAGGAGCAGCAGGGGGATAAAGCTGGCCGTCATGTTAAAAATCAGCACCAGCAGCGCCGCGGGCACCAGCAGCGCCAAGCGGATGCCCACCGTCTGGGGCAGGCGGCCGATGGCCAGCATCAGGCTGTTTTTGATCAGCTGCCGGAAGGTGACCTTGTAGGAAACCATCATGGGATACATGAAGGTAACGCCCAGCATCCAAACGACGCCCAGGGTGACGGTCAGCATCTGGGGCAGGAAAAAGAACTGGTTCCCGATGGCTTTTTCTCCGTAAAACTGATAGCCGACGAGGATGACCACCGGGAACAAGGACGTGATCAGCGACACGCCCAGGCCCTGCTTCCAGTTTTCCTTCACTGCGTCCTTGAAATCCGACCAGATGAAGGCGTGCTCGTCCCGGCTCCAGTTTCTGGTCACATAGGCCATGCCCGCCTGCGCGGGGCCGGTGATGGCGATGCACGGAATGAGCAGCAGGCACACCTGCATGAACAGGGCCTGGGACGACTGGGCCACGAACACGGTCAGGGCGCCCTCGTCCACCACGCCGGCCTGCTGGAGCCGGTTCACCTGCTCTTCGTTGAATTGATCGCTCAGCGTGCCGTTTTCCAGATAATCGCGATAGGACAGATCCACATTGATGATGCTGATATAACTGGTGACCAGGTACCCGATCAGAAGGATGGTGGGCAGCCAGGCAACTACCGTCATCAGGTTCAAACGGCTCAGGCCGGACAGACGAACCCGCAGCATTTCCCAAAACAGCTGCCAGCGGTTCTTGGGCAAATCCTCTTTCGTGTAATCGCCTTTGCCGCTTTTTCCGTAATAATAATTTTTCATCATTTTGCCGAACATTGTTTTTTCCCCACGCTTTCTGCTGGTATTACGGTCAGTATAGCATATTTTCCTTTGAAAGGGAACACCCAAACGGTGGAAAAACACAGGAACGCAGGCGTCTTCGCAGTCTGTCCCACAAAAAACGATCCTTCACGGATCGTGAGGGAAACGGAAACCCTTCGGTGTCCTCCCTCGGCTGCGCTTCGCCTCCCGGCTTCGCTTCATGCAGGAGGACAGGAAAGGCCGTTTCTCCCTGTCTCTCCGCGAAAAATCAAAAAACCGCCGCCCGGCAGCCCGGGCAGCGGTGCGTATTCCGTTTGCTCAATAAGACATGGCCGTGATGATGCCGCCCATATTGTCGGTGGACACCGTATAATCGGAGGCGGAGGCGGACACGGACACCGTGGCGCTGCCATAGGGATCATACGCCTCCGTGCGAACGATCTCATATTTGAGCTTGCCATTCTCGTAGACGGCAATGTGGGGATGGGCGATGAGGTATTCGATGTATTCCTCCATGCAGAAATCCATGGCGTGCATCACGGCGGCGTTGGCCTTGCCCACATAACGGTAAATGCTCAGTTTTTTGCTTTCACCGGTTTTGTAGGATTTATCCGTCACGGTGCCGTTGGGGTAGCCCTGCACGGGGAAACGGAAGATGATGCCGTACTCCCAGCTGTGCTCCAGCAGCCAATCGGACATCTCCATGTTCTGGAATTTATTGTCCATAAATTCCTTATCGTCCTTCTTGTAGCGGTCCACCCGGAAGGCAAAGCCGGTCTGGTATTCGCTGGTGCCGGGCTTGTTGACGTTCTGGCGCACCTTGTCCTCCAGGGAGTCGCCGGTCAGCCGATCGGCATACTTGGCGGCCTCGGTGTCCCAATAAGACTGCTGCGTTTCCTGGGTACGGAAGCCTTCTTCGATATTGTAGTATTCATAGCCCTGTTCCTTGGCGGCGTTCAGAAGCTCCGTCAGGGCGGAAACCACCACCGGGAAGGCCCGCACGGCGGAATTCTTGACCTGGATCTTGTTTTCCGAGGTGTGCACGCCGGTCAGGCTGGTCAGGATGCTGCTGTAATCGGAGGGCAATTCATGCCAGTGATTCACCAGCACCATGCCGCCCATGAGCATCTCCTCCCGCGTAGCGGTGACCTGGCGGGAACTGCTCACCGGGAAATCGCTCAGATCCAGCACTTCCCAGCCCTCGCCCTTGGGCTGAGGCCGCTGGACAGGCGCCGGCTCATTCTGCTTGTTTTGCAGGTCAGCTTCCTGCTTGGCCTGGGTATAGGCTTCCTGCCGCTTCTGGTTTTCCTCCGCGGCCAGTTCCCTGTTCTGCTGTACCTGTTCTTTTCTGGCCTGATCCAGCATATACCATCCGGCCGCGCACAGCGCCGCCAGCACGAACAGCACAATCATGATCACCACCAGATTGCGGTAAGCGTGAGATGCCTGCTGCTTTGCCATTCCTGTTTCACCTTCCGTAAGGCGCCTGCGCGCCCGTTTCATTGCGCTATCAAGAAGAACCCGCTTCTTCCTTCTATTTATATCAAAATTATTACGGAATGTCAATCTTTTTTAATAAAAAAGCATATGTTTTTGGCTTCGATGGGAGAGTTGTTACAAATATACCGGAAAATACCGGAAACCGTTCCGTCCTGGCATGGAGAAGCAGGGAAAAACGCGCCCGCGGGGGCATGTCCGCCCGCGCGCATCTCACTTGTCCGTTGTTTTTATTCGCCCATGATGCGCATGACCTCGGCCAGGGTCTGGCCGATGGGCGCGTCGATCAGCAGATCGGCTTTGCGGTCCATGGAGGTGGGCGAGCGGTTGATGATCACCAGCGGGCCGGCATAGTTTTCCACAAATCCCGCCGCCGGATACACCGACAGGGAGGTGCCGCCGATGATGAGCAGATCGGCCGCCGCGATGGCGTCCAGCGCGTCTTCAATGGCGTCGGTCGGCAAGGCCTCCTCATAGAGCACGACGTCGGGCTTGATCACCCCGCCGCAGCCGCACCGGGGCACGCCGTCGGAAGCCAGGATCTCTTCCATCGAAAAGGAGCGGCCGCAGCGAACGCAGTGGTTGCGCAGCACCGAGCCGTGCAGTTCGATCACCTTTTGGCTGCCCGCGGCCTGATGAAGCCCGTCGATATTCTGGGTGATGACCGCGGCCAGGATGCCCCGCTTTTCCAATTCCGCCAGCGCGAGATGGGCCGCGTTGGGCCGGGCCTGGGGAAACAGCATTTTCTTCCGATAGAAATCAAAGAATTCTTCCGTTCTGCGCTGGAAAAAGGTGTGGCTCAGGATGGTTTCCGGGGGATAGCGCCACTGCTGGTGATACAGCCCGTCGGTGCTGCGGAAATCGGGGATCCCGCTTTCTGTGGATACGCCGGCCCCGCCAAAGAATACGGCGCGCCGGGCTTGGGAAAGCATGCCGGCCAGCCGTTCCGGAAGGGATGCTGTCATGGATTCCACCTCCTGCTTTTTTGTGCATATTATCCCCCACCCGGGATCGATTGTCAAGAATCACTGCGCAATTTGGTCTGATCGGAACCAATCCATACAACACTGTTGCACGAATGACAGTGTAAAAATTTGTGAAATTTTCAGGATGGCACTTTGTGGGGAATCGCAGTATAATAAAAGCACAACGAATGCATAGGAAGGCGTTTGCGCCCGTGTGTTCAAATCATCATTGAAGGAGGATGTATTATGTCCAGTGTATCCCTGCAACACATCTACAAAGTCTATGCCGGTGGCGTCACCGCCGTGAGCGATTTCAATCTCGATATTGAAGACAAGGAATTCATCGTTCTGGTTGGTCCTTCTGGCTGCGGCAAATCCACCACCCTGCGCATGGTGGCCGGCCTGGAAGAAATCTCCGACGGCGAACTGTATATCGGCGATAAGCTGGTTAATGATGTGGCTCCCAAGGATCGCGACATCGCCATGGTGTTCCAGAACTACGCTCTGTATCCGCATATGACCGTGTATGACAACATGGCTTTCGGCCTGAAGCTGCGCAAGACCCCCAAGGATGAAATCAAGCGCCGCGTGGAAGAAGCCGCCCGCATCCTGGACATCGCCCACCTGCTCAACCGTAAGCCCAAGGCTTTGTCCGGCGGTCAGCGCCAGCGCGTTGCTCTGGGCCGCGCCATCGTGCGTGAACCCAAGGTCTTCCTGATGGACGAACCTCTGTCCAACCTGGACGCCAAGCTGCGCGTGCAGATGCGTACCGAAATCACCAAGCTGCATCAGCGCCTGCAGACCACCTTCATCTACGTGACCCACGACCAGACCGAGGCCATGACCATGGGCTCCCGTATCGTGATCATGAAGGATGGCTTCATCCAGCAGGTGGATACTCCTCAGAATAACTACGACTATCCCGCCAACAAGTTCGTGGCCGGGTTCATCGGCTCCCCCCAGATGAACTTCTTCGATGTGAAGCTGGAGCGCGAAAACGGCAACGTGTGGGCCATCTTCGGCGACAACACCGGCGAAAACAAGATCCTGGTTCCCAAGGAAAAGATCGCCAAGCTGAAGGATGAATCCTACATCGGCAAGGAAGTGGTCATGGGCATCCGTCCCGAAAACATCGACGACGCCGCCGAATTCGTGGCCGCCCATCCCGAAGCCACCATGAAGGTGCACGTAGAAGTGACCGAATTGATGGGCTCTGAAACCTACCTGTACTTCTCCACCGCCGGCAAAGCCGAAAACGTCATTGCCCGCGTGGATCCGCGCACCATCACCCGTGCCGGCGACGATACCAAGGTGGCCCTCGATACAACCCGCCTGCACTTCTTCGACAAGGATACGGAAGAAACCATCCTGGTTCGTTAAGCCGTTGGCAGCATGTATCGTCCGGCGTCCGGCGTCTGCACCCGGACAGGCTCCCCGCCTGCGGATCAAGGCGCCGGGCCGCAGGGGATTTCATCCATGAGGATTTTGAAAAACAGGCTAAAGGCCGCAAAGTTCAAAGGAGGAAATCGTTTTGTTTGAACCACTCGTATCTTTATATCGCTCTGTGTACACATCATCGCAGCTGGTGATCCTGTTGGTAGCCCTGGGGCTGGCGATCACCGCTGTCAGCGTGTGCGCCGCCTGGTATGGCATTCTGAAAAAGGTCGGACATGAATCGCCCTGGAAAGCGCTGATCCCCGTCTACAACCTTTTTGTCATGTATGAGCTCGTGCAGGACGTGGCGCTGCTGGTGTGCACCTTGTTCAGCGCGTTCCTGGCGCTGTGGCTGGGCTCCAAGGTGGCTTTCGTGGGCTGGGTTTTCGGCATCATCACCCTGGTTTTGATGCTGGTGTATTGCCGCCATATGGCCCAGTCCTTTGGCAAGGGCAGCGGCTTCGCCCTGGGCCTGCTGGTGCTGCCTTTCGTGTTCTATCCCGTGCTGGCGCTGGATAAGAGCGAATTCCAGGGCAGGAAGCACACCAATCAGGAATACATGGATGCTGTACGTGCCTTCCTGACCCGTACCCGCACCATCAACATCATCTGCGTCCTGATCATGATCCTGCTCATCGTGCTGCAGTGGACGCCCTTCTGGACCTTTGAAAGCGCCAAGAACGGCACGCAGTCCGCCAGCATCCAGCAGTACATCTGGACCCCCACAGAACTTACGGATCTGACCAAATCCCTGCAGGCCAAGACCGGCATCTCCGATTTGTCTGTGGAAAAGATCATGCTGACCCCCCTGTTCGAGCTGATTCTTTTCATTGCCGCTCTGCTGCTGTGCACCTGGAAGGGCAATCGCCCGTTGACCGCCATCATCCCCATTGCCATGGGCCTGATCGGTATCTTCGGATATCTGTCCAGCCCCGCTTTCCAGCTGGGCTACGGATGGTCCTTCCATCTGGTGCTGTGCGTGGTGCTGAAGGACCTGGGCATCGTGAATCTGCTGATGAACTGGGTTCGCCCCGAAGCGCGTGCTGTCAAAAAGCACTAAGGTGTGTTTCTGAATCCGCCTCGGCGTGCCTTTCGCGGCTTTCCTTCCTGAATTGCCGCGGACTCCGCCGTGATCTGCGGATGGCCCATCATCGAAACACCCCTCAAGCTGTATCCTTTCATTCCGGCGGGAGCCTCACGGGTTTCCGCCTTTTTTTGTCCGCTCCTTGCAATCCGCGTCCGGATCCAATATAATACGCATGGAAAAAAGATTGCTATACAGCACCGAACACAAAAGGAGAATCGACATGAAAACAAGACGGCTGGGCAAAACGGAGCTGATGGTCAGCGAAATCGGCTTCGGCGGGGAATGGCTGGAGCGGCATCCGGAGCAGGAAGCCATCGACCTAATCAGGTATGCGGAAAAGCAGGGCATCAACATCATCGACTGCTGGATGCCGGACCCCAAATCGCGGGATATCATCGGCAAGGCCATTGCGGACAGTCGGGACAAATGGTATGTGCAGGGCCACATCGGCTCCACCTGGCAGGACGGCCAATATGTGCGCACCCGGGACATGCGGCATGTGAAGCCCGCCTTTGAGGATCTGCTGCGCCGCATCGGCGGCGGATACATCGACCTGGGGATGATCCATTATATCGACACCCAGGAGGATTGGAACAGCAGCATGAACGGGCCTTTCATCGACTATGTCCGTCACCTGCGCGATACCGGCGTCATCCGCCACATCGGCATGAGCACCCACAACCCCCGCATCGCGAAAATGGCGGTGGAAACGGGCTTCATCGAAATGATCCTGTTCAGCATCAATCCGGCCTTTGATATGAAGCCGGCCAGCGACGACCTGACCGCCATGTTTGCCGACTACGACGCTTCCCTGTCCGGCATCGACCCGGAGCGGGCTTCCCTGTACCGCCTGTGCGAGGAAAAGGACGTGGGGATCACCGTCATGAAGGGCTTTTTCGGCGGACGGCTGTTTGACGCGGCCACCTCCCCCTTCGGCGCGGCCTTCACCCCCGTGCAGCTGATCCATTACGGCCTCACCCGGCCGGGGGTCTGCTCCATCCTGTGCGGCTATGACACGCCGGCGCAAATCGACGCCGCCGTGGCCTACGAAACCGCCACCGACGATGAGCGGGACTACGCTTCCGTCATCGCCCACGCGCCGCTGCACGCCTATCGGGGTCAGTGCACCTACTGCGGCCACTGCGCGCCCTGCCCCATGGAAATCGACATCGCCATGGTGAATAAATTCTACGACCTGGCCGTTCAGCAGCCTGCCGTGCCGGACAGCGTGCGCCAGCATTACCTGGCCTTGGGCGCCACCGCCTCCGCCTGCATCGGCTGCCAGGGCTGCGAGGAGCGCTGTCCCTTCGGCGTGCCCGTGGCGGAGCGCATGGTGAAAACCGCGGAGCTGTTCGGCTGCTGATGGCGGTGCCGGGGCTCTGCCTTCAGGCCCCTGCCAGGAGGCGCGCCCCTGGCCCCGCCGCCTGCGGATTTCATCCGCTGCAAAGCCATGTGTATAAAAACAGCGCGGGAAGCGCCTGACCGGCGTTTCCCGCGCTGCTGAACAAACGAGCCAAAAGGTCCTCCGTTTTAGGCGGCTGGCTGTTCCGCGGTATCCGTATCGGTATCGTTCACGTCCAGAACGGTGCCCTCATCCGGGGTTTCCGCACCGTCGCCGGGGGCCGTTTTTTCCGTTTCCTCTTCCTCCAGCACGGTGGTATCTTCCTGAATCTCCTCGGGGGCCACTTCCTCGGTGGTCACGTTGTCCGCCACGTCATGACGCTTGGCGCAGTAATAGCACAGGCGGGTATGGCCGGCGTCGAAGGCTTCCTTCACGGTGCCATATACCAAATCTTCGGTATTATTGAGGGTGAAGCACTCCTGGTCGATATGGTACACATCGCTCTTGCCGGTGGTGATCCAAAACACACCCTCGTTCAATTCCACGGCGTTTTCGGCGGCGATCAGGTCCACTTCCTCCATCTCCTCCACCTGCTCCTGGGACACGGGATGGAAATCATAGGAGCCGCCCACGCCCACGGCCAGGGCCACGATGGCGGCGATGCCGGCGATGAGCTTGGTGTTTTTATCGGTATCCTTATTCACGAAGATCAGCACGATAAAGGGCACGAAGGCCAGGATGGACACGATCACGCCCAGATTGTTCCACAGCCAGAACTTCAGCTTGTTCTTTTCAGAGGCGGGGTCCATGTGGTTGGCCTTTTTCCACAGCTGGGAGCCGAAATACAGGAAAACAAGATCCAGTATAATGCAGACAACCAAAACAATGGTTGGATTCCAATTGGCGGCGAAGCCCAGCTTTTTGCCCAATGCTAGGATGCCAAGAACTTCCCATACTATTGCTATCACCCAAAGAATGATAGCAAAGATGCGTAACTGGGTAGCTTGCATCTTATCGGCAGCATGGGCCGCCTGCGCGGCCTGCGCCTTGGCGGCGTTCTTTTTCTTGGCGGCGGCCAATTCTTCCTTGCTCATGGCTTGGCCCGTGGAAGCGGAGGTTATGTTGTGCTGTTTTTTCTCCGCGGGTTTCTTTTCAGACATGGTGTTCACTCCTATCTTTTCGTCTATGGGAACCTTGCCTCTATTATACATAAAATCCTGGATTTTTCAACAAATTGTAGAAAACTTTCTTGAAGAAGCACAATATTCTGTGTATAATGAAGACAAAGAAAGGGGATGAAACGCCCATGGATATCGGAATGATCCTGAACGCGCTGCTGGGCGGCGGCACGGAAGAAATCAGCCGCAGCAGCGGCGCCTCCACCCGGGATGTGACCCAGGTGCTTACTTCCGCCCTGCCGCTGCTGATGAACGGGGAAAACCCGGACGAAGCCGCCGAAAACGTGTCCCGGTCCACCGGGATCGACCTGAAAACCGTGATCGCCATTTTGGCCGTAGCCGCGCCGCTGCTCAAAAAGCTGCTGCCCCTGTTTACCGGCCAGGACGCCAACGCCTCCGGCGGGCTGGGCGGGCTGCTCAGCGGTCTGCTGGGCGGGTCTTCCGCGCCCGCTGAGGAAACCCCCGCCGTGACCGTTTCTTCGCCTGCTGCCTCCCCGAAAAAGAAAACCTCCGCCAAGAAAAAACCATCCACCGCCAAAAAGCCCGCCGCCAAAAAGGAATCTGCCACGGGCTCCGCGGCAAAGAAACCGGCCGCCGCGGCCAAAAAAGAAACCGCCGCGAGCTCCGCGGCAAAGAAACCAGCCGCCGCGGCTAAAAAAGAAACCGCCGCGGGCTCCGCGGCGAAAAAGCCGGCGGCAGCCAAGAAGGAATCCACGGCTTCCGCCGCCAAGAAAACCTCCACCACCGCGAAAAAGGAAACCGCGAAGAAAACCGCCGCAAGTTCTACGGCAAAGAAACCGGCCGCCGCGGCCAAAAAAGAAACCGCCGCGGGCTCCGCGGTAAAAAAGCCGGCAGCGGCCAAAAAGGAATCTGCGGCCTCCGCCGCCAGGAAACCGGCGGCAAAGCCCAAAAAAATCATTTCCGCCTCCGAGGCGAAGCAGAATGCCGCGCAAAAGACGGGCAGCAAAAAATGACCGGCTTTTTCGCCGCAGGCTGAAAAGCAATCCCCTGTTTTCTTTGACAATGCTTTTTCCCTGTTGTATACTGCAACGGATGGAAAAGCGGGACTTCGCTCCGCGCGAATGGGAGGATCAAGGATCATGGCGCAGCTGAACTATGAAGTACTGAAGCAATCCGGGTATCCGGGCTATCTTCTGGAAGCGGGCAAGGAAAAGGTGCTGCAATTTGGGGAAGGCAATTTCCTGCGCGCTTTTGTGGACGATTTTATCGACATCGCCAATGAGAAGGCGGGCTATAACGGCAAGGTGGTGCTGCTGCAGCCCATCAGCCAGGGCCTGGCCGACCTGATCAATCAGCAGCAGGGGCTGTACACCCTGTACCTCCGGGGCAGCGAAAAGGGCCGGAAGGTGGATAAAAAGCGGGTCATTTCCTGCGTCAGCCGCTGCCTGAACCCCTATCAGGACTGGGAAAAGGTGCTGGATGTGGCCCGGAGCGACGATCTGGAAATCATCGTGTCCAATACCACCGAGGCCGGCATCGTGCATGAGGCCGACAGCAAATTTGACCAGGCCCCCCCCATCAGCTTCCCGGCCAAGCTGACCCGGGTGCTGTATGAGCGTTTCACCGCCGGGAAAAAGGGCATCGTGATGCTCAGCTGCGAGCTGATCGACAATAACGGGAAAGAGCTGCTCCGCTGCGTCAACCAGTACATCGACGATTGGGGGCTGAGCGACGGTTTCCGCCGCTGGGTGAACGAGGAAAACATTTTCTGCTCCACCCTGGTGGACCGCATCGTGCCCGGCCGCATCCGGGACGCGGAGGAAGTGAAGCGTCTGGAGGAGCAAAACGGCTATGCCGATCCGCTGGCCGACGTGGGCGAGGTGTTCGGCATTTGGGTGATCGAAGGCCCCGACGGCCTGGAGGATCGTCTGCCCTTCAAGGCAGCGGGTGTGCCCGTGATCGTGGTGCCCGACGTGACGCCGTACAAAAAGCGCAAGGTGCGCATCCTGAACGGCGCGCACACCGGCTTTGTGCTGGGGGCGTATCTGGCCGGGTTCGACATCGTGCGGGACTGCATGCACAACGACGTGATCCTGGGCTACATGAACAAAATGCTCTATGACGAGATCATCCCCACGCTGCCCCTGGACAAGCAGGACTGCCGGGATTTTGCCGCCGCGGTGGAGGACCGGTTCAACAATCCCTTCGTGAATCACGAGCTGCTGAGCATTTCCCTGAATTCCACTTCCAAATGGAAGGCCCGGAACATGCCCTCCTTCCTGGATTATGTGGAGGGGCAGAACGCGCTTCCTCCCTGCCTGACCACCAGCCTGGCGGCGCTGATCGCCTTCTATTCCAGCGATATCCGGGCGCTGACCGACAAGGGCCTGGTGTGCCGCCGTCCCAAGGGCGATGAGTACACCGTCAACGACGATCGGTGGGTGCTGGAATTCTATTTCGCGCATCAGAACGATTCCGCCGAAGCCCTGACCCACGCCGTACTGTCCAGCCTGGATATGTGGGGCCGGGATCTGACGCAGATCCCCGGACTGGAAGAAAAAGTGGCCAATACGCTGCATGTGATCCGCCGGGACGGCGCGCTGGCCGCCTATCAGGCCTGCCTGTAAGCGTTTTTTTCAACGGGCCCGGGATTGCCAGGCCCGTTTTTTGACGGAGGACAAAACGATGAACGAATTGGTTCGCATTGCTCCCCAGGACATGGTGGCTGTGGCGCTGCGGCCCCTGACGGCGGGGGAAACGGCATCCTACGGCGAGGGGGAGGTCGCGCCCCTGACCGATATTCCCATGGGCCACAAGGTCGCCCTGCGGGACATCGCGAAGGGCGAAGCGGTGATCAAGTATGGCTTCCCCATCGGCCAGGCCACGGAGGCGATCCCCCGGGGCGCCCACATTCACAGCCATAACCTGCGCACCCTGCTCTCCGGCGCCCACGCCTACGCCTATCATCCCACCCATCCGCAGGTGCCTGCCCGAACGCCCGCGCAATTCCGTGGCTATCCCCGGCAAAAGGGCCGTCCCGGCATCCGCAATGAGCTGTGGATCCTGCCCACGGTGGGCTGCGTCAACGATATCGCCCAGGCCCTGGCCCGGGAAGCCCAGGCGCTGACAGGCGGCGGTGTGGAGGGCGTGTACGCTTTTCCCCACCCCTACGGCTGCTCCCAATTGGGAGACGATCAAGAGAATACCCGGAAGATCCTGGCCGATCTGGCCACCCATCCCAACGTGGGCGGCGTGCTGCTGCTGGGGCTGGGCTGCGAAAACAGCGGCATTGACCAGATCAAGCCCTTCCTGGGAGACTTCGACCAGAGCCGGATCCGTTTCCTGATCTCCCAGCAGGTGGAGGACGAAATGGAAGCGGGCATGCAGCTGCTCCGGGAACTGGCGGACCGCATGCGGGGCGAAGTCCGGGTGCCCTGCTCCGCCGATCAATTGGTGGTGGGCCTCAAGTGCGGCGGATCCGACGGCTTGAGCGGCATCACCGCCAATCCCGCCATCGGCGTGTTTTCCGATCTGCTCACCGCCATGGGCGGCAGCACCATCCTGACCGAGGTGCCCGAAATGTTCGGGGCGGAAACCATCCTGATGGATCGGTGCGAGAATGAAGCGCTGTTTGAGAAAACGGTGGCGCTGATCAACGATTTCAAGCGTTATTTTGAATCCTATCATATGCCGGTGTACGAAAACCCCTCCCCCGGCAACAAGGCCGGCGGGATCACCACCCTGGAGGACAAGGCCCTGGGCTGCACCCAGAAAAGCGGCGCTTCCCCGGTGCGCGGCGTGCTGAAATACGCCGAAAAGGCGGAGAACCCCGGGCTGAATCTGCTCTCCGCCCCGGGCAATGATCTGGTGGCCTCCACCGCCCTGGCGGCGTCAGGGGCCCAGCTGGTGCTCTTTTCCACCGGCCGGGGCACGCCCTTTGGCTGCCCGGTGCCCACGGTGAAGATATCCTCCAATTCGCCCCTGGCCCAGAAGAAACAAAACTGGATCGACTTTAACGCCGGCCGCCTGCTGGAGGGCATCCCGCTGCCCCGGCTGGGGGAGGAATTGATGGATTTCGTGCTGGCGGTGGCCTCCGGCGCCTCCACCCGCAACGAGCAAAACGGCTTCCACGACCTGGCGATCTTCAAGCAGGGAGTCACCCTGTGATCGCGTTCTCCGGCCCAGGGAGCCGCACAGGCTCCTGACGTGCCGCTTTTTTGTCGCATAGCGGCGCAATGCCCCGGCAGGCTTCATGCAAGCCTGGCCGGGGCATTTATGATACAGGCCCGCGTCCGGGCCGTCTCCCTTTTGCGTTATTTTATCGGGCAGGACCCTCCTTCGCCCCTTGGCAGACGGCGCAAAAAAAGCTATAATACAAAGGAACACACGAGGAGGTCCTTTCCATGGAACAGGGGGGCGCGGCGCGGATCCGGCAGGCGCTGGGGGAAAAATACCCGGATCTGCGCATCAGGACGCTGGACACGGCGGATTCCACCAATCTTCGGCTGAAGGAGGCCGCCCGGGCAGGCGCAATCCGTCCGCCCTGGCTGCTGACGGCGGATGAGCAGACCGCCGGCCGGGGCAGGCTGGGACGCACCTTCGTGTCCCCGCCGGGCACGGGACTGTACATGAGCCTGCTGCTGGATCATTCCCCGGCGGCCAGCGGGCAGGTGACCATCACCGCGGCGGTGGCGGTATGCCGGGCCATAGAGGACCTGACGCCGCTGCGCCCCAAAATCAAGTGGGTCAACGATCTGTTCGTGCGGGGCAAAAAGGTGTGCGGTATCCTGGCCGAAGCAGTGGAAAACCGCGTGATCGTGGGCATCGGGGTGAACCTCCTGACGCCCGCCGGGGGCTTTCCGCCGGAAGCTGGCCCGGCCGGGGCGCTGGACGTGCCGGTGGACCGCTTTTCCCTGGCAGGCCGCATCGCCCTGCATCTGCTGGACGGCATGGCGCAGGATTTTTCAGCCGTTCTGGACGATTACCGGGCCCGGATGCCGCTGGTGGGCTGCGCGATCCGTTACCTGGTGAACGGGAACGAAAAAACGGCCCGGGTGAAGGGCATAGACGGAGAAGGCGGGCTGATAATCGATGGCCCCGACGGGCCGGATACCCTGCGCTGCGGGGAAATCAGCCTGGGCAGTCAATCCTTTTCCGATTTTTCCGTTTTCGAGTAAAGGCAGCCGCAGTAATCCTGGCGGTATAATCCGTATGCACGGGACAGCTGCAGCGACCGCAGATAGCCGTTTTTCTTCTTGAAATCCGCCATCAGGTATTTGACCCCCGCCTTTTCCCCGGCAGCCTGGCCGATGCGGTTGATGTTTTCGGCGTTCTTATGCGGGCTGACGGACAGGGTGGTGGTGAAGTACTCAAACCCCTGCTCCGCCGCTGTGCGCGCCGTATATCCCAGCCGCAGCGCGAAACAGGCCAGGCACCTGTCGCCCCCCTCCGGGCAATCGGCCATGCTTTCCGCAAAGGCGGCAAATGCTTCGTGCCCCCAATCGCAGGGCAGCAGCTTCACCGGAAAGGGCAGCAGGGAGATCAACCGCTTTTGCTCGCTCAGCCGATGCCGGTATTCTTCCTCCGGCTCGATATTGGGATTATAATAGAGCAAAGTCAAATCGAAAAAATCATTCAGCCGCTCCAGCACCGCGCTGGAGCAGGGCCCGCAGCAGCTGTGCAGCAGCAGGGTGGGCCGGCGGCCGTTCAGGGACCGGATCTCTTCTTCCATTTCCCGCTGATAATTGCGTTTTAGTTCCATACGGCGCCTCCTGCAAACAAGGAATCATCCGAAAAAAGGAGCATCATCCGATGAAAGAAATAATCATCACAGGCTGGGACAGCCTGCAATCCGCCATTTTTGACGGCGTGTGGGATCCGGACATTCTACGCTACCGCGACAACTGCGTCTACCGGGGCATGGCGGACGCGGAATGGGGGCTGGCTCCCTCCCTGAACCGGGCCTGCGCCCACGATATGAGCCTGGAAAGGCAGATGCTGCGTTCCTTTAAAAAATACGGCTATGCCGATTTGCAGCACGTCACGTCTTTCTGGCAGTTGCTGGCCATGGCCCAGCAATACGGCCTGCCCACCCGGCTGCTGGACTGGACCTATTCCCCCCTGGTGGCGGCGCATTTCGCCACCGAGGATCAGGAAACCTTCGACCGGGACGGCGTGATCTGGTGCGCCCACATCGACCGGATCAACCGCCAGCTGCCCGACCATCTCAAGGAAATGCTCAAGGCGGAGCGGGGCAACATTTTCACCATGGAAATGCTGGATCGGGTGGGGGATGGTTTCGACGCGCTGAACAAGATTTCCTCCCATCCCTTCGCCCTGTTTTTTGAGCCGGCCAGCGCCGTGAACCGCATCGCCAACCAATACGCCCTGTTTTCCCTGACCTCCGATCCCACCGTGTCCATCAATGCGCTGCCCGGCACGGAGGACTGCTTCCGCAAAATCATCATCCCCGCCCATGTCAAGCTGGAGATCCGGGACAAGCTGGACTACATCAATATTTCCGAGCGCATGATCTATCCCGGCCTGGACGGCATCTGCAAATGGATCACCCGCCGCTACGCCGCCCTGGGGCCCAGGTATCACCAGATAAAAACGCCCACGAAGGAGGAATGAGCCATGCCCCGTCCCGATAACCGCAAGCCCAGCGAACTGCGCCCCTGTGAAATCATCCCCGATTTTGTGTCCACCGCCGACGGCAGCTGCCTGATCCGCTGCGGCGGCACGAGGGTCATCTGCACCGCGTCGGTGGAAGAAACCGTTCCGCCCTTCCTGAAAGGGAAAAACCTGGGCTGGCTGACGGCGGAATACGCCATGCTGCCCGCCTCCACGGGCCGCCGCAAGCAGCGGGACGGCCTGAAAAAGGACGGCCGGGGCGTGGAAATCAGCCGCCTGATCGGCCGGGCCCTGCGCCAGGCGGTGGACCGCCGGTTCCTGGGCGAAAGGACCGTCACCATCGACTGTGACGTGCTGGAGGCCGACGGCGGCACCCGCACCGCCTCCATCACCGGGGGATTCGTGGCGCTGGTGTGCGCGGTCGATAAGCTGATCCGGCAGGGCAAATTGAAGGAAAGCCCCATCGCGCACCAGATCGCCGCCGTCAGCGCCGGCATCGTGGACGATACCCCCTGCCTGGATCTGTGCTACCTGGAGGACAGCGCCGCCCAGACCGACATGAATTTCGTGATGGATGAAACGGGCGCCTTCATCGAATTGCAGGGCACCGGGGAAGGCCGGGCCTTCACCCGCGGCGAGCTCAGCCAGATCCTGGTCCTGGGAGAAAAAGGCATCGACGAATTGCAGGAAATCCAGCGCCAGGCCCTGGGCAGCCGCGCCCGCCACATCGCCCCCAAGCGCACCCTGGTCATCGCCAGCAACAATGAACACAAGATCCGTGAAATTTCCGACATGGTGGAGGACCGGCTGAACGTGATTTCCATGAAGGAGGCGGGCTTCACCGACGACATCGACGAAAACGGCGACACCTTCGAGGAAAACGCCGCCATCAAGGCCCGGGCGGTGGCCGCGGCCACGGGGTACTGCGCCCTGGGGGATGACAGCGGCCTTTCCGTGGACGCCCTGGACGGAGCGCCCGGCGTGCATTCCGCCCGCTACTGCGGCCATCACGGGGACGACAAGGCCAATAACGATCTGCTGATCGCCAACATGGCCGATATCCCCGCCGAGGACCGCACCGCCGAATTCGTGTGCGCCATGGCGCTGAGCCTGCCCAACGGCGACGTCAAAACCGTCCGCGGCACCTGCCCCGGCGTCATCACCTTCACCCCGCGGGGAGAGGGCGGCTTCGGCTACGATCCCTATTTTGAATACCTCAGCGGGGAAACCTTCGCCGAAATGAACCAGGAAGAAAAGAACCGCATCAGTCACCGGGCCCACGCCATGCAGCTGATGCTGCCCTATTTGGAGGAATTATAATTGGCTGACGGAAAGATCCTGGGCTCCTGGAGCGGCATGCGCAAATACCTGGAAAAGGACATGCTGGCCCCCTCCCTGCAGGGCCGGGTGCGCTACGGCTGCACCCGATTTGTGGGCATGGATGACTGCCATATCTTTGAAATCTGCGTGGACGGGCAACCCGTGAAGCGCTTCTCCTGGGAAACCGTCAATTCCTATTTCATTCATCAGGGCTATGCGCCAAAAGAAAAGCCCGGCAGCATCCCGGATTATTGGGAAGGCTTCTGGACGCTGCTGGGCCGGTATCCCCTTTCGGAACGCACGGAATACACAGACAAAGAATTCTGCGACGCGCTGACGGCCTACCGCGGCCAGGATATACAGTCCAGCCTTTTTTCCTCCCATCCCATCGTCAGCATGTTCGCCCTGCTGGACAGGCGGGTGGGAAGGGGCCTGCTGAGCAAATACGCCGAGGGGCTGTCCGCCCGGCCCACCTGGCTTCGTTCATTTTATGAGCTGAGAATCCGGGCAGAAGAAAGCAGAAAGGATGAAGCGGCATGCGCATTGTAGTTGTAAGCGATTCTCACGGGGCCACGGGGCGGCTGTCCACCATTCTGATGGCGGCGGAGCAAGCCGGCCCCATCGACGCCATCCTGCACCTGGGCGACGGCTATTGGGATCTGCGGGAATTGGATACGGACCTGCCTCCCGTGTACCAGGTGGCGGGCAACTGCGACCTGGGCCACAGCGACACGCTGGATTATGTCACCCTCTCCGGCGCCAGGATCCTGCTCACCCACGGCCATTTCAAGCACGTCAAAGAGGGCACGGACGACCTGCTGGAGACCGCTATGGAAGAAAAATGCCAGGCCGCCCTGTACGGCCATACCCATTGTCAGAAAATGGAATGGCGCAACGGCATCCTGCTGCTGAACCCCGGCCCGGCCCAAGGCGGCGCGTATGCCCTGCTGAACATCAACCGCTCAGGCGCCATCGACCCGGAGCTGTGCCGGCTGTGAGGAAAAACCATCATGCATGAATTCTCAAGAACGGAATTGCTCATCGGCCGGGAGGGCCTGCGGCGGCTGGCCGCCGCCCATGTGGCGGTGTTCGGCGTGGGCGGCGTGGGGGGCCACGCGGCGGAGGCCCTGGCCCGCAGCGGCGTGGGGGCCATTGACCTGATCGACAGCGACCGGGTCAGCCTGACCAACCTGAACCGCCAGCTGGCAGCCCTGCATTCCACCCTGGGGCAAAGCAAGGTGGACGTGCTGGCCCGTCGGCTGACGGACATCAATCCGGTGCTCCGCGTCGTGCCCCGCGCCCTGTTTTACCTGCCGGAAACCGCCGATCAATTGAATTTAGCTGATTACGATTACGTGCTGGACTGCATCGACACCGTAGCTGCCAAGCTGGAACTGATTGCGCGCTGCAGCGCTGCGGGCATTCCCATCATCAGCGCCATGGGGGCGGGCAATCGCCTGGACCCCACGCAGCTGCGGGTGGGAGATATTTACGAAACCCAGCATTGCCCCCTGGCCCGGGTGATGCGGCGGGAGCTGCGCCGCCGGGGCATCGGCGCGCTGCGGGTGGTGTATTCCACGGAACCCGCCCGTATGCCCCTGCCCGACCCGGACGATCCCGACGCCGAGCAGCCGCAGGCCGCCCGCCGGGCCGTGCCCGGCAGCATGGCATTCGTGCCGCCGGTGATGGGCATGATCATGGCGTCGGTGGCGGTAAGGGAACTGGCCGGCTGTCCGATGGAGAAAGGAGACCCATGAACGAACAGATTTCCATGCTGGAAACGCCCCTGTCCCAGCCGCTGGCTGCCCGGCTGCGGCCTCAAACCCTGGATGAGGTGATCGGGCAAAAACATTTGCTGGGCAAAGGCCGGGTGCTGCGGCGGATCGTGGAAGAGGATCAGGTGTGCTCCATGATCTTCTGGGGGCCGCCGGGCGTGGGCAAAACCACCCTGGCCAATGTGATCGCCAACCACACCAAGGCCCGCTTCATCAATTTTTCCGCCGTCACCAGCGGCATCAAGGAAATCCGCGCCGTGATGCAGCAGGCCGACGACAACCGGCGTTACGGCGAAAAGACCATCCTGTTCGTGGATGAGATCCACCGGTTCAACAAGGCGCAGCAAGACGCTTTTCTGCCCTTTGTGGAAAAGGGCAGCATCATCCTGATCGGCGCCACCACGGAAAACCCCTCCTTTGAGGTGAACGGGGCGCTGCTGTCCCGGTGCAAGGTGTTCGTGCTCAAGGCGCTGACGGAGGAGGAAATCGTGCTGCTGCTCCGCCGGGCGCTGACGAGCCCCCAGGGCTTTGGCCGGCAGGATGTGCGCATTGAGGACGACGTGCTGGGTCTGATCGCCTCCTTCGCCAACGGCGATGCACGGTCGGCCCTGTCCACGCTGGAAATGGCGGTGCTCAATGGCGAAAACCGGGACGGCGCCACCTGGGTGACTGCCGAAACGGTGGAGCAGTGCACTGCCCGCAAATCCCTGCTGTACGACAAAAACGGCGAGGAGCACTACAACCTCATTTCCGCCCTGCATAAGTCCATGCGCAATTCTGACCCGGACGCCGCCGTGTATTGGCTGGCCCGGATGCTGGAGGCGGGCGAGGATCCCCTGTACGTGGCCAGGCGGGTGATCCGCTTCGCCAGCGAAGACGTGGGCTTGGCCGACCCGCGGGCCGTGGATCTGGCCGTCAGCGTCTACCAGGCCTGCCACTTCATCGGCATGCCGGAATGCAGCGTGCATCTCACCCAGGCGGTGGTATATATGTCCCTGGCGCCCAAGTCCAACGCCCTGTATACGGCCTATGAAACCGCCAGGCAGGATGCCCTGTCCCAGTTGAATGAGCCGGTGCCGCTGCACATCCGCAACGGCGTCACTTCCCTCATGCGGGACATTGGCTACGGAAAGGGCTACCAGTACGCCCACGACACCAGCGAGAAGCTCACCGATATGCGCTGCCTGCCCGATTCCCTGCTGGAACGCGCGTATTACCAGCCCACCGACCAGGGCCTGGAGGCCCGATATAAGGACCGGCTGGAGCAGATCAAGGCCTGGAAGCAGGCGCGGCAGAAAAAATAAAGATTCTTTACGGCAAGACATGGAGAAAGAACAGACCTTCCCTGTCATCTTGAGCGGAGTGGAGCGAAGTCGAAAGATCTGTATGCCGGATGCACGCATGGATCCCTCGACTGCGCTTCGCCTCCCGGCTGCGCTGCGCTCGGGATGACACCGCGGGGTGTTCGTTTCCCTCACCATCCGTGAAGAACCTCCTCACGATCCATGAAGAGCCAAAAATAAAAACGGCTGTCTCTTTTCAATAAATAGCAATCAACGGCCGTCGCGGGCGATCCCGCGATGGCCGTTGATTCTGATTATCCTATGCCGCAGCGCCCTTTTGACCAAAGGGCACAAGCAATCCGATCACTCGGAGTCCCCCAGCGCTTCGCTCTGCCGCACGGTCACCTTCCGCTCATAGCAGGAGAACGCGTTTTCCACCAGCTTTTTATCCGGCGCCTTGGTGACCAGGCTCACCACCGGCACGATGATCAGCCCAACCAGCATGCAGAACGCGCCCGCGTTGATCGGCGACTGCAGCAGGCCCAGCTGCACGGACAGGACGCCCAGATTGCTGAGCATATCGATGGTCATGAAAATGCTGGAGAACAGGATGGACACCCAGCATGCCATCTTGGTGGCGCGCTTCCAGTACAGCCCATACAGGAAGGGGGCCAGGAACGCGCCGGCCATGGCGCCCCAGCTGACGCCCATCGCCTGGGCGATGAAGGCCACGGGAGAGGCGACCTGGATGATGGCGATCACGGCGGAAATCACGATGAAAACCAGGATCAGCACCCGCATGGTAAGCAATTGCTTCTTTTCGTCCATGTCCTTGATCACATGGCCCTTGAGCAGATCCAGGGTCATTGTGGAGGAGGAGGTGAGCACCAGGGAGGACAGGGTGCTCATGGACGCGGACAAAACCAGGATGATCACCACGCCGATCAGGAATTCGGGCAAATGGGCCAGCATGGCGGGCACGATGGAGTCAAACACGATGCCGCCCGCGGCGTTCTGCTGGATGCCGGGGTCGCCGGTGAAGAGCCTTCCGAAGCCCCCCAGGAAATAGCAGCCGCCCGCCACGATCATGGCGAACAGGGTAGAAATGATGGTGCCCTTGTGGATATCGCCCTCGCTTTTAATCGCGTAGAACTTGCCAACCATCTGGGGCAGGCCCCAGGTGCCCAGGGAGGTGAGGATCACCACGCCAAGCAGGCTCAGGGGATCAGGGCCAAAGAAGGAATTGAAAATACCGGGCGTGGCGGATACGGTTTCATCCGACACCGCGGCCAGCCCGTCCAGCGACGCGATAAAGCCGCCCTTCTGCCCCAGCACCGCCGCGATCACCGCCACAATGCCGATCACCATGATGATGCCCTGAATGAAATCGTTGATGGCCGTGGCCATGTAGCCGCCCGCGATCACGTAAATCGCCGTCAGCACGGACATGGCCAGCACGCACCAGAAGTAGGGGATGCCGAAGGCCATTTCAAACAGGCGGCTCAGGCCGTTGTACAGGCTGGCGGTGTAGGGAATGAGGAAAATGAAAATGACGACGGCGGAAATGATTTTCAGCGCCTGGGAATCAAACCGCCGGGCGAAGAATTCCGGCATGGTGGCGCTTTGCAGATGCTGGGTCATGATGCGGGTGCGCCGGCCCAGCACCACCCACGCCAGCAGCGAACCGATCACCGCGTTGCCGATGCCGATCCACGTGGAGGCAATGCCGAACTTCCAGCCAAACTGGCCGGCATAGCCCACGAAAATGACCGCGGAAAAATAACTGGTGCCATAGGCGAAGGCCGTCAGCCACGGGCCCACAGACCGGCCGCCCAGCACAAAACCGTTCACGTCCGTGGCGTTGCGGCGGCAGTAAAGCCCAATGCCCACCATGGACCCGAAAAAGATCACCAGCATCATGATTTGCAGTACCATCAGGATTCATCCTTTCTTCAGGGCGCGTCCTTGGACGCTTTATCGCTTTAAACTTTAACGCATAAAAGCGCGAAAGTCAAGAAGATTCGGAGAAAAACAGCAGAAATACATTATGTGAGCAGCGGCGCCGGCCATCCGAACGCCGTTTCGGCCCAATGTAATAATTATACTATTCTCAAATAAAATCGGCAAGGAAGATAGACGAAGTCACAATGTCATCCCGACCGAAGCGGAGCGAGAGCGAAGCGGAGCGGAGGGATCTGGAAACTGGGCAATATGCTGCTGGAAGTAATCTGTTTCTCAAAGATCCCTCGACTTCGTTCCGCTCTCGCTCCACTCCGCTCGGGATG
>JAFXVJ010000001.1 GCA_017524615.1 Clostridia bacterium | reverse complement strand
GAAGGTTCAATTTCCTTGGATTCATTGGCTTTGGCTGGATAGCTGCTTTTTCAACCTCCCGCCTCTTTGAGGCTTGTTTGCTTTGCCTTCCTTTGGATTGGTGCGCCTATGCTTTCTGCAAAATTTGTTTTCACACTATTTCCTCCTGACCCATTCTGTAGCCCGTGGGCGTGATGCGGTGTATTCTTTTGAACGCGGCGCAGAACATGCTCTCGGATGCGTAGCCCACCTGATGCGCGATGGCCGCAATGGGCAGATCCGTGCTGGTGAGCAGGTATTGAGCGTGGTTCATCCGGGCGGAGATCACGTACTGCCGGGGGGTCATGCCCACCCGGCGGGTAAACTGGCGGATGAAATGGTATTCGCTCAGCGCTGCCATCCGGGCCATTTCCTGCACCGACGGTTCCCGGCCGATGGCGCGGTTGACGGCGGCCACCGCCCGATCCACGCCCCGTTCTGCCGTCAGCGGATCCGCCGGGGCCGCGGGCTCCGAAAGCCAGGTGAGGATCCGGGTCAGCCGCAGGGCCAGATCCGCTTCGCTCAGCGGCGTTTCCCGGGCGAACAATTCGAGCAGCTGGCGCAGCTCCTGCTCCACTTTTTCCCGGTGCTGAGATCTGAACACACAGCTGTTCCGCTGAAAAATCAGGGAAGCGTAGCCAGGGGCCGGCGGGCCGTCCAGATGCAGCCACAGGGCATGCCAGCCGTTATCCGAAGCGTATCGGTGCGGCTGATGGCAATCCAAAAACACCACATCCCCCGCCCGGGCGGCATAGCGCCTGCCCATGGACTCCACCGTCAGATCGCCGGACAGGATCACCTCGGCCAGGTAACTGTCATAGGAAACCCGGCTCAGGCTGTAGCCCGGTTCATAGCGGAAATCCCCCGCGCACAGTGGATACAGCCAGTGGCTTTTTGCCAGGCGGCTGGGCGCGTATTGGTAGTATTCCGATTCCGGGCGAATGCCGTTTTCCACACTGCGCACGGGATCACTCCTTCATTTTCTTGCTGAATCCGCACCAATTATAGCATGAGAAAAATCCTATATGCAATGCTGAAAGCTGCTTATTTCTTGCTTAAAATTGCGGTCATTGTTGGCTGCTCATTCGCTGCGCAGCATCTGCCTGCCCGCCGGGGGGATCGATCCGCGGCGGAAGGAAACGGTACAGCCCGTCAGCACGCGAAGCGCTTTGTTCTTGATTTTCCCATCATTTGTTCAAAACAATACAATTTCAATCACCGGGATTTGTGGTAAGATAATTACAGAAAAACATATCCTCTGGAAAAGGATATGAGGCGGCAGGGCTGAACGAATGTTGGCTTCCGCCGCCCCAAAAAAAGAAAGGAGCACCTAAGTATGAAGAAACTGTCTCTGCTGCTGGCTCTCCTGATGCTGGTTACCACCCTGGTTCCCGCGATGGCTGAAGAGGCGCCTGCCGGCCCCACCGAATCAGAGCTGCTGGCGCTGCCCTGCGAATTCGGCCTCATCGAAGCGGACGAAACTACCGGTCAGATCCGCCTGACCTACATGGAGGGCCTGACCCCCATCCTGGAAGTGGATGGCCTGAAATTCAAGGACATGAACGGCAACGGCGAGCTGGACGTTTATGAAGACTGGCGCCAGGATGTGGACGCCCGCGTAAACGACCTGCTGGGCCAGATGAACGACAAGGAAAAGGCCGGCACTCTGTTCTGCGTCAGCGCGAACCTGGAGACTGCCCGCGCCCTGATCCCCGATTTCAGCCTCACCTGCATGCTGTTCAACCTGAACGGCGCACCTATCCAGGTCGTGAACACCCTGAACAACCTGCAGGCCACCGCTGAAGCGGAACGGCTGAGCATCCCCATGATCTTCACCTCCGACCGCGCCTACAATGCCTTCGGCGGCTACATCGACATGCCGCACGTGGCCTTCGGCACCGCCAACGACCCCGAGCTGGCCTATAAGCTGAGCTACATCTACGGCGAAGCCATGGTCGCCATCGGCGTGCACGTGACCTTTGAGCCCTACGCCAATGAAATCGGCGCTCAGTACGGCGAGAATCCCGAACACATCGCCGCCATCGTCAGCCAGACCGTCAAGGGCCTGGAAGACAGCGGCTTCGCTTCCTGCGTGAAGCACTGGATCGGCCGCGGCGGCGACAGCAACTTCGGCAATGCCCGCTCTGTGGCCCAGAACTTTGAAAACTGGATGGTCGGCTGGAAGGCCGCGCTGTCCGGCAACAACGAATGGGTCATGACCAACTGCGGCGGTACCGGCATCACCAACACCACCGACGTGAAGTGGGACAGCGTGACCATGTCTTACCTGCGCGACACCCTGGGCTTCCAGGGCATCGTGGTCACCGACTGGTGGGCCCTGGGCATGGGCGGCCAGGTCAGCGGCGTGACCAACGAAGGCGTTGAGCTCAGCGAGCAGACCGGCGGCTGGCTGTACAACCGCGCGCTGGAACTGGGCACTGACATGTTTGGCGCCGGCGGCATCGGCCATGGCACCGACATCACCGGTATTGCCAATGAAGACGGCACCAAGACCGGCTCCACCATGTGGAACTGGCCCGACTGCATCATCGAAGGCCTGCAGACCGGCGAAGTGGAACAGCAGTGGGTGGACCGCTCCGTGGCCCGCGTCCTGAACTTCAAGTTCCGCAAGGGCCTGTTTGACAATCCCTATCGCGTGCCTGAAGAAGCCCTGAAGGTCGTTGCTTCCGCCGAATACCAGGCTGAACAGTGGCCTCTGGACACCAACGAAGCGCTGCGCGCCGCCCGTCGGCCCGAGGAAGTGGAGCTCTCCGAACGCCTGCAGGCGGAATCCGCCGTGCTGCTGAAGAACGATGGCGGCCTGCTGCCTCTGGCTGAAGGCACCAAGATCTACATCGAATCCTCCTCCAATGATACCCTGGACCACTACAAGAAGTACATTGCCGAAAAGGGCGAATTGGTGGATAGCATTGAAGACGCTGACGTGGTGATCGGCTACTTTGCCTCCATCAATGACGCCGTCGAACTGCTGATCGAAGACGCGCAGGATGCCGGCAAGCCCGTGATCCTGACCATGAACTGCAGCGGCAACGAGACGCCCTCCGAATATGCACTCGTCAATGCGAACGCCCTGCTCTACATCCCCTACAGCCAGCAGCCCGACCACGGCACCGGCGAAGCCGGCTTCATCTATGGCACCGAGCCCTGGGTGTATGCCAACCTGCTGTTCGGCGTTGTGGAACCCACCGGTATCGTCCAGAAGGAACAGAAACGGAACAACGTGGAAGAAGCGCTGCAGTGGCGCGACCTGGCTGGCGATCAGGGCGCCTCTCCCTATGTGCGTCTGATCGTTCAGGCCCTGATGGAAGACGATCCCAACCACGCTTCTCCCAACAACTTCGGCGATCCCCTCCTGATCTACAACTACAGCATGCGCTACGGCCAGCAGGGCGACTTCAAATACAGCTGCTTGATCCTGCCGCAGACCGTGACTGAAGAAGAAGGCGTGAACAGCTGGGGCAGCGCTACCGTGACCACCACCGTGAACAACGAAGCCAAAGCCGGCGAACCCTTCAGCATCTACTGCCTGCTGCGCAACAACGGCAGCGATGACATGACCACGGTGCAGGCCAAGGCCAACGGCGAAGTGGTGGCTGAAAAGCTGTACACCGTGCAGGGCGGATCCTGGCGCGTTGTGGAAATCGAACTCACCCTGGAAGCCGGCGATTATGAAATCGAAGTGGGTGGCCTGACTGGCAACGTCACCGTGAAATAATTCGCAGGCTGATCGGTAATCTGGCGGCTCCCGAAAGGGAGCCGCTTTTTGAATCCGTATTTTTGATGAGAAGCGTATAACAAAACCCCTAAGAAAAGCGCTCGCGTTTTTCTCAGGGGGTTTTGTTTGGCTTCGCCGGCGTTTGCGCACCCGTCTGGCAGAGGGCGGCACGGCCGCCCCGGCGGGGCCGGGATGGCAGCGCCGGCAACTTGCTCAGGTGAAGGTGATATAGCGCTTGGCGGGGTGTGCCGCCGGCTCTGCCTTGACCTGATGCAGCATCACCACAAACCGGTCGTCGCCGCCCTTGACCTTTTCACAGGTAGCGGTGAGACGGTAAAAATTTCGGCTGCTGGGCTTCATATCGCTCTGGGTTACCCAGCCCATTTGCTGGATATCGTTGGCGCAGCAGGTCATGGCCAGACGGCCGAAATAGCAGTATCCCTTCGGAATGGCCTGATCAGGGAAGGCCTGGCCCACGAACCGCACGGTTTTTCCGTCGTAGCGTTCGGGATGCTCCAGGGAATCGATGTAGAAAATACCCAATTGATCCTCGCTGATGTCGATGATCGCGGCCTTCATATCGTAGGGCAGATCCTCGTCCGCTACGCCGTCCTCGGAGGTGCCGTCCGTGTTTTCAAACAGGATGCTGGCGCCTTGGTTCATGGCGCGAACGGCCCGCCGCCACTGGGATTTGGGCATGCTTTCGGTGCAGCGGTTGAACAGCACCAGATCCGCTTCCTTCATGGGATCGGTGAGCAGCACGCGCACGTTGTTCATGTAATTGTCAAAAGTGGTGGCGTCCACCGTGGTGATCACCTGCACCACCCGCCAGGCGGCGGGCATGTCCACCGAACCCAGGTAATCGATGGTCCACATGTTGTTGTATTCGATAATGACGCGCTTCGGCTGCACCTTGGCATCCAGGATTCTCAGGTTTTCCGCGGTCAATTCATCCTTGTCTTCCAGGCTGGTCAGGGTGGCGTTGGCCTTTGCCAGCAGCGCGCTGTCGTATTCGACGATGCCCTCTTCGCAGCTGAGGATCAGCGTCTTTTCCCCCTGGGAAAAGCCCGTATCCTCCAGCATGGAATGAATCAGGGATGTTTTGCCGCTTTCGATGAAGCCGGTGATGACGTATACGCCGACGATTCTTTCTCTTGCTTTCATAATCCGTCCTTACAGGTTGAACAGGGTCTTCAGCGCCTGTTCGTCAATGTTGGTGCCGATCACGACCAGCCGGCCGGCATAATCGGGGGCGCTGGGCCGCAGCTGCAGTTCGCCGGGCACAAAGTCAAACTGGAACCAGTCCCCTTCGGGGGTCTGCAGGATGCCCTTGGCCCGCAGGATCAGGCCGTATTCCTCCTGATCCGCGAGAGCGCCGGTCATGGTGCGGATTTCATCCTGCGTGAAGCGGCGGGCCGTTTCCACTCCGATGTTCTCAAACACTTCATCGGCGTCGTGCTCACCGGGATGATGGTGGTGATGGTGATGATGCGCGTGATCGTGATGATGCCCGTGCTCGTCCTCATCATGCTCGTGGTGATGATGTTCGTGCTCATCCTCGTCATGGTCATGGTGATGATGCTCGTGCTCGTCCTCATCATGATCGTGGTGATGATGCTCGTGCTCATCCTCATCATGTTCGTGATGATGATGCCCATGTTCATCCTCATCGTCGTCATCCTCGTCGTCGTCCAGATCCACGTGGATTTCGATGGGCTTGCCGCTCTCGATCACTTCCAGCATGGTGTCGGGATCCAGATCATCCCAGGGGGTGGTGATGATGCGGGCGTCGGGATGCTCGGAGAGGATCAGGGCGCGGCTCTTTTCCACCCGGTCGGGCGTAAGCAGCTGGGTGCGGCTGAAAATGATGGTGGCGGCGGACTTGATCTGGTCGATGAAGAATTCGCCGAAGTTTTTCATGTACATGCGGCATTTACCGGCATCCACCACGGTAGCGCAGCCGGAAATGGCCATGTCGGGATGGCGGGTGCGGGCCTTTTCCACGGCAGCGATGATTTCGCTCAGCTTGCCCACGCCCGTGGGCTCCACCAAAATGCGGTCGGGATGATAGGTTTCAATCAGCTCGTCCATGGATTTCTGGAAATCCCCGGCCAGCGTGCAGCAAATGCAGCCGGAATTCAATTCGGTCACGGTGATGCCGGAATCCTTCATGAAGCTGCCGTCGATGCCGATTTCGCCGTATTCATTCTCCAGCAGGATCACCTTTTCCCGGGCAATTTTGCCGCCCAGCAGCTTTTTGATCAGCGTGGTTTTGCCGGCGCCCAGAAAACCGGAAATGATGTTTACTTTGACCATGATGATTCACTCCTCCTCGGGATCAACAGGAAATGGTGCGGGCTTGCATTCCGCATCCTTTATTATATCAGACCCGTCAAGGGGTTTTCGGGGATTTCCTGAGAATCGGCAGAATATTTTTATGTTTCCACAGGATTTTTGCAGGATCAGAAGGGCGATGTCCGTCGCATTCTGAAGATGGGCGAAAATTCCTTGATTTTTTTTCTGTCCGGTGATACGATATCCGGGAAGTGAACCGCAAAGGAGGATGACACCATGGAAAGACCTAACGCCTGGAATCAATATGACGACCAGGCCCTGCAGGCCGTGGAAAAGGCCGCGCGGGGATACAAAAACTATTTGGATCACGGCAAGACCGAGCGGGAATGCGCCGCGGAGGCCATTGAAATCGCGAAAGCGGCCGGGTACACCGATCTGAATGCCGCCATCGCCGCGGGCAAGGCCGTGCAGCCCGGCGATAAGTATTATGCGGTACAGATGGGCAAGGCCGTGATGCTGTTTCACGTGGGCCGCCAGACGCTGGATAAAGGCCTGAATATCGTGGGCGCGCACATTGATTCCCCGCGCATCGACCTGAAACAGAATCCCTTTTATGAGGACACAGACATCGCCTACGCCGACACGCATTATTACGGCGGCATCAAGAAGTATCAGTGGGTAGCCCGCCCTCTGGCGCTGCACGGCGTGGTGGCGAAAAAGGATGGCACGCTGGTGAACGTGGTGATCGGCGAAGACGAGGATGACCCCGTGGTGGGCATTTCCGACCTGCTGATCCACCTGAGCCAGGAGCAGATGGCCAAAAAGGCGTCCGAAGTGATCGGCGGGGAGGGGCTGGATATCATGCTGGCCGGCCGACCCCTGAAGGATGAGGAAAAGGAGCCGGTCAAGGCCATGCTGCTCAGGATCCTCCGGGATCGGTACGGGCTGGAGGAGGAGGACATGCTGTCCGCTGAGATCGAAGCGGTTCCTGCCGGCAAGGCCCGTGATTTTGGGCTGGACCGCAGCATGATCATGGGCTATGGCCATGACGACCGGGTGTGCGCCTATGCGGAGATCGAGGCGATGATGACCCTGCCTCCCGTTCCGGAATACACCTGCTGCTGCCTGCTGGCGGACAAAGAGGAAATCGGCTCTGTGGGCGCCACGGGCATGCGGGCCCAGTATTTTGAAAACGCAGTGGCGGAACTGCTGGCCCTGATGGGACAGGGCGGCGATCTGATGCTGCGCCGGGCCCTGGCGAACAGCCGCATGCTCAGCTGCGATGTGAGCGCGGGCTATGATCCCCTGTATGCCGCCGCGTTTGAAAAGAAAAACGCCGCGATCCTGGGTCACGGGGTCACCTACAATAAATTCACAGGCTCCCGGGGCAAGAGCGGCTCCAATGACGCCAACGCTGAATTCATTGGCCGAGTGCGCAAGGTGATGGATGATCACGGCATCGCCTGGCAGACGGCCGAGCTGGGCAAGGTGGACGTGGGCGGCGGCGGCACCATCGCCTACATCTGCGCGCTGTATGGCATGGAGGTCATCGACAGCGGTGTGCCGGTGCTGAGCATGCATGCTCCCCATGAGATTATCAGCAAAGCGGATCTGTATGAGGCTATCCGGGCCTATACCGCGTTCCTGACCGATATGGGCCAGCGGTAATGCGGGAACGGTGCATCCATGAGGAGAGGAAGACGCTTCCTCTCCTCATTTGCATACGGATGAGGTTTTGCTGAATGAAACCGCAATATTACTGGATCAGCCCGTACTTGATTTTCATCGCCAAGATTCTTTCCACGCTTGCTTCGATCCTGTCCATGGTAAGCTCGCCCGCGCTCAGCGCCTTGCGCACCGCCCGCACGCCAGCTTGAAAATCCTTGGGCAGCAGCAGCAAATCGGCCCCGGCCTGCAGGGCTGCCACGCATTCCTGCCCCGGCTTGTACGCGCCGGTTATAGCGCTCATGCGCAGGGCTTCCGTGATCACCACGCCCTCGAAGCCCAATTCGCCCCGCAGCAGACCGTTCACGACCCGAGGAGATGTGGAGGCGGGCATATCATCACCCACCGCGCGTACCAGCACATGAGACACCATGATCATATCCGCGCCGTCGGCGATGGCGTCCCGGAAGGGGATCCATTCCGCGGCCCGCATGTCCGCCAGGGTCCGGCGCATGGAGGATACGCCGGAATTGTTCCGCTTTGGCGCGCCGCCCAAACCGGGAAACTGGCCGACGCAGGAGATCACGCCGCCCGCCCGGAGACCCCGGCTCATCTGAACCGCCATCCGGGACACCGCTTCCGGGTCGTTGCCATAGCTGCGGCCGGATGCCTGGCTGTCCTCCACGGTGATTACGTCGGCGGCAGGCGCGAAATCCGTGTTGATGCCCAGCGCAGCCAAATACGCGGCGATTTGCAGCCCGGTGTCATATGCCATGGAAGCGTCGCCCGTTTGGCCGATTTCCTGCTGAGAGGGGAGAAGCGGATAACCCAGCTTGTTGGCCACCCGGGATACAGCGCCGCCCTGCTCGTGCACGGCCACCAGCAGCGGATACATTTTCGCTTGCTTCGCCTGGGCCTGCAGGGCCGAGGTAAACTGGCGCAGCTGATCCTTCGATACGATGTTCTGGCCAAACAGCACCACGCCCCCCACGGGATGCGCAGCCAGCACATTGCTTTCCGGCCATGTGTCGGTGCGCTTTTCCCCGGTCAGATCCTCCGGCGCGACGAAGAAAAGCTGGTAAATTTTTTCCTCGTCCGTCATTCTGCGCATCAGCACCTGCGCCTGGCGGTGATAATCGGGCGGGAGGGTCACCTCGTCTTCCTCCACCACAAAATCGCCCCATTCCTCCGCGGCAGCGGGGCAGGCCGTGCAGCCCAGCAGCATCAGCACCCAAATCAAACAAATCATCCGACGCAAAGCGCGTTTCCTCCTTCGTACCATACGCATGTATTGTACCACGCGCGTTTCCGCCCCGCAACGCCCGGAACCCCCGTCCTGAAAAATTTACTTTTAGCTGCGTACTTTTCCTCTGTGCCGCATGAAAAACCCCTTGCAATTCCGGACGAAATGTGGTACAATTTGAAAAGTCAAAGAAAGACAATTTTGTTCCCTGGAGGGATGCTTCATGCGATTAAGCGATACGATCGAAAGTTTTATCAAGGCCATGCTGCAGGAGGATCAGCCCGAGGTGGAATTGAAGCGCAATGAGCTGGCCGAATACTTCCACTGCGCGCCCAGCCAGATCAATTATGTGCTGGCCACCCGCTTCACCCCAGATCACGGCTATGTCACCTCCAGCCAGCGGGGGGGCGGCGGCTTCATCCGCATCGTGCGGGTGCGGCAAAGCAGCGGAGATCATCTGAATTACCTGCTTCACGAGCGGGTGGGCGACAGCCTGGACGCTCAATCGGCGCAGATCCTATGCGCCCAGCTGGCGGAGCGCAAGGTGGTCACCTTAGAGGAAGCGCATCTGATGGCCGCCGCGCTGTCGCCGCAGGCCCTCAGCGCGCCCATGCCGGAGGCAATGAAAAATACCTTGCGGGCGAAAATCTTCCGCTGCATGCTGCTGACAGTGATGCAGCAGAAAAAACCGCAGGATCAGGAAAACGGTTGATTTTGCCTCTGTACGTTGGCCATTGGCCGCGCATATTATCATGGGAGCGGGTGCTTTTCATCCGTTCCAACGAAAACGGTTCCCGGGAAAGCGTAAGCGCCGCTTGCCCGATCCATGTGACAACAGTCGGAATGTGAGGAATTTTTATGCTTTGCGAAGAATGTGGAAAGCGCCCAGCCGAGGTGCTGATGACCGCCGTGGTGGGCGGACAGTCCACCACAAAGAATCTTTGCCGGGAGTGCTTAAAGAAATACAAGGCCGGGGACCTGCAGGCCGTGCTGGCCGCGGTGCTGTCCGCCATGGCGGATAAGAAACAGGCTCCGGAAATCACCTGCCCCAGCTGCGGGGAAACCTATGCCGAATTCCAGAAAAGCGGCATGCTGGGCTGCGCGGAATGCTATCAGGCCTTCCGCCAGGAACTGGCGCCGCTGATCACCCGGGTGCAGGGCCGAGCCCAGCACGCCGGCCGCCGTCCCCCCGTCAGCGAGGAAGAGCAGGCCCGCCAAAGCCGCATAGAAGAACTGCGCGGCCTGATGGAGGCGGCCGTGGCGGATGAGAATTTTGAGGAGGCCGCCCGGCTGCGGGATGAATTGCGGGCGATGACCCCCGCCAAGGAGGGAAAGGCATGAGCGACATCGTGGTTTCCTCCCGGGTGAGGCTGGCCAGGAATTACGAAGATATTCCCTTCCGCGGCAAAATCAGCGCCGCCCAGGCGGAGGAATGCGTGCAGCGCACGCTGGACGCGCTTCGGGATTTGCCCCAGGCGTATTCCTTCCTGCCCCTGCGCGGCATGGAGGAAAACGAGAAAAAAGCGCTGGTGGAGGCGCACCTGATCAGCCCCGATCTCATGGAGCACGAGGAAAATGGCGCCGTGCTGCTGCGGGACGATGAAAAAGCCGCCATCATGATGAATGAGGAGGATCACCTGCGCATCCAGGGCTTTGCCGCGGGGGAGAACCTGAAAACGGCGGCGGACAGCGCGTTTTTCATTGAGGATACGCTGCAAAAGCATCTGTCTTTCGCCTTTGATCCCCAATGGGGATACCTGACCGCCTGTCCCACCAACACGGGCACCGGCCTGCGGGCCTCGGTGATGCTGCATTTGCCCATGCTCACCCTGCTCAAGCAAATGGGCAAGGTGAACCAATTGGCCGCCAAGCTGGGCCTGACCCTGCGGGGCATTTACGGCGAAGGCAGCGAGGCCCAGGGCAATCTGTATCAGCTCAGCAACCAGGTCACCCTGGGACGCACCGAGCAGGAAATCATCCAGGCCGTCACCGCCACCGCCCGCCAAATGGCGGAAATGGAAAGGGTGTTCCGGGAGCGGGCCTGGGAGAAGGATTCCGTGGCCTTTGAGGATCAGCTGTTCCGCTCCTACGGCCTGCTGGCCAACGCACGGCGTATGCCCATCAAGGAATTCATGGCGCATTGGAGCAACCTGCGCCTGGGCGCGGCCATGGGCAAGCTGCCCGTGTCCCTGTCCGCGTGCGATGAAATGCTCACCGCCGCCCAGCCCGCCCACGTGCGCAAAGCCACAGGAAAAGCCTTGACCGATCCGGAAACGGATGCCTGCCGCAGCCGGATCATCCGCTCGGCCATTGCCGGCGCGTAACTTTCACCATTCAAGGAGGAAATGGATTTCATGCCGATTTTTGGACGATTCAACGAACGGGCCCAGCGGGTCATCGCCGCCGCGCAGAAGGCTGCGGTGGAGCTGGGCCACGCTTACGTGGGCAGCGAGCATTTTTTGATCGGCCTCCTGCGGGAGGCTCGCACCGACGCGCCTGCCCTGCCGGATAACGTGATTCCCGAAACGGTGATCGAGGCTGTGAAGCAAATCACCGGAACCGGAGATCGCGCCCCCTCCCAGCTGGAATTGACTCCCCGGGTGAAAAAGCTGATGGAAACCAGTATCCGGGAGGCCCAGCGCCTGGGCCAGCCGTATGTGACGGCGGGTCATTTCTGGCTGGCGCTTTTGCAGGACGATGAAAGCGTGGCCATGCGGGTGCTGACCGGGATGGGCTGCGATATCGAGAAAGTGAAGCAGAGCGTACAATCCCATTTGGGTCAGGGCCAGGGCATGAATCAGAGCGGCGCCAGGGCTGCGGGCCAGGAGGATGGCGATTCCTGCCTGAAAAAATACGGCCGTGATTTGACCTTGGCCGCCGAGAAAGGCGAACTGGATCCCGTCATCGGCCGGGCCAACGAAATCGAGCGGATCGTGCAGATCCTCTCCCGCCGCACCAAAAATAATCCGGTGCTGATCGGCGAGCCCGGCGTGGGCAAATCCGCGGTGGCGGAAGGGCTGGCCCAGCGCATCCACCAGGGCAGCGTGCCCGAAACCCTCAGCGACAAAAAGATCATATCCCTGGATATGGGCTCCATGGTGGCCGGCAGCAAATACCGGGGGGAATTTGAGGAACGGCTGAAAAACACCCTGGACGAGGTGAAAAAGCGGGGCGACGTGATCCTGTTCATTGACGAGCTGCAAAACATCATCGGCGCGGGGAAGGCGGAAGGCAGCATGGACGCTGCCAATATCCTCAAGCCCGCCCTGGCGCGGGGAGAAATCCAGTGCATCGGCGCCACTACCCTGGACGAATACCGCAAGAACATTGAAAAGGACGCGGCCCTGGCCCGGCGCTTCCAGCCCGTCACCGTTAACGAGCCCAGCGAGGAGGAAACCATCGCCATTATGAAGGGCCTGCGGGACCGGTATGAGGCGCATCACAAGGTGCGCATTACCGATGAGGCCCTGGAAGCCGCGGTAAAGCTCAGCAACCGCTATATCGCCGATCGCTTTCAGCCCGACAAGGCCATCGACCTGATGGATGAAGCGGCCAGCCGCGTGCGCATCCAATCCTTCACCGCGCCGCCCGATATGAAGGCCCAGGAAAAGAAACTGGATGGCGTATTGCGGGAAAAGCGGGAAGCCATCGACAAACAGGATTATGAAAAGGCCGCGGCCCTGCGGGATCAGGAGCATGCCCTGCGCGCTGAAATCGAGGAAAAGCGCGCTGCCTGGGAAAAGAAAAAATCCGCGGCTAAGGATACCGTGGGCGAGGAAGAAATCGCCCAGGTGGTAGCCAGCTGGACCGGGATCCCGGTGAAGAAAATGACCGAGGAGGAGTCGGGAAGGCTTTTGCATCTGGAGGAATTGCTCCACCATCGCGTGGTGGGCCAGGATGAAGCGGTATCCGCCGTCAGCCGGGCCATCCGCCGGGCGCGGGCAGGGCTCAAGGATCCCAAGCGTCCCATCGGCAGCTTTATTTTTCTGGGCCCCACGGGCGTGGGCAAGACGGAGCTGTGCCGCGCCCTGGGGGAGGCCATGTTCGGCGATGAGGACGCCCTGATCCGCCTGGACATGAGCGAATACATGGAAAAGCATACGGTGAGCCGGATGGTCGGCTCGCCCCCCGGCTATGTGGGCTATGAGGAGGGCGGCCAACTGACCGAAGCGGTGCGCCGCAAGCCCTATTCTGTGGTGCTGTTTGACGAGATCGAAAAGGCGCATCCCGACGTTTTCAACATGCTGCTCCAGATCCTGGAGGATGGCCGGTTGACCGATAACATGGGCCGGGTGGTCAGCTTCAAAAACTGCGTCATCGTCATGACCAGCAACGCCGGCGCCCAGTCCGCCCAGCGGACCAGCCTGGGCTTTGGCGCCGGTATGGCCGACGCCATGGATTACGAGCGCATGCGGGAAAAGGTGCTCAGCGACATCAAAAACGTGTTTCGGCCTGAATTCCTGAACCGGGTGGACGAAATCATCGTGTTCCATAAGCTGGAGCAGAAGGATATCGAGCAAATCGCCTCCCTGATGCTGGGCCAGGTGGCCAAGCGCCTGGAGGAAAGGAATATCCGCTTGTCATACGACGACGGTGTGGTCAGCCATCTGGCCCAGGCGGGCTTTGACAGCCAATTCGGCGCCCGGCCCCTGCGCCGTGTGATCCAGCGCACGATTGAGGACGCGCTTTCCGAAAAACTCATCGCAGGGGAGATCCACCTGGGCGACAGCCTGCGCATGACCATGAACGGAGAGGAGATCGCCTTTGTCCGGGTGGAAGAGCCCGCGCTTTGATTTCTGCGCCGGGGTGGTTCCCACGATGGATCCATTCCGGCGGTTTTTCCGGCCTGAAGGATCAAAGGGCCGGGAGGAAAAACGGACGGGCCATGCAATGCCCGCCCGAAAATCTCGCATCAAAAATACTGGCGGGGCAGAGAAGACCTCTGCTCCGCCATTTTTTTTGCCGGCAGCGTTATTGATAGATCCTGCCCAGGGTGGTGTTATCCACCGTACGGTTCTGCAGGGCGGCGACGGGATTTGGAGCGGTCTCGGCCCGGTAATCCTGGCCCCGCAGGCGAATGGCCCTGTCGATCACCTGATGGCTGGGCACGGCGTCCACTTTATTATTCACCAGATCCTGATAGAAGAAGAAATCATAGTCCTTGGGCAGCATTTGAACGGGCTTGAAGATTTCCTTTTCCGCGGTAAAATCCACCATATTTAGGGCGGAGCGCACATATTCGATGTTGGGGGCAAAACGCAGGGGAGAGGGGAATTCGCCGTTGGGGATCACCAGCTGCCAATCCTTCTTTTCGTATTTTTTCAGCAGGTCGGCGGCGTGGTGCACGTGGGCAACCTCCATGCGAAAGAAGCTCTCCCACACCTTCTTCACATCCGGGTCGGTTTCATCCTCCATGCAGGACCAATACAGGTACGCCTCTATGTACTCGTGCATCAGCAGCCCCTCCAGCCAGGTGCAGGTGGGATCCAGCAGGCTGCCGTACTGGGTCACGTGCTGTTCCTCGATCAGGCCGATTTCCTGATACAGTTTCCGCCCCAGATCGGAGGTATACAGGCCGCTGATGTTCATGTAGTAGTTCATGGTTTGCTGCTCGGCGGCGGTGATGATGTTCACGGCCATTTTGTCAAACAGGGCGGCATCCGGCTTGCCGGGCACGCACAGGGCATCGTACGGCGCGCGGTGCTCCGAGATGGTCGGACGGCCGGGCATGATTTCGGTGTAGGATCCCACCAAATTTTCAGCATACTGGCCTTGCTCCATTTCCATCAGATCGGCGTAACGGTAGAGGTGGTCAAAATCCTCCAGCAGCGCAAAATCCAGCGCGGATTTCACGTTGGGGCAGGTGACGCGCTGGGCCAGGATGGCGGTCAGATCCACCGCCAGCTGCTCATAGCCGATGGTGTGCTCCAGTACGGTTTCATCCAGCGGCTTCAGGCAGGCGATTTTCTTTTGCTGCTGCTGCTCCTGGCGGCGCGTCAGGGCCAGCTCCCGGCGCAGATCGTTGTTGCTCTCATGGCGGTGGAACTGATGGGAATACCAGGCCGCCTCGTATTCCGTGCCGTTCATCAGGATCACACGCACCCGGGTATAGGGATCAATGGCCATTTTGTCATATGCTTTGGGATACAAATGCTGCCAGTCCATAAACTGTTCTGTCAAGGGATCGGGCTTCAGGGAAAACGGATTCATGCGTCATCCTCCTTTCAGTTTCTGGCTTCATTATGCCGCAAAAAAAGAAAAATATTCAAAAAAAAGCGGCTGTGATGCATGCAGCCGCTTATCATATGGTTTCAGCGCTGATCAGTCAAACAGGGCCATCATGGCCTCGATCGCATCGGGATCCAATTTGAAAGGCTCCACACCGATTCCCCGGGCATCATAATCCACTTTCAGGATGATGCTCAGGATCAGGCGGTTGTCATCAGGGAAGTACTGCCGCAGGTCAATGGGCTCCCCAAAGGAAGCGTACACCACGCCCTCGCCCGTCCGCAGCGATTCCAGATTGGGATATATGGCCAGCACCTCGCTCCGCACAAGGAACTGTTCGGAGTTGAGCTGGTAGGTGACCACCTGCCAGCCATCCGCCTGCACCACGGACGCGACGCCCACCGTGAAGCGGTTGGAGGCGATCATGGGATAGGTGAATATGCCGTCCGCGCCAAGATCAATGGGCGTTACCCGGTTCCACAGGTCTCCGCCGATCAGATCCCGGGTGGTCGGCCCCAGCGTGGTGACCGTGTTGTTATACATCATTTGCATGTAGGGAACGGTTTTCCGCTCCTTCACATCGCCGCACAGCGCGCAGGCATATTCGCTGATGCCGTCGGCGTCAGGGGAGGGAACGGAAACGGTGACCCACGCATAGGCGTGCCCCAGCGCGGGCGCTTCGATGGTTTCCTCCTTGCCGCACAGGCGGCAGACCTGGGTCATGGTGCCAGCCTGCGTGCAGGTGGGCTCTTCATACACCAGCATCTCAAATTCATGGGCCGGAGCGGCGGGAATGACCGCCACTTCCTCCAGCGGCTCTCCTGCCTCATCGGTGATCAGGCCGCACATCGTGCATTCCTGATAGGCTGCGCAGCCGTCGTGCTCGCTGCACACGGGCTGGACGGCGTCATGCGTCACAAACGTATGCACGCCCGTGGCGGGCAGCACCGTCCGCGGCCCTTCATAGCCGCAGATTTCGCATACCTCATAGGCCATGCCATCGGACACACACGTGGGCTCGATCTGCACAGCTTGCATCGTGTGGGCTTCCTTGACTTCCTGGGTAAAATAGCTTTCCTGGATCACCCTGCCGCATTCCAGACAATACAGATCGTATACGGTGACCACCGTGTGGAATTCTTCGCTGTCTGTGCTGATGATTTCAGGCTCGCCATGGAGATGACTGACCATCTGATGGCTTTCTGTGTGCTGGATTTCTTCTTCCTCCGCTTCCTCCGCGATGGCGCTGCCAGCGGCGGCCAGCACAAGCCCCATGATCATCATCAGCAGCCATTTCAAATGTTTCGTGGCTTTGTCCTCCATATTTCTGTCGCCGGGCAGAAGAAAACCCGCCCGGATATTGCCTTTGCTGACCGGATATTATTCCTTGTATATCATATCACACACAGGCCGGTCTGTCAAATCCAGAATAAAAAACGCATGTTTTGCGCGCGCGTGACGCAAGCGTGCATCGGTTTGGGAGGGATTATGCCGGCGGAACGAACAGAGGGGCACACCGCATCCCTGCTCAGTTCGGCGGCTGACCGAACCGATACGCGGGATGCGCAGACAGGTGCTGCATCCTCCCGCGCGCCCGCAAGCCTGAACAGATACGATATATATAACCATAAAAAGAACCGCTCCCGAAAGAGCGGTCCCCCGATCGCAGACCGGTAAAAGCTGTTACATACTCTGATCGTCGATCACTCGCAATACGATGGTCAGATCCAAATATTCGCCGTCGCCGACGTTCGTCAGGTCGATGCTGTACTCCTCCGCCTGGGCGGCCAGGTCGGGATCGCGGTACACCTTCACGCTGATGCTGTCGCCCTCCTGATAACCGTCCAGTTTGCTGATCAGTGTGGAATTGGAAGACACCACGGTGCCATCCACTTCCACGATGATATCGCCGGGCTGAATGCCGCCCTCAGCGGCGGGGGAATTGGCGTCCACCTTCCGCACGAACGCGCCGTTGGGCAGCACGTTTTGGCCGGCGGAGGAGATGGTGGATACGGTGACGCCGAGCCGGGGTTTGCCCTGCAGGGGCGAATTGGGCTCGCTGGCGGCGCTGTCTCCGGTGCGGTTGACGTCCGCGGTCTGTGTGTCGCCACTGTAATCGCGCAGCACCTGCTCAATCAGGGGCTTAGCTACGTTGATGGGGATGCACATGCCGATATTGTCAATGCTGGTGGAGAACATGCCGCTGGAAGAATACTTCCGGGCGGGAATGCCCTGCAATTGTCCCAGGGTGTTGAACATGCCGCCGCCGGAATTGCCGCTGTTGATGGCGGCGTCCACCTGGATCATGGTGTTGGTGATGGAGGTGCGGCGCCCATAGCGGTCGGTGCTGCTGTCGGTGATCTGGCGGTCAATGGCGGATACCACGCCCACCGTCAGCGTGCGGGCAAATTCCTCGCCCAGCGGATTGCCGATCACGATGGCCCATTCGCCCACCTGCAACTGATCGCTGTCTCCCAGGGGCACAGCGGGCAGATCCAGCCCCGGCACATGCAGAATGGCGATATCCAGATCGCTGTCATAGCCCACCACGGTGGCTTCGTGTTCCTCTTCGTCCTTGGCGATGGTCACGGTCAACCGGGACGCGCCTTCCACCACATGATAATTGGTCAGCACGTGGCCGTAATTGGTGATGACGACGCCGCTGCCGGTGGCAGCCAGACGGTCACCGGAATCCCTGCCCCGGCCGTAACCGTATCCATAGTAGTAGCCATATCCATAATAAGACGAGGCATTGGTGTAGTTATTCACGCCCACCACACTGGAGCGCACCTGATTGGCCACCTCAATCATGGGGCTGGTCACCTTACTGGCGTCGGTGGTGGTTTCCACGATGGCGCGGATCTCTTCATCCGTCAGGGTGTTCCCGGCGGCCCCTGCCGACACCGCCGTGATGGTGATCATAACCACAGCAAGCAGCGCGGCCAACAGTACGGCCCAAAACTTCGAACGCTGTTTCAACATCATACATTCCTCCTTGCAAGCGGTTGTACCGCGTATCCCTTTCTCCTTTCGGAGTACAGCCTTATTGTAAAATGGATTTTTTACAACATTTTGAACAATAAATGAACATTTGGGAATTGATTTAGCTGCGGCGTCTGCCGGGGGCGCTCACACCCCTGTTCCGTCGAAGGCGGGGGTATATGCGCCGTCCGCCGATTCCTTTTCCTGGATATAGCCCTGCAGGCCCAAGGCCTGAAAATGATCCAGAACCCTGGCGTATTCTTTGTCCGTGATGCGGCGGTCCAGGCCGGGGATGGCGCACCAAGGCTCCGGGGTATACTGACGCATCAGCGACACCGGCGTGCCCGGGGGCAGCTTTTCCGCGATGAAATCCAGCACGCGGCAGGAATCGGCGGTGCAGCCGGGCAGGATCAGGTGCCGAACGATAACGCCCCGCCGCACCATGCCCGCTTCATCATAGACTGCCGGGCCCGTTTGGCGGCACATTTCCTGAATGGCGGCGGAAGCCATGTCAAAATAATCCGGCGCCTGGGCGCACAGGGCGCTGAGGCGGGGAGATACGTGCTTGAGGTCCGGCAGATAAATGTCCACAGCGCCCTGAAGCATCTTCAGCGTGTCCACCGTTTCATAGCCGCCGCTGTTCCACACAATGGGGATGCCGGGATGAAAAAGGGACAGCGCATCCAGCACGGCGGGCACAAAGGGCGTGGCCGTTACCAGATTGATATTATGCGCGCCCTGATCCCGAAGCATTTTGAAAATATCTGCCAGGCGCTGCACCGTGATTTCTTTTCCCTGGCCCAGGTGGCTGATTTCATGGTTCTGGCAGTAGGCGCAGCGCAGGGTGCAGCCGGAAAAGAACACCGTGCCGCTGCCGTTCCTGCCCGAAATGCAGGGCTCCTCCCAGAAATGCAGGGCTGCGCGGGCCACTTTGGGCATGACGCCCATGCCGCAAAAGCCCGTCCGCTTGCTGCGGTCCACCCCGCATCGGCGGGGACACAACGTACATCCTGACATTTTATTTCTCCCGCGATAAAAACTTCTGCGCGTTGATGCGCCTGCCCCGCATCCCGAAATCCTCCTTCGGCACGGTCACATCACACAGCAGGATTTCTTTCCCTTCGGCTTCCCGCAGCAGCCGCCCGTTCTGGTCGAACCAGGCCGTGGGCACGGTGGGATGGCGGGACAGGGAATTGACGGAAATGATCTGCATCACGTTTTCCGCCGCCCGGGTGCGCAAATGGCCGGTCAGAATGGCCCGCCGCTCCGGATCAGGCGTTTTGGCGGTATCGGAAAACGGCAGGACGCATAAGTCCACCCCCTGTGCAAACAGCGGACGGAACAGCTCCGGGAACCGCACGTCAAAACAGATACGAATGCCGATCTTCACACCGTCTATGGTAAAGACCCCGCCGCCATTCCCCGGCGCAAACGTTTCCTCGTCCCAACCCCACAGGGCCTGCTTGTCATAGCGGCAGATTGCTGTCCCGGTATCATCCAATACCAGGGCGGAATTGTGGCGCTTGCTGCCAATGTACATCACCGTGCCCAGCAGAACGAACAAGCCATGCTCCCGCGCCATTTCCTGTACGGCCCGGACGCCCGCGGCGCAGGCTTCCGCTTGGATGTTTTCAATCCGCGATTCGATGGGCGGGTAGCCCGTCAGGGCGCATTCGTGAAAGCACGCCAGCCGCGCTCCGTTTTCTGCCGCCGTCCGGATGCCCGCGCGGATGTGCCGCAGGTTTTCTTCCATGTCCGGGCCGCTGGCAAAGGGACAACAGGCGATTCTCATGGAACCTTTTCCTCTCACTTCAGTTTTTTCGACAGAAACAGCACCAAATCGTCGTCGTTGGTGTAGATGGTGTCATAGGGCGTGCAGGGCCTGCCGTTGTACCAGACCCCGGAGCCGTCCGGGATGTAGCCGCGCTTCACGTACATCCTTTGCGCGCTGCCATAGCCATTGTGCAGCCCTACGCCCAGGCACACCGAATCCGCGTACCGGGAGGCGATCTGCTCCGCCGCATCCATGAGCTTTGATCCGATACCGCGGCGTTGATATTTTTGCAGCACCCCGAAATCCACGATGATGGGCAGTCCGAGGCCGGCGAAGGGGCCTTCCTTCACCTCCCGGTATACATTCACATAGCCGGCCGGATTCCCCTGATACTCAGCCGTCAGCGATACGCATGCACCCGCCGCCTGATCCCGCAGGCGCATTTCGTATTTATCGACGGAAGCGTTCCAGCCCTGGGCGATTTCTCCTTCCGTAAAGATCGCGGCGTCGCCGGGCGCCATATTGCGGATCAAAACGTCGTTATCCTGATAATAGAGCATTTTTTTCGTTCTCCTTCTGCGCGCTGAAACGCGCGTTCCTCCGTCAGTGCTCCGGCTTGCGCGTGCGTTCCCGGCGGCGGCGGCTGGGCTGGTGCTTGTCCACGGGGGTGTCGCCGCGAATGGCGAACAATTGGTCGCGCAGCTTGGCGGCTTTTTCGAAATCCAGTTCGGACGCGGCGGTCAGCATCTGATCCTCCAATTGCTTGATCCATTCGCTCTTTTCATCCTCGGGCATACCGTCCGGGATTTCCTCGCTGGTCTTGTCGGTGATTTCAAGCAGCGCCCGCACGGCGGTTTTGACGGATTCGGGGGTGATGCCGTTCGCCCGGTTGTAGGCTTCCTGCAGGGCGCGGCGGCGGTTGGTTTCGCCGATGGCCGCCATCATGGAATCGGTGGGAGAATCGGCGTACATGATCACGCGCCCCTCCACGTTCCGGGCGGCGCGGCCGATGGTTTGGATGAGCGATGTTTCGGAGCGGAGGAAGCCTTCCTTGTCCGCATCAAGGATGGCCACTAAGGCCACCTCCGGCAGATCCAGGCCCTCGCGAAGCAGGTTGATGCCCACCAGCACGTCATATTCGCCCATGCGCAATTCACGGATCAGCTTTGTACGCTCCAGCGTCACAATGTCGGAATGCAGATACCGCACCCGGATGCCCAATTCATCCAGATAATCGGTCAGCCGTTCCGCCATTTTTTTGGTAAGCGTGGTCACCAATACCCGTTCGCCCTTCTCCACGACCTTATGGATTTCTCCTACTAAATCGTCCACCTAGCCGGTGGCGGGACGCACGACGATTCTGGGGTCCAATAGGCCCGTGGGCCGGATGATCTGCTCCACGATCTGGCTTGCGCGCTCCCGCTCGTAAGGCGCGGGCGTGGCGGACACATAAATCACCTGCTGCACGCGGGCGTCGAATTCCTCATAGGTCAGCGGGCGGTTATCAAAGGCGGAGGGCAGGCGGAATCCGTATTCCACCAGCATCTTTTTCCTCGCCCGGTCTCCGGCGTACATGGCGCGGATCTGGGGCACCGTCACGTGGCTTTCGTCGATCATCACCAGGAAACCCTTGGGGAAATAGTCCAGCAGGCAGAAGGGCGGATCCCCGGGCTGACGGCCGTCGAAATACCGGCTGTAATTCTCAATGCCGCTGCAAAAGCCGATTTCCCGCAGCATTTCAATGTCGTACCGCGTGCGCTGGGCGATGCGTTCCGCTTCCAGGGGCTTTCCCTCCGCCTGGAATTCGGCGGCGCGCTTTTCCATATCCTGCTCAATGCGTCGGATGTTTTCCTCCCGGTTTTCAGGGCTGGTGGCGTAATGGGTGGCGGGGAAGACGGCGGCGTGCTGCACGGTATGCAGCACATGGCCGTCCACCACCGAAAATTCGCTGATCCGGTCGATCTCGTCGCCAAAGAACTCCACCCGGATGCCATTTTCACGCTGTCCGGCAGGGATGATCTCCACTGTGTCCCCACGAACGCGGAAATTTCCGCGCTCAAACGCCACATCGTTGCGTTCGTACTGAATATCCACCAATCGGCGGAGCAGGCCGTCGATCTCCATGCGCATGCCGGGCCGCAGGGAAATCATCTGGCCTTCATACTCGCTGGGGTCGCCCATGGAATAAATGCAGGAAACGGAGGCGACAATAATCACGTCGTTCCTTTCCTTCAGGGCGGCGGTGGCGCTGTGGCGCAGGCGGTCGATCTCCTCATTGACGGAAGCGTCCTTTTCAATGTAGGTATCGGAGGAGGGAATGTAGGCTTCCGGCTGGTAATAATCGTAATACGAAACGAAGTATTCCACCGCGCTGTCCGGGAAAAAGGCCTTGAATTCGGCGCACAGCTGGGCGGCCAGGGTCTTGTTGTGGGCGATCACCAGGGTGGGCCGCTGCACCCGTTCGATGACGGAGGCCATGGTGAAGGTTTTGCCCGAACCCGTCACGCCCAGCAGCACCTGGGCCGGCATACCGGCCTCCACGCCCCGGGCCAGGGCGTCGATCGCCTGGGGCTGATCCCCCCGGGCGGTGTAAGGCGCTTTCAATACAAATCGACCCATACCGATCCTCCCAATTATCGCTGAAAAACAGCAACATATGTTTGCGTGTGATATTTTACCATAGGATCCGCACTTTGCCAACATCAAAATATTGCCTGGCAGCCCGCCCGCGGAACGCCGTGTTCAGGCGGTATGCTGAAAAAATCTTGCTGGAAGCCGCTTTGCCGGCCTGATCGGCCGGGGAATTTTCTTTGGCCCGGGGGCACAATGACCGCGAACCCTGATTCATTCGCGGAGGTGCATGCCCATGCCACAGTATCAGATCAGCCATTCGCCCAAACTGTCCGGCGAGGTGGCCATCAGCACGGCAAAAAACGCGGTGCTGCCCATCCTGGCGGCGTCGCTGCTGACCCATGAGGAAATCATCCTTCATCAGATCCCTTTTTTAACGGACGTGCGTCACATGGCCGATGTGCTGCGCTCCTGCGGGGCGGAGGTAAGCCAGCAGGACAGGGATATCCGGATACGGGCGCTGTCCGCCAGCAGCCCGCGGGATGCGGCCTTGCTTCGCACCATGCGTGCGTCGGTGCTGGTGATGGGGCCGATCCTGGCCCGGGCGGGCGAATGCGTGCTCAGCATGCCCGGGGGATGCGCCATTGGGCAGCGGCCCATTGACCTGCATTTGAAGGGACTGCAGAAGCTGAGCGCGCGGGTGGAGCAGGACGGCGGCACCGTTCGCGTGTCCGGCGCACTGCGCAGCGCCAACATTTACCTGGATTTTCCCAGTGTGGGCGCCACGGAAAATCTCATCATGGCCGCCACCCTCACCCGCGGCGTCACCCGCATTGAAAACGCGGCGAAGGAGCCGGAAATCGTGGATCTGTGTCATTTCCTCACCGCTATGGGAGCGCGCATCGCCGGAGCGGGTACCGCCAACATCACCGTGGAGGGCGTGGAATGCCTGCACGGGGCCGAATATACCCCGATCCCGGATCGGATCGAGGCGGGCACGCTGGCCTGCGCGGCCGCGCTGACCGAGGGCAGCGTGCTGCTGGTGGGAGCCCGCACCGATCACATGCGGGCGCTGCTGTTCAAGCTGTCCGAATCGGGCGTGATCTGCCAGGAGGATGCCCGGGGGCTGCGGCTGCGCGGAAAAGCGCGGCATCCCATGGAGGCCCGCACCTTATCCTACCCCGGCTTTCCCACCGACATGCAGGCGCCGCTGATGGTGGTGGCTACCCAAACCCATGGCCTCAGCGTGTTTCTGGAAACGATTTTTGAAAACCGGTACATGCACGTGGTGGAATTGAAGCGGCTGGGCGCTCACATCCGGGTGGAGGGTCAGCTGGCCCTGATCCAGGGCGGGCATATCCTGAACGGCGCTTCCGTCACCGCTACGGACCTTCGGGCCGCCGCGGCGCTGATGCTGGCCGGGTTGGCCGCGCAGGGACAGACCCTGATTTCCGATCCCGGGGGCCACCTGATGCGTGGCTACGAGCGTTTGGAGGAAAAGCTGCGGGCCCTGGGCGCGGAAGCGGAAAAGGTGGCAGATTGATCCGCTGATACGAAAACGGGGAGCCGCTCCTCCGACGGGGAAGAAGGGCTCCCCGTTTTGCGGGGCATGCCATCAGGCTTCTGTTTGGGTCAGGATACAGGTGGAATACTGGGAACGGCAGAGCGCAAAGGCCCGCCGGGCGATGTCAAAAGAATCAAAGGCGCCGAACACCACCGAGCCGGAGCCCGTCATTTGGGCAAACGCTGCGCCCGCCCGGTACAGAACCTCCTTGGCCCGGAGGATCTCCGGCCGGAGAGGGATGGAAGCGCTTTCCAGCACATTGCCGGCGCATTGCTTCAGCAGATCCAGCCTACGGGAAGCCAGGGCCTGCAAGGCCAGCCCGGTATCCGGAGGCTGGATATCGGGAGCACGGTGATACGCCGCGAACACCGTGCCGGTGGACAGCGCGGCGCAGGGCTGGATGAGCACCAGGGGGAATACAGCGCTTTCGATGGGGGACAGGATCTCCCCGATCCCTTGGGCCCGGCGGGGCGCGTCATGCAGGCAGAAGGGCACGTCGGCCCCCACCGTCACCCCGATGCGGCACAGGGCCTCCTGATCCAGGTTCAGGCCCCACAATTGATTCAGCCCTTTCAAGGCCGCCGCCGCGTCGGCGCTGCCGCCGCCCAGCCCGGCTCCCATGGGAATGCGCTTTTCCAGGATGATGTCCGCGCCTTGGGAAACTCCCGCTGCCTTTTGCAAAGCCCGGGCGGCCCGCAGCACCAGGTTATCCGGCCCCGGGTTCAGGCTGTCCGCGCCTTCGATCCGCAGGGACAGCGCATCGGCGGGGGAAAGGGTCAGGGTATCGCTCAGGGCGATGGGCTGCATGAGCATATCCAGCAGATGATAGCCGTCCGACCGGACGCCCACGATGTTCAGCGTCCAGTTAATCTTTCCCCGCGCTTGGATCCGCATGATGCCCTCCCGGCTTTTCGCCCTTTTCCAGCGTGATTTCAAATTCCGCGCCGCCCGTGCCGCTGACCAGACGGATGGACTGGCCGTGGTTTTCCATGATGCGGCGGCAAATGGCCAGGCCCAGTCCGGTGCCCATCCCGGCGGTGCGCGCTTTATCGGCCATATAAAAACGATCAAAGATATGCGGCGCGTCCTCCGGCAGGATGCCGGCGCCGTTGTCCTTTACCCGCAAAGACACCTGGCTGCCCACCGTGCGGGTGCTCAGGGTGATTTTTCCGCCCTTGGGGGTGTATTTGACCGCGTTATCCAGCAGATTCAGGATCACCTGCTGGATCTGATCGGCGTCCGCACGGACGAAGCAGTTTTCATTCTCAAAATCCGCTTCGATATCCAATTGCTTTTCGTCGATGGGGGCCATGCGGGAAATGAGCACCCGCCGGGCCAGCTCGTTGATATCGAAATCGCTGCGATTCAATCGCGCTTCTTCGTTTTCCATGCGGGAAAGATCCAGCAGGTTATGGATCAGCTTGACCAGCCGATGCGTTTCATCCACCACCACCCGCAGGTACTGGGGATGCTCCTCCTGGGGGATGGTACCGTCCAGCATGCCCTGGGCAAAGCCCTGGATGGAGGTGACGGGGGAGCGCAGCTCGTGGGACACATTGGCCACGAAGTCCCGTCGGGATTGCTCCAGCGTGTTCAATTGTGCGGCCATTTGATTGAAGGCCCGCGACAGTTCCCGCACCTCGCGGCTGCCCTCCTCGGGGGCACGGGCGTTAAAATCCCCCCGGGACATGCTGCCCGCGGCCTGGGCCATGGAGGTGAGCGGCCGGGTCATCTGCCGGGTGATAAAAAACACCACCGCCGCAGCCAGCACGAAAAACAGCCCCGCCACCAGGGCCGTTTGCCACAAAAGGCCCTGATAGGAGGCGTGCACCGTTTGGGCGGCGGTCTGGATCAGCACGAAGCCCAGCACCACGCTTTCGCCGGTGAGGGCGTTTTCCTGCACCCAGGGCACCAGCACCGTAAACAGAGGGCCCGCGGCGCTCTGGGTCTGGCGCACCACCTCCTGGCCGGTCATGGCCTGCTCCATATACTCGGCCAATTCCTCCTGGCTGGGGGTGGCCCGCAGGCTTTCATCCTGAAGGGTGGATTCGTTATAATAAACATAGGTTTTGCCGAACCGGTCCACCACCAGGATATAGGCGTTGTATTCCTGATAGATGCTGGAGCTTTTCCAGCGCATATAGGCGTCCGTGGCAACGGAATGGTCATAGGCCTGACGGCTGGCCAGATAGGCCATGTCCCGGGCCTGTGTTTTCAGGGCCTTCATGCGGTTTTCGATGGCGTTATCCCGCAAGTGGATGCAGGACAGGACGGACAGCACCGCCACGCAGATCAGAATCACCGCCAGGAACACGATCAGCAGCCGGGCGAACATGCTGAGGCTACGCATGGATCACTTCACCTCAAATTTGTAGCCGACACCCCACACCGTACGGATCTGCCAGCCCAGGTTCTCGCTGCCCTGCAGCTTTTCCCGCAGGCGCTTGATATGAACGTCCACGGTGCGGCTGTCGCCGAAAAAGTCAAAGCCCCACACCTGCTCCAGCAGCTGCTCCCGGGTGAACACCCGGTTTTGATGGGAGGCCAGGAAATACAGCACTTCCAGCTCCTTGGGCGGCATTTCCAGCAGCTTGCCCTGGAAATGCACTTCATATTTTTCCAGGCTGATGGTGAGGCCGGGGAAGGAGAGGGTGTCCTTTTCGCTGTCGCCGGGGGCGGATCGCCGCAGCACCGCCTTCACCCGGGCCACCAGCTCCTTGCCCTCAAAGGGCTTGGTGATATAATCGTCCGCGCCCAGTTCCAGCCCCAGCACCTTATCAAAGGTTTCCGCCTTGGCGGACAGCATGATGATGGGAATGCTGCTGATCTGCCGGATGGCGCGGCACACCTGCTTGCCGTCCATGCCGGGCAGCATGATATCCAGCAGCACCAGGCTGGGCGGGTTTTTCTGGAAGGCGGCCAGGGCTTCGTCCCCGCGGGATTCCACCGTCACATCAAACCCCTCTTTTTCCAGATACAGCCGTACCAGCTGAGCAATATTGGGATCATCGTCCACCACCATAATGGTCTGTTTGTCGCTCATGATTGATTCTCCTCCGTTTCATTGACGGGAAAAGAGCGGTTTGCGCCTGCTTTCCTCACTTCAATTCCACCACCGTCACGCCCTCCTCGCCTTCGCCGTACTTGCCCCGGCGGTAGGATTTCACGTGCGGATAGGTTTTCAAGTGCTTCTGGATGCCTTCCCGCAGGATGCCGGTGCCCTTGCCGTGCACGATGGTCACTTCATGCAGCCCGGCCATGACAGCCTCATCCAGGTATCGCTCCACCTCGGCCAGGGCTTCATCCAGGGCCATGCCCCGCACATCGCAGCTCATGCTCACGGTGCGCTCCATGGCGCCGGTGGCCACATGGACAGAAGAGGATTGCTTTTTGGGCTTGGGCGCATCCACCAGCCGCAGCTGGGACAGATGGGCTTTCAGCTTCATAATGCCCGCCTGCAATTGCACCTCGCCCTTGGCATCCGGCAGGGAAAGTACGGTTCCCTTGGTGTTCAGGTGCGTGATTTCCACGATGTCGCCCACCTTCACGGTCTTGGGCGGCTCGGCAAAACTGCCGGTGGGGGTTTTCAGGCCTTCGGCCAGGCTGTCGATCCCTTCCTCCAGGCGCTTTTTCAGGTTGTTCACCTCGTGATCGGCCACGGCGCCGGATTTTTTCATTTTTTTCAGATCGTACAGGATCTGCTCGGAATCCCGGCGGGCTTTTTCCATGATGCGCCGTGCTTCTTCCTTGGCCTTGCGGGTGGAGGCTTCCTTCTTTTCCTCCATATCGCGGTACAGCTTTTCCGCTTCGTTGCGCAGCTTCACCGTTTCCTGGCGGGCCTGCTCAGCCAGTTCCCGCTCCTTCTCCGCCACCTGCCGATGGTATTCGGCGTTGGCGATCACGTCCTCAAAACGGATGGTGTCGTGGGACAAAAGGTCCTTGGCCTCTTCGATCAAGTATTCCGGCAGGCCCAGGCGGCGGGAAATCTCAAAGGCGTTGGATTTGCCGGGCACGCCGATGGACAGGCGGTAGGTGGGGCGCAGGGTGGATACGTCAAATTCCACGCTGGCGTTTTCCACCCCCTTGGTGGACAGGGCGTAGGCCTTGAGCTCGCTGTAGTGGGTGGTGGCGGCGGTGCGCACGCGGATTTTGAGCAGCGCGTTCAGGATCACCTGGGCCAGGGCCGCGCCTTCGGTGGGGTCGGTGCCTGCGCCCAATTCGTCAAACAGCACTAAGTCCCGGGGGGTGACGGCGTTCATGATGGATACGATGTTGGTCATATGGGAGGAGAAGGTGGACAGGCTTTGTTCGATGCTCTGCTCGTCGCCGATATCGGCGTACACCTCCTCGAAGGTGCTCAGTTCGGTTCCCAGGGCGCCGGGAATATGCATGCCGCTTTGGGCCATCAGCGTCATCAGCCCCAGGGTCTTGAGGGTGACGGTTTTGCCGCCGGTGTTGGGGCCGGTGATGACCAGAGAGGAAAAATCCTCCCCCAGCCACAGATTGCAGGGCACCACCTGATCCCGGGGGATCAGGGGATGGCGTACCCGCACCAGGTTGATTTTTCCCTGGTCGTTCATCTTGGGCCGCACGCAGTCCATGTCCCGGCTGAGCAGCGCCTTGGCGAAAATGAAGTCCAGTGTGGCCAGGATGCTCAGGTTCTGGGAGATGAGGGCCACATTATCGCCGACCTGCTGGGAAAGGGCGGACAGGATGCGTTCGATTTCATCCCGTTCCTTCATGTGCCATTCTTTCAGATCGTTGCCCATTTCCACCACGGCCAGCGGCTCGATGAACAGCGTGGCCCCGGTGGCGGACTGATCGTGCACCAGGCCGGGCACGTCGCCCCGATGCTCCGCCTTCACCGGCAGCACATACCGGCCGCCCCGGACGGTGACGATGGATTCCATCAAAAACTTGGAATAGCCGGCGCCGTGGGCCATGGAATTGAGCTTGTCCCGGATGCGGTCGTTCACCTGGCGGATGTGCCGCCGGATATCCATCAGCGCGGGGGAGGCGCGGTCGGAGATTTCTTCTTCACTGAGGATGGCCTCGGTGATATCCGTTTCCAACTGCCGCAGAGGCTGCAGCCGGGAGGCCATGGCGGTGATGAGCGGCGTGTTTTCCTTGTCCGTCACCAGGGAAGACCGTGCGGCCCGGGCGGCACGCAGGGATTCCGCCACCAGCAGCAGCGCCTTTTGCGAGAGGGTGGAGCCCTTTTCCGCCAGAGACAGATACTCGCTCACATCCTGAAAGCCAATCAGCGGATTGCCGCCCGCATAGGCCAGCACCGCCACGGCTTCCTCTGTTTCGTCCAGGGCGCGGTTGACCTCCGCGATATCGGAAAGAGGCGTCAGCGTCAGGCATTTTTGCTTGCCGGGATCACTGAGGGCAAAGGCTGCCAGCATTTCCCGGATCTTGGTGAATTCCAGCACACGCAGCGCGCGTTCGTTCATGTAAAATTCCCTCCCAAGGTCAGTATACGATTCGGATGGATGTATGGCAAGAACAAGAGAAAAACGTTTCAGGATTGTTTACGATTTGGTCACAATACGCCCTCGATCAAGCGGCCCACGGTTCCCCGGACGGACAGGGGCTGCGGCGTTTCGCCCCGCAGCAGGGCGGCGTAGTGGGCGGCGATGCGCACTTGCTCGCGGATCGGCTCATCTGTGAAAGCCACAAGCCAGGATATGTGCCGCATATCCGCCAGACGGCCGGACAGGTGCAGCGGCTTATCAGCCATCAATTCGATCTGGCAGCCTTCCGGCAGGCGCAGGGGCATGAGGGGATAGGCAGCGCCCATCCGGTCGGTGAGGCAGGTGCCCAGCGCTCCCTGTCCCCGGCTGCACAGCTCGCATGACGCCCGCCCCGTTTTCAGGTGCATTTGGGTGCGCACGGGGCAATGATTCAAAAGCATCAGGCGCGTGCGGCCGTAGACGGGCAGAATCAGTTCGCAAATGTCCGCGGGCAGGTCCAGGATTTCCTGCCTGGCTAATTCCCGGCTGAGCGTAACGCTCTTGCAGCCCAGGCAGAATAACAGGCGGATGGCCTCCCCGTTCATCACCGGAATGCCTTCCCCGGCCATATCGCCGCGGGTGAAGCAGCGCAGCTGGCTGGGACTGGACAGACACACGGGGATGCGCATCTCATCGACCAGCGCTTTCAATCGGTCCTGAAAAGCGGCGGAGAGCTGACTGGGCAAGCAGAGCCGTGTTTTCCCATTCGAAAAAACATCGGAACGCAGCACAGGAAGCAGCTTTTCCTCCCGGAAATCCCGGGGAAGCAGCAGCGCTTCATCGGCTCCGGCGTTCAGCAGGGCGGGGACGGATTCCGCGTTACCCGTTTTTACGATCAGCCGCGATGCGGGAATGGGCCGCCGGGGAACGTTAAAACGTACGCATGGCGATTCAACCCGGGGCTGGGCGGCGATGCGGGCCTCCGTGAGACTGTCCAGCGCGTCCCGGCGCAGGGCGTTCAGGGTCGACGCGGGCACAAAAGCGCCCGCCGTTTTTACCGTCAGCTGCCGGAGGATGAAAGGCGTGCCTCCGGTTTTGCTCAATGCTTTGCGCGCTCCCTCTTCATCCAGGGCCTTGCTTTGGGCGGCCTGGCATTCATCGCCCTGGATCCGGATCCGGCTTTCCCCGTCCGTTACCGTCAGTGACACCGGAGCGCCCGGATAGGCGGTGAGCGCCGCGTCAAAGGCCACGGGCAGGGCACGGTTCAGCGCCTCTCCCTCATAGGTGCTCCGCGCGGAGGCCAATTGGCTTTCATCCTCGGTGCGGCGGATGGTTTCACCCACCGGTACGGGATCCCGCAGCCGGAGGGAGGCCGTTTGCCCAGCGGCGGTCTCCGGGCCCGAATACCGCAGCGACTGTTCGCCGATTTCCAGGCCGTCGCCGTTATGCAGGGGCTTGATCAGCGCCACGTCGGCCAGCAGCGCTCCGCCTTTTTTGTATATCTTTTTTACATGACCCAGCGGTACGCCGACGGGCGTTACCCGGGTGGGATCCACGATGGCGGCGTCCCGTTCCTGCCCGGGGTAACCCTGGGTGAATCCGCCGCGTGAAAAAATCTGGGTCAGCGCTTCCCGTTCGGCCTGGCCGGCGGGGGCGAAACGGCCCTCCGCTAAGGCGTCCAAGGCATTTCGGTAGGAACGGGTGACCACGGCCACGTATTCGGGGCGCTTGAGACGGCCTTCGATCTTGAACGAATACACTCCGGCATCAGCCAGCGCGGCCAGCTCGTCCCGCGCGCACAGATCACGGGGAGACAGCCAGGCCCCGGCTTTCCCCTGATAGGTATAGGGCAGGCGGCAGGACTGGGCACAGCGGCCCCGGTTGCCGCTGCGGCCCCCGATCATCGAGGAAAACAGGCATTGGCCGGAGCAGGAAACGCACAGCGCTCCGTGACAGAAAGCCTCGATTTCGATGCCCGTTTGGGCGGCGGCGCGCAGGGCGTTCAGATCGCATTCCCGGGCCATAACGGCGCGGCAGGCCCCCAGTTCCTTCACCATCCGCGCTCCGGCAGCGTTGTGCAGAGCCATTTGGGTGCTGGCGTGCAGGGGCAGATCGGGGTATTCCTCCCGGCAGATTTTCAGGATGCCCAGATCCTGGATCAGCACGGCGTCTGCCCCCAAAGACGAAAGCAAGGAAAGGGTGCGGCGCACTTCGCCCAGCTCCCTTTCCTTGACCAGGATATTGACCGTGACGTAAATCTTTTTTCGGTGCAGATGCGCCAAACGCAGCGCTTCCCTGAGCGCGGCTTCGTCAAATCCCGCGGCGGCGCGCGCGCCGAAAGCGGCCGCGCCCAGGTATACCGCGTCGGCCCCGTTGGCAAAGGCGGCCTTCAGGGCGTCCATGCTGCCGGCCGGCGCCAGCAGTTCCCATTTATTTGTTGGCATGCTTTAACTCGCTGATCTCCTGCCGCGCCTGCATCAGTTCCCGGCGCAGACGGGTATTATCGTCCTGAGCGGTGAGCAGTTCATCCGCCATGGACAGCCCGGCGATCACCGACGCCGTTTCCCGGTTCACAAAGCCGGAGGACGCGGTTTCGGCGATTTTCCGGTCCATATAAACCGCCACCCGACGCACATGCTCCGGCGCATCGGAGCTGGTGATGGTGTAATCCCGGCCGGCGATTCTGAGGGTGTAGGTGCGCTCTTTTTTGCTGATGATCATAGCTGGGTGAAGGGGTAATACCGGCCTTGCGTGTCCACCCGGATGGAGGCAATGCGCTGATCCTCCAGGGGCTTATCCCGCCCGTCCCGGGGCGCGTTCACGATCTGTTCTGCGAATTCCATGCCGGAGAGCACCTTGCCAAAGGCGGCATAGGCCCCATCCAGGTGCGGGGAATCGCTGGTCATGATGAAAAACTGGCTGCCCGCGGAATCGGGGTGCATCGCCCGGGCCATGGAAAGCACGCCGTAGGTGTGTTTCAGGGGATTGTCCACGCCATTCTGGGCAAATTCGCCCTTGATGGAATAGCCGGGACCGCCCGTGCCGATGCCCTTGGGGCAGCCGCCCTGAATCATAAACCCGGGAATGACCCGGTGAAAAAACAGCCCATCGTAGAAGCCGCTGTTGGCCAGAGAAGCAAAATTGCCCACGGATTGCGGCGCGTATTCGGGATACAGTTCCCCCTTCATTTCACCGCCGTTTTCCAATAGAATGGTAAAGGTGGGATGCGTGCTTTCACTCATGCTGCTTTCCTCCTATCCAAGGTGTTGCCATGCTGCGGCGATCCGCTGATTCTTATCATAGCGCTTTTGGACGCGTTTGTCAAATCTGGGGCAAATAGACCTTCCGATCTTATTGCTGGCCTGAGGTATCAGCGCAATTCGCTTCATACCCGATCTTGCAATCAGCACAGGATTGCGGTATAATAAAATGCATGTTTATGGGAATGCGTGCAAACAAAAGAAAAATGGGCGGAAGGATGCGCAGGCATGAGCGAAGAGACGACAGTGGTAGATCATAACACGGATGCTAAGGTGAGAAAATGTGTGCGGAAGCACTTGGGGGACATCATCTCGGTGGTTTTCGTGCAGGTGATGGCCCGGCTGCTGGTGCTTGCCGTGGCGGCGCTGCCGATCATCAGCGGCGGGAAATACCCCTGGTGGATGAGCATCTCCGGCGCGCTGATCCTGTATGTGTTCATGATGATGCCGCTCAGGTGTCACGGAGGGGAATCGCTGCGGCGGATGTTTTTCACCCGCAACCTGCATTCAGGCGACCGGATCCCGTACAAAAAATGGCTGAAAACGGATCTGCTGCGGCACATCCGGGGATTTTTGTGGGGGATCCCGCTGATCGCGCTGACGGTGGTGGCGGTGATGTGGGGCCATCAGCTGTATTACGGCGAAAATGCCCCGGCACAGTGGCGCCGGGTGCAGGATTTGGCCCGATTGGTAGGCCGGGAGCCCTCCATGTCCAACGGGCTGCCGGTGGCGCTGGTGGGGATCGCCTTGCTGGGCCTGGTTTTCGGGCTGCTGTTTGCCTATGGCTGGTGGCGGGATATGCCGGTGGAGTATTTGCCCTCCCGTTCGATCGGCCCGGTAAAAACCATCCATTGGGCGCGGAGGATCCGCAAGCATCACGGAAAAGAAGTGATCCGGATCACTCTGATCAATATGGCGCTGTGCGTGCCCGGCGCGCTGGGGATACTGGCGGTGCTGATCCGTTACGGGCTGCGGGTGATGAAGTATATCCGCGCGAACAAAGCGGCCATCAACGGCGGCAGCTTCCAGTTCCGTTCCGTGCTGAGCAAATTGCCCAAGCCCAGCACCAACGAGCTGTTGATCCTGGCCGGGATGGCGGTGATCATTTATCTGCCCCTGTGCGTATATCGGAAAATGCGCAATGCGTCCCTGGTGGCCGACCTGATGAAGGGCAGTTCGTCCCACCATCACAGCCATGAGGCTGGATAAGCTGCTGTCCGCCCTGGGAGCGGCGTCGCGATCCGGCTGCCGGGATCTGATCCGGTCAGGGCGCGTGAAGATCAACGGCGTTCCCGCGGGCAGCGGGGCGGACCGGGTGCCATCCGGAGCGGAAGTGACGCTGGACGGGCAGGCATTGGATACCAGGCTCACCCGCCATGTGATGCTCAACAAACCGGCCGGCGTGCTCACCGCCCGGGAAGATACCCGGCAAAAAACGGTGATGGATCTGCTGCCGCCGGTGTACGCCTCTCTGGAATGCATGCCTGTGGGGCGGCTGGACAAGGACACCACCGGCCTGCTGATCCTGACCACTGACGGGGAATTGGCCCACCGGCTCATTTCTCCCCAGCGCCATGTGGACAAGGTGTATGAGGCTAAAGTGGAGGGCACACTGACCGGGGAGGATCAGGCGGCCTTCGCCGCGGGTGTCGTCCTGAGCGATTTTACAGCGATGCCCGCCGCGCTTCAGATCATGGGGCCGGGCCTGGCCCGGGTGACCGTGCAGGAAGGCAAGTACCACCAGGTGAAGCGCATGTTCGGGGCGCGGGGCAAGCCGGTGATATCCCTGCGCAGGTTATCCTTTGGCCCGATCGAATTGGATGAAACACTGCTGCCCGGCCAGTACCGGGAGCTGACGGAGGAGGAGGCGGCCGCGCTGTATGCCGCGGCCGGCATGACCCATGCATGACCATTATTTTTCCGCTGTGCCCCAAAGCGACCACCGGTACGCGGAATGCGCCTATGCCTACCGCGGCGTTTCCCTGCGGTTTCAAACGGACGCGGGGGTATTCAGCCGGGGAGAAATGGACTTTGGCACGGATGTGCTGCTCCGTTCCCTGCCGGAGGAGATGTCCGGGGATGTGCTGGATGTGGGCTGCGGCTGGGGCGCCATCGGCGTGACGGTGGGGAAAAGGTATCCCGCGTGCCGGGTGACCATGACCGACGTGAATGAGCGGGCCGCCGGGTTGGCCCGGGAGAATGCGAAAAGCAACGGCGTTGCCGCCAATGTGCGGGTGGGCGACGGCCTGACGGGGATCGGTGAGCAATTTGATTATATCCTCACCAATCCCCCCATCCGGGCGGGCAAGCAAGTGATTTACGGCATTTTTGCCGCCGCGCGGGAGCGCCTCAGGCCGGAGGGCGCGCTGTATCTGGTGATCCGCAGGCAGCAGGGGGCTGATTCGGCAGTAAAATACCTGAAAACGCTGTATGGCAGTGTGGAGACCATCGAAAGGAGCGGCGGATTCCACGTGATCCGCTGCCGGGAGGGAAACGGGAATGCGGTTTGACGAAGCGTATTTTGACGCAGGGATCGACCGGCGGGGCACCCATTGCGAAAAATGGGACGACCGTAATGTGATGCCCCCGGATGCGATCCCCCTGTGGGTGGCGGATATGGATTTTCGCTGCGCCCCGGCCATTGAGGAAGCAGTCAGGAAACGGGCCCAGCACCCCTGCTTTGGCTACAACGATGAAGAGGCGGAAGCGCTATGCGACGATGCCCTGTGCGCTTTCTGGAAGCGGCGGCACGGGCTGACGCTCAAGCCGGAACAGATAATCACCCTGCCCTGCGTGATTACGGGCCTGAATTTCTGCGTGCGGCTGTTCACCCGCGAAGGGGACAGCGTGGCCATGTTTACCCCGGTGTACGGTCCGTTTTACAAGGCTGTAGAGCAGAACGGACGGAAGGTAAGCGCTGTGCCGCTTGAGGCGGATGAAAACGGCGCGTATCGCATGAATCTGGCGGGCATGAAAGAAGCACTTGAAAACGGCTCCAGGCTCATCATGCTCTGCAACCCCCATAATCCCGTATCCCGGCTGTGGACGAAGGAGGAGCTGACCGCGCTGGTGAAATTGGCGGACCAGTACGACGCGAAGATCGTCAGCGATGAGATCCACGCGGATTTTGTGTTTGCTCCCGGGGTCTTCACGCCCATTCTGTCCATCGCGAGGGCGGAAGAACGGGCGGTGATGCTGTGCGCCGCCAGCAAGACATTCAACGTAGCGGGATTGCAGCAGGCCGCCGCGGTCACGTTCAGTGAAAAAATCCATCGCGGCATCCGCGCCATGCTGAACGCTGTCGGCATCACCGGCGGCAACACCTTCGCCCTGACCGCCACGGAAGCGGCGTATCGGGAGGGGGATGATTGGCTGGATGGGCTGATTTCCTATCTGGACGGAAACCGCAAAGCACTGCGGGATTTTGTGGAGACGAACCTGCCCAAGGTCCGCCTTGCCCCCATGGAGGCCACGTATCTGGCCTGGCTGGATCTTCGATCCTACGGGCTCAGCTGCCGGGAATTGCAGGAAAAATGCCGTCGGCATGGCGTGGTGTTCACCGGGGGTACGTTTTTCGGGCCGGAGGGCGAAGGCCATCTGCGGGTAAATTTCGGCTGTCCCCGGAGCCAATTGCTGGCGGGGATGAAACGGCTGTGTGAAGCGCTGAAGGAGGAAGAATGACATGGACCGGATAGAAGAATTGCTGAGCGCCTATCGGGAAGAAATGATAAAAACCATCCAGAAGTGGGTGCGCATCCCCAGCGTGAAGGGGGAGGCTGCTCCCGGCGCGCCGTTTGGCACGGAGGCCCGCCGGGCACTGGACACCGCCATGGCGGACTGCGAACAGTTCGGCCTGAAAACGGAGATTTTTGACGGCTACGCGGGCCATGCCGATCTGGGCGAGGGCAGCACCCGGGACGCGCTGGCCATCCTGGCCCATCTGGACGTGGTGCCGGTGGGTGACGGATGGACCAGGGAGCCCTTTGGCGCGGAACGCGCGGACGGCAAAATCTACGGCCGCGGCACCAGCGACGATAAGGGGCCGGCTGTGGCGGCGCTGTACGCCATGCGGGCCGTGAAGGAAGCGGGCATTCCGCTGCGGCGCAAGGTACGCCTGATCCTGGGGTGCGACGAGGAATGCGGCTCCTCCGACCTGGCCCATTACAAAAAAGTCACCGAAATGCCCCGCTCCGGCTTCAGCCCCGACGCGGATTATCCCGTGATCAACATTGAAAAGGGCGGCGCGCACGTGCGCTTCCAGGGCGAACTGAGCAAGGAGGGGCTGCAGGTGCTGTCCATGCAGGTGGGAGAGCGGCCCAACGTGATCCCCGGCTTCGCCTCCGCGCTGGTGGAGGGCGACGGGGAAATCGCGAAGCAGGCGGAAGCGGCGGGAGAAAAACTGGGCTTCCCCGTGAAGGCCACGCTGTGCAACGGCGCCGTGATCCTTGAGACCGTCGGGCTCACCGGCCACGCTGCCTTCCCGGATCACGGGCGCAACGCCATCGGCCAGATGCTGCTGATTTTCAGGGAGTTGGGCGTCCGGGGCGCACTGCTGCAATTGGCGGACGCGATCGGCATGACCTGCCATGGGGAGGGCCTGGGCATCGCCATGCGGGATGATCTCTCCGGCGACCTGACCGGCAGCCTGGATATCATCCGGGTGGAAAACGGCCATGTGGACGCCCTGATGGATATCCGCTATCCCGTGCTGATGAATGTGGACATGATGGTCCGGCAGATCCGGATGAAGCTGCCACAAATGGATATCAGCCTGCCGGGCAGCCATCCGCCGCATTACGTCAGCGCCGATACTGAACTGGTGCAGGGACTGCTGGAGGCATACCATGAGGTGACCGGCGGCGAAAAGCGCACCATTGCAATCGGCGGCGGCACCTATGCCCAGTCCATGGAGGAAGGGGTGGCCTTCGGCGCCCTGTTCCCCGGTGAAAAGGAAATGGCCCATCAGGCCGACGAATACATCACCGAGGAATCCGTGTACCAGAACGCCCGGATCTTTGCCCGCGCCATTGTGCGGCTGGCCGGAAAGAAAGAAGGATGCTGACATGGCGGAGACGGAAATCATTACCTGCATCAATTGCCCTGTGGGCTGCCGGATGGAAGTGACCCACGAGGAAGGGAATGTGCTGAGCGTAAAGGGCAATACCTGCAAGCGCGGCGATGCCTATGCACGGCAGGAGTGCGTGGCGCCGGAAAGAATGGTCACCGCGGTGGCCCCGGTATGGGAACGCGACATGCCTGTCAGCGTGAAAACACAAAAGCCCATCCCCAAGCGGCTAATTAACGACTGTATGCGCGCCATCATGGAAAAGCCCTTTCGCGCGCCTATCGCGGCAGGGGACGTGATGATCGAAAATGTGTGCGGCACCGGCGTGAATGTGATTGCCACCAAAGCAGTGGATTGATTGGAAGGGGAGAAAACGCCGATGCCCATTGCGCCGATTCTGATGACCCCTGCCTACCGCTATGGCAGCATGACCCCCTGGGGCGGGGACGGCCTGCGCCGGTTGTTCGGCAAGGACATTCCCGACAGCCGTACGGGAGAAAGCCTGGAGGTCAGCGCCATTCCCGGGCTGGAAAGCAGGGACGAAAGCGGAAAAACCTTGTCCGAGCTGATTGAACGATACGGAGAGCGACTGACGGGAAAGGGCTTTTCCCATCCCTTCCCGCTGCTGCTCAAGCTGTTGGACGCCCGGGACACGCTGAGCGTGCAGGTGCATCCGGACGATGCCTATGCCGCCCGGGTGGAGCATAAGCTGGGCAAAACCGAGGCATGGTATATCTTGGACGCGCAGCCCGGGGCGGAATTGGTGTACGGCGTGGTGCCCGGCGCCACCAAGGAAAAGTTGATGACCGCCTCCATGGCCGGATCGGCGGTGGAGGGGCTGCTAAGGCGCGTGAAGGTACGGCCCGGGGAAACCTATTACATTCCGTCCGGCACGGTGCACGCCATCGGTGCGGGTATCATCCTGTATGAGATCCAGCAGTCCAGCAACGTGACCTACCGCTTTTATGACTGGGAACGCACGGACAGCCAGGGCAGGAAACGGGAATTGCACATCCAAAAAGCAGTGGACGTGACAGACGTCACGACCAGGCTGGATGCCGCGCGGCCCGTGCCCGTGGCGCCGGGACGGGACAGAATGCTGGATGAACAGTATTTTGGCCTGGATTGCTTCCGGAGCTTTACGGGCGTGTTGCCTGCCGATCCCCGGCGGTTCGCCTTCCTGACGGCGGTGCAGATGTGTACCGTCACCTGGGAAGGAGGGCGGATGGACCTGCCCGCCGGGCGGACGGCCTTGCTGCCCGCGGATGGCTTCGACCTCACGCTGACGGCGCCTGAAGCCCTGCTTTCGTATCCGACGATCCGATAATATGGAACAAATGGCATAAAAATCTCACATAATTGATAAAATGATACCCGCGGCACTTGCGGTGCGGCGGGCATTTTGTTATAATAACCGGGGGTTTGTGATGAATATGGAGAATTTGGAAAAGATCTGCGCGCTGTGCCCGGGCGTTTCGGTGCAGCGGCATGTGGGCATGGATAAATATACCACGCTTCGGGTGGGCGGCCCGGCGGACGCAATGGCAGAGCCCGAAAACGAGGCGGACTTGTGCGCGCTTTTATCGGCGGCTGAAGAAACGGGCACGCCCGTGCTGCTGATGGGCAACGGCTCCAACCTGCTGGTAAGGGACGGGGGCATCCGGGGGTTGGTGATCCGGCTGGGAAAGAATTTTTCCGCCATTGAGGATCGGCCCGACGGTCTGTACGCTCAGGCGGGCGCGCTGCTCAGCGCCCTGTCCCGGGCGGCGCTGGACCGGTCCCTGACCGGGCTGGAGTTTGCTCAGGGGATCCCCGGCACGGTGGGCGGCGGCGTGTATATGAACGCCGGGGCTTACGGCGGGGAATTGGGCAGGCTGATCGTTTCCGCGCGGGTGTGGGATTGCGCCGCCATCCGGGAAATCCCCGGGGAGGACATGGCGTTTGCCTATCGCAGCAGCCTGGCCATGGAAAAGGGCTGGACGGTGCTTGGGGCGCGTTTCCGTCTGGAAAAGGGGGATCCCGCTGCCATTTCCGCGCTCATGCGGGAGCTGGCAGCCCGCCGGAAGGACAAGCAGCCGCTGGAATATCCCAGCGCAGGCTCCTTCTTCAAACGTCCCACCGGCCATTTCGCCGGCGCGCTCATCGAGCAGGCAGGCCTGAAGGGCCTGACGTCAGGGGGCGCGCAGGTGAGCGAAAAGCACGCCGGATTCCTGATCAATGTGGGCGGCGCCACCGCCGGGGATTTCCTGACGCTGATGGCTCAGGTGCAATCCGCCGTGTGGGAAAAATTCGGCGTGAACCTGGAGCCGGAAGTGCGCATCGTGGGGGAGGACGCATGAGCTTTTCCTCACAAGTGAAAGCGGAGCTTCTGCGCGTGCGGCCGGAAAAAAGCTGCTGCATGCTTAGCGAGCTCAGCGCCCTGACCCAGACCTGCGCCTCTCTGCGCCTCAGCGGCGGCGGCCGGGTGAAGGTGGTGTATGAAACGGAAAACCCCGCCTTGGCCAAACGGATTTTCCTGCTGCTCAAGCGGCGGATGGAAATCACGCCCCAATTGGAATTCAACCGGCATCAGCGGCTGGGCGGCAGGCGGCTGTCCATCCTGACGGTGCCGGAGAATGACAGCATGCCGCTGCTGGTGGCCCTGCGGATGATTCAGCAGTCGGAGGGCGGCGTGGTATACAAAGGCGTGCCGCGCACGGCGCTGAGCCGCCGCTGCTGCCGGGCGGCCTTTGTGCGGGCGTCCTTTCTGGGAGCGGGATCCGTCACCTCGCCGGATCAGGAATACCATCTGGAGTTCACCGCACCGGGGGCGCGGGCGGAGGCGCTGCAGAAAATGCTGGAAAAAAGCGGCATCCACGCCAGCGTCACCGTTCGCCGGGGGGATGAGATCGTCTATATCCGCCGGGGAGACGACGTTGTATCCTGCCTGGCGCTGATGGGGGCCCACAGCGCCCTGATGGAAATGGAGAATATCCGCATCCGGCGGGACGGCCGCAATCAGGCGAACCGGGCACGGAACTGTGACGAAGCGAACCTGAAAAAGCAATTATCTGCGGGGGACAGGCAGGCGCGGGCTATCGTGGCCTATTCCCTTCGCCACAGCCTGGGGGCGCTGCCCGGGGAATTACAGGAGCTGGGCCGATTGCGGATGCTGCATCCGGAAGCCTCCCTGGAAGAACTGGGCCAGATGCTGCAAAAGCCCGTTGGCAAATCGGGGGTCAATCACCGCATGCGGCGGCTGATGGCCATCCTTACGGAAGATGAAACGCACGATGGGGATGTAAACGATGATCAGGCTTCAATTGGATTTATCGGCGATCACGCCGCTCAGCAGGACGCAGATTGAGCATTTGGCCGATGTGGCGTCCCGCTTTTCGTCCCGCATTCTTTTCGACTGTCAATCCCGCACCATCAATGGAAAATCCATGCTGGGGCTGCTTTCCCTGGGCGCAACGGGCAGCGCGCCCGTAACCCTGATCTGCGAAGGGGACGATGAAACGGACGCGGCCAGGGAGCTCAAGCGGCTGCTGGACAGCGGCATTGCGCCCCCCAAAACATCAGCGGACGCCTATGCCCTGGTGCAGAAAATCAAGGACAGCTATCTGGGCATCCTGGGCGAGGATCTGATCGGCGTTTATTTACACGGGTCCTTGGCTGCCGGGTGCTTCCACTGGGAGATCAGCGATATTGACCTGTTGGTGGTGGTCAGGCAATCGCTGTCGCTGGAAAAGAAAATGGCGCTGGTGAAAACGCTGTATGATTTAACGCCGGACGCGCCGCAGAAGGGCATTGAAATGAGCGTGATGCTGGAGCGCGATTGCCGCGGCATCGCCTACCCGGCGCCCTTTGAATTGCATTATTCACCGATGCATCGGGCTGCGTATGAGCAGGACCCCGTGGAGTTTTGCCGCGCCATGCATGGGGAGGATCCGGATCTGACGTCCCACATCCTGTTTCTGCACAGCTATGGGGTGGTGGCTTATGGCCGCAGTATCGCCCGCACTTTTGATCCGGTGCGGCGGGAGGATGCCCTGGCGGCCATCCGCGCAGACGCGGCCGACGCCATGCGTCGGCTGCACGACGATCCCTGCTATTGCGTGCTGAATCTGTGCCGGGCGCTGGCGTATCTGCGTGAAAACAGGGCGCTGTCCAAAAAGGATGGCGGCGAATGGGCGCTGAAAAACCTGCCCCAGGAGCACCAGCGGGTGATTCAGGCGGCGGTGAACGCCTACGAATCCGGGCTGGATATGAGCTATGACCGGGGACTGGCTGAGAATTTCTGTGCCGACGCCCTGGAGGAACTGGGCATTGCCCAATGACATTAAGGAGGATAAAAGATGCTGAAACGGATGATCTGCGCGCTGCTGACCTGTATGCTGCTGCTGGGGGGCGCGGCCGACGCCCTTGCGGACCGGGAGGAGGATCAGGCCCGGCTGGCGGTGAACCTGCAGGCTATCAAGGCGGCCCTGGACCGGAATGAATTGCAGTATACCTACCAGGAGGATGGCGACAGCTTTTACGCGGAGTTTGATCTTGACGGAGCCATCTCCTCCTGTATCATGTGGCTCATTGCCTATGATGACGGCGTGCAGATCCAAATGGATTATGATATGGAGATTCCCCCGGATCGGGTAGATGAATTGGCCCGGTATCTCATGCGCCGCAATAGCAGCCTGCGTATGGGTGGATTCTACATCGATTATGAGGAAGGCTTCGTCGGTTACCAGTCGTTCATCTATTCAGATGTGCTGCCTCCCACGCAGAACGCTTTGGATTTCCACATGGCCATGGGCCTGACCATGCTGGAAAGGCTGAGCGATCGGGTGAAGGCCATCCTGCTGGACGGGATGACGGCAGAGGAAGCCTGGCTGGCGGATGACGCGAAGAATTAAAGCGCGTTGCATGACAAAAACACCTTGGCTGTGAGCAGGGATACAGTTTTCACGCACCTGGATCCATCCAAGTAAGTGAGAATATCCGTATGAAAGCGGAAATATTCGGATGGAGGGGTTGAATATCGGCCGCATTTGTGTTATAATACAAAATGTGGCCGCGTTTTTCGGCGGCTCCACAAAATATCCGACTGTGATGCGCATGCCGGAACAGAGTATGGCATCTGCCCGGGCAAGACAGAAAGCGCCCGGGGCGTTCCATGGACTAGACGGTATGCGTCGTAAGGAGAATGTATGAGCATTTGGAATGTGGTGGCGCTCTTTCCCGTGGCGGGCGCGGTGGTGTTTGCGGTCCGGTGGATGGGCCGCGCCAGAAAGCCTGTCTGCACGGGCGACTGCGCTTCCTGCGCCTGTGCCTGCAACCAGCGAAAAAGCGGGGAACAGGCCTGACGAAAAAGCCATGCCGGGCGCACCGGGCATGGCTTTTCCATTGGCGGCATTCTGCGGAAGCAGGAGGCCGCGTTTTTGTCCGCTTTTCATCGCCGGGGGAAAAGCCTATCTATGGAGTATGCACGCATTCCATCATGATTTCCACAGCTTTTTCTTGCCAATAAAAGACGATACAATGAAAGCAAAAGGAGGGGGAGTCCATGCCGATCATGATGCCCCAAATGCCGGACATCCTGCGGGATGAAACGCTGGAGGACGCGGTGGCCCTTGCCGTGCACGAAGGCCGGGATGTGGAGACGTGCCGGTTTTATGGCGAGCAGATGCCGGATATGACCGGCGAAACACTGGAATTCTCCGGCTGCCGGTTTGAAAAGTGTGTGTTCCGGCCCTGCGGCGCGGAGCGGTTGATTTTTGTGGACTGTGAATTCCATCACTGCGATTTGAGCGGCATGCTGTTTGAAAAAGCCACGCTGCAGCGGGTATCATTCCGGGACTGCCGTATGAGGGGAACGCAGTTTTCGGAATCGCCGCTGATGAACGTGGCTTTTTATAACTGTCAGATGGATATGGCCAGCTTTGCCGATCTCAAGGCACAGCATCTTGAATTTGACGGCTGCGGGATGAAGGAATGCGGGTTTTTCCGCTTCCGCTGGCAGGATTGGAAGATGCGGTCGTGCGTGCTGCAGGCCGCGGAAATCCACGAAACCGCCCTGCGGGGATTGGACGTGACGCGCTGCGACATTGGCGGCATGACGGTGGATCTGCCTGCCGTGCGCGGCATGCGGGTAACGGAGGCCCAGGCGCTGCAGCTGTCAGCCCTGCTGGGATTGAACGTTGTTCAATAGCCCATGCGCTCCCGTAAAAAATCGTACATCATGATTGCGCCGGCCACAGCGGCGTTCAGGGATTCCGCCTGGCCCGGAATCGGGATTTTCAGGCGCAGGGTGGCCTCCTGCAGGACGGCAGGGGAGATGCCCTGGCCTTCGCTGCCGATGACGATGCACAGCTTTTCCCGGGCTTTGCGGCGATGAAAGAAATCGTCTCCCCGCAAATCACCCGCCACGATTTCATAGCCGTCCTGGGCGAGTTCCCTCAGGCAAGCCGCCAGATCGGTGCAGCGCACGCAGGGAATGCGGAAAGCGCCGCCCATGGTGGCCCTCAGGGCTTTGGGGGCATAGGGGTCGGCGGTTTTATCGTCCATCAGCAGGCAGGTGTAGCCCGCCGCGTCCATGGTACGGATGACGGTGCCCACGTTGCCCGGATCCTGCACGCCGTCCAGCGCCACCAGCCAATCCCCGCGGATCGGTTCGTTTTGCGGATAACCGCACACGGCGATCACCCCCTGGGGCGTTTTGGTGTCGCTGAGGGCGGCCATCACATGATCGGCGCATGTGTACGATAAAACGCCCTGCGCGGAGGCTTGCCCCGCCAGGGCGGCATACCTGTCCCGGGCGCGCTCGTGAATCAGCAGCGCCCGGGCATTTTTTTCCTTCAGGGCTTCGCCTGCCATGTGTTCCCCTTCGGCCAGAAACAAACCGTTTTTGACGCGCTCCGCCCGGGATCGGTTCAGACTGCGCCAAAGCTTGACCTGGGGGTTTTGCAGACTGGAAATGCTTTCGATCATGTTACGCTTTCAACGCCTTGAGCGTGCGGGGCATGGCGGCCAGCAGAGGTGTGATTTCATCCAGGAGTTTGCCAAGCCCCTGCATGTAAGGCACGGCGTACAGGCACACGGCCCGGTCAATGGCTTCGGATACGCCGCCCCGGAGGGAATTCTGGGTGCAGGCGATGAAGCGGCACATTTGATCCACGGCCTTGAGGGGCAGCGCCTTTTTATCGGCCATCGCCCGGCGCAGGGAAAGGATCACGGCCTTGGTTTCGTCGGACAGGGGCGATTCCGCCGTCATTTCACGGATGACCGCCTCTTTGCTGACCGCCGGGAAAACGGGCGGTTTTTCCGGCAGCGCGTCCATGGACGGATAGAAGGGCACCTCGGGGAAGAAGGGCGTATACAAGCCCTCCCTGCGATCCTCCGCGCCCGTATGGAGGCAGGAAGTCAGCAGCGGATGCACCCGATTCTGATAGCCCACCAGTATCACCGGCGCGCTGCCGCCGGGCAGGATCACCGCTTCGGCGACGGGTCCCCGATCCTGGGCCTCCACGCCCAAAGCGCCGGCAAAAGCCTGGATGGCGGCATAGGCGTCATCCTCCGCGGCAGAGTAGAAGGAAAGCCCGTTATCCGACAGCGCAAAGGTGGTGAGCAGGGCTTCGGCGTCGCCTTCTTCCACCGCAAAGCCGGCGGCCTTGAGGGACGCGTCCACCCGGGAGATCAATTCCGCCCGGTCCGCGTTCCGGCCGATCCGGGGGAGGATAAAGCGCTGTTCGGCGGCGAGATCGCCCTGCAGGGCTTCCATGCGGGATTCCGCTTCTTTGCGGATGGCCTCCAGCTTACCGGTCAATTGGTCCAGGCTGCTCTGCACGGCGGCCTGCTGCTCCTTGAGCTCATCCAGCTTTTTTTGTTCGGCTGCATTCAGCTTCCCAACGGCCTCCTCCCGCACGGCGGCCAGGTTCTTTTTCGCGTCATCCAATTGCATCAGGGTCATCAGGCGTTCAGCCTCTAATTCCTGCAATTGGCTCTGCATGGCGGCCAGGGTCAAATCGTTCGCTTCCCGGCTCAGGGATTTGCTGAGCATCGCGCGCATGCCGGGCTGGCTGAGCAGCGTATCCACCGCCTGACGCTGGCCGTCCGGCGTGCGGCTCATATTCTGCAGGGCACGCTTAAAGGTGTCGGCGGGGTTATTCACTTCCTTCAATTCGGCGCTCTGTGACAGGGTGGCGCCGGGGGCTTCATAACGCGATTCAAAATGGCCGTCGTATTTCGCGGCATAGCGCTGCTGCTCAACCGCCTCCATCAGCTGATTATGCGCGCGGCGGGGCGCAGCGGGACGCTGGGGCGCCTGATAGAGCCTGGTGCCGGTAAGCGGCTTCGCGGGCTGTTCTGGCATGTAATCGGCTGGCGCGGCGGGTGCCGTGCTCCGCAGACGGTTGGCATTTTCGCTCAGCTGCTCGTTCATAGACCGAATCTGCTCAAACGCGTCGACGGCAGGAGCTGCTTGGGCGGCGGAAGCGGCAGGCGCGGCGGGAACGATGGGATCAGCTGACGGGGCAGCATCCTGCGCACCGGGCGCCTCAAGCACGGGAGATGAAACGGGCTGAACGGGCGTGGGCTTCGCAACGGGGTCTTCTGCCTTCCGGGGCCAATAGAACAGCAGGTCCTGATTGTTTACAGTGACGGAATGGATTTCTGTGCTGTCCGGCGGCAGCTGCGCGATTTCACCGGCGGGCTGGCCGTCATCGCGCCGGAAAGGCCCCTGAATGTTAGCGCCCTGACGGATATAAACAAAGGGAGTGGCCGCCGACTGAAGCGCGTTCTCGGATACCACCTGATAGATCAAATCGTCCGGCAGGGCGCGCACAGCGTCCGAATAAACGATATACTGGTTGTTTTCCCCCCGCGTAGGCGCGTAATTCTTATTGGTGCGGATTTTATTGGCTTCCAAGGGGAATACGCGCAAATCCACCAGGCACAGGCCGATCAGGGTGCGCATCCTTTCTTTGAAGGTATGCTGCTCATTCTTGTCCGGCACGATGCGCAGATAGCCGTCATCCGGATATTCGGCCTTCATGGAGCTCAAGGAGCCATCCTGCGTCATCAGCGGCTGTACGCGGAAGTATGCCCGGGCGATGTTGTCCTCCTCTAAATAGACTAAAATAGCTTTTCCCTGAAAGTTCATAGGTACCCCTCCAAAATAATAAAAATATACACCCATGTATGGGTATTATATCAAATGGACGGCGATTCCGTCAAGGTCAGGCTGTTTTGCAGCAGCGCCTGGCCGTCGGGCAGCGACAGGAGCCAGGCGGCATAATAAGCTGAATGATGCTGGTATAATACAGTGCTCAGGAACGACAGGGAAGCCTTTGCCTGATCGAAGTCCAGCAGGAGCAGGGGGCTGGTCTCCTGCCCCTTCCAGGCGTTCACGCTTTGCAGGATGTTGGAAACCAGCATGACCCCCAGCGCGCTCTCCGCAAGGTTCGGTTTTTTGCCGGTTATGACCTTGACGAGCAGACTTTTATGCAGGTCGGTAAAGAGGGCGGGGGAGGGGATGGCGTTGGCCATGCCCCGGGCCACGGCCTGCGCCAGGCCGGCAATGTCGGCGTCCCCGTTTTCATCGGCGCTGCCCGACAGCGAAAGCAGCATGCTGGAAAAAGCGGGCAGCAGCGCGGCATAATCGTTATTCGTGTCCGCGGAGGTGGGCAAATACAGCGTATGGCCGTACCTGCCATAGCCCCAAGAGGCCGGCGGGGTCATGGGGATCAGATCGTTGGGATTGACGATGTTGTAGATGTTGGGATGCCGGCCGATCAAATCCCCGCGCACGGTGCCGGGCGTGGCGAAGGTGTAGGCGTAAACGGTGTCGTCGCTCGCGCCGCCGATGCGTTCTTCCGCCAGAAGGGCGGCGGTGAGATTGCTCACCGCGGCGCCCCGGCTGTAGCCGGAAATCCAGAAGCGGATGGGCGCATCCGTCAGGCCCTGCCGGGAAAGGTATTCCCGGGCCCTGTCCGCCACCTGCCGTGCGGCGGACAGGAAGCCGCGGTGGATTTCTCCATCGTCTATATCGAAATTGCTGTACCATTCATCGCCGTAATTGCCGCCGCTGATTGCGATGGCCACCAGAGGCACGGGGACATCAAAGCAGTTGATATACCGCCAGGCCATGGCAGTGCCGATGGTATCCTCCCGCGTAACATCGAACTGAATCACTTCGGGAGAGGAAAAGCCCAGCACGGAGAAGAAGCGCAGAATCTCCTTATCCGGCTGGCCGGAACCCCCGCGGAAAGCGGCCAGGGACATTCCCAGGGACATTTGGCACAGCGCATGCTGATACGCGCCGGTGCTTTCGGAAAACCATGCTTCATCAAATGTCAGGCGCATTGGATTTTTCTCCGGTGCATCCACAGAAAAGGAAATCCACGCCTCCGTTTCTCCCAGCGTGGGGATGCAGGGCATAATGAGCAACAGGGCCAGGAAACCGGCAATCAAATGCTTTTTCATTGTTATTTATACCCATAGACGCGGTCGGTTATGTGCGGACGAATGTATCATAGATGGCCTTGACGGCCGCATTGAAATCATCCTCATCCACGCCCACGATGATGTTGAGCTCGCTGGAGCCCTGATCGATGGTGCGGATAGAAATGCCCTGAGAGGAAATGGCGGTGAACAGCCGGGCAGCGGTACCAAAGGCGCGCACCATGCCCCGCCCCACCGTGGCAATCAGGGCCAGATGGTCGGACACGGTGATCTGATCGGGATGCACCAATTCCTGAATACGGGCCAGCACTTCTTCCTTGTGGGGAGCCAATTCCTTTTCATGCACCACCACGCACATGGTGTCGATGCCGGTGGGAAGATGCTCAAAATTGATGCTGAATTCCTCGAAAGCCTGCAGCACGCGGCGGCCAAAGCCCAATTCGGCATTCATCATATCCTTCTCGATGGAGACGATGGAAAAGCCCTTATGGCCTGCGATGCCGGTGATGACGTGGCCGTTGTCCTGGCCGGCGTTGGCGCGGATCATGGTGCCGGGGTGCTTGGGATCGTTGGTGTTGCGGATGTTGGTGGGGATGCCCGCCTTGCGCACGGGGAACACGGCGTCCTCATGCAGCACGGTGGCGCCCATGTAGGAAAGCTCTCTCAATTCCCGGTAGGTGAGGGTGGAAATATACTGGGCATCCGGTACGATGCGAGGATCCGCCATGCGGAAGCCGGTCACATCGGTCCAGTTTTCATAAATGTCGGCGTTGACGGCGCGGGCCACCAGGGCGCCGGATACGTCGCTGCCGCCGCGGGAGAAGGTGTGGATCTGGCCGTTCTCATCCGCGCCATAGAAGCCGGGCACCACGGCGCGGCTCATGTTCCGCAGGCGTTCGCCGACCAGAACGTTGGTTTCTTCCTCCATCAGGCGGCCGTCCGCGGTGAAGCGGATCACCTCGGCCGCGTCCACAAAGGGGAAACCCAGATATTTGGACAGCATTTTGCCGTTCAGGTATTCGCCCCGGCTGGCGGCATAATCCCGGGAGACACCCGCGGCCAGGTTCTTTTCGATTTCGGCGAATTCCCCGTTCAGATCCATGGGGATGGACAGTTCAGCCGCGATTTCCTCATAACGGGCGCGTATCCTTTCCAGCGTGTGACGGAAGGGCTTTCCTTCTTTTACGGCGCTGTGACAGGCATATAATAAATCGGTGATTTTATCGTCGCCGGGGCCGCGCTTGCCTGGCGCGCTGGGCACCACGAATTTCCGGTCGTGATCCATATCCAGGATCTGCTTGACTTTCATAAACTGGGCCGCGTCCGCCAAAGAACTGCCGCCAAATTTCGTTACGATCATACAATAGTCACTCCTCATCGTAGTCCGGATATATTGTATCCATTTTTCCATCGGATGTCAATAAATCCATCCATTTCTATTATATTCTTTCCCTTGGGCCGGGGTTCGGCTTGCGAAGGGGAAAAAGACCTGCTATAATAGACCTGTTCGCTGGGCACACTGATCCCCAAAGGGGGAATGGGCGTGTGGGAGGAACAGATGGAGCGCTTCATTGCCGCGGCGGAGCGCATGCGCCTGGCGGATTATGTGCGTTATGAATCGGATGTGCGGCGCCGGCTGCGGGATGCGTTTTTTCAGGGCGTAGCCCGGGGACTGGGGGCCATGCTGGGCTTTTCGGTGCTGGGCGCTTTGGTCGTTTTTCTTTTGCAGGATCTGGCGCGGCGCAATCTGCCCCTCATCAGCGATTTCGTGGCGCAGGTGGTAACGCTGGTACAATTGCGGCTGCAATAGAGATAAGGGAACAAGAACGCATGAAAAAATGGGCAATGTGGCTGGTGCCGGGGCTGACGGTGGCGCTGGTGGATCAGGCGGTGAAGCTGGCGACGGAGGGCATGGAACGCCCGCTGATCCCAGGCGTGGTGGCAATCCGATCGGCGCACAATTCCGGCATGGCCATGGGCATGCTTCAGGGCCGGGCCGTGGGCATCCTGGGGATATCCGTCCTGCTGATAGGGGTATGCGCATGGCTGCTGGTGAGCCTGAAGCCGCAGGGGCTGGCCGCGGCGGCGGTATCCATGATGGCGGGCGGCGCCCTGGGAAACATGGTGGACCGGCTCGCGATGGGCTATGTGCGGGATATGTTTGATCTGCAATTCATGGATTTTTACGTGTTCAACGTGGCGGATATCGGCGTGGTGCTGGGCGCGGTGATGTGCGGCATCAGCGTGATCCTGCTGCCCAAGGAATGGAGAAAGAACGAATGATCCGGGAGTTTACGGGGGATGGGGAGCGGCTGGACGTGCTTTTGTCCCGGGACGGCCTCCTCAGCCGCAGCCGGGCTGCGGCGCTGATCCGGGAGGGCAGGGTGACTGTGGACCGGAAAACGGAGGACAAGCCATCCTGCAAGGTCCGCCCCGGTGCGGCCGTTGCGCTCGATGAACCGGAAACCCGGCCCGCCCAGGCTCAGGCGCAGGATCTGCCCCTGGAAATCCTGTATCAGGATGCGCATTTGGCCGTGGTGGTGAAGCCCTGCGGTATGGTGGTGCATCCGGCGGCAGGGAACGGCGATGGCACCCTGGTCAACGCGCTGCTGTTCCATCTGGACAGCCTCAGCGGCATTGGAGGCGAGATGCGGCCCGGCATCGTGCACCGACTGGATAAGGACACCAGCGGCGTGATGCTGGTTGCCAAGGACGACCATACACACGCCGCACTGAGCGCGCAGCTGTCCGAGCGCAGAATCGAAAAGCATTATCGGGCGCTGGTGTACGGCAGAATGAAGGAGGAAAGCGGCGTCATCGAAAAGCCCATCGGACGCAGCAAAACGGACCGAAAAAAGATGGCCGTGGAGCCGGACGGACGCTGGGCCAAAACAGAATGGCGCGTTCTCCGGGAGGATCCGGATCGGACGCTGCTGGACGTGCACATCATCACGGGCCGTACCCACCAGATCCGCGTGCACATGGCATCCATCGGCCATCCGGTGCTGGGGGACGCGCTGTACGGGCATAAACATATGCCTGATGCGGACCGGCTGATGCTGCACGCCTATTCATTGGAATTCACCCACCCTGTCACAGGGGAAAGGATGCGCTTCATTGCGCCCTGCCCCTTCTGCGAGGAATGATCCGCCTGCACAGCGCGGCAGTATAAAAACATACCCCATGCCGAGATTGCTTCCGGCATGGAGGTATTTTCATGTTTTGGCTATTCATTTGGACACAATAGGGGAGACAGGTCGATATCCACGTTAAGCTCCTGATGCAGCCCCACAAACACGATCGGATCGTATTCGGGGTATTCGACCATCCGCGGGAAAAACGAAAGACTGTGCAGGATCGGATCCTCCATGGCAGGGAGGTCTTTTGCGCCGATGTGGATCACGTCTTTTTTGACGGAATTGGCTGCAAATTTGATGTGGGTGTCAACTCGCTTCGAATCCAGTTCTTCATCGTTCAGCATCAGGACGTCCAGATACAGCGTCATATCCATATAGCATTCGTTCTCGACCGTGAAATAGAGATTCACACCACCCAGCGCGGCGTCGATCACGTCGATCTTGTTGAGCGTAATGCGTATGGGATCGTCTCCCTTTTGCTCAAATACCACCTGTTCAATGGGCGTGGTGGAAATGAGATGGGCGTTATGCAGGGGAATCAGCTCTCCTGCGCTCTGGAAGCCCTGGGTATCCGTGACGACAAACTGCGCATACAGCTGATCCCCACTGAGCTGCAGGGGCAGAAGAGCCAATTCCCAGGGCTTACGCTGATCCACTTCCCCGAAATGAAGGAATCCACGCTCCAGCAGTTCTTCCAAGGAATATTGAGAAACAGCATCGCTGAATTTGATGATATTCCCTTCCGGATCCAGAAGATACCCTTCAGTATTGGCAACGGTGATTTCAGACCACTGATCAAAGGGAAGCAGCTGGCCATCCGCGTTTCGGATGGGCGTGCAGGGATAGATAAATCCGTCAAAACGCAGGCAGTGCCAGGATTCCGTGTCAAAATCGAAATCGTATTTGCCTATGGCCAGGCCCGTCTGAGCAATCATGTCATCAGAGGGCACAAGGATCGTGTTCACTTTTTCGAATTTACCGGTTTCCGGGCTTTGGTAAAAGCAGAGAAAACTGTTGATGAATCTGTATTCCTGCGTACAGGTATCTGTCAATTCTCGGATCGCGGCTTCCATGATAGACATGCTTTCAAAACTGGCATAGAGGAAATAATGCCCGTCCCGGATGAAGAAGGGAAGGGAATCGGTCTGCGGCTTTCCGTTTTGATCCACAGCGTACAGCGCGCTGAAATTGTAATCATAGTGCAGGACATTCCCTTCGGGAGTCAGCAGGGGGGATTCAAAGATTTTCAGGTAACTGTCATCCACGCCCCGCTCGCGCAGAATAAGCACCTGAGCATAGGCGAAATGATCCAGCTGATCCTGTGTCAGGGTCATTTGCAGCGGCTGCACGCCGCTGTCAAACGGGAGGACGCTGCAATCCAGGCTGCGCCAATCCGCCAGTTGTTCTCCCAGCCAGTAACGCGCAAATCGGTCCATGTAAGTCAGATATCCGTTCACGCCGCTGCGTTGGGCGGCCATACCACGGTATTCGTTCAGCCATTTGGCTGTGAAGCCGTTTTTGTTGGTATAAGGCGCGTACACAGAAAGACCGTGGGCGTTTTCCTGGTTGCTGCCGTTGTACACAATGGCCTGCTCCAGCGCATCGCGCAGATGAACGGCCCGATTGAGGATGTCCGCTTTTTCCGACGCCCCGTACAATTCCGTCAGGTGCCACAGGTCCACCAGATCATAATCCGACAGCGTGGCGATTTGTCCAAAGGCCTTGGCGTCCCGACGGTAATTGGAAAGATCGGAAAAGCTTTGCGCCGAAAGAAGATCGGCCAAATCGGAAAACAGGAAATCCATGGCCTGGATCACGGACGGCATCTTTTCCAGGTCGACGCAGGACAGGGTCATGGGCTTCAGGGAATCGGAGGCGGCCATGTATGCGTCAATGATATGCCGGCCTATGCCGATACCACTCACATCATCGCCTGCAAAGCGGAGAAAGGAATAATCCCAGCCGGTGGAGGGCTCGGTTTCCTGGCTGGCAATCATGCAGCGGCTGTAATCCCCGCAGCAGAGGGCTGTTTCCACGGAGGCCATCATGCATGCGTCAAAGCCGATCCAGGCCAGGGGATTGTCACGGCTGAAGGGGCTGTTCTCCAGTGCGGTTTTCAATTCCCGCAGGGTCAGCTGATCCATGCCGAATATCTGGTCGTAGCACACGCCCTCCATGGGGCCGCCGCCGTGATCCCACAGGATCAGGGCATATTCCTCGGCGGGGAACTGCTCCACGCAGAAATGCAGAAAACCGGACAGCGTGTCGGCGTCGCCCATATTCAGCGCCGGCCGGCTGTCCAGCATGCGCATCCTTTTGCCGCGCAATTCCAGAATCACGGTCTGCCCGGCGTCCATCGCCATGCTCCATTGCTGCGAACCGCCGGTCATCACGACCACGTTGATCTGGCTGCTGTCGAACCCGGAGGTCCGCATTTCGTGGATGTCACTGGTGGCGGCGCCAAAGACGCTCTCCAGATCGCTGCCGGTCATGTATACCATGAGGGTGAGCCTCTTCCCGGACGGTTCACCGTTCGCCGCCCATGGCAGCAGCGGGACCAAAAGAAAAATGATCAGCAGAAAAGAAACAAAGCGTTTGCAGCGCATGATGGACGGCCCTCCCGATGTGTCTTGCCGAAAGACGGATCAGAAAAAGCGCGGGGGAGGCGCTGTGATTCATGCGCTTCCCCCGCGGATCGTGATAAATGGATTACTTTGTGTATTTTTCCCGCTTCTGATAGTGGGTATGCAGCAGCTTGTGAGCCAGATGGCCGTTGGGCTCACCCAGGTAATCCGCATAGAGCTTCTTGAGCTCTTCATTCTCATGGCTCTTGCGCTTGGGCTTGCCTTCGTCCTCGCCATACAGCGCCTTGGCGCGCAGCACGCGCGGATCGCAGGTCATCTTATCCTGGCTCGACACGATGGGCTGACCGCCGCCGGTGACGCAGCCGCCGGGGCACGCCATGACCTCGATGAAGGTGTAGTTCTTTTCTCCGGAACGCACCATATCCAGCAGCTTGGAAGCGGCGCCGGTAGAATGGGCCACGGCCACGCTGACGGGCAGGTCGCCCACCTGCACGGTGGCTTCCTTGATGCCTTCGATGCCGCGGACGGCATGGAAGTTCACGTCTTCCAGCGTCTTGCCGGTGATGACTTCATAGGCGGTACGCAGGGCCGCTTCCATCACGCCGCCGGTGGCGCCGAAGATGACGGCCGCGCCGGTTGATTCGCCGCACAGGGGATCAAAGTCCTCATCGGGCAGGTTGACAAAGTCAATGCCGGCTTCCTTGATCATGCGGGCCAGTTCGCGGGTGGTGATGACGGCGTCCACGTCCGGATAGCCGGTGCCGGCCAGCTCTTCCCGGTCCGCTTCGAACTTCTTGGCGGTGCAGGGCATGACGGACACGGTGGCGATATCCTTGGGATCGATGCCGGCCTTTTCGGCGTAGTAGCTCTTGATGATAGCGCCCAGCATCTCATGAGGAGATTTGCAGGTGGACAGGTTGGGGATGAAGTCCGGATAGTAGGTTTCGCAGAACTTGATCCAGCCGGGGGAGCAGGAGGTGATCATGGGCAGCACGCCGCCCTCCTTCACCCGGTGCACCAGCTCGGTGGCCTCTTCCATGATGGTCAGGTCAGCGCCGAAGTCGGTGTCAAACACCTTGTCAAATCCCATACGGCGCAGGGCGGCGGCCAGCTTGCCGGTCACGGAAGTGCCCATGGGCAGGCCGAATTCTTCGCCCAGCGCGGCGCGGACGGCGGGAGCGGGCTGCACCACCACGTGCTTGGCGGGGTCGGCCAGCAGGCCCCAGACCTTCTTGGTTTCATCCTTCTCATACAGCGCGCCCACGGGGCAGGCAGTGATGCACTGGCCGCAGTTGATGCAGGGCATGTCGCTGAGTTTCAGGTTCCAGGGGGATTCGATGGCGGTGGCGAAGCCGCGGTTCACAGCGCCGATGACGCCCACGTTCTGCACCTTGGAGCACACGGCCACACAGCGGCGGCACAGGATGCACTTGTTGTTGTCGCGAACGATCGAGGGGCTGACATCGTCGATGTCGTAATGGTTCTGCTTACCGGCGTATTTATCGCCGTTTTCCACGCCCAGCTCCCGGCACAGGTTCTGCAGCTCACAGTTGGTGGAGCGAATGCAGGAAAGGCACTTTTGCTCATGCGCGGACAGCACCAATTCCAGCAGATTGCGGCGGTATTCCCGGATCTCGGGGGTGTTGGTCTTTACGTTCATGCCTTCTGTGACGGGCAGCACGCAGGCAGCCTGCAGGGCCCGTCCACCGGCGTTGACCACGCACATGCGGCAGGCGCCGATGGCGTTGATATCCTTCAGATAGCACAGGGTGGGGATGTTGATGCCGGCCTGCTTGGCGGCCTCCAGAACGGTGGTGCCGGCAGGGACGGAAATCTTGACATTATCAATCGTAAGGTTGATCATCTGTTCCATTTCTCTTTTCCTCCTTGCCAGAATCACACTTTGGAAATGGCGCCGAAGCGGCATTTCTCCATGCAGGCGCCGCACTTGAGACACTTGGCGGGATCAATGGAATGAGGCTGCTTCACGGTGCCGGAGATGGCGCCGCCGGGGCAGACCCGAGCGCAGGCGGTGCAGCCGCGGCACTTTTCAGGATCGATCACATAGTTCAGCAGGGCCTGGCAGTGATGCGCGGGGCACTTCTTATCCCGGATATGGGCCTCATACTCATGACGGAAGAATTTGATGGTGGACAGGACGGGGTTGGGCGCGGTCTGGCCCAGGCCGCACAGCGCGGTGGCCTTGATGGTCTTGGCCAGGTTTTCCAGCTTTTCGATGTCGCCTTCTTCACCCTTGCCGTTGACGATGCGCTCCAGGATCTCCAGCATCCGGCGGGTGCCGATGCGGCAGGGGGCGCACTTGCCGCAGCTTTCATCCACGGTGAAATCCAGGAAGAAGCGGGCGATGTCCACCATGCAGTTGTCCTCGTCCATGACGATCATACCGCCGGAGCCCATCATGGAGCCGGCAGCGATCAGGTTATCGTAATCCACGGGCGTATCCAGCAGTTCCGCGGGCAGGCAGCCGCCGGAGGGGCCGCCGGTCTGCACGGCCTTGAACTTTTTGCCGTTAGGGATGCCGCCGCCGATATCGTAGATGATGGTGCGAAGCGGCGTGCCCATGGGCACTTCCACCAGGCCGGTGTTGTTGATCTTGCCGCCCAGCGCGAACACCTTGGTGCCCTTGCTCTTTTCGGTACCCATCGCGGCGAACCAATCGGCGCCGTTCAGGATGATCTGGGCCACGTTGGCGTAAGTTTCCACGTTGTTGAGCATGGTGGGCTTCGCGAACAGGCCTTTTACGGCGGGGAAGGGAGGACGGGGCGTGGGCTCGCCGCGCTTGCCTTCGATGGAACGCATCAGGGCCGTTTCTTCGCCGCAGACGAAGGCGCCGGCGCCCAGACGGATCTGAATATCGAAGTCAAAGCCGGTCTCAAAAATGTTTTTGCCCAGCAGGCCGTAATCGCGGGCCTGGCCGATGGCGATTTCAAGCCGCTTCACGGCGATGGGATACTCGGCGCGGACGTAGATATAGCCCTCCGAGGCGCCGATGGCATAGCCGGCGATGGCCATGGCTTCCAGTACGGCATGGGGATCGCCTTCCAGCACGGAGCGGTCCATGAACGCGCCGGGGTCGCCCTCGTCAGCGTTGCAGGCCACATACTTCTGATCCGCCTGGGAGGCAGCCGCGAACTTCCACTTGAGGCCGGTGGGGAAGCCGCCGCCGCCGCGGCCGCGCAGGCCGGACTTGAGGATTTCCTCAATGACCTGCTCCCGGGTCATGGTGGTCAGGGCCTTTTCCAGGGCCTTGTAGCCGTCAAAGGCCAGATATTCATCGATGTTTTCGGGGTCGATCACGCCGCAGTTGCGCAGCGCGATGCGGTGCTGATGCTTATAGAAATTGATGTCGGCCAGGGCCTTGTTGGCGTTCTGCTCATGCGTGGCATGATCGGAATACACCAGGTGCTGCACCTTGCGGCCCTTGAGCAGATGCTCGGAAACGATCTCATCCACATCCTCCACCTTCACCCGGGAGTAGAAGGTGCCTTCGGGATAGACGATGACCACGGGGCCGGCTTCGCACAGGCCGAAGCAGCCGGTGCGGATGACCTTGACTTCCTTGTCCAGGCCGTTTTCCTTGATTTTTTCTTCAAAGCGCTGGATCAGCTGGGCGGAGCCGGACGAAGAACAGCCCGTGCCGCCGCAGCAGAGTACGTGAGCGCGATAGATATCCATTGATAATTCCTCCTACCTCATTCTCTTCTACAGCGGGATCACTTTTCAGCGGCGCCGATGGTGTATTCTTCCACGGGACGGCCGTTCACAATATGCTCTGCCACCACGCGGCCAACCTTTTCGGGAGTCATGTGCACGTAGGTCACTTTTTCCTGACCGGGCACGATCACATCCACCATGGGCTCCAGGCGGCACATGCCGATGCAGCCGGTCTGGGAGACGGTGACGTGGCTCAGATTGCGCTTGCTGATTTCATCCATGAAGGCCAGCATCACGGGACGGGCGCCGGCGGCGATGCCGCAGGTGGCCATACCGATCACCACGCGGGTGACTTCGCCTTCTTTTTCCTGGCGCAGGTTGATGCGGTTGAGGGTCTTTTGACGGATGGCTTCCAGTTCAGCCAAGGATTTCATAGGATCACACCTCCAAAGATCGGTTCTATTTCTTCCCGCAGGGATTCCATCATCCATGCGGCAATTTCCGGTTCATTGAGCGGTACGCCCTGCAGCGCGGCGCGGACCTCCCGGGTGTCGAACTGCATTTCCCCCTTGGGAGAAGCGCAGTGAAGCGTGAATTCCGGTGATTCCGGATTGGTGGTGATCAGCGTGGTCATGGTGCCCGGCAGATCACCCAGGGGCAGGCAGTCGATCGACGATGTATGGAGCGTGGCGATGAGCCGCGTTCCCTTGCCCAATTCGCTCTCGATGCGCAAGTCACCGCCCGTCAGGCGGCAGTTTTCCGCCATCATGGGAATGCCCAGGCCCACCTTGCGGGTGGTGCGGGTGGTGGCGAAGGGGGAAAGCACCCGGGAGAGCAATTCCTCACTCATGCCCGTACCGTCATCCTCTATGGTAATGGAAAGAATGCCATCCTCACTCAGCAGCACCGACAGGGAAATCACGCTGGCTTTTGCCCGGATACTGTTTTGCATCAGATCCAGGATGTGCAGGGACAGATCGCGCATGATTTATGCCTGTTCCTTTTCCTTATACTTAGCCAGGATGCCGGGAATGTCGTCCGGCACCAGGCGGCCGTACACCTCATCGTTGATGGTCATGACGGGGGCCAGGCCGCAGGCGCCCAGGCACCGGGTGGCGTTCAGGGTGAACAAGCCGTCCGGAGAGGTTTTACCCACGGGGGTGTTCAATTCTTCACTCAGCCGATCCAGCACCTTCTGGCTGCCCTTCACGTAGCAGGCAGTGCCCAGGCACACGCTGATGGTGTATTTGCCGTTGGGCTCCAGACGGAATTGGGAGTAGAAGGTGGCGACGCCGTAGACTTCGCTCAGCGTGACGCCCAGACCATCTGCGATGATCTTTTGCACATCCATGGGCACGCAGCCAAAGATCCCCTGTGCCTTTTGCAGCACGGGCATCAGCGCGCCGGGCTGGTTCTTCAGCTGATCAATGACCTGCTGAAGCTGTTCGTACTTGTCTTTCATGTCCGGCATGACGGATTAAGACCTCCTTTAATTGTGTCGGTAGGGGGGTCACCCCTGAGGCATGGCATATCTCCCCTGATATACACCGTTATATATCATAACACACTTTTGCGCCGATTGCACGCGAAAAATGAAAAAAAAGATGAAAAATACGATGAAATTTTCGACTTTTTTTGTTGATTCACACTGGAATGGCCGAAACAGGGAAAATGGGGAAAGACGGACACGTTCGGCATGCGGAAAAGTGGTCCGCCGGATGTTCCCATCACACGGAAAGCGGCTCAGGAAGCATAGCGTTTTCGGTCTGCGGATCGCCAGCCGCGCTTTTCTTCAAAACGGAAAAAAAGGCACCAGATCCGCCCCTTGCAATTCGGTGGTTGGTGGGATATAGTTAAACAGGAAAAAGATTTTTCCGGAATGCTGAAAGGATTATCAAGAAGCACATGAGCAAATTGCAAAAGGATTTTACAAAAGGGCCCATTGCCCAAAGCATGATCGCGTTTTCCATGCCCTTCCTGCTATCAAATATCCTCCAGGCGCTGTATGGGGCGGTGGATATGCTGGTGGTGGGCAATTACGGCAATCCGGATCCCGACGTCAGCGCGGTGATCCTGTCAGGCGTCAATATCGGCAGCCAGATCACCCATCTGGTGGCCATGATGGTCAGCGGTTTGACGGTGTCCGGTACGGTGATGGTGGGGCAGTTCGTGGGCGCCAAACGGCAGAAAGACGCATCAGAAACGGTGGGCACCATGTTTGGCCTGATGGGCATTGTGGGCGTGGTGCTGATGGCGCTGACGATGGCCTGGGCGGATCCCCTGCTGCGGCTGCTGCAGACGCCGCGGGAAGCGTTTCCCCATGCGTACCGGTACCTGATGATCTGTCTGGGCGGCACTCTGTTCATATTCGGGTATAACGCCATCGCTTCCATTCAGCGGGGGCTGGGGGATTCTGTGCGGCCGCTGATCTTTGTGGGCGTTGCCTGCGCGGTGAATGTGGTGCTGGATCTGTGCCTGGTGAAGGGGATGGGCATGGGTGCCGATGGCGCCGCCTGGGCCACGGTGATCGCGCAGGGCGTCAGCCTGATCCTGTCCGCCTGGTATCTCAGCCGCAATCACTTCATCTTCGATTTTAAGCTCCGTTCGTTCCGGATCGACGAGGAAAAAACGAAGCTGATGGTCAAGCTGGGCATTCCTTCCTCCATTCAGAGCATCATTGTGAACATTTCCTTCCTGGTGATGACGGCTCTGGTGAACACGATCGGCGGGGCCGACGCCTCCGCGGCCGTGGGCGTGGTGGGCAAGTTCAATTCGTTTGCTATTCTGCCTGCCGTGGCCATGTCCTCCTCCATCAGCGCGTTCGCCGCGCAGAATATCGGCGCGCGGCAGTATGACCGGGCGAAAAAGAGCCTGGGGGTGGGTGCTGTTGTGGCTATGTCCATCTCCTTCGCGGTATTCGTGCTTGTGCAGCTGTTCCCGGAATTCATCATCCGCGTTTTCTCCCAGAAGAAAAGCGTGATCGAATACGGCGTGGAATACATGCGCACATTCAGCTTCGATTATCTGCTGGTGCCCCTGCTGTTCTGCATGAATGGCCTGATCATGGGCGCCGGGCACACGCGCTTCACCCTGATCAGCGGTTCCATGTCTTCGCTGTTCCTTCGCATTCCTGTGGCCGTGCTGCTGGGGTCCACGCTGCATATGAACCTGACGGGCGTGGGGCTGGCCGCGCCGGCGGCCTCCCTGGCCGGGGTGCTGCTGGCCGGCTGGTTCGTGTTCACCGGCCGCTGGACCAAGGATCAGACCGGCATCGGCCGGTGAGCAGCCGGCATCTCGCGTCCGTCCACATTTTTTTCGAAAATAATGCTGCTTTTTTTTCCTGGAATGCTTGTTTTTTTCGAAATCATATGCTAAAATACATTTTGTGTTGATTTCAAGGAGGTACGAGAACAGATGATTACTGCTTTGACGATTCTGATGGTGATTGCTGCCATTATCATGATTGTGACTGTGCTGATGCAGGACAGCGATTCCGATGGTATGGGCGCGCTGTCCGGCGGAAGCGAAACCTTCTTCGGGAAGAACAAGAACAATACCCTTGAAGGCAAGCTGGCCCTGTACACCAAGATTTCCGCCATCGTTTTCGTGGCGCTGGCGATCCTGATTATGGTGCTGCCCAAGTAAGAAAGGGTACTTCTTTGGTTTTTCAGGGCTGACAGCTTGTTTGTCAGCCCTTTCTTTGTGTAAGGGGTCATGCGCGCGGCGGATCCCTGATAAGTATATGCGCGGGAGTCGACATGATTATTCTGACGGTACAGAACCTTCAAAAAGCGTTTGGAGGCAATGCGGTGCTGAAAAACGTCAATCTGACCCTGCAGGATCATCAGCGAATGGGTCTGGTGGGCGTGAACGGCTGCGGGAAAACCACGCTGCTGAGGATACTGGCGGGCAAAGAGCACCACGATGGCGGCGACGTGAGCCTGATGAAGGGCATCCGCATCGGCTACATGGAGCAGCAGTATGCCCCGACGGGCGATCAGACCGTGTTTGAAGAACTGCGCCAGGTGTATGAGCCGGTATTTGCCAAGGAGGAAAAGCTGCGTGATTTGGAGCGGCAGATGGCCTCGGCCGGTGAAACGGAGCTGAAGCGGCTGGGAGAGCAATACACCCGGCTGAGCGACGAATTTGAAAAAGAGGACGGCTACGGCTGGAAATCCTCCGTACTGGGCGTGCTCAGCGGTCTGGGTTTCAAAAAGGAGCAGCACGATCAGCCCGCCCGGCTGCTGTCCGGCGGGGAATTGACGAGGCTCAGCCTGGCCAAGCTGCTGCTGCAGAAGCCTGATCTGCTGCTGCTGGACGAGCCTACCAACCACCTGGATCTTTCGGCCCTGGACTGGCTGGAAAAATACCTGGCCGATTACCGGGGCACGCTGCTGGTGGTGAGCCACGACCGCTATTTTCTGGATCGGGTGTGTACGCATATCACGGAATTGCTGCTGGGCGAAGCCGAGCAGTATGAGGGGAACTATACCGCCTATATGGGCCAGCGGACCGCGCGGTTCGAGATCCGCATGCGGGCCTGGGAGATGCAGCAGAAGCTGATCGCCCGGGAGGAGGCCATTATCGCCCGCTACAAATCATTCAACCGGGAAAAATCCATCAAGGCGGCGGAAAGCCGGGAAAAGCGCCTGGAAAAGATCGAGCGCCTGGAACGGCCGCAGGAGGAGCATCAGGTGCGCTTCCGCTTCACCGCCAAGCGCCGCACGGGAGACGACGTGCTGTTCATCCGGGATCTGAGCAAATCCTTTGGGGATCGCGTCCTGTTTCAGCACGTGAATCTGCACATCCGCGCAGGGGACCGGGTGGCCTTGCTGGGGCCCAACGGTATCGGAAAATCCACCCTGCTCAAGTGCCTGATGGGCATTGAAAACCCGGATGGCGGTGCGGTGCGCTGGGGCGCCAATGTGGATACGGGGTATTACGACCAAAAGCAGGAAAGCCTGCATGACAATAAAACCGTGCTGGACGAGGTGTGGGATGCCTTCCCGCGGATGGAGCAGTACGAGGTGCGCGGCGCGCTGGGCCTGTTCCTGTTTACGGGCGAGGACGTGTTCATGCCCATCCATACCCTCTCCGGCGGGGAAAAGGGCCGGGTCGCGCTGACCAAGCTGATGCTGCGGAAGGATAATTTCCTGCTGCTGGACGAGCCCACCAACCACCTGGATATGGACAGCCGCGAAGTGCTGGAGGATGCCCTGGAGAACTTTGAGGGCACCATCCTGGCCGTGTCGCACGACCGTTATTTCATCAATCGCTTCGCAACCAAGGTGGCGGTGCTGGGGGAGGATGGCATCCGGGAATACCTGGGCAATTTTGACGATTATCAGGCCCGTCTGGCCTGGGAACAGGGCCAGCAGGCCCAGGATCCCCGCTTCGCGGATATGACCCGCACCGAGGCCGGAAAGGAAAAGAAAAAGCTGCGCCTGGCCAAGGAACAATTGAAAGCCCTCAAAGAAGCGGTGCGCCGGGCGGAGCAGGCCGTGGCTGACACGGAGGAGGCCATCCGGCGCCACGAGGCGTTGATGACCACCCCGGATATTTACGCCGTGCCGGAAAAGGCCGCCGACGCCGCCCGGGAATATCAGCGTTTGAAGGACGCGCTTGCGCAGGCCTATACCGACTGGGAAACGGCGGAAGAGGCGCTGAACGAAGCGGCGGAGGGATCGTGAAAGAAAGCGGGTGAATCAATCATGCATCAGGTGCTTTGCTCCACCGGCGCGCTGATCGGCCGTCCCAACGGGCGGGATTACCGCCTGCTGTCCGGCTGCGCGGATCATTTGACCTGCGACGGGTATGAATTCATGATGTATGACAGCTGGTACCCGGAACGGGAGGAGGTGACGCGGTTTTTACTGTCGCTGGGCTTGCGTTTCCCGGTCATCCACTGCGAAAAGAGCGTGGGCGAGAAGCTGTCCTCCGGCGACAGGGGAGAAACGCTCCGCGCGTTTGATGATTTTCGAGTGAACTGTGAAATCGGCAGCGCCATCGGCGCTGTAAAAATGGTGCTGCATTTGTGGAACGGCGCGCCGTCCGACCGGCAGATCGGAAACCATCTGGCGGCCTATGAACAGCTGAAGGACATGGCGCGGCAGCATGGCATCCAATTGACGGTGGAAAACGTGGTGTGCACCGCGCAGGATCCGCTGACGCATTTTCAGTCCCTGCTGTCCATGGACCCCGATGCGCTTTTTACATGGGACACCAAGCTGGCGGCTTTTCACGGGCAGACGGAAGCGCTGTACGATCCGGACCGATCATGGCTATGGGAGCATATTGCCCACATGCACATCAATGATTACAACGGCGGTTATGCGGATTGGGGGCATCTGAAAACCCTGCACATCGGCCAGGGCAGCATTGATTTTGAGCGGCTGTTCGCGTATTTGCCGCTGACCCGGTATCAGGGGGATTTCACGGTGGAGGCCACTTCTTTTTTACCGGACGGTGTCATCCACTGGGGGGATCTGAACCGGACATTTGCCTGGATCCGGGCGCACTTATCATGAGAAGGGAGAAGCGGGTATGGATAACAGGAAGGACGAAATCATTCGCATGCAGAATGAAATCATGCAGGGCCTGATTCGCCAGCGGATGAAGCTGATCGGTGAAGATTTGTGGGGCATGCCGACGGATCCCGCTGAGCCGGACGCGAAAGAAAAAACGACGGAAAAGACGCCCGCGCCGGGACAGACGCCAGGAAGTGCGCATCAGGACGCGTCCAAAGAGGAAAAGAAAGCGGAGGCGCAGGATGAGGCGGCGGAACAACCGGAAAAAATCGAGGATCTGAAGGCGGAACTGCACAGTTACATTGGATTGACCCGCATCAAGGACGAGGTGGACAGCCTGATCAACTGGATCGGGATCTGCAAGGCGAGGAAGGAGCATGACCTGCCCACGCCGGACCTGTCGCTGCACGCGGTGTTTTCCGGCAATCCCGGCACGGGCAAAACCATGATCGCCCGGCTGATGGCCCGGATTTATAAGAGCCTGGGGGTGCTCAGCAAAGGCCATCTGGTGGAAGTGGACCGTTCTGGCCTGGTAGCGGGCTATGTGGGCCAAACGGCCATCAAAACGGCGGAAGTGATCGAAAAAGCCCTGGGTGGAGTGCTGTTCATCGACGAGGCGTACGCGCTCACCAACCGGGGCGGCACCGATTACGGCCAGGAAGCGGTGGATACGCTGCTCAAGGCCATGGAGGATCACCGGGAGGATCTGGTGGTGATCGTGGCGGGGTATACCGAACTGATGCAAGAATTTGTCCATTCCAATCCGGGACTGGAATCCCGGTTCAACCGGTTTATGCATTTTCCGGATTATACCGAAGAAGAGCTGCTTGGCATATTTGAAATGCGGTGCAATAAGAGCGGCTACTCCCTGGATGAAACGGCACGGGAGGCGCTGAAGGAAATCCTGGCACGGGAGAGCAAAAACGTGGAAAGCTTTGGAAACGCCCGGGGCGTGCGCAACCTGTTTGAGCGCGCCATTGCCGCGCAGGCGGACCGTCTGAGCCGGGAACAAGGCGAACTGACCAGGGAATGCCTGATGCTGCTCACCGAAAACGACCTGCGTGTGGGCGCGGGGGAGAAGATTGAGGAAAAAGAAGCGCAGGAAGCGCCTTCCGAGGAGGCATGATCCGAGAATCGGATGCGCTGCACACCGGGAAATAAGAAAAACGACTGCTGTACGATTTCGCGCAGCAGTCGTTTTGAATTCTTCCGTTTTCTGATTCTTCGCGGAAAGTCGGGGAGAAAGAAAAGACCTTTCTTGCCATCTTGAGCGGAGTGAAGCGAAAAGCGGAACAGAGCTGAAACGTGAAGCCCCCGTTTTCTCACAGCCTCCCTACGATCACCGAGGCGAAAAAGCCGTTGCTCTGGAAGATGGAGGCGAAGGTGCTTTGGGCCAGCAGTTCATCAAAGGCCTCCAGCCGGATCACAGTGCTCAGGATGGGCAGCAGCAGGAAAACCACATACACCAGCAGCGCCCCCCTGGACAGGCCGAATACACCGGCGGCCAGCCAATCCAATTGCTTGAGCAGGGGAAACTGAAACACGTGCTGGATCAGGCTGACCAGGACGGACAAAATGAGATAGATGACAACGAACGCCGCCAGGAAGCACAGCACGTTGATCGTGACGGCCACCACGGTGTTGGATACATAATCGTTCACCCGGATCAGCCCGGCGGAGGCAAAGACCCTGCCCCGAAGGTTACTTTCCAGAATGGTGGCAATGGGCGCGGGCAGCGACGTTTTTGCCAGCACGCGCGCGATCAGCTCGTCATTCAGCTGATCCACGGGCATGTTGGCCAGGTCATAATCCTGCACCCGGGTGATGGCGTCGGTATAGGTGGCCATTTCGGCGGTGATGCCTTCGCTGCCGCTGACGATGGCGGACAGCCTGGGGGCGAAGGAAAAGGCCAGCAGCACGGACAGAACGCAGCAGCCCACGGATAAAAGCGTGTGCAAAAAGCCGCGGTACAGGCTGTAGGCCACGCTGGCCCCCAGAATAACCAGGATCACAAGATCAATCAGGTTCATAAATCCCTCCTGAGAAATCAGTCGCACCGCCTATCCAACGAATGGGAGCAGCAATTTCATCCGGATACGGATCAATCGTCGCCCATTTTCAGCACGGCCATGAACGCTTCGCCGGGCAATTCCACGGTGCCGAACTGGCGCATGCGCTTCTTGCCTTCCTTCTGCTTTTCCAGCAGCTTCTTTTTCCGGGTGATGTCGCCGCCGTAGCACTTGGCCAATACGTCCTTCCGAACCGCCTTCACCGTTTCGCGGGCGATGATCTTGCCGCCGATGGCCGCCTGGATGGGGATTTCAAACTGCTGGCGCGGGATCACGTCCTTGAGCTTTTCGGCGATGGCGCGGCCGCGGCCGTAGGCCTTGTCCTTGTGGACGATCATGGTGAAAGCGTCGCAGATATCGCCGTTGAGCAGGATATCCATTTTCACCAGGTCGCTCTTCTGATAGCCGACGATTTCGTAATCGTAGCTGGCATAGCCTTTCGAGCGGCTTTTGAGCTGATCGAAAAAATCAAAGATCATTTCGTTGAGGGGCACGTCGTAGAGCAGCTTCATGCGCTTGCCTTCATACTGCATGTCAATGAAGGTGCCCCGCTTGTCCTGGCACAATTGCATGAGGGTGCCGGCGAATTCCTGGGGCGTGTAGATGGTGGCGCGGCAAAAAGGCTCCCGCATTTCCAGGATTTCATTGACGGGTGGCAGGTTGGTGGGATTGTCGATGCGCATTTCGGTGCCGTCTGTTTTCACGATTTCATAAATAACCGAAGGCGCCGTGGTGACCAGATCCAGGTCGAATTCCCGTTCCAGCCGCTCCTGAATGATTTCCATATGCAGCAGCCCCAGGAATCCGCACCGGAAGCCGTAGCCCAGGGCCACGCTGGTTTCCGGCTCAAAGGACAGGCTGGCGTCGTTCATGCGCAGCTTTTCCAGGGCGTCGCGCAGATTATCGTAATCCGCGCCGTCCGCGGGATAAATGCCGCAGAACACCACGGGCTGCACTTCTTTATAGCCGGGCAGCGGTTCATCCGCCGGCTTGGCGGCGTCGGTGATCGTATCGCCCACCCGGGTATCCCGCACATCCTTGATGGAGGCGGAAATATAGCCCACATCTCCGGGCAGCAGGGCGTCGCAGGGGGTGTAGGAGGGCGAGAAGGTGCCCACCTCCACCACGTCGAATTCCGCGCCGGTCTGCATCATGCGCATGCGCATGCCGGGATAAGCCTTGCCTTCCATGACGCGCACAAAGCAGATGGCCCCGCGATAATTGTCATACACAGCGTCGAACACGAGCGCCTTGAGGGGCTTGGTTTCATCCCCCTCGGGCGGGGGCATCTGGTGCACCACCGCCTCCAGCACGTCTTCGATGCCGATGCCCATTTTTGCGGAAATCAGGGGCGCATTGGAGGCGTCCAGGCCGATTTCCTCCTCGATTTCCTGCTTGGTTTCCTCCGGCTGGGCGGAAGGCAGGTCGATCTTGTTGATCACGGGCACCGTTTCCAAATCGTGCTCCAGCGCCATATACACATTGGCCAGGGTCTGGGCTTCCACGCCCTGGGTGGCATCCACGACCAGCAGCGCGCCTTCGCACGCGGCCAAAGCCCGGCTGACCTCGTAGGAAAAGTCCACATGGCCGGGGGTGTCGATCAGGTTCAGGGTGTAGGTATCCCCGTCCTTGGCCTGGTAGCGCATCCGCACGGCCTTGGATTTGATGGTGATGCCGCGCTCCCGCTCCAATTCCATGGAATCCAGGATTTGATCGACCATCTGTCGCTGCTCGAATACGCCGGTTTTTTCCAGGATCCGGTCCGCCAGGGTGGATTTGCCATGGTCGATGTGGGCGATGATGCAGAAATTTCGGATATGACGCAAGCGGTCGTTGGCCACGGGGATGTCCTCCTTTGTCCAGTAAGCCCTTCCATTATAGCGGATTCAGGCCCAAAACGCAATTCCGGATGATAAAAAACAGCCGGGAGCGCGTCTGTTCGTCTCCCGGCGGGTGGGATATGGCTACCTGTCCAGCGTGCCAACGGCGTAGACCGTGTTGCGGGCTTTGCATTCATCCCGGCTCACGGCGGTTTCGGATGCCAGGGATCCATTGTCCCATTTTTGCAGGTAGGTTTCGTTGATGAAGCCGTCACGGGCCTCCCGTACCAGAACGGGCTCCTCATCCTTGTAGGTGACGTAGACGTGGTTCTTGTCTTTCTGATAGGTAATATCCAGCGGCGCGGGGATGGTTTCCACTGTTTCGGTGCGAAGAGAATAGGAAACGGTGCCCAGCGAGGGGCCATAGAAGCACACCACACACTGGAATTTGTTCCGCTTGACCTCTTCCACATGGGCTGTGATGTAAATGGTACCGCCGCTGGTGTTGCGGAAGCGCATGTCCAGCCGCCCGTCATTGACGGTGGCGTCCTGGCCAAAGGTGGTGTAAGACACGGTGTTGCCATGGGCATGGCGCTCCAGAATCTCCAGCCCCGATTGGATGGCGGCCAGATACACCGTGGTGCTGGCCTGGCATACGCCGCCGCCGATGCCCACCTGCTCCATCCCGCCCTCGCCGTACTCAATGGCCGGCTTGTAGCCGTTCTTCTCGGTGCGCTTGAGGATGGTGTCGTTGAAGCTGAAAACTTCGCCCGGAGCCAGGGTTTTTCCGTTCACCCGGGAAAAGGCGGTGCGGATATTCTGGGTGCGGTAGGTGGTGGAGGAAGAAGAAATGGGCGTGATGGCCTTGTACAGCAGCGATACCTGACTGCGAACATCCGCCTGGGACACCTGCGGCGCGATGGGCGTGGGCACCATTTCATAAAAGCCGCTCTTGCCCTCCGCCGCCATTTCCAGGATCTTCCGCTTGGCCTCTTCCACATCCAAGCTGGCTCCGTAGCTTTCCGGCTGAATGATGAAGGGATCCTTGTGATCCGGGGAAAAATAGGCCAGGTAAGCGTCGGCGGGCTCTTTGGCCAATTGATCCCTGATCTGGGCGAGCACGGAATCCAACAAGGCGTCAGACATATCGCTTTGGGTGGTGAAGGCATATGTGGGCTCGGCCAAAGCAGCCTGGATTTCCGCCCGGCTTTGCTCATAGGCCTGCTCGGAATCATTGGCGGGCTTGCCCAGGCGGTACAGATCGTTCAGCAGCGTATCCACCTGATTCAAATCCGTTTCGATCCCCAAAGCGGCGTAGTTCAGGGTAAAGAACACATGGAACTGATACGTTAAATCCAGCGTCCAGCTGTTTTGACGGGCATTCACCTGCGCCATGACGGCGTCCCGGGCCTGATCATAGCTCATGCCGCCGATATCTACGCCGTCCACGATGATGTTGGGCAAAAATACATGCTGATACGCATCCACCTGATCGTGCAGCTCCTGCTTGCGCTGGCTGCGCTCCGTCATTCTGATGCCCGCAATCACGATCACGGCGATGATGAGCCCAATCAGCAAGGCGCAAAGGGCATAAATCAGCCAAGGTTTTATCTTCCGCCTGCGCCTGCGGGGCGGAGAAAGCGGATCCTCCTGAGGCGGCCGATAGCCCTGTTGATAGTACATGCGAGAGTCTCCTTCATAAAGTGGATTGCCCGCATCGAAAAGAAGCGGGCAAAACGATATGCTGTTTCAGCGGCGGCACGCCTGAAACAGCGCCCAGCCATCCTCGCTGGCCCGGGGCCATTCCGCGGCGGTCTCGCCGATCAGGCCGTGACTGCCGGCAAAATCATGAAAATCACTGCCGCCGGTGACCAGCAGGCCTGACTGCCGGGCCAAATGATCCCAGTTGGAATAATCATTGCGATTGGCGGGGTGATACACTTCCAGCCCCATGAGCCCAGCGTCCATCCACGCCCGCAGCATGGGCAGCAGCCGTTCGCGGGGCCACCTGATCTGCCCCGGATGCGCCAGTACCGGCACGGCGCCGCATGACCGCAGCAGGGAAATGGCCTGGGAAGCGGGCGCGGTGTCCCGCGGCACGTGGGCCAACCGTCCCCGATTGAGGTATTTTTCAAACGCTTCCGCGGTGGAAGATACATAGCCCGCGTTTGCCAGCGCCCGGGCGATATGCAGCCGGCCCACGCTGCCGGTGGTGGTTTCCTGGATCGCATCCCAATCCAGGGGCATGCCCGCGTCGGCCAGGCGGCGGACAATGCGCCGGCTTCTGTCCTCCCGGCGCTGAGCGCCGTCGCGCAGAAAAGCGCTGAGCTTTTCATCCCCGACGCGGACGCCGTAGCCTAAAATGTGGATGTTTTCTTCCCCTTCTGTGCTGATCTCCACCCCGGGGATGAAGGCCAGTCCCCGCTCATAAGCGGCGTCGGAGGCCGCCGGGAGGGCGGAAAGGGTGTCATGATCGGTCACGGAAAAGAGGGTCACATCCGCCCGCTGCACTTCCCGGGCGATTTCGAAAGCGGTCAGCACGCCGTCGGAAGCGGCGGTATGCAGGTGCAGGTCAGGCCGCATCACGGGGCGGGTTCCTCTTCGATGGCCTTCACTTCCGCGGCATCAGCGGCGGAGGAAAGAAAGCGCAGGAATTCATCGCGGGTGACAGTTTCCTTTTCGATCAGCAATTGCCCCAGACCGCGCAGCTGATGAATATGGCCGGTGAGGATCTCCAGCGCCTGCTGATAGCAGCGGGTCAGGATGGTGCGCACTTCCTCATCGATGAGGGCGGCTGTTTCCTCGCTGTAATCCCGGGTTTGGCCGAATTCCATGCCAATGAACACTTCCTGATCGTTGCTCAGGTACACGGTGCCCAGTTTATCGCTCATGCCGAAGCGGGTGACCATGCTGCGGGCCAATTCCGTGGCGCGCTTCAGATCGCTGATGGCGCCGGTGCAGATATCGTCCTGGGTCAGGCTTTCGGCGGCGCGACCGCCCAGCATCATGGTGATGTTTTGCAGCAATTTTTGCTTGCTCTGGTGATCCGTTTCTTTTTCGGGCAGGGACAGCGTCATGCCGGCGGCCTGGCCGCGGGGCACCACGGTGATCATGTGCACATCGTCGCACAGGGGGAGGAAATGGCCCACAATGGCATGGCCGGCTTCATGGAAAGCGGTGATGCGCAGATCCTCCTCCAGCACCTTGTGGCTGCGCTTTTCGGGCCCCATCTGGATACGCTCCACAGCTTCGATCAAATGATGCTGGGTGATTTCCTTGGATTTTTCCCGGGCAGCCTGAATGGCGCCCTCGTTCATGATGTTTTCCAGATCGGCGCCGGTGGCGTAGGGGGTCCGCTTGGCGATGTTTTCCAGATCCACGTCCGCGGCCAGAGGCTTGCCCTTGGAGTGGACCTTCAGGATGGCGATGCGCCCGTTGAGATCGGGATAATTGACGGTCACCTGCCGGTCGAACCGGCCGGGGCGCAGCAGGGCGGGATCCAGAATATCACGGCGGTTGGTGGCAGCCATGACGATGACGCCCTCGTTGGTGGAAAAGCCGTCCATTTCCACCAGCAGCTGGTTCAGGGTTTGCTCCCGCTCGTCGTGTCCGCCGCCCAGGCCAGCGCCGCGGTGACGGCCCACGGCGTCGATTTCATCGATGAATACGATGCTGGGGGCATTGCGCTTGGCCTGCTCGAACAGATCGCGCACGCGGGACGCGCCCACGCCCACAAACATTTCCACGAAATCAGAGCCGGAAATGGAGAAGAAGGGCACGTTGGCCTCGCCGGCCACGGCCTTGGCAAGCAATGTTTTGCCCGTGCCGGGAGGGCCCACCAGCAGCACACCCTTGGGGATGCGCGCGCCCAGATCCACATAGAGCTTGGGATTTTTCAGGAAATCCACGATTTCCTTCAATTCTTCCTTTTCCTCATCGGCGCCGGCCACATCCGCAAAGGTGACCTTATTCTTGCTGGGATCCACCATGGCGGCGCGGGATTTGCCAAAGCTCATCACACGGCCGCCCCCGCCGGTCTGCTGCCGCATAATGAACCACCACATCGCCATCAGCAGCACGATGGGGAGCAGGTAGGGCAGGATTTCCAGATACCACGGGGTGGTGAGAGGCGCCAGATACTCAATTTTGAAATCCAGATCATTGACGGATACGGTGTCGATATCCTGGCCCAGCTCGTTCGCCTTCATGGTCAGCACGGTGCTGTAAAAATCCGGGCCGATGGTCGTTTCAAAATCATAATCCCGGTTGGGATAATTGGCCTCCGGAATCAGGCTGTTTTTATACCGGCCCACCAGCGACGTGCCCCGGATGGACACCCGATCCACCTTGCCTTCGCTGATCCGCTGCAGCAATTCGGGATATTCGATCCGGCGGTTCACGGAATTCATGCCGCCGCTGAGCAGCACGATCAGAAAGATAAACACCGCGATCATTAACAGATAACCCAACAAGCCACGAGATACTTTACGCAAAATTCAATCCTCCTAAAAGAACTGGCATCAAGAAATTATTATAGCATATCCGGGGGGATATTGGCAATCATTTCAGGCCTGACCCCCGTAAATTTTTGGATGAAGCACGCCGATATCGGGCAGATTGCGGTATTTTTCATCGAAATCCAGGCCGTAGCCCACCACAAAGGCGTCGGGAATGTTGAAGCAGGAATACTGCACCTCCAGAGGTACCCGGCGGCGCGCAGGCTTATCCAGCAGGGTGACGATGGAAATGGAAGCGGCGTTGCGGTTTTCCAGCACGCCCTTGAGGTAGGAAAGGGACATGCCGCTGTCCACGATATCCTCAACCACCAGCACATCCTTGCCCGAAATGTCGCGGTCCAGATCCTTCAGGATGCGCACGACGCCGGAGGATTTGGTGCTGCTTCCATAGCTGGAAACGGACATGAATTCGGTGGTCAGGGGCAGGTCGATTTCCCGGATCAGATCGGTGAAGAACACGCACGCGCCTTTGAGGATACAGATCATGACAGGCTCCTTGCCGGCATAATCGTGCGTGATGCGGCAGGCCAATTCCCGCACGGCCTTCGCGATTTCCTCCCGGGTCAAGAGTATTCTTTCCAGATCGCCGTACAGCACAGCATTCGTGTCCATGGCTTGTCTCCTTTTCTGTATTTTGATCCCGCTCAATCCGTACCGCCTGCGGGCGGCAGATCGCCGGGCAGATATCCTTCGTAACAGAGCAGCACAGCATCGTCTCCGGGACGCACCCGGCATTCCTCGGCGCAGCCGGTCCCAATGGACCAGATCACCCGTTTTCCCATGCACAGCAGCGGCAGATAGGGCCGGAAGGGCCTTTCCGTGTGCCGGTCCACCCAATAATCCTGCAAAGACTTATCTCCGGGCCCACCCAGAGGATGGATCACATCGCCCGCTTGCCGGTAGCGAAGCGCACACTGCGCAAATACAGCCTTGGGCATAGCCTGACGGCGTATGCCGTCCCCCGTTTCTCCCTGCCAGGGAAGACAGGTCAGGCGGCCAGGCGCGGCCGGTTCCGCTACGGGCGGCAGGAAATGAAGATACCGATTCGAACACGCTGCACGCCATTCACCGGGAAGATAGCACGTCTGGCCGGGCGTCAGCGCCATCAGCGCTTCCGTCTGGGCGTAATCCAGGGGAACGGGACAGCCCTGGCGCAGCGCGTGCCGCCGCATGGCCGGATGAAGCGACCTGAGCGGCGCGTACAGGATCCAGCGGCAGGGCGGCGTCAGGCAGGCGTTGTCCCGCAGGAAGCGCCGGGCTTCTTCGTGAAAATAGCTTGATTCATCGCTCAGCACACGGGCGGCCCGCGCCATGGCCTCCTGCGCCCGGGGCACACGGGCTTCCAGGATGGGCAGCACCCGGTGACGCAGATAATTGCGCAGGTAACCGTCCTGAGCGTTGGTGGCGTCCTCCCGCCATGCCATGCCGTATTCTGCCAGCGCGGCCCGCAGGCGGGCGGGGGAGACCGTCAGGAAAGGACGCCAGAAAAGGAGCGGTTCTCCGTTTGGTTTCAACCGTGAGGAGCATTCCGCCATGCCGGCTATGCCGTCGCTGCCGCTGCCGCGCAGCAGGTGCAGCAGCACCGTTTCCGCCTGATCCTGGCGGTGATGGGCCAGTGCAAGGGCGTCGGCCTCCCGGTACTGGCATTCAGCCAGCAAAGCCTCATAGCGCGCCTGCCGGGCGCCGTCCTCGCCGGGCAATGCGACGTGGACCGTGCGGATGCGGCAGGGAACATGGATCCTTTGGCATAGATCGGCCACAAACGCGGCGTCCTGCGCCGATTCCGCGCGCAGCCCGTGATCCATATGGACGGAGGACAGGGAAAAGCCCGCTTCCTGGGAAAGCGCGTGCAAAACCATCAAGAGGGCTGCCGAATCGGCGCCCCCCGAGACGGCTGCCACCACCCGTCCAGGCTGACCCGCGGCGCGCCAGGATTGCCGTGCGCGCTCCAACAAAAAAGCCCTTGCATCCATACGGAATTATTTTACCCTGCAAACGGCGGAAACGCAAGAGAATGAAAAATTTTTAACACAAATATTACAATTTGAAGCACCTGTTCAGTCCGCGGCGGAACGGATAGGAATTGGCAATCACTATTTGGAGCACGGCGGCTGGGTCCAGTATGCAAAAAGCGCCGTCACGGCCGGAGGATTGATCGTTTGCGGGAGTGCCCGGAATGTGAAGCAATGAGGGATGAAAGTGCCGGTATGAAATCACAGGCGGCCGTTTGAAGATGACTGCCCTCTTTTCTGGAAAAAACAGGCGCGCGGCGTTTTGCCGGGTTCCGCACGCTTCAGCCTGCCGGGCATAGGATAAGGGTGAAGGCCGTGGACGGAAGGACGGCCTGAAATCCCGACGACGGCGCCGCGGCAACGGCGCGCAATGCAAGGAGGCGCAACGCAATGTCTTTCTATTCCTACAAAAACGCCAACCCCGCCTGTGTTCCCGGCACCGTGGCCGGAAATGTGCTGGATGGCCTGGAGGAAAAAGTGTGCATTCAGGTGCAGCGGGTGTATGACAGCTGCCTGCAGCAGGAGCAATTGACCAACGTGGATGTGACCATTTCCAGCTACGCCCAGGTGGTGTCGGGCTGCAACTGCGAAACGGACACCGTGCCGCCCACCTCCGCTCCTGTGGCGCCCATCACCTTTGAAAGCTGCCGGTCCAGCACCATGGATGTGGACATCGGCAATCTCAGCGTGGAACGGCTGTGCGACCGGCCCTGCTTCGCCCGCGTGCGCGGCACGGTGGAAATTCCCATCGACATCCTGTTTACCGACAGCCGGTGTGTGCAATACATCGGCAAGGGCGTGGTGACGGTTGGCAAGGATGTGCTGCTGGCGGTGCCCGACGAATCCATCGTGCCCTTCACCCTGGAAGGGATGGCGAGCGCGGTCTGCGTGGCGGGCAGCTACCGGGGGGAAAACACCTTCCGCCTCACGGTGTGCGTCACCATCGTGCTCAAGGTGCTGGCCAAAGTGGAGATTCTGGTGCCCAGTTACGGCTTTTGCCCCATTCCGCCCTGCGAGGAATTTGCCGACAGCGTGTGCGACGAATTCTTCTCTCTGCCGCTGTTTCCGCCGGCCAACCTGTGTGATGAGGACAATGTCAGCGGGCAGAACTGCGGATGCAGCTGCGGGAATAACAACACAAACAACAACGGCTGCTGCCGTCGGTGCGGCACCTGAACAGGCGGCTGATCCGGGATACCGTGGGGAAGGCGGGCGCCTTCCCCTTTGTCATGCCGGAAACAACGTGTTCCGCTGGTGGGAGGTATCCCACCGCTTGCTTCCGTCCGGCTTTTTTCGGCCTTTCGGAGCTCATAAACACATAAAGGTTTTCGCCGCTCGCCTGCTTTTCCACGAAAAAACATGTGAAAAAATGTGAAAAAACTCAAGGAAGGGGTTGACGGAAAGGGGATGATATGGTATAGTATCTCTCGGCTTAAAAGAGCCTGTGCCGTAGACAGCCGGTATCCGAAAGGATCTAAAGGGGCGACCCGCCTGCCGAGGTGCAATGGAAAGTGTATGCTCTCCCTTGCGCGGCGCAAGGGTTTTCTTTTACTCCAAGCCATGGAGGAGGTGTAACAGAAATGAGCAAGAATCGTGACCTGAAGGTGGAAAAGGTAGCCGAGATCGTTGAAAAACTGAAAGGCGCCGAATCCGTCACCGTGGTGAGCTACACCGGGCTGACCGTGGAGCAGGATACCAACCTGCGCCGTCAGTGCCGTGAAAACGACGTGGATTACTGCGTGCTGAAGAATCGGCTGGTGAAGCTGGCGTTGGAGCAGGTGGGCGTGGAAGGCCTGGACGATCTGCTGAACGGCCCCAATGCGTTCGTATTCAGCAAGAAGGATCCCGTGTCCGGCCCCAAGGCTGTGGCCCAGTTCATCGAGAAGAACAAGCTGGAAGCTCTGAAGATCACCGGCGGTATCTTCGAAAACAAGGCTGCGGACGAAAAGACCATGATCAAGCTGTCCAAGATGCCCAGCAAGGACGAGCTCATGGCGACCCTGGTTGGCTGCCTGATGAGCCCCATGTCCTCTTTGGTGGCTGTGCTTGGCGAAATCGCCGAGAAGAAGCAGGCTGCATGATGAAACAAGCGGCCTGAACGCCGCGTAAACACACATGATCATAAGCTGACGCGAATAAGCGCGAAAAAATGGAGGAAAAGAAAATGTCCGTTCAGGAAATCATTGAAGCCATCGAAAAGATGACGCTCATGGAAGTAAACGAACTGGTTGATGCCCTGAAAGAAAAGTTCGGCGTGACCGGCGCTATCGCCGTTGCCGGCGGTGCTCCCGCTGCTGCTGCTGCCCCCGCTGAGGAGCAGACCGAATTCGACGCCATCCTGGTGGATGCCGGCTCTGAAAAGATCAAGGTCATCAAGGCTGTCCGCGAAGTGGTCAGCGGCCTGGGCCTGAAGGAAGCCAAGGATTTCGTGGAAAACCTGCCCAAGGCTCTGAAGGAAGGCGTTTCCAAGGAAGAAGCCGAAAAGGTGAAGGCTCAGTTCGCCGAAGTCGGCGCCAAGGTCGAAATCAAGTAAGATTGACAGTCAAGGGGCTGCTGCAGAATATCAGCTTTCTGCAGCGGCCCCTTTTTTTGTTGCTTGAATTCTGTTCGGCCTTGGCTGAACAGATGCGAAGTTTTTTATTGATTCTTCCCGGAAAGTCAGGAGAAAAACGACCTTTCATGTCATCTTGCGCGGAGTGGAGCGGGAGCGGAGGGGAACCGAAAGATCTGTTTGCCGGGTTCACGATGCACACAGATCCATTGACTGCGCTTTTCATCCCGGCTCCGCTTTGCTCCGAATGACCGAGAAGGGTTTTTGTTTCCTTCACAACCCGAAAAGAACCTTTTTTACTGAGATATGCGTTTTTCCGGAGGGGATGGCGTACCCTTGCCAAGGATCTTCTTGCAACGAAATCCCGATGGCGTGATTTACATCTGCGGCGGCGCCCATTGCCCGGCGTCGTACTGGGCCTGCGCATAATCCAGAAGGCAGGTCAGCCACACCCTCAAGCCGGAATGATTCAGGTGATATTCCCCATCGGAAGTGTAGCCCGAATGGAGATATCCCTCCTCGTCCTTGAGCGCGTCGGCAATGTTTACGTAACCGGCGCCTTTCCTTTCGCACATGGCCCGCAGCGCTTCGTTGTACTGATCCCACAGGGCGCGGTAATCCCGCTTCCGGCAGAAAGCGGGCGTGACAGGCGTGAGGGATTGAAAAACGACCTGCGTACCCGGCGAAACCTGCGCGGTCACATCCACGATGCGCTCCGCCCAGCCTACCGCCTTTTCGATCTTTTCTCCCACATAATCATTGACGCCCAGCAGGATGAACACACGGCTGGGGCGCGTTTCTTCAATGATATCGAACATCGTCATGCTGCGCCCGCGGTAGGCCAGGTTTACGGCTTCTGGCATGAGCTTTTTCCGGCTGGCGGTATAGAGGGCATAGCTCTGGGCGGTCAGGAATCGGGCGCCGGCAAAGAATTCGGGATCCTCCCGCCTTTGTCCGATGACATACACGTGCAGCTGCCGGGTGATGGAATCGCCCACAAACAGCGCACCGTCATAGTAAGCCATCAGCTGCCGATCGGTCAGGCGGCCATCCGGCTCCTCCGCCGGAGCGGCAGGCGCCGCGCAAAGAAGGATAAGCAGAACGGCCAAACCCGGGATCAAGCGACGTTTCACGGTGATGCTTCCCCCTTTACGACGCTGCTTCCAGCTGTTCCGCGATTTTCAGCGCGATGTGAAAGTTTTCCAAATGATGATTGGCCAGCGACAGGTTCCCGACATCCCATTTCGGCTGATCCAGCACATCGCCGGCCATGAGGAAGCAATACAGCGAAAAACCGTGAAAATCGCATACCGCCTGGAGACCTGCGGCCTCCATGTCCACGGCCAGACAGCCCTCCGCCCTGCGCTGTATCATTTGATGGCGAAGCTCCCGGTAAAAGGCATCGGTGGTCCAGGTTTTGCCCAGCACATAGGGGATTCCGGCAGCATCGAAAACCTTCGCGGTGACGGCGGCCCCCGGCATTTCAATATAATCGGCGGGCGGGGCGTAGTGGTAGCTCATGCCTTCATCCCGGTAGGCGGCGGTGGGCAGGATGTAGCGGCCCCGGGCCGCGTCCTGATCCAGGCACCCGCAGGAACCGAACACGATGAAGCGGCTGGCCCCGGTAAGCCAATTTGTTTCGATCACATCGCTGGCCGCCATGGCAGAGCCTACGTGCGCCTGGAGCACGGCAAGGGTCCGGCGCCGGTGAGACAGGGTATATACGGGCGTCACGCCCCCGCAGGTGCGGATGCGGCCCACGGTTTCACAGGGCCACGCATCCAATACGGACTGCATGATCACATCGGAAAATGTGACGATGCAGGTGTCGGCAATGTGGCGCTGGGGCCCGATACAGCTCTCCGGGGTGATGATGGGGTCAGACGCGGTGCTGTATGCATCGGTAATCATGGGAACCTCCACAGATACGGGAACAGGGGGCTTGATAAAAGCCCCCTGTGAAATGTGTGTTTCGATCAGAATTCAGCGCTGCCGGTGGTACGGGGGAATGGCAGTACGTCGCGGATGTTGCTGACGCCGGTCAAATACATGATCAGCCGCTCAAAGCCCAGGCCGAACCCGGCGTGGGGCGTGGTGCCGAACTTGCGCAGCTCCAGATACCACCAGTAAGAATCCATGTCCAGGCCCAGCTCCCGGATGCGGGCTTCCAGCACGTCCAGCCGTTCCTCGCGCTGGCTGCCGCCGATCAATTCGCCGATGCCGGGCACCAGGATATCCACGGCGGCGACGGTCTTGCCGTCGTCGTTCTGGCGCATGTAGAAGGCCTTGATGTCCTTGGGATAGTTGTACACGCACACGGGGCAGCCGAAATGCTCTTCCGCCAGGAAGCGCTCATGCTCCGTCTGGATATCCATGCCCCAGTGGACGGGGTATTCAAACTGCTTGCCGGACTTGAGCAGGATGTCGATGGCATCGGTGTAGGACACCTTTGCAAACTGACTGTTCACCACGTGCTGCAAACGGTCCACCAGGCCCTTGTCCACGAAATTATTCAGGAATTCCATTTCCTCGGGAGCTTTGCTGAGCACGTCGGCAATGACGTATTTGAGCATGTCCTCTGCCAGCTCCATATCGTCGTTCAGGTCGGCAAAGGAAATTTCCGGCTCGATCATCCAGAATTCCGCGGCATGGCGGGGCGTATAGGATTTTTCCGCCCGGAAGGTGGGCCCGAAGGTGTACACATTGCGGAAAGCCTGGGCAAAGCATTCCACGTTCAGCTGGCCGGACACGGTCAGGTTGGCGGGCTTGCCGAAGAAATCCTGCCTGTTGTCCACGCGGCCCTGCTCGTCCCGGGGCAGGTTATTCAGGTCCAGGGTGGTCACCCGGAACATTTCGCCGGCGCCCTCGGCGTCGGAGGTGGTGATCAGGGGCGTGTGCACATAAACGAAGCTCCGGGAGGCGAAAAAGGCGTGAATGGCCTGGGCCGCCAGGGAGCGGATGCGGAACACGGCGCTGAACAGGTTTGTACGGGGGCGCAGATGCGCCTGCGTGCGCAGGTATTCCACGGTGTGGCGCTTTTTCTGCAGGGGATAGCTGGGATCGCTCAGGCCCACGATTTCCACTTTCCGGGCCTTGATTTCAAAGGGCTGTTTCATTTCCGGCGTCAGGGTAAGCACGCCGGTGACGGAAATGGCGCTGCCCAGGGTGGTTTTCACCACTTCCTTGAAATTGTCCAGGCTGTCCTCGCACACGACCTGCACATTTTTGAAAAAAGTGCCGTCGTTGAGCTCAATAAACGCAAATACCTTGCTGTCCCGTAAGGTACGCACCCAGCCGGAAACGGTAACCGGGGTCTGATCCCCGGGCGTTTCCCGGAACAGCTGACGAACGGAATAGTTCATGGGAATCCCTCCAAATTGTTAGGTTTCGATTGGCTGCAACGTTTCAGCCATGGAATGGAAAGGCAGGGCGAAGCGAGCCTGCGGGGGAGACGATCAATTCTTGCCCAGCAGCGCGGCGCCGATGATGCCGGCTTCATTGCCCAGCCGGGCAAGCTCCAGCCGCGGGATGGGCAGCGCCTTGAACATCTGATACCGGGGCAGAATGGCCCGGATGGCGTCCAGCAGGAAAGCGCCCGCGTGGCTGACGCCGCCGCCCAGCACTACCATTTCGGGATCAAAGAAGCTGGTGATGTTGTTGATGGTCAATGCCAGATAATTCACAAAGGTATTGAATACCCGAAGGGCAGGCGCATCACCTTCCTTCGCGGCGTCCAGCACGTTTTTGGCATTGATTCTGTCAATGCTGCCGGCTTTTTTCAGAATCAGGCTGTCCGGGAACGAGATGCATTCCTGCTTGCCCATGCGGATCAGGGCCGTGGCGGAAACGTACCGTTCGGCGCAGCCGTTGTTCCCGCAGGTGCAGGGAACGCCGTCGGGCACCAGGGTGACATGGCCGATTTCGCCGCCGCGGCCGTGGGAGCCGCCCCATGCCTTGCCATTGATCACGATGCCGCCGCCCAGGCCGGTCCCCAGCGTCAGCATCACGCTGCTGCTGCAGCCGGCGCTGACGCCCACATAGCTTTCTGCCAGCGCGGCCACATTGGCGTCATTGCCGACATAGACGGGCTTATTGATATACTTTTGCATTTCGGACCGCAGCGGCACATTGTGCCAGCCCAGGTTTGTGCAGCTGATCACCACGCCGTTTTCCTCATCCGCCACGCCGGGCACGCCCACGCCGATGGATTTTACATCCTCCTGGGTCAGGCCCGCCTTGTTCAGCGCCTTCTGCGCACAGGCGGCCATATCCCGGATCACTTCTTCGCTGGGCCGCTCAGCCAGGGTTTTGACGGAAGCCTCCGCCAGGATCGAGCCGGTTTCGCTGACGACGCCCACAGCAATGTTGGTGCCGCCCAGATCAACGCCGATGTACACCATACCGATAACCTCCGTATTCTTTTCGTTGGGATTACAGCGTGGGTTTGCCCGCGCCCATCATCATTTCGTTCAGCCGCCGATCCAATTCCTTGGCGGCGGAATAGCCCATCTGTTTCAGGGAGAAGTTCCGCGCGGCCACCTCGATGACCACCGCCACGTTCCGGCCCGGACGCACCGGCAGCACCAGGTGAGGAATCCGCACATCCATGATGGTGGTGAAATCCTCGCTTAATCCCAGCCGGTCATAGGCCTTTTTGTCGTTCCAGGCTTCCAGATGAATCACCATGTCGATGCTCTTGCTGGTCAATACCGCGCTGATGCCGTACATGGCCTTGATGTCAATGATGCCGATGCCGCGGATCTCCATGAAATGGCGCACCGTCTCCGGCGATTCGCCGATCAGACGGTTTTCCGTGATGCGGCATACGTCCACCACATCGTCCGCCACCAGCTGATGGCCGCGGCGCACCAGCTCCAGCGCCGCTTCGCTTTTGCCCACGCCGCTTTCGCCGGTCAGCAGCACGCCCATGCCGTACACGTCCACCAGCACGCCGTGGAGGGTGGAGCGGGGGGCCAGGCACCGGTTCATGTAATTCATGGCCAGGGCTACCAGCCGTGTGGTCACGTTTTCCGTGCGCAGCACGGCCACGTCATGCTTTTCCGCCAGCTTCAGAATGTCGTCGGAGGGCATCATGCCCCGGCAGAAAATGACGCAGGGCATGGAATAGGCGAAAAACGCTTCCAAACGCCGGTACCGCACGTCATCCGGCAATTGCTCTAGGTAGCTTATTTCCGTCAGGCCCACCACCTGCGGCCGGTCATGGGCAAAATGCTCGTAGTAGCCCACGAACTGCAAGCCGGGCCGGTTCAATTCGGCGGAGTGGATGTCCCATTCCCTGCGGCTGGTGGGCACCAGCACCTGCAGGGACAGGGAACGGATAAAATCCTGAACGTTGATCATGGGATGCCTCCCTTCAAGCGGATGTGAAGAGAACAGGGAAACCGCGCAAGCGGAATCGGAAAACCGGATTCAGCGGACAGGAGCGGGAACGAATTCCTGAACGGCCCCCACGCCTTCCACGTAAGGCTTCAGCTTCAAAGAACGGGGGGATGTGTCCCTTTGCAGGTTTGCCAGCACAGAAGCGGCTTCCTTGCCTTGCACCAGGCAGGGCTGATAATCGTTGAATTCTTTGGTGCCGGACACATGGCAGGGAATGATGTTCAGCTGATGGCCGAGATATGTGCCGCTTTCGTCAAAGGACAGGGTAAACTGTGCAATGTAGGTATTCACGCTCAATTCACCCATCGCGTTGTTTCGCAGCTTGGAATTGCCGCCAAAGGCGAAATTGCCCATGCTCCACAGCACGGTGCGGCCGTCTTCCACGGTGATGCCCTGCAGGGTGTGGGGGTGATGGCCGATCACGATGTCCGCGCCGTAGCGGATAAAGGCCTTGGCCAGGATTTCCTGCTGGTTGTCGTGAAATACGTCATATTCCACGCCGCCGTGCATGCAGCCGATGATCACGCTGCATCCCGCGGCTTTCAATTGCTCAAAGCCGTTTTTGTACAGATCCTTGTTCTGCCACCAATCGGAAATATAAGCGGCGGCAAAGCCCACCTTCACGCCATCCTTCTCAAAGATATAGGTCTGAAAAGCGGCGTCGTTGCCGCCGAACCAGGCTGTGCCCTGCGCTTCCAGCGCCTGCACGGTGGCCCGAAGGCCATATTCGCCGTAATCCATGATGTGGTTGTTGCTCAGAGACACCGCCTCAATGCCGGAGAGGGGAAGAATTTGGGCATACGCGGTGGGAGCGCGGAAATTATAGGTCTTTTTCACCCGATTGTTTTCATAATCGTAAAACACGCCCTCCAGATTGACCACCGTCAGATCATCCTGCAGGAAAATATCCCGCACCTTCTCAAAAGGGTATTCAAAGCCGTTTTTTTTGATATAGCTTTCAAACCCGGTGGGCGATTCCCGCTCGGTGGGGGTGCAGCCCAGGGTGCAGTCGCCGGTAAAGGAAATCACGATTTGACTGGGCGCCTGAAAGATTTCTGTGGCTGGAATGTCTTCAGCGCCGGCCGTCAGGCAGCCTATTCCCATCATCAGCGCGAGTAAACATGCAAATCGGCGCACGAGCAGTCCCCCTTCTTGCCTCAGGCGTATATATCTTCCATACTATATCGCAATTTTGCCGCTTCTGTCAATGCTTGGGGCGGCGATTTGCGCTATTTGCGTTTCCGTTTTTCCGGCCACGACGCGCCGGATGGCCGGCGGGCAGGGGCAATCCGGCGGTATCTTTCCCGGCGATCCGCGCAGGCGTATGTTCCGGAACAACTGCCCGATGGGCGGATGTGATGTGCTCTGCGGGTCCAGTCTGTCCGCCGACCCTGCCAGGCGCCTCACATTTCACGTTTATTTTACCACAATATGGCCCAAAACTCAAGAAAATGCGGAAATCGGCATGAATCGCCGCCTTGGAGTACGGAAAAAAATTTACATTTTGATTTGTTACGGTTTTATTGCTTTTTTGCATATAATCTATTACAATATAGAGGAGTATTGCAGGAAGGGAGTGGAGAGGCGTTGACGGGTTTGGGAGCGGCAGCCGCCGGAGAAGGACTGGACAAGCAGGTGAACCTGCTGAATAATCTGGCCGATGGCATATCCACTTATTTCGTTGATTTTTTGATTTATCTGGCGATCGCCATTGTGGTGATCATCGGCATTGTGAAGTGCGTGGCGCCTGTCATGCGGGCAGGGCGCAGGCTTCGGCGCGGTATCCGCACGCTGGAAACCGCCACGGGAGAAGGCCGCCCGGTGTGGCAGGATACCCTGTTCCTGGGCAAACAGATGCAGGGGCCCTGGCGGCGTTTTTTGGTGAATGCGGAGCAACTGGACGCGCGTGGGCTGAACTGCAACGTGGAGGATTATGTCAACGATGAAACGGTGATCTACGCCGTGGGTCATTCCCAGCTGGCGGAGGTCATTCCCAGCCTGCTGACCAGTCTGGGCATCCTGGGCACGTTCATCGGCTTGGTTCGGGGCCTGAGCGGCCTGGATATGGACAACGCCCTGGCGGGCATCCCGCGGCTGATCGGCGGCATGAATACGGCCTTCACCACATCGATCGCGGGCATCGCCTGCTCGCTGGTGTTCAATATGCTTAACCGCATGGCGCACGGCAGCGCTACCCAGGCCATTGATGAATTCCAGGACGCTTTCTCCGATCTGGTGATGCAAAAGCCGCTGGATGACCACGTGCAGATGATTTGCCAGCAGGAGGACCGTTCCGCCCTGCTCCGCCGCATCAGCGGGGATATGGGCGCCAGGGTCAGCGAAGGCATCGTATCTTCGGTTGAAAAATCCCTGTCTCCTGTGGTGCAGAACATGAACCAATTCATCCTGGGCCAGACCCAGGCGCAAATCGACGGCGTGGGCAACATTGCCAATCAATTCATCGCAAAAATGAATCAAGCCCTGGGCGGCCAGTTCACCCAATTGGGCCAAACCCTGTCCTCCGTGAACCAGGCGCAGACGATCTCCTTTGAATCTATGGAAAGGGCGATGGCGGCGGCCAATCAGATCCTGAGCGGCATGAATCAGCTGCAGGATGTGAACAGGCGCGTCATGGAGCGTTTCGAAAGCTATATCAATACCCTGGAGCAGGCCCAGGAGAGCAACAGCGCTTTTTTGACCCATGGCTCCCAGGTGCTGTCCGGCATGATCACCGCCTCCCAGGAACAGGCCGATTTCATGACCTCCCTGCAAAACGCCCATACCGATCTGACCGCTTCCATGCGGGATTACGCCGATTGGAGCAGCCGCGTGCTCAACGCCGTGCGGGAGCAGGCGGACGGCGCCATGAAGGTGACGGGCAGCATGACAAGCCAAATGGACGAAAGCAGCCGGCGGCTGGCGGATACATACGCTTCCTTTGTGGAGGATCTGTCCGGCGGGTTCTCCAGGGCGCTGGGCATGTTTGATGAAAACATCCACAGCGTGCTGAGGGTTATGAATGATAAACTGGATCAGCTCAAGGGCCTGGAAGAAGCGCCGACGGTTCAGTCCGCAAGGCTGCAGAAGGAAACGGAGGGCGTGGTGACATCCCTGTCCAGGCTCCAGCGGGCCGTGGCCGGTCTCAGCCAGGCTGTCGAGGAAAGGGTGCAGCGCGCGGAGGGCGCATGAGATGGCAGAGCAGAGAAGAGCAAGAGTCGGCCGCGGGCCCCGATCGGGGGACCATGGCGCGCATTGGATTTCCTATTCGGACATGATGGCTTCCCTGCTGCTGGTGTTTGTGCTGGCGGTGATTTGCGTGCTGAATGAACTGAATCAGCAGCAATTGCGCCTGCAGGAACAGGAAGGAGCGCTGGAAAAAGCGACCATTACCCTGGCCCAGCGGGAGGAGGAACTGGAAAAAGCCAATGTGACCCTCATGGGCAAGCAGGAAGAATTGGCCGCCATCCAGATCCAATTGGATCAGCAGGAAAACGATCTGCACGCGGCTCAGGACGCATTGAAAACCAAGGAAGAGGAACAAGCGCTGCTGCAGTTGCAGCTCAACACCCAGGCGGACGCGCTGGCAGCCATGCAGACCGTGCTGGAATCTCAGCGGGCCGAAATGCTGGCGTATCAGCGGCGCATTGACGCCATGATCGGCGTGCGCACGCAGATCATCGCAGAACTGAGCCGGGCCCTGACCGCCGCCAATCTGGGCGCGACCGTGGATCCCACCACCGGCGATATCACCCTGGAAAGCACGGTGTTTTTCGATTCCAATTCCTTCACCATCAAGGAGGAGGGCCGCCAGTTGCTGGCCAATTTCCTGCCCGTGTATCTGGATGTGCTGATGCGGCCGGAGTATGAGAACTTTGTGGGTGAAATCGTCATCGAAGGGCATACTGATGATCAGGGCGGCTATATGACCAATCTGAAACTGTCCCAGAACCGCGCCCTGTCCGTGGCGGAATTCTGCCTGACCCAGTTGAACCTGAATTCCCGGCAGGTGGCGAAGCTGCAGGAGCTGCTCACCGCCAAAGGCCGCAGCTATTCCGATCTGATCCGCAATCCGGACGGATCTGTCAACAAGGACGCGTCCCGACGGGTTGAATTCAAATTCCGGCTGAAGGACGCGGAAATGATTCAGGAAATGAACAGGATTCTGTCTGAACTGGAGTGACCGTTGAATGCGTAAACACGGCGGGGAGGCTGGCGCATGAAGAAAGCGGCGATTGTACTCATGGCACTGGTGCTGGCTGTGGGCGGCGTGATCGGCTACGCTTTGTTTCAGACCAATCTGCAGGTGACGGCCAAAGGACTGCAGCGCGTCCCCGCCGCGGACCGGAGAGAGGAATTTGAAGCCCTGAAGCAGGCAGCCCAGGGCCAGCGGCTGATGGGAACGGTGCTGAAAAAGGACGGCATCGGCGACGCGGAAGATTACAGCCTGTATACCTACACCCTGCGGCTGAAAAACAACTGCCTGGTGGACGCGGAGATGGTGGAAATGCAGATCTCTCCGGCTTCTGGGGACGTGCTCTTTTACGGCAGCACGCAAGAGATCATCGTTCCCGCCGGACAGACCCGGGATGTTTCCTGCGTGCTTTTGACGGAGGGAACCCCCCGGGCGGTGCGGGAAATCTACGTCACCTACTATTTGTGGGGCCACGCCAAGCAGATCAAATTCACATTTGAGGATTGAAACGGCCGGGCCGCAGCCGGCATGGCCCGGAAGAGGAACAGGAAAGAATGGCAGGCGGCATTCCTTCCTGTTTTTTCATTGCTCGAAAATTGACAAGCAGGGCCGCATCCCGTACAATAATGGCCGGATGAAATGGGAAGGGAGATGTAAGCGCGTGACATTGCAGCAGTTGAATTATGTCATCACCATCTCGGAAACGGGATCCTTCAATAAAGCCGCGGATAAACTGTACGTGTCCCAGCCGTCCCTGACCAACGCCGTGAAGGAACTGGAAAAAGAAATCGGAGTGATCCTGTTCAATCGCAGCGGCCGCGGCGTGACCCTGACAGCCGAAGGAATGGGGTTTCTTCCCTATGCCCGGCAGGTGTACAGCCAATATGAAAACCTGCTGGATGCGTACAGCAGCCAGGCGAAGCGCCGGCAGAAATTCGCTGTATCGACCCAGCATTATTCCTTTGCGGTGAAGGCGTTTGTGGAAATGGCGCGCGCTTTCGATGTGGCGCAGTACGAATTTGCCATCCGGGAAACCCGCACCCGGGATGTGATCGGGGATGTGTCCTCCTCCCGCAGCGAGATCGGGATCCTGTACCTGAATGATTTTAACCGCCGGGCCATGACCCGCCTGTTTTCCGCGGCCAATCTGCAATTCACGCCGCTTATTCAGTGCGACGCCTATGTGTACCTGTGGAAAGGGCATCCATTGGCGGATCGGGACAGCATTTCACTTGCGGATCTCGCCCTCTATCCCTGCCTGTCCTTTGAACAGGGCGACAGCAGCAATTTCTATCTGGCGGAGGAAATCCTGTCCACGAATGAATACCCCCGGATCATCAAATGCTGTGATCGCGCCACGGTGCTGAACCTGATGGTGGGCTTGAACGGTTACACCCTCTGCTCCGGCATCATCTGCGAGGAACTCAACGGGGGCGACTACATCGCCGTTCCCTATCGGGATCAGGAGGTATCCTCGGAGGGGATCATGGAAATTGGCTTCCTCACCAGAAAAAACAGCGTTCTCTCTCCTGTGGGGGAACGCTATATCGTGGAAATCAGAAAATATCTGGGCCTGGAGAATCAAACCGACGGCCGCCCGTGAAAACCGTCGGAAGAATGCCAAGCCCTAACACGCGCTGTTTCCTGCCCGGTGGAAATCGCGCCTGAATTGTGTTATAATACAGGGTGATTCGCGATTGATTGTGAAGCATAACGGAGGATGAACGGTGAAGAAGTACAGGGGAATGGCCGGACTGACGCTTTGCGCGGCGCTGCTGTGCCTGATGCTGACGGCGCTTGGGGAATCCGCAAGGGTGGTTACGCACGGGGGACAATTGAATATGCGCAAAGCGCCGGACGATAAAGCCGCGCTGGTGGACACAGTGCCCAATAAAGCCCTGGTTGAGGCTGTGGAAATCGGGGAAAAATGGACGAAGATCATCTACAAAAGACAATCGGGCTATGTAAAAACGGAATATCTGAAGCTGGCTACGCAGCTGGAAGGAAAAACGGTGTATGCCGATGGGGATATCCTGATGATGCGGGAGGAACCCCGGGAGGATGCGCGGCTGATGCGCCCCATCAGCGCGGTGGAGCCGGTGCATGTGATCAGTGTGGCGGACGGATGGGCGCTGGCGGAGTGCGGCGGCGCGGAGGGCTATGTGCCCACGGTCGGGCTCAGCTACCAATGGGAGCAGCCCGCAGGAACCGTCGCCTGGATCCATGAGCGGGGCACCGTAACGCAGGATTGCCCGCTGCTCAAGGAGCCTAAAGAAGCATCCGGAACGGAAGGCGCGCTGACCGCGGGCCAGGATGTGGCCGTCACGCTGCTGGATAAGGAATGGTGCCTGGCGGTCTCCGACGCCGGCTGCGGCTATATCCCCGCTGCCCTGGTGGTGCTGTCCGGCCCGGTGGATGGGGAGATTGCCGCCGGGGAGGGCATTCAGCCCATGGAAGCGGCGGTGAAGGCCGAGGAAGCGCTGCGAAAGAAATTCAGGGCATTTGCCAAGGAGCCCCTGTATTGCGTGCCCGCTATATACGCGGAAAGCGGCGCGCAGGGCGGCCTTTATCACTGCGGATTTTTTAACGGTCAGGATCAGTATCTGTTTGGAGCGCTGGTGGATGCTGAAACGGGAAAAACCGTCTGCCTGGCGTCCTACACGGGATTTGCCGCACCGGTTAGGACGGTGGATCTGCTGCCGGCGGGAGAAATCAAGCTGAATGCAAGCGGAGAGAACCTGTCGGTTGGCGACGTGTGGCAAGTGACCGTATCCGCCTGGACGGAGCACGCCTGCCGTTATGCCCTGAGCCGGGACGGCGCTGCCATGGAGGTCAGTGAGGACACCGGTCATTTCCGGGCCGCTTTCCGGCCCCGGGAAGCCGGGACGTATGAAGTGACAGTGACGGTGACCGATGAAAACGGCCGGACGGAAAGCGCGTCCTGCTCCTTCAGCGTTTCCGATCAGGTGAATGGGGAAATCACATTTCCTACCGTATACAGCCAGAAGGACGGCTGGTGGGTGGATAAACAGTACCGTCACAGCAATCTGCAAAAATCGGGCTGCGCCATCTTCACGCTGTCCACCGCTTTGCAGAGAATGGGCCACACGGAAAGCGGGATCCTGCCCGAAAACCTGGCGGCTGACTATGCCCGATGCCTGATCAGGGGGGAAGGCACCAGCAATGAACTGCTGATCAAATTAGCGTCCAAAGCCTTTGGATTCAAAACCCGCCCGGCGCTGTATACAGATCAAAAGGAAATTGTGAACCTGCTGCAAAACGGCGCGATGTTTACCTTCTCCATCGCGCGTGGACATATCGCGCTGGTTACCGGGCTTTCACCGGACGGCACCATGGCCATGGTGGCGGATTCCGCGCCGGGAGCCACCTATGAGCGCATCGTCAATTGCGGCATGTATTATCCGATGCGCAGCGGCGTCTATCGCGCGGCACTATCGGTGGATGAATTGCCCGGCGCACTGTGGTATTTTGAAACGGGTGAATATGGCGGCCTGGAATACTATCTGCCGGTCAGCTATCTGGCCCGCAGAGGGGTGCGGCTGATCCAGCCGGTCGCGGAAGACGCGCAGGAAGAGGTGAACGGTCCGTGATCCGGGTGATGATGGTGTGCCTGGGCAATATTTGCCGTAGCCCGATGGCGGAATTCATTTTTCGGGATATGGCGAAAAAACGCGGGCTGGGAGATCAGGTTTTCTGCGCCTCCGCGGCAACAAGCACCGAAGAAATCGGGAATCCGGTATATCCGCCCGCCAAGCACAAGCTGTACGCTCTGGGATTGATGTGCGACGGAAAACGGGCGGTTCAGTTGACCCGGAAAGACTATCGTGATTATGATTTGCTGCTGGGTATGGAACAAAGAAACCTGAACGCCATGCGCCGTATCTGCGGCGGGGACCCGGAGGGAAAAATCCATTTGCTGCTGGAGGATGCGGCCTGCCCGCGGGATATCGACGATCCCTGATATACCGGGGATTTCGATATCGCCTGCGCCGATATTCAGGAGGGCTGCGCGCTGTGGCTGGACAGGATTGCAAGAATGCTCAAAGAATAGAAAGGACGGCGGAGCATCCGCCGTCCTTCTTGTACATATGTATTGAATGCTGTTTCTATCAAAATGCTGCCGCCTTCGGGCGCTTTTTTCATTCCGGCAGCGCGTCGCATCGATCCGCGCTGCGATAAAAGTCAGAACAGGCCGGTGATCCGTCCAGAGGCGTCCACGTCGATTTTTTCGGCGGCGGGTACCCGAGGCAGGCCGGGCATGGTCATGATATCGCCGGTCAGGGCCACGATGAAGCCCGCGCCCGCGGAAATGCGCAGGCTGCGGACGGTGACGGTGAATCCCTTTGGAGCGCCCAGCAGGGAAGGATCATCGGAGAAGGAATACTGCGTCTTGGCCATGCAGACGGGCAGACCGCCAAAGCCCAGCTTTTCCAGCTGCGCGGCCTGCTTTTTTGCGTTGGGAGTCAGCAGGATCCCTTCGCCGTGATACACGTTTTTAACGATCATGCTGATTTTTTCTTCGATGGTGGCATCCAGGGGATAGCTGAAGCGGAAATGGTTTTCGCTGTCGCACAGCCGCACCACTTCTTCCGCCAGCTTCATGCCGCCTTCGCCGCCCTTGGCCCAGACTTCGCTGAGGGCCACATGAACGTTCAGCGCCCTGCATTCATCCTCGATCAGCCTGAGCTCCGCCTCGGTATCGTCCGGGAAGCGGTTGATTGCCACCACACAGGGCAGCCCATACACCTTGGTCATGTTTTCCACATGCTGAAGCAAATTGGGCAGGCCCTTTTTCAGCGCGTCCAGGTTTTCCGTTTTCAGTTCCGTCTTGGGCAGTCCGCCGTGCATTTTCAGCGCCCGCACGGTGGCGACCACAACCACGGCATCCGGGGTCAGGCCATTGACACGGCACTTGATATCCAGGAATTTTTCCGCGCCAAGATCCGCGCCGAAACCCGCTTCGGTGACGATATAATCGCCCAGCTTCAAAGCGGTGCGCGTCGCCATAATGGAATTGCAGCCGTGAGCGATATTGGCGAAGGGGCCGCCATGCACCAGCGCGGGGGTGCCCTCCAGGGTCTGCACCAGGTTGGGCTTCAGCGCGTCGCGAAGCAGAGCGGTCATGGCGCCGGCCGCCTTCAGCTGCCCGGCGGTGACGGGCGCCTCATCGTAGGTATACGCCACGACCATTCGGGACAGGCGTTCCTTGAGGTCGGTCAGGCTGTCCGCCAGACACAGCACCGCCATGATCTCACTGGCCACGGTGATATCGTAGCCGTCTTCCCGGGGCACGCCGTTGACCCGGCCGCCCAGGCCATCCACGATGTTGCGCAGCTGCCGGTCATTCATGTCCACGCAGCGCCGCCACACGATGCGGCGCGGGTCAATATTCAGGGCGTTGCCCTGATGGATATGGTTGTCCAGCATGGCAGCCAGCAGATTGTTGGCCGCGCCGATGGCGTGGAAATCGCCGGTGAAATGCAGGTTGATATCCTCCATGGGCACTACCTGGGCATAGCCGCCTCCGGCCGCGCCGCCCTTGATGCCGAATACCGGGCCGAGGGAAGGCTCCCGCAGGGCGACAATGGATCGTTTGCCGATGCGGCGTAGGCCGTCCGCCAGGCCGATGGTGGTGGTGGTTTTGCCTTCGCCCGCCGGGGTGGGGGTGATGGCGGTGACCAGGATCAGCTTGCCGTTTTTCCGGTCCGTGGCGCGGATGGCGGCGGCGTCCAGCTTGGCTTTATATTTTCCATAGGGCTCCAGCAGGCTTTCGTCGATTCCGGCCTGACGGGCGATTTCCCCGATGGGCTTCATGGGTGTGCTCTGAGCGATTTCGATATCGGAGCGCATGGCATTTCCCTCCTGTAAATATTCGGACACTTCAGCATTATACCCCATCGATCGGGTAAATACAACCATCGTTTCCCGGAAAATGATGAAAAAAGTCGAACATTTTCAGAAATGATCGCATAAACATCCATATTTCGCGGCAGGATAGTATACTGGACATCCAGAATGAATCCTGTGTATGCACTGTCAGGAGGGAGATCATATGGAGCATGAGCGGCGGCGGGATACGGTGCTGGTGAAGCTGGAAGGGGAATTGGACCATTGCAGCGCCCAGGCTGTGCGGCGGGAACTGGACGGACTGATCAGCGATCCTCAGGTGAAAAAGCTGGTGCTTGACCTGAAAAACATGTCCTTTATGGATTCTTCGGGCATCGGCGTCATTCTGGGGCGTTACCGCATCCTGGCCATGCGCGGGGGAGCGGTTGCCGTAAAAAACATGAATCCGCATGTGCAGCGCATTTTTACGCTGTCCGGGATGGGGCAAATCATTCAAATACTGTAACGGAGGAACGCGCAGATGCAGATAATCAATCAGATGAAGCTGGATTTCCTGAGTATACCGGAAAACGAAGCCTTTGCCCGGGTAGCCGTCAGCGCGTTCGCCGTGCAGCTGGATCCCACGCTGGACGTCCTGGCGGACATCAAAACGGCGGTGAGCGAGGCGGTGACCAACGCCATCGTGCACGGCTATGCCGACGGTCCCGGCACGGTGAGCATCCGGGCGGCGCTGGGAGAGGACGGAACGCTGGAAATCGCCGTATCCGACCGGGGACGCGGCATCGCCGATATCGCCCAGGCCATGCAGCCATTTTTCACGACCCAGCCGGAGAAGGAAAGGTCCGGCATGGGCTTTTCAGTGATGCAGACCTTTATGGATGCGGTAGATGTGGATTCAACGCCCGGCAAGGGCACCACCGTGACCATGCATAAGCGCTTGAGGGATCGCTGAATGGGCATGTACGCGCAGGCGCAGGCAGGCGATTCGGAGGCGCTGGCCGCGCTGATCAGGCGGCACATTCCGCTGGTGCAGGCGCTGACCCTTCGCTTTTCCTCCTGCGAGGACACCTTTCAAAGGGGCTGCATGGGCCTGGTGTTGGCCATCCGGCGATACCGGGAGGATGCTGGATTTGCCTTTTCCACCTATGCCGTGCCGGTGATCCTGGGAGAGATGCGCAGGGAGTATGACCGCGGTCTGGGCTGGCGAAGCCGGGCGGCGCTGAGAAAGGCGCGCAAGTATCAGGAAAGATACTGGGAGCAAACGGGCCGGGAGCCGTCCGTCCGGGACATGGCGTCAGCGGCAGGACTGACGCCGGAAGAGCTGGTGATGATGCTGGAAAAGAGCAGCGGGCCGGTATATGACGAAACGGGCACGCTGCTGTCCAGCCTGCCTGATCCCGGCGGGGAGGACTGGCTGCTGAGGTTTTGCGTGCGGGATGCGCTGGATCGGCTTCCGCCGGGGGAAGGGTGGCTGCTGCGGGAAAGGTATTTCGCGGGACACAGCCAGACGGAATTAGCCCGCATGCTGCGCGCATCCCAATCCCATGTATCCAGAAGGGAAGCCAGGGCCAAGATGGATTTTCGACGGCAATGGCTGGATGCGGATACATAAAAACGACCATGCCGGAGGATGCCCGGCATGGTCAGCAGCACAACGGAAGATGAAAAAATCATTTGACATGTACGTCCATCTGAGGCAAGGGGATCTCGATGCCCGCGGCGTCCAAGGCACGCTTTCCTTCCTCCAAAAGGTAAAAGTGGATATCCCAGTAGTCCGCTGTTTTGCACCATACCCGCACCACATATTGCAGGCTGCTTTCGCCGAACTGGTTCAGATGAACGACGGGAGCGGGATCGGGCAGAATGGCGGGATTCCGGGCAATCAGGCCGTTGAGCACCTGGAACACCTGCTGCATATCGGAATTGTAGCTGACGGAAAAGATCTCGTCCAGCCGCCGGGTACCTTGCCGGGTGTAATTGATGATGGCGGTGTTGGTGAGGCTGCTGTTGGGCATGGAGATGTGGCGGTTATCGAAGGTATTCATTTCGGTATAGAATGCCCCGATGGTTTGCACCGTGCCCTCCAAATCGCCCACCTTCACATAGTCCCCGGCTTTGATGGGCTTGAACAGCAGCAGGGTCAAGCCGCCCACAAAATTGCTCAGCGCTCCCTGCATGGCCAGGGAAATGGCCACCCCGGCGGAGGCGACGATGGTAACCACGGATGTGAGGGGGATGCCCATCACGCTGATGGCTGTCAGCACCACCACGGCATAGAGAATAAAACGGGCCAGGTTGCGAAGGAAGCCCAGCAGGGTGGGATCCATTTTTTTGATTTTCAGCTTGTTTTGCGACAGGCGAATGATCCACCGGGCCAGGATCAGGCCGATGATGAGCACCGCCAGCCCAGCCAGGAAACGCATGCCCTGCCGCTCGATCATCGAAAGCGCGTCTTTCCACTCCATAGATGCTTCCTCCTTTTCACCGCCGTATAACGGGGACGCTACCGGGATCGGGGCCGAACCGTCATGGGGGCAAACACCCCCGCCGGCGCAGAAAACCCGCGCTGCGCGGAAGATGCCGGGTCAGTTATCGGTCTTGGCCTCCAGCGCTTCCAAGTGCTTTCTGCCGCTGACCATGATGATCAGTCCTACCAGGAACAGCGCGATCAGCGCCAGCACGCCGTAGGAGCTGCGGCCGGTCCATTTGCCGATGGTGGCGTACAGGAAGGGCCCCATCACGGAGGCGAACTTGCCGAAGATATCAAAGAATCCGAAGAATTCATTGCTGCGTTTTTTCGGAATCAGCTTGCCGAAATAGCTGCGGGATACGGCCTGGATGCCGCCCTGCACCGTACCCACCAGGAAGGCCATTGCCCAGAACAGGATGGTGGAGCGGGATATGGCGCGGCGGAAATTGGCAACCGCGCCGGTGCTCTGATTGACGCCCATATCGTCGTTTTTCGCCAGGAAGGATGCAGCGGTATCAAACACTTTGAGCACTTCGGGGTTGGCCGCTTCCTCCTCGGTGAGCTCTTGATTCAATTCCAGGATTTTTTGAGACGCCTTGCTGTCTGTGAACAGCTTGGCGACCTTGTCCCGCAGCTCCACGGCCTTTTTGTCGGACAGATCGGCCAGCGGCTCGGAATAATCGGTTTTCAAGGCGGTTTCGTAAGCCGCCTGATGGGGCTCAAGGGAGAAGCCCATATAGAAGCCCACGCAGCAGATGAGCGTATACACGATAATTGCACCGATCAGCGCCTTGCGGGCGGTGATCTTCTGGGCAATGTTGGCAAACCAGATGGAGCAGGGCATGGCCACGATCTGGGTTACCAGCAGAGCCAGGATCATGCCCACGCTTCCCAGGCCCAGCACCGTGCCGTAGGCGGTGGAAATGTTGATGATGGTGCCCACGCCGTCGATATAGAAGAAATACGCCAGCACGAACAGGAACAGGCCCTTGTTCCTGAAAATATCCTTGGCTGTCTGGCCGATGTTGCGGAAGGTGTGGCCGACGGTGTGGTCGGCGGTGCGCTCGATGTAATGGGTCTGCTCCACGTTTTTCAGGAAGGGAAGGGAGAAAACCAGCCACCACACGCTGGTGATGATGATGGAAAACTTCTGCGCGACGGGGCTTTCATACCCCAGCACCAGCAGCACCGCGATGGAAATCACGAAGGGGATGGTGCTGCCGCCGATATAGCCCATGGCGTAGCCCCAGGAGGACACCTTGTCCATCCTTTCGTCGGTGGTCACGTCGGTCAGGAAGGAATCGTAGAACAGGCAGGAGGCGGAAAAACCGATGCGGCTGATGATATAGCCGATCAGCATCAGCTTCCAGCTGTTCATCACCAGGGCGATGAAAAAGGTGGCAAGGACGCCGACGAGCATGGAGGAAGTAAACAGCTTTTTCTTCATGCCCTTGAAATCCGCCACTGCGCCAAGAAGCGGGGCCAGCAGCGCCACGATGAAGGTTGCGATGGAAATGCCGTAGCCCCACCAGATATCGCCCGTGCTGCCGGGCCCCCCGGCGATGTTCACGAAAATGGTGGGGAAGATGGCGGCCATGATGTTGGTGGCATAGATGGAGTTGGCCCAGTCGTACATGATCCAGCTCCATTCCTTCACGGAAAAACGGCGCTTTTTGCCCTCTGCGGAATCCTGCATATGCTTACCTCCCGTATTCTGTGTTAGGATATCTTTATTATACCGGATTCTGTTTATTTTGCAAGAATAAAATGGCGAAATATGAATAACCAGGGAGAAAAAGGGCAATTTGACCGCATGGGAATGTTTGGCAGCGGATCGGAAGGGGGAAGGCGACTGAAATGACGCTGATCCATGGCCGGATGAAAAACGCGGCAAAAGAATAAATGGAAATGCTTGGCAAACGGACGGAAATATGCCAGTTATTGGCAGCCGGGGGAGGATTTGCGCAGGAACGACGGGGGAAACTCAATCGTATTTGTTGTGTACGGTCAAGGCCGGAACATAAGCATACCAAAGGAGGAATTCCCCATGAACACTCGGAAAACCCATCGGATCCTGTCCGCCGTGCTGGCCGGCGCGCTGTCGCTGTCGCCGCTGATGGCCTTCGCCAGCGAATACGCCACGGTGAAGGGCGGCGGGTTGAACCTGCGCGAAACGGCCTCCCTGCAGGCTAAGGTGCTGGGCCAGTACTGGACGGGCACCTGGATTGAGGTGACGGAAAAGGGCGAAGAATGGAGCAAAGTGAAGGTGGCCGGCAAGGAAGGCTACATGATGACCAAATACCTGAACTTCGGCGCTTCCGGCACCACCCTCTACGTGCGCACCAACACCGGCATCGGCCTGAACCTGCGGGAAGCACCCAGCATGGACGCAGCCATCATCACATCCTTCCCCATTGACACCGCTGTCAGCGTGATCCAGAAGGGATCCGCCTGGCACAAAGTGAAGGTGGGCGATCTGGAAGGCTATATGTCTTCCCGGTATCTGGCCGCCAGGAAGGCCCCTGCCTACACCAAGCCCCTGGAAACCCCGGTGAACGCCACCATGAAGAACATCAACGGCGGCAAGGTGGTCAATTTCCGCCTGTATCCCGGCATGAAAACGAAAATCATCAAGGCCTATCCCGTGGGCACGGTGGTGAAGGTGCTGGAAAAGGGCGAACTGTGGTGCAAGGTGGAAATCGACGGGCAGCAGGGCTATGTGAGTACCTACATGCTGAAATTCTGACACACATCAATTGATCCAAGGCATGCCTTGGCCGTTCAAAGGATCGCCGCCCCGGCAACGGGGCGGTTTTTGAAGCTCAAATTGAGAATATCCCATGCTTCAAAGACAGAAGCCATTCAAAGACAAAAAAAGATCGTATCTGTTCAATCCTTGACTGAACAGATACGACAGATCAGGGAATACCTTCAAAAGCTGATTCGGAAGGAGACAGAGGGACCGGATTTTGCGATCATAAAACGGCCCGCCCGTCAGTCTCGCTGTTCTTTTTATGCCTTCTTCTCTTCTTCGCCGTCGCCGCCTGTGATGGCGATGCGGCGCGCGCCGGGCGCTTCTTCGGGCTGGCTCTTCGGCATGGTCACATACAGGATACCGTTCTTATAATCGGCGGTGATGTGATCCTGGTCAATGCCCTCCAGGCTGAAGGAGCGGCTCACATGGCCCATCCTGCGCTCGCTGTAGCAGGTTTTTTCGTCCTTATGCTCGCTGCGCATATCGGCGGAGATGGTCAGCGTGTCGTTTTCGACGGACAGATTGATCTGATCCTTGCTGACGCCGGGCAGTTCAGCCTCCAGCATGTAATGGCTGTCCTCATCATGAATATCCACGCGGAAGCCCATGCGGCTGCCCATCCAATCGTTCATTTCAAAGAACGGGCGGAAAAACTGATCGTCAAACAGGGAACGGGGCCGCTGCTGAGGCAGACGGTGGGAACGGTAAGGCATCATAGCATACATCATAAAGCATCCTCCTTTGGGTTCCGGGACGGTGCCCGGTGAATCGTTTGATTGCCTGTCAGTCGGTATTCTTTCCTTCTGACACGCTTAGTATACACGATAGGTCAAAGAAGGTCAAATTAATAAAATAGTCAAAGAAGGTCAAAATATCTGAATTAACGTCAATTATCTCTTTTTTTCTGCATATTTCTAAGTATTTCTTATTATTTTAACATTTTTAAAATCCCCCGCATGAAAACGCATGCGGGGGAGAATGACCGGAAAGAAACGGTGATTCATTGCACAGCGTCGGAATGGCCGATGCCGAACAATTCATTCTGCAGGCGATTGGTGATGTTGCGGTAGTTGCCGCTCTTGTTGATCTGTTCGCCCATGAACAGCATGGTGGAGGTGGCGCCGCCATCCAGATTCATGGCGGAGAAGCAGCCCAGCTCAGCCATTTTTTCGCCCAGCCACACGCAGGATTCGCCCTTGCTTTCCTCAATGCGGGATTCCACCATGACTGCGATGTAGTAGCCCGGCTCCACCATGCCGAAGGCCGTGCGCGGATTGGGTGTGGTGCCGTATTCCTTCGAACGGGGCGACACCGCGCCGTTCTCCACCAGGATGGGGCCGAAGGACAGGGCATTTTTGACGCCGGCGTCCAGCAGCTCCTGGGCGGTCACGGTGGCGTTTCGGTACAGGGAAATGGATCCGTCCGGATTCAGCGCCATCACATCCAGGGGAGGATACGTGGTGGAAGTCGCCTTACGGGGACGGTCATACAGTACCCGACCGTTGCGGATTTCCAGACCGATGGGATAATCATAGTCTTCCTCGTAATCCCGTTCGATGCGGTAAATGAAGAAATCGGAATTGATGGCGAATACCAGATGATGCTGAATGGCGATTTGATCGGCCAGCGCCTTGTATCGGTCGCCGTATCGGGTGTAGTTCTCTTCGTCGTATGGATACAGGTCGAACATCTCGGAGGCGTCCCTGGTGAAAATCTGCGCCTCATACCAGCGCAAGGGTTCTTTTTTACTGTTGACGCCGGTGCGGCGGTTGATTTCGATCCGCAGGGTCTGGGAAGCGTAGAGCCACAGGCCCGCCGCATTATCCTTGTACACGAATTCAGGTTCGCCCGCCGGTAGGAAGCCCTCGTCGGTGAGGGACGGGAGTTTTTCATGGATGAAAGCCGGATTTGCCGCGGCGGTGAAGCCGGCGGCAGCGGCTTCAGGCGCAGATCCGGCGGGCGTTTCCAGAGGTGTTTCGGCGGGATGGTCGCCCGTGTCCTGCACGGGATCCATCACAGGATCCATATTGCTGTGACTGGAAGGAGTGGGGAGATCGGCGGCTGTGGGTGCATCTGTGACCGCGGGCGCTTCTGTGGCAGCGTCTTGCGCAGGCGTGGCCGTTTCGTCGGGAGCCTGAGTCGGATCAAGGACCGGCGCGGGCGCAGGATGGGCCTGGGAGGAAAGAACATATGGGGAATCAAAGGAGCCGGTTCCGGACGCGATGGAGAGCAGCCGCAGATCCACGTGAATGGCAGGGCGCACGCCCAGGTCGCTGTTGCCGGTAGAGATGCGGCCCACCTTGCCTTCGTCCATGACCCGGCGCTGCTCGTGCGGATAATCAGCGGACCGGGTGCGGCTCCACCAGGGACTGTATTTATGGCCTTTGGAGTAGATGTACAGGGGCTTCCAGCGGCCCTTATTGTTGGTCGCGGGCAATTCAAAAATGGGGGGATCGGGCAGCACCTTGGCCCAGGCTGTGCTTTCGCACAAGCGGGCGTTATTGGAGGAAAAGCCCAGGGAGGCGTCTTTCATTTCATCGGAGGTGATCAGGGTGACCAGGGCCTGATCCTCGGTGCGGATCAAAAGGGCGGCCTGCTCCTCGGGGGTGAAGGCGTCCTGCAGGAACACGGTGTTCAGATACCGGTACAGATCGCTGTTCTCCCAGCCCTGATAATGCTCGTAGTCCCCATGCACGGGGGAGCCGAACAAAATGTATTCGGACAACAGATAGGCTTCCCCGTTTTCCGTTTTCAGCACCCGCCACAAAATGGGCTGCACCGTGCCGTCGGCATCGGTGGGATAAGCGCCGAAGAGCACATAATCATAGCCGGCGGATTTGGTATAGCCGTTTATGACGTCCGTTTCCGCCGCCTGGGCGGGCAGGACACAGGAAACCATCATGATCACCAGCAGCGTCAGACATAAGCCTCTCTTTTGCATAGCTACTCCCTCATTCATCAAGAATACAGTGCCGGTACAGCAGAACGCGCGGCGTGCGCCCATACGGGGCCCGCCGGGACAGAAAGAATTGCTTTCCTTTCGAATTATACCATAATTCTTCCTGCGCGGCAAGATGAGGGAGGGTTATTTACATTTTCATGAAAATAGCCGCTCCCCGAACGGCGGAGAGCGGGTCAATAGTCCTTCGGCTTGGGCCGGAAGAGGATGGCCGTGAGAAAGCCGAAGAAGATGGCGGCGGCGATGCCGCCCGACGCGGCAGTGATCCCGCCCGTAAAGGCGCCCAGCAAGCCGGTTTCCTGCACCGCGCTCATAACGCCTTGAGCTAGCGCGTGGCCAAAGCCGGTGAGCGGTACGGTCGCGCCCGCGGCCGCAAAACGCACCAGGGGCCCATACAGCCCCATGGCGCTGAGGATCACCCCGGCGGTGATGTAGACCACCAGAATCCGGGCGGGGGTCAATTTGGTTTTCAGGATCAGCGCTTCCCCGATCAGGCAAAGCAGACCCCCCACCAGAAACACCTTCAGATAGATCAGGATCATGTCAGTTTCCTCCTTCCAGCGCCGCCGCGTGGGCTATGCCGGGAATGGTTTCCCCCTGCTGGCTGGTGGTGGGGCTGAGCAGCGCGCCGGTGGCCATGAACAGCACCCGCTTCCATTTCCCTTCCCGAAGCCTTGGCAGGATATACGCGCTGAGGATGGAAGCGGAGCAGCCGCAGCCGCTGCCGCCCGCGTGCACGTCATCGTTTGGATCGAAAATGGTAAGTCCGCAGTCCATGTGCAGGCCGTCCGGCAGGGGCAGGCCCCGATCGGCCATCAGTTGATGCAGGATATCGCTGCCCACGCGGCCCAGATCGCCGGTAACGACGCAGTCATAGAAATCAGGAGAGCGGCCCGTATCCCGAAAATGCTGTTCCAGGGTGGCCGCAGCAGCGGGGGCCATGGCCGCGCCCATGTTGTTGGCATCCCTGATGCCCAGGTCCGTCACCGTGCCGATGGTGGCGTGGGTCACACGCGCCAGGCTGGTATCGCCTTCGCCCAGCAGGCATGCGCCGGTGCCCGTGACGGTCCATTGCGCGGCGGGCGTGCGCTGATTGCCGTATTCCAAGGGGAATCGGTACTGCCTTTCCGCGGTGCAGTAATGGCTGCCGGCAGCACACAGCACAGGAGAAGCATACCCTCCATCCACGAGGATGCTGGCAAGGATCAGCGATTCCGCCATGGTGGAGCAGGCGCCGTACAGCCCCAGAAAGGGAATGGCCAGTTCCCGTGCGGCCAGGGATGCCGCCATGATCTGATTCAGCAAATCGCCGCCCAGCAGCGCCTGCACCTGATCCCGGCTGATTTTCGCCTTTTGCAGGCAGCGTTCGCACGCCTCCTGAAAGATGGCGTGCTCCGACTGCTCATAGCTCTGCTGGCCGCAGAGCGCGTCCTCCAGCACATGATCGAACAAGCTGCCCATCGGCCCCCTGCCTTCCTTGGGCCCCACCACGGATGCCGTGGACAGGATGCGGGGAGGGTGACTAAAAACGATGGTATGTCCGCCCACACGATGCTGCCGCATGCAAGCGCCTCCTTTACCAGCGAATGAAATAATACAGGATGCCCACCGCCACCGACGCGCTGATGCCATAGACCAGCACCGGGCCCGCGATGGTGAACAGCCGCGCGCCCGTGCCCAGCACCCAGCCTTCGGGCTTGAATTCCATGGCGGGGGATACCATGGCGTTGGCAAAGCCGGTAATGGGAACCACCGTGCCCGCGCCGGCATACTGCGCGATGCGGTCGAAAACGCCGATGCCGGTGAGCAGCGCGGTAAAGAATACCAACGCGATGGAGGCCAGCGTCAGCGCGGAGGCGGAGGTCAGGCCCAGCCAGGCGGAGCTCATGTCCGCGATGGCCTGTCCCAGCACGCAGATGCTGCCGCCCACCCAGAAGGCGCGCAGGCACCCCAGCCCCAATTGGGATTTGGGGGTCAGCCGGTGCACAAGCGCGGCATAACTTTCCTGAATGCGTTTACGATCGGCGGATTTGTTTTGCTGCATGATGGATTGGCTCCTTTTCATTTCTGGAATGGGGAAGCGCCGGAATGGGACGGCAGCGGATTTCGCGGCAGCCAGGCCTGGGCAAATCATCCAGGGGATGCGAAGGATCTTTATGGTGCATGCTTCACGCTCCCATCAATCCTGCGATGATGGCGCCGGCCGTTTTGCCGATCGCCATGGCGGCCGCGGCATAACGCATGTCGGCGGTAACACTGAGCCGGTCAAACAGCGAGGGGATCACCTCCAGCGCTTCCGTCAGTGCGGAGGCCAGCATGCCCACGAACATGCCGCCAAGCGCCATCACGGTGACCGCGAAGGCATCCGGCAAAAAGCCGCTGAAGCGCAGGGTGCCAAAGGTCGAGCCGATCACCAGGGCCAAGGCGTACAGACGCATGTCGGTGCTGCCTTCAAAAATATCGGAGATCCGCATGGGGATTTGCAGCATCATCCACAGGGGCGCCACGCAAAGCCCCAGTGTGGCGCCGCCCATCAGACCAATGACGACGGACAGGATCATGGCATCAGCCCCGACGCCTGCTCAGCGGACTGGCGGTATTCCTCCAGCTTGATTTCCAGCGGCGCCACGGTGCGCTTTTTACCCAGCAACGCGTAAAACAGCGATACGCCGAAAAAAACGCCCACGGAATAAGGCGCAGTGATCAGCCAGGTGTTTTCCGCATCGTGGCCGGTGATCAGCCGATACAGGCTCTGCTGGGCATCGATCATGTTCACGTCCGCGTGAAACCAGGTAATGGCCAGGGCGCTGCCTGCCATTAAAAGCAGAAAGGCCAGCGCGGTGCGCACGATCCGGGTGCGGTTGCGTTTGCTGTCCGGCACGATATGCACGAAACATTCCGCCGGACCCATCACCTCTACGTCGGGACAAACGTCCAGCACAGCCTTGACGACCGCCATGGCGGGCAGTCGCCATACGCCCGGATTGCGGGTGCAGGGAATGGGCAGGTCCATGACTTTGGCCTGATCGCTGTCCAGGGCATCCGCTACATGGCGAACCAGCAGCTGTTCGCCAGGGCGGATCACCGTCCGGGCCTTCATCTGCAAATACAGCACGGAGAATCACCTCGCTCGTCGTTTGATAGTATGGAGCGGCATAAGCGAAAATATGCGGAAGAAACCAAACAGGATCCGTCACCAAAGCGTCCTGTGCAGGTGTCTTGGTGAACGCTCGTGCGCAGACTGTCATGGCAATCAGAGCTCGTATGATACTTTTATGATACTTTTTTGAATATTCAGATGCTGAAACGCAAACTGAACCGAATGATCCGGCGCCTGCGTCTTGCGATTTTTCCAGGGAAGTAGTAGAATTCCACCTGAAAAGCGATGGGATAAAGCGCAGTCCGTGGAAAACATGCGATGGCTGAAGGGAGACGGAACAGTGAAAAAAAACGATACATTTCGGGAATGCGCTGAATAAGTATCGCATTGCTCATTTGCGTGTGCGTCGGCGCCACAGCCTACGCCGCTGTGGACTACCTGGCGCAGTACGCAGCGGAAATATCAACGGAAGCGGCGGCAGCGGCAGCGGCGGCGGAACCGGTCGAAGGGCTTGCCGGGGATGAAGTGGCGGCGTACCGGCTAGGTTTTGCTTTCGGCTATGATTACGCGCTGGAAATGCCGGATGGAACAGGGACGACGCGCAGCCGTCCCGCAGCAGGTGAAGAAACCTACATCGTAAACGTTCATACCGATCGGTTTCATCTCCCGAACTGCCAATCGGTCAAGAATATCAAAGAGCGGAATCGCTACACGTATACCAGTACCCGGCAGTTGCTGATCGATCTGGGGTTTTATCCCTGTCAGAATTGCAAGCCATAATATAACGCGAATAGCGCGAATAACATGAATAACGCGGAATCGTGTACGGACGGCGTCGCATCCCCACATAAGCGCGTTTCATTCTGTTTCTCTGTATGATAAATGATCGGTTGCCTTAATTCCGAACAAAAAATAAAAGGATCAGCGTATTCTTTCGCAAATGAAAAAAGGGCTGTGCAGGCCCTCTTTTATTGAAATAACATCAGTATTTCACTGAAACCCGTTGGCCGCGTTCAGCGCGTCGATCTCGGTTTTCTTCAGGATCCGCGCGCAGGAGGGGCAGGGCGTAAGATTGGAATAGGTCGTGTTGAGCTCGGCGTATGTGATCATCGTCAAAGGCAAATACCGGCTTTTGACGGCGGCGCAGTATTGATCCTCGTGATAGTTTTTTCCGCCGTTGGGGTTGTAGTAAATGGGCGTGTCATCGTCGGGATAGGGCAGGAAACGGCCTGTGTCATCCCAAATGAGCACCTTGGTGTTGATCCGGATGTTATCCCAAAGCCATTTGATGTTCTGCCCCTGCTCGTTTGCCGCCCTTTGAACACGGATGCAGCCGTGGCTGGCCTTTTTGCCCAATTGCTTCACGGTGGTGGAATAATCCCGATTGGCGGTAGGCGTGTCCTCGTTGCCGATATAAGGCACCTCGTGAATGGCGCATCCTCCGTTGATGCGCATGCCGTAGGAGCACCACAGGTTTCCGGCGGGAAAGCCGCCCATGCGGCTTACCATCAGGAATTCGCCGGAGGGAGTTTCATTCCAGGCTTGCTTGGCGTTGTTCAGCCCCGTGGAGACCAGCAGGGTGCCGATGCATTTTCCCTCAGAGAAAATGTACATTTTCTGGTTCAGCTTATCAATCAGCAGGGCGTAATCGGTGCGGGGCGTGATGGTTTTGAGCAGGGAGGTTTTCACATATCCCTGGATCAGATCATCCGTCACGCCATAGCCGCGGCGGGATGCGCAATTGGGCCCGTAGGAGGAATTGTACGCCTCGATCAGCGTCCATCCGTCGTCCCGGGTCTCCAGAATGTGGACGCCCTGGCTGGTATAGGTGATTTCACCGACGATATTATCCTTTTTGGTGGAACTGTCCGGCGTTTTGCGAAGGGGATACACATCCCGCTGATCCTTTCCGTCGATCACGGTGATGGGCTGCATCATCACTTCCCAGATGGCCTGCTCATTCATATCACCCACCGGCAGCGTCCAATAATTGTGTTCCTCGTCGGAAGTTGTAACGGCGCTGGGGATGACGACTTTGGGCGTGGGGGACGGCGCGGGGGTGACCATGGCCAGAACGGTGAGGGATACCTGCTGAATGGTGCTGGCAAAGCCATCGGCGTCGGAAAGAAAGAATTGAACGGCATACCGGCCTTCCGGAAGAGCCTGGCCTTGGACGGCCAGATCCCAGGTGAGCGTATTATGCCCCTCTGTGACCGGCGCTTGCAGGGCGGTCTTCCAGCCGTCCTCCAGCTTGACCCGCATCGTCAGGGTGCCCGGCATGTTCACATGCACGCGGACGAGCCAAGCCTGGCCCGCTTCCGCGGCGTCATCCGCACTGATGGACAGAATCTGCGGACTGGGCATGCCGATGGACAGGGGCTGGGTCACGGTACGGCCATCCACGGTCAGGGACAGGAGATATTCGCCGGCGGGCACGGGTGCGCCGTTCGCGTCCACGCCGTCCCAGCTCAGATGATTCACGCCCTGGGCGACAGCCAGGTTTTCCCGGATCACGCATACCGTATCTCCGTCCAGGGAAACCAGGGAAAGCGTGGCGGTGCTGGCGGAGGGGGAGGAAAAACTGAGCCGCTCCGCCTTGCCGGGGCGCACGTGATCCGGCGCGACAGAGAAATTCAGTTCTTCCGCGTGCGCCGTGAAAATAAAGACCGCCAATAATGAAAAAACAGCAAAAAGAAACTTTCGCATAGCCAAGGCTCCTTCGGGTGAAAATTCACCTTTTTTATCATAACATTTTTTGCTCACGATGCCAAGCCTGAATTGTAACAAAATTGTAAACTCATGGATGATCGCTTCGAAAAAGCGCGGATCATTCAGACCTGGGTGACAGAAAAGCGATGAAATGCGTGAAAAAGGCGAAAAAAATTGCATGCCATCCCCAAATCCCTTGACACAGAAGCCTTTTTGCCTGTATTATTATCTTATGAAAGTATGGGTATTTTTTCTGCGGAGGAAGACTGTATGGAGGGAATCAAAGCCTTTATCAAGCAGTATCTGAGCGCGTACACCCCCTATAAAACCTATTGGAATTATGAAGATGGCTGCGTGCTGGTGGGATGCATCGACCTGTACCGGGCAACCGGCGAAGCATTCTTCCGTGATTTTGTCCTGACATACCTGAAAAATGTGATTTCGCCGGAAGGCCTGATTACCAATTTCCCCCTGGATAAATACAACATTGATTCCATCAACTGCGGCAAGGCGCTGTTTTTCGCCTGGGATGAGACGGGGGACGAACGGTACAGGAAAGCGGCGGATTTTTTGACGGAACGGCTGTCCACCCATCCCCGCTGCTCCTGCGGGAACTACTGGCACAAGGAAATTTATCCGGAGCAGATTTGGCTGGATGGGCTGTATATGGCCCAGCCCTTCCGCATGGCATACGATATGCGCCTCGGCGGCAAGCGGGCCATCGGCGACATCGTCAGCCAATTCAAAAATGTGAGGAAATACCTGTTCAATGCAGACAAGGGCCTGTATTATCACGCCTGCGACATCGCCCGGCAGCAGCCTTGGGCCAACCTGGAAACGGGCCAGTCGCCCAATTTCTGGCTGCGGTCCATGGGCTGGTACCTGATGGCGCTCGTGGACTGCATCGACAGCGCGGATATTCAGCTGTATGAGCATGTCCGGGCCCTGGAGGATCTGCTGGTAGAGGCGGTCCGTGGGATCCTGAGGTATCAGGATAAAAAGACCGGCCTGTTTTATCAGGTGATCGACCGGGCGGACGTGACGGGAAATTATCTGGAAACTTCCGGCAGCGCCATGATCATCTATACGCTGCTCAAGGCGGTAAGGCTGGGGATCCTGGACGAAGAAAAGTATCTGAACAACGCCCTGCGCGCCTTTGAATCGCTGACAAAAATGCAGCTGCGGCAGGATGATCGAGGTATATGGCATCTGCATGGCATTTGCGCCGTGGCCGGCCTGGGGCCGGGGAATAAGCGGGACGGCAGCGTGGCTTATTACCTGAGCGAGCCGGTGGTGGCGGACGACGCCAAAGGCGTAGGTCCCTATTTCATGGCGCTGTCTGAATACTGGAGGGAAAAGCGGGCATGAAGATCGTGGATGTATCCGCCCGGAGCTGTACGGTGCTGCTGGACGCTGCGGGCGATTATTACGCCCGGGCGCCCCACAGGCTTGTGCTGAACGGCGAAGCGTGGGGCGAGGATGCGCGCTCGGTCTGCACGCTGTTTGATCTGTGGCCCGATACGGAATATACCCTGGAAAGCTGGATCGGCGATGAGAAAGAAGACACGGTTGCTTTCCGCACGGAGAAGGAGTACTGCACCCTGAATGTGAAACGCTTCGGCGCCAGGGGAGACGGGGAGACGGACGATACGGCGGCCCTGCAGGCGGCCATCTTGGCTTGCCCGGACAAGGGCCGGGTGATGATCCCGGCGGGAACATACAAAACAGGGCCCCTGTTTCTGAAAAGCCATATCACCGTCGAATTGAAAGCGGGCGCCGTTCTTTCGCTGATCACGGATCGGGCAAAGTTTCCCATTCTGCCGGGCGCGGTCCGTTCCACAGACGAAGAGGGAGAATACCTGCTGGCCTTGTGGGAGGGGAATCCCCTGCCGAGCTTCGCTTCCGCCATTACGGGCATCGGGGTGGAGGATGTGCGCCTGATGGGCCGGGGTGTGATCGACGGATGCGCCCAGGAAGGCGACTGGTGGACAGAGCCCAAGAAAATGCGGGGCGCGTACAGGCCGAGGCTGCTGTTTTTGCGGGACTGCAAAAGGATCACCGTGCAGGGGATCACGTTCCGCAACAGCCCCGCCTGGAACCTGCATCCCAGCTTCAGCGAGGATTTGAGCTTCCTCAATGTGCGCGTGGAAGCCCCGGCGGACAGCCCCAACACCGACGGCTTCGATCCGGAAAGCTGCAGGCATGTGCGCATGCTGGGCACCGTGTTTTCCGTAGGGGACGACTGCATCGCCATCAAGGCAGGAAAGATCTATCTGGGCATGAAGTATCATGTGCCCTGCGAGGATTTGGAAATCGCCTGGTGCGCCATGCTGGACGGCCACGGCGGCGTGACGATCGGCAGCGAGATGGCCGGCGGCGTGAAGCACGTGCGTGTGCATCATTGCTTGATGCGGGGCAATGAACGGGGCCTGCGCATCAAAACCCGCCGGGGACGGGGCCGGTACGCGGTAGTGGACGATATCCGCTTCGAGGATGTGAACATGGAGGGGATAGGCGCTCCGCTGGTGGTCAACGCCATGTATTTCTGTGATCCGGACGGCCGCACCCCCTATGTGCAGAGCCGGGAAAAGCAGCCTGTGGACGACACCACGCCCACCGTCGGCCGGATCGTGTTTGAACGTGTGCACGCCGCCGCCTGCAAGGGATGCGCGGGCTATATCCTGGGTCTGCCGGAAAGGCCGGTTGAGGAAATCCTGCTGCGGGACTGCGTTTTTTCCTTTGCCGATGACGCGCAGGCCATGACCCCGGCGATGGCCTGGCATGTGGAGCCCTGCCGGCAGCGGGGCGTGATCGCGGGCTTTGTGAAAAAACTGACGCTGGAAAGCGTGGCCATGAACGGCATCCGCGGCGACAGACTGGAACTCCACAGCGTGGAAGCCGCTGAGGATAGAGCGTGAATAATCACACTTTGTGAGGAGGAGAAACCATGGATATTCGTTATTCCTGCAACCAGCGCGATTTCAAGCGCTACACCACCGAGGAAATCAGAAGGGAATTCCTGATCGAAAAGCTGTTTGCTCCGGAAGAGGTCACCGCGGTATACAGCCATGTGGACCGCATGGTGACGCTGGGCGTGATGCCGGTCAATGAAACGGTGTCCATCGACAAGGGCATTGATGTTTGGCACAGCTTCGGCACGGAATACTTCCTGGAACGCAGGGAGTGTGGCATGTTCAACGTGGGCGGCCCCGGACGGGTGATCGTGGATGAGAATGTGTATGATTTGGGCTACAAGGATTGCCTGTACCTCACCAAGGGCGCCCGGTATGTTGCCTTTGAATCCGGCGATCCAAAGAACCCTGCCAAGTTTTATATCGTATCAGCGCCTGCTCATTGCAGCTATGAGAACAGGCTGATCAAAATCGGGGACGCTGCCAAGAAGCCCTGGGGCGCCATGGAAACCAGCAACAAGCGGGTGATCAATCAGTTCATTCATCCCTCCGTGCTCAAAACCTGTCAGCTCAGCATGGGCATGACGGTGCTGGAGCCCGGGTCCGTGTGGAACACCATACCCGCCCATACTCATGAACGCCGGATGGAAGTGTACTTCTATTTCGAAGTGCCCAATGACAACGTGGTGTTCCACATGATGGGCGAGGGACAGGAAACCCGTCACGTCGTGATGCAGAACGAGCAGGCGGTGATTTCTCCTTCCTGGTCCATCCACGCCGGCGCGGGCACCAGCAATTATACCTTCATTTGGGCCATGGGCGGCGAAAACCAGGCCTTTGACGATATGGACACCATTCCAACCACAGATCTGCGGTAATGCAAAGGAGCTGCATCTGAAATGAAAGAATACAAGCTGGTTTGTCTGAACAAAGGCATAAAATTCAGCCGGGAAAAGGATTTGTCGCAGGCCGAAGATATCATCAATCAGTACGTTCGCGACGGCTGGACGCTCCAGCAGATCGCGACTCCCGGGGACGGAACGGGCGCGTTGGTCGGCATATTCTACAAAGAAAAAACACTGTAACACTATTTAAAGGAGGAAATACTGTATGGATATGAAAGCGTTCAGCCTGGAAGGGAAGATCGCATGGATCACCGGGGCCAGTTACGGTATCGGCTTCGCCATTGCGGAGGCGTACGCTGCCGCGGGGGCGACCATCGTTTTCAACGACATCAATCAGGATCTGGTCAATAAAGGCTTGGCCTCCTACGCGGAAAAGGGCATCGCTGCGCACGGCTATGTGTGCGACGTGACCGATGAGGAAGCGGTGCAAGCCCTGGTCAAAACCATCGAGGAAGAAGTGGGCACGATTGACATTCTGGTCAACAACGCCGGCATCATCCGCCGCATCCCCATGATCGAAATGAGCGCCGCGGAATTCCGCAAGGTGATCGATGTGGACCTGAACGCGCCCTTCATTTGCGCCAAGGCCGTCATCCCGTCCATGATCAAAAAGGGCCACGGCAAGATCATCAACATCTGCTCCATGATGAGCGAGCTGGGCCGGGAGACCGTCAGCGCCTACGCAGCAGCCAAGGGCGGATTGAAGATGCTCACCCGGAACATTTGCTCCGAATACGGCGCGCATAACATTCAGTGCAACGGCATTGGCCCCGGCTACATCGCCACACCTCAGACCGCTCCCCTGCGGGAACGCCAGCCCGACGGCAGCCGCCATCCCTTCGATCAGTTCATCATCGCCAAGACCCCCGCGGCCCGCTGGGGCAGCCCGGAGGACCTGCAGGGCCCGGCCGTATTCCTGGCCAGCGACGCCAGCAATTTTGTCAACGGACACATTCTGTATGTGGACGGCGGCATTTTGGCCTACATTGGCAAGCAGCCCTGACGGGAAAAGCGCACGAATAAACAGCCGAGCGATCGTTCGGCTGTTTTTCTGTGAAAAAGATTTGGCATATTATAAATATGAATCTTTGGACGCTTTATCCGCACCGGCATCCCATGAGGACAGGCACAGCCGCCCTGCTGACTTGCCCTCCGTCCGGTGCGGCCGGAACGGATAAACAGCGGCCATTTCATCCCGTTTGGGCGCAAACATAGCATAAAAAAGATGAAAAAGCAAATAATTCCGGAATGTGAGGCCGCTGAACCGGAGAAATGCTTGCAATTCTTGCATTCCTGTGTTATCATATAAGATAGTGCTCTATGCATTGCATGAGCATAACCATGCCGAGAAGGCAAGTTTGGAGGGTGTTCCGAATGGGTTACACGGTAGAAAAAATCTCTGGCAATCAAGTAAAAATCTCATTTGAAATCGCTGCTGAAAAGTTTGATGAGGCGATGCAGAAGGCTTATCTGAAAATGCGCGGCCGCGTGAATGTGCCCGGCTTCCGCAAAGGGAAGGCCCCCCGCAAGCTGATTGAAAGCATGTACGGCGAAGGCGTGTTTTATGACGACGCCATTGAATTGCTGTTCCCCGATGCCTATGACGAGGCCGTCAAGGCCGAAAGCCTGCAGCCTGTGGATCGCCCGGAAATGGACGAAATGCAGCAGATCGGCGCCGGAAAGGATCTCCGGTTCTCCGTGAAGGTCTATGTGAAGCCCGAAGTGGAGCTGGGCGATTATAAGGGCCTGAAAGGCACCAGGTTCATCCATAAGGTGACCGATGAAGAAATCGACAGCCGCATCCAGAAGGATGTGGACAAGGCCACCACCATGGCTGACGTGAACGACCGGGCAGTGGAAAACGGCGATACCGTGAATCTGGACTACGCCGGTTCCGTGGACGGCGTTGCCTTTGAGGGCGGCACCGCGCAGGGTCAGACGCTGGAAATCGGCTCCGGTCACTTCATCCCCGGCTTTGAAGAGCAGATGATCGGCATGCAGATCGGCGAGGAAAAAGATCTGCAGGTGAAGTTCCCCGACGAATACCACGCCGAAAACCTGAAGGGCAAGGACGCCGTATTCCATGTGAAGGTCAACAGCATCCAGCAGAAGGTCGTTCCCGCCCTGGACGATGATTTTGCCGCGGACGTGAGCGAATTCAACACCTTTGAGGAATATAAGCAGAACATCGTCAAAGCCCTGGAGGAGCAGGCCAAAAAGAACGCCGACGTCAGCCTGGAAAACGAACTGATCCAAGCGGCTGTGGATGCCTCCGACTGCGACATCCCCGACGCCATGATCGAAGACGAATGCGAAACGATGGTGCGGGAAATGAAGCTGAGGATGGCCTATCAGGGGCTGAAGTTCGAAGACTATATCAAGTACACCGGCCAGACCGAAGAGCAGGTGCGCGAAATGTATAAGCCCGAGGCCAAGAACCGGGTGAAGATGCAGCTGGTGCTGGAAGCCATGGTGAAGGCGGAAGGCATCGAGCCCACGGAAGAAGACGTTGAAAAAGCGATCGAGGACGAAGCCAAGCGGGCCGGCCGCGAAGTTGAAGAGTTCAAGGCTTCCCTGAACGACCGGCAGATGGAGTATCTGAAAGAAAACGCCGCCATCCGCAAGGTGGTGGATCTGGTGGTAAGCAGCGCCAAGGTGGAAGAAAAGGACGAAAGCGAGCGCATTGACGCTTCTGACGCCCTGAAGGCCGTGGAGCAGGCTGCCGATGCCGCCGGCATTCAGGATGAAGGGGACGAAGAATAATCCCTGGGCCTCCATCATAAGATAGAGGTTGATGGAAGGAGGTTTGACGAGTGTCATTGATTCCCTATGTGGTAGAGCAGACCGTACACGGTGAAAGATCCTACGATATTTATTCCCGCCTGCTCAAGGACCGGGTGGTGTTTCTGGGCAGTGCCATTGACGATCAGGTGGCAAACGCCGTCGTGGCGCAGCTGCTGTTCCTGGAAACGGATAATCCGGACGCGGATATCAACCTGTATATCAACAGCCCTGGCGGTTCCGTGACGGCGGGCATGGCGATTTTCGATACGATGAATTACATCAAATGCCCGGTGCGCACCGTGTGCGTTGGAATGGCCGCGTCCATGGGCGCGTTTCTCCTGATGGCGGGGGATAAGGGCAAGCGTCTGGCCCTTCCCAACAGTGAAGTGATGATCCATCAGCCCTCGGGTGGCGCATCCGGCCAGGCCACGGACGTGACCATTCACGCTGAATGGCTGCTGCGCACCAAGAATAAAATGAATCATCTGATGGCGCAAATGACCGGCCAGCCGTTGGACAGGATCGCTCACGACGTGGAGCGGGACTATTTCATGACCGCCCAGGAAGCCCTGGACTATGGCATCATCGACGAAATCTATCAGCCCCGGCAGAAATAAGCAGCCGGGAAAACGAGGTAAACATGGCGAAGGAAACGATGACTCCTCCCAAACATCGCTGCTCATTCTGCGGAAAAAACCAGGATCAGGTGCGCAGGATCATTGCCGGGCCGGGGGCGTATATCTGCAATGAATGCATCGCCCTGTGCCAGGAAATCATCGCGGATGATATGGATCTCATGTCTTCCGCGCCTGATCTGGGGCAGATCCCCACGCCTTCCGAAATGAAGGAAGTGCTGGATGAATATGTGATCGGCCAGGAAGCGGCCAAGCGCACGCTGTGCGTGGCCGTGTACAATCACTATAAGCGTATTGGCGCGCCGGTCAAAAAGGACGGCGTGGAGCTGCAGAAATCCAATATTCTGATGATTGGCCCCACGGGCTGCGGAAAAACATACCTGGCCCAGTCCCTTGCGCGCATACTGAACGTGCCCTTTGCCATCGTCGATGCCACGACCCTGACAGAGGCCGGCTATGTGGGCGAGGATGTGGAAAACATCCTGCTGCGGCTGATCCAGGCGGCCGGCAACGACATCCCCGCCGCGCAGAGGGGCATTGTGTACATCGATGAAATCGACAAGATCGCCAGGAAGAGCGAGAATGTGTCCATCACCCGCGATGTGAGCGGCGAAGGCGTTCAGCAGGCGCTGCTCAAGATCCTGGAAGGCACCCTGGCCAATGTGCCGCCCCAGGGCGGCCGCAAGCATCCCCATCAGGAATGCCTGCAGATCGACACCACCAACATCCTGTTCATCTGCGGCGGCGCCTTTGACGGCTTGTCGCGCATCATTGAGCAGCGGGTGGGCAAGAAGGCGCTGGGCTTCGGCGCCGATCCCAAAGGGAAAAAGGACCAGAATGTGGGCGAAGTGCTGCGCGAAATGCGGCCGGAAGATCTGCTGAAATTTGGCCTGATCCCCGAGTTCGTGGGCCGATTGCCGGTGAATGTGACATTGGACGCGCTGGATGAAGAAGCGTTGGTGCGCATCCTGAAAGAGCCCCGCAACGCGCTGGTGAAGCAGTATCAGAAACTGATGGAGCTGGATGGCGTGGAGCTGGTATTTGAGGACGATGCGCTGCAGGCGATCGCACAGCAGGCCATTTCCCGGAAGAGCGGGGCACGCGGCCTGCGCTCGATCATTGAAGGAGCGCTGCTGGATACGATGTTCGATCTGCCTGGGAAGAAGAATGTACGCAGGTGCATCGTCACCAAGGCTGTGATCGAAAAGGGAGAAAAACCCACCCTGGAAATGGGGGAAAAGCCAGCCGCCGCGCCGCGGCGCACCCGCCGGACGACGGTATCCGTGCCGGAGGAGCCCAGCGCCAGCTGAAGAGCTGATTCATACAAAACGGGGCTGCCGCAACAAAGCGTCAGCCCCATTATTATATGGATACAGTATTGCGCTTGAAGCGCCTGTTTTTCCGCGATCCGCCAGCCGATCTGACAGGAGGCGGAGGAAGGCATCCGAAAAGAAAACCGTCACACCCGCTGCCGCAGGAAATCAACCGCCAGAGCAATATCGGCGGCGGGTTCGTCGCCCACCTCCCGCTCAATGGTCAGGAAGCCATGGAAGCCGATTTCCTCCAGGGCATCCAGGTATGCGTCAAAGGGTACGCTGCCCTGGCCCAAAGGCACTTCCCGGTAGGCCGGGCCCAGTTCCAGATGGGGGTTGCCGTGATTCGAGACGCCGTAAATGACTTCGGGATCTTCGATCCGCAGGCGAACGCCGTCTTTTGCATGGGTATGCACGATATAGGGAGCCAGATTGCGCACGGCCTGTACCGGATCGTCGCCGGTGACCATCACCAGATTCGCCGGATCCAGGTTCACGGATACACCGGTGGAATGCAGTCCGTCCAAAAACGCCCGCAGGGTGGCCGAGGGCTCCGGGCCGGTTTCGACGGCAAAATGAGCCTGCATCTGATCGGCATAGGCGGCCAGTTCACCGCAGGCATCCTGCATGACGGCGTAGCGTGGATGCTGAGCGGAGGCAGGCACCACGCCGATGTGTGTGGTGACGATATCGGTTTCCAGATCCTTGGCCAGGTCCACGATCAATTTGGAGCGGCGGATCAATTCCGGGTTTTGTTCCGCGTTGCCGAACCCCCGGCCCAGATCGCCGCACAGCGCGGAAATGGTGAGGCCGTGATCCCGAACCTGATTCAAAAAATCACGCCGCTGACGGGCATTCATACACTCGGGCGTCATTTCGCCCCGGGCAGCATACACCTGAATGCCCTGTACGCCCAGTTTTTGTGCCAGATCCAGCGCTTCCGGGAAGGGTTTGCGAAAGGAGTCCAGGATCACGCCGATGGAGAATCTGCTCATGGTAACGCCTCCTGTGATGATGATCTGTATGTATTATACCGCTTTTTTTCCGTTCGTGCAATGAAAAAACATCTGCTGCCTTGCACGGGCTGGGCTCAGTGGGGTATAATAAAACGAATCGTATGTGTTCATTCGGGCAATGAACCGATCCGCGCCGGTGGATGCTGCATACCGCGCGCCCCGTTCGGTTTTCCAAGCGCACGGCGGAGCGCCGTCGGGGAGCATCCCACGATACTTCCGCCTGGCGCGTTTCGCCCTGCTTTTTATTCCATAACGATCTGAAAAGGAGCGCTGCATGATGAAGAAAATCGGCATCATTGGTTGTGGCAATATGGGCGGCGCCATGCTGCGCCAGCTGCTTACGGCGGGTATTTTCACAAAGGACGAGGTGTGCGCAGCGGACAAAAGTCCCACGGCATGTCAGAAACTGCACGCGGAATGCGGTGTGGATGTCACCGCGGATAACGCGCTGGCGGCCGCGGCGCCGGTGGTGCTGCTGGCGGTGAAGCCGCAATTCATTCAGGCGGTGGGCGCGGATATCGCGCCGGCGCTGAGCGCGGATACGCTGATTCTGTCCATCGTGGCGGGCTGGGAGATCGGCATGCTGAAAAAGCTGCTGAAAAAGGAAGACGCGCATATCGTGCGCGTCATGCCCAATACGCCGGCCATGGTGGGGGAGGGCGTGCTGGCGGCCTGCCGGAGCGAACAGGTGACGGAGGATGAATGGACGCTGACCATGCGGATGCTGTCTTGCATGGGCGTGGCGGAGGAGGTGCCGGAGGGGCTGATGGACGCGGTGACCGGCCTGAGCGGCTCATCGCCCGCTTTCGCATTTTTATTCATGGAGGCGCTTTCCGACGCCGGGGTGCGGGCCGGATTGCCGCGTGCCACCGCCCAGCGATTCGCCGCCCAGGTCCTGGCCGGCAGCGGCAGGCTGGCGCTCAAAACGGGGCTGCATCCCGGGCAGCTGAAGGATATGGTCACCTCTCCCGCCGGCACCACCATCGAAGGCGTGGCCGCACTGGAAAAGGCCGGGTTCCGCTCCGCTGTGATGGAGGCTGTGGATGCGGCCGTGCGGAAATCAAAATCCTTCCATTCCTGATTCATCCGCATAATTCCCGATGGATCCGCAAAGCTCGGTCGAGATTTGACGGATGGAGAAATATATGCTATAATAAATTGTTAATTCTGTTATACAATCCTGATGGGAGGGTTTTTCATGTCCGGACATTCAAAATGGCACAATATTCAAGCCAAAAAAGGCAAGACCGACGCGGCCCGCGGTAAGATTTTTACCAAGATCGGCCGTGAAATCGCCATCGCCGTGCGCGAAGGGGGAGCCAATCCCGAATCCAACAGCAAATTGAAGGATATCATCGCCAAGGCCAAGGCCAACAACATGCCCAATGACAACATCCAGCGCAGCATCAAGAAGGCCGCGGGCGAGGGCACGGGCGCGACCTACGAAGAAATCACCTATGAAGGCTATGCCCCCGGCGGCGTGGCCATCATCGCCCGGTGCGTCACCGATAACCGCAACCGCACTTCCAGCGACGTGCGCCATATATTCGACAAGCACGGCGGCTCCCTGGGCACGCCCGGCTCCGTCAGTTACATGTTTGACAACAAGGGCGAGATCGTCATTGAGCGCGAGCCCGGGATGGACGAGGACGAAATGATGATGACCGCCCTGGATGCCGGCGCGGAAGATATGAAGGTGGAAGAGGACGTGTTTGAGGTGTATACCGCACCCAACGATTTTTCCGCCGTCCGCGAAGCCTTGGAAAAAGCCGGCTATGCGTTCATCTCCGCCGATAAGCAGATGATTCCGCAGAATACGGTGGCGATTGACGATCCGGATACGCTGGCCAAGGTGCAGAAGCTGCTGGATATGCTGGATGACAACGATGACGTGACCGAAGTGTATCACAACGCCGAATTGCCGGAGGAAGAGGAAGAAGACTGATTTCTCCTGGCCGGACAGGCTGAAAGGACAGGATATGCGCGTTTTCATCAGAAAAATGACGGGGATGCTTTGCGTGCTCATTTTGCTGATGGGAAACGCGCATATTTGCTTTGCGGATGACCTGACGGACACGGAAGCGTTCTTCACGGAGCCGGAAAGCTGGTCCGGCCTGGTGAATGTGCCGGGAAGAGGTTGGATGCGCTACTATGCCCAGAACGATCCCCTGTGGGGCGGGCTGTGCTATGAGCGCGCCCATACATCCACCCGCCGCCCCTGCAGGGACGCCGCATGCGGCCCCTTTACGGCGGCCATGGCTGTGGCCAATCTGATCACAGACGATGAATTTATAAAAATCGCGTCATATGCCAAGCAGGAATATTCGCTGTGCCCCTGCTCGGTGAATGCGGTCCGGTGCAATCACGGTCATGCCCGGTATGTGCTCACGTCCCAGCGGGATTTCATCCGCTTCCTGCCCCTGGCTTTCGCTGATTTTGCCACCGGCAACAACACCTTCGGCACCGTCAGCCGTACTGAGCAGGTGGGCACCGGTACCGGCTTCATTCACTACATCGCGCAGATTTACGGCTTGGAAGTAACGATGACCAGTGATTATCAAAAAGCGGTGGAGGCGCTGCGCGCCGGGGATTCCGTGATTGCCGCCGCGTCCAAGGGCGGCGCGTTTACCAATACCGGGCACTACGTGTGCCTGGCTGCCATTGACGATGAAAAGCTGTATATCCTCGATCCTCTGCGGCGGACGGAATACAAAACCAATCAATCCAGGAAGCTGGAAATCATCCAGCCGGGGCTGGTGGCACTGACCCACGAAAATGTCCCCGTGGCCGGACTGGGCAGCTTTATGATCCTGCATCGCCCTCAATAGGGTGAGAAGGATCCGGGGCGGGGCTTGCGGGCCCGGCCTTTTTTCTTTGCCCCAGGGTGACGGGCGCACCATGCCCGCCGGCGATCAGATCACACAGATCCTTTTCATCCAGCGTGTCGATTCTGCGCAGGCCGTCCGGCGACAGCACATGCACCACGTGGACATATCCGGGCCGAAGCCGAGACAGGATCTGATAAGACGTGGTATTGGCCCCGGCGGCCAGGATTTCCACGGGAAGAACGGCGCCCCGGTCCAATTGCTGGCGCCGCGCAATCAGGCCGGTCATGTAGCGAATGACGCTGTGACGGCTTTCACGGCCGGCGGCATAGATCAGGTACAGCCCCGCAAAGCAGGGCGCAAGGACCATTTCGCCGCGAAATGCGAACAGGACGGTCAAGCCGCACAGGAGGCCGCCCACCGCATATCCCGCCACTGTCAAATACCGGGTCAGCCGAATGGGGGACACCCAGCGACTCAGTATCGCATGGAGCATCCGCCCGCCGTCCAGCGGCAGGGCTGGCAGCAGATTGAGGAGAAGCATTGTCAGGTTCATTCTGGCAAAGCAGCGGGAAAACCAGAAATCTGCGCCCAAACGATGCAGCTCGGCAGCCAGGAAGCACCCCAGCAAGCTGAACAGCGGCCCACCCAGAGCCAGCAGGAAGCGCTGGCCGGCCGGGACAGCCTCCGCACCGTCCAGGCGGATCACCCCACCCCAGGGGGTGATTTCCGTTTCCGCGATGGGGATGCAAAGCCAGCGCGCCATAAGGAAATGGCCGCATTCATGCAAAAGCAGCGCCAGCAGAGAGGCAATCAGGCTGGTATGACCGCCCATCAGCGCGCAAAGGCCCCATAGCAGGGGCAGCACGGGATGTACGCGCCAATGGGTGCGTCCGTGCAGCATGGTCATGGCTGCTCACCTGCCCGGGGCGTGAGCCATTCGGTTGGGTCCACGGCGCGCCCTGCCCGCCGCACTTCTATGAAAATGGCGTCCGGGCTCAGAGCACGGCCCAGGCAGGTATGTTCCGTGACTGGATCGCCTTCCCGCACGGCCGTTTCTTTCAGGCCGTAATACATGGTTTCCAGCCCATCGGCCTGACGCACCCGCAGGACCCATTCTTCATCGTTTCCATGCGCCAGGCTCATCACTTGGCCGGGAGAAACGGCATATACCCGATCATCCGTGCCATGATAGCCGATATATGGCTCTTGGCTGGACCAGCGATGACTGATGGCGCCGAAACAAGGGGCGGTGAGGGATGCGTCGGCGGGCGATTCAAAAAACACCGAAACGGTTTCCGGAAACAGATTGCTTACGAAATTGATTTTTCCCAGCCGTTCATCCCATGTATGATCCATGATGCCCTGCATGGCGGCGAGCACCGTTTGCCCGGATGGCAATTCCGCGTTGCGGATAGCCGTGACGGTCAGAACGAGCATGCCCGCCAGGGCCAGATTGCGGCTCAGGCGCTGGCTGAAGGGCATCCTGCTTTGTCCGGGAGCGGATAAGCCGCGGTCCGTCTTTTCATCCGGTTTCACTGGCCCGTTTGGGCTGATTTTTTTCATCATGATTTGGCACCCCCTGTCCGGTTCAGGGTATGCACGCAGTGAGAAAAGTAGCACCCTCATCCTGTGCCATGGCAGGAGCTGAAGCGGTGGAACAGGGCCATGCCCCCCATCCATTGCAGAGATTTATCAACGGGAAAGCGCTGCAGTTTTTGTTACATGCGAAAGAATTGTCTGATCTCGAGTTTTTCGTTTTATTATGAGTATTTTGCGTTTTTGCGTGAAAATATCATGTTTTCCTATTGACATTCAAGACACGCGGTGTTATAATGCATTCTGTTGTCGGGAAACGAAAAATTCCTGATGACAAGTAATAACTGGGTGTAGCGCAGCTTGGTAGCGTGCTTGAATGGGGTTCAAGAGGCCGAGAGTTCAAATCTCTCCACCCAGATTAAAGAGAAAGCCTTGAAACATAAGCGTTTCAGGGCTTTTTCTTTTGCTCTAAATGCCTGTTTACCCTTTATTTTACCCTTTACAGCCTTTTTTCTACCATTTTTGACCGCTTCACAGGTTCGCCAGCCCTTGCATAAAAGCTTCCATGTTCAGGCTTGCTTTATTCCTCAAATCATCCGTGTAATGGCTGTATGTGTCCAGCGTGATTTTTATATTGCTATGGCCCAGCGTCTTACTGATGGTGTAAATATCATCCCCGGCCAGGATGGACGAAACCGCGAATGTGTGCCGGAGGTCATGAAAGCGGAAGCCATGCACCCCGATTCTTTCAGCCAGCTTTTGCACGTTATGAAGCATCGTGTTCTTTCCGTAGTGCTTGCCAAATTCATTTGTGAATACCAGGCCAGGAAAATCCCCTTCATTCCAGAGATCACCAGCACGAAGCCGCCGTTCCGCTTGCAGTTTCTTTTGTTGCGACAGAATCTTCATCACAGCGGGGGCGGGCTTAATTTTACGTATTTCGTGGGTTTTCGTTTCGTCAAAATAGTATTCGGCGCTTTTTGTCCGCTTTAGCTGATGGTCAATCGTAATAACACCGTTTTCAAAATCAATATTGCGCCATTGTAGCCCCATGATTTCCCCTTCACGCATCCCCGTAAATAATGCCACCCTGAACAGGTTTTCATATTCGGAACCACGACAAGCCGCTAAAAAATCGTCAATCTGCTTTTGCGTTAATGGATTGATTTCTTTCTTTGCGTTTTCACCCTTTGGAACAGTAACCTTGTCACAAGGATTGTACGCTATGAAACCATTGATAAAGGCTTGCTGTAAAGCAGTGTGAAGCACGCTTTTCACACAGACCAGGGACTTTCTTGAATGATTGGTTTTCAGGCCATTCAGCATCTTTTGAATCTGGTGAGCATTAAGCGCTTGCAGCTTCACGCTACCAAGATAGGGCTTGATATTCGTTTCAATATCTGCCCGGTATTTTGTCCGTGTTCCTTCCGTCAAATCTGCTTTATAAGTCAATAACCATTCGTCCAGCCATTGCCCCACCGTCATTTTGATCGGTTCGATATACATTCCATCGTCAATCTGGTGGAGGGTACTTGTTAGCTTTTTACGGACTTCCGCTTCCGTCTTTCCGTATATGCTTTTCTGAATCTGTTTTCCCGTTCCAGGGTCACGCCCAAGGGTATAACGCGCTTCCCATGTTCCGTCTTTCCTTTGTCGGATTGTTCCGCTTCCCTGCGACGCCCTACTATTACTTTTTTTCGGCATTGCTTTTCCTTCTTTCTATGAACATTGAAAACTCACTATCTAAGGATTCTATGCTTTGGATAATGCCTAACAGTTCATATCTTTTTGCTGTTCTGAAATCAAGAGTAATTTCTTTATCACCGTCAACCTGTTTGTATCTCTCACCAGGTATATCACTATCTGAAAACTGATTTATCAAATACTTGTATATCTGCAACAAAAGGCCATGATGAGAGCCGTAAGCAATAAGCGTATTTATTGCATCCAATTCATCAGAAAACTGTTTTAGAATACTTCCCCTTTCCGCTTCTTCTTCCACATTTGAACCACTGTGAATAGATAATATATCAATAGTCTTTTTCATGTGTTCCAACACATTGATTGTGTCATTTGATAAACCCAATGCGGAGGACAAGCTCAAGTATTGGGTATTGACCCCTTGAAGGAGATAATCGCAATCTGTACCTAATGCCTTTGCAAGTTCAACGATTATTCCCGTTTTCATATCGCCGCCGCCACGTTCTGCCTTATTCACCCATTCACGGCTAACATGAAGAATCCGTGCTAATTCATCTTGTGTCATGTGTTTTTCTTCACGGAGTATTTTGATTCGTTGGCCTATCGCTTCAAGGGACGAAGGATTCTCTTGCAGAGCGTTTTTCTTCAATTTCATACCAAAGCCGCCTTTTCTATGGTATTTATTTGTACCAGACTTGCAAAATGATACGAATTGATTTATAATCAAAACGTACCAGTTTGAAACAAAGGTACGATTACATTATAAGGCGTTATCATGCGTCTGTCAAGAAAAACTTCAAAAGGAGTTGATACGATGGAAACCAAGGAAACCCCCATTCTGATTTCTGCCACGAAAGCGCAAGAGTTATTCGGATTCAGTAGGCCGATGGTTTACAATCTGCTGAATCGGAACGATTGCGGCGTTGTCACAATCGGACGCAGAAAGTTTTTCATGAAAGATAAATTAATGGCATGGTTGGAAAAGCAATCCTCCAGCACCGAAAGGGCGTGATGCTGGAGGCGGGTAAAACGTGGGGAAATCAAAGAACAAAAAGCGACTATGCGATGATTGGGAAAGAATACAGGGTGAAAACCACTTTCACCGATTGTTTGACAGTTTCATTGACAGCCCGGCATTTCTTGACCTTAATCACCGTCAACAGATGCTTCTAATCCGATTCATGCAGCGATGCACATTTATCCCGCATGATGATGGGTCATTTGAAACCAATAACGGTAATATCCATTTTGCTCAAAGTGAATGGGTAAAGTTCTATGGCTACCGCGACACCGACATATGGGGGAATGATTTAGAGGCATTACAGACGCACGGTTTTATAAAGGTCACATTCCAAGGACAAAATATGTTTCACCCGTCAAGGTATATGCTTCTCACTGATTGGCAACAGTGGAGCAAAAACACGAAGGAGGTATCGAATGTTGAATCTGCCACAGCAGCAAAGCGGACTAAACGAAATGCCAAGCGTAACGATAAGTAATGCCGGGCTGATGGTAATAATTAAAATGTGGTGGGAAAATCCACCTTGCAAGGAAAATGTAGAGAGGCGAAAACCCTTATAAATCAATCATTCGTTCAAAATGCTCAAGGTGGAAATATCCACCTTCCAGAAAAGAATTTTGCTTTGCAAGGTGGGAAAATCCACCCTGTATAAGGTGGAAATATCCACCAGCCAAAAATCACAAAAAGGAGTGTGTTATCATGTCACTTAAACGAGAAGAGATGGAAACCACAATCAACTTTGATGCAAGTAGCCCGATTGCAACCGTGTACACGATTCACCCGCCCACGATCAGAAAATTGGAAAAACTGGTGGCGGCATTTCCAGATGATTACAAACGGGAGAAAATAGACAGGTGGGGAGGGCATCATTATGAAATGCCTGTCCGTTTGATTCGCTTTGGAAAACCCGCAAGCGAAGCGCAAAAGGAAAAGGCCCGCATGATGGCACAGAAAAGGGCGTTTTCTTCATTATCTATCGAAGAAAAAAACGGTTCAAATGATTCGGACGGGGGAACGGAAGGGTAAACAGACAGCCCATTGAAACGCACCAGGACAAGGCGCAGATAAGGAAAGCCGGGACGGACGATAAATGCGCCGCCCCGGTTTATTATTCCATAATCGCCCCATAGAGGCCACCGGAGCCGCTTCCATGTTGGATGGAAGAAGTCTATGCACCCGGATAGAAAACGCACCACAGCGCCCGCCAGATGGCTTTATCGTTCGTCTGGTATGTATTCCAGAATATCCCCCGGCTGAACTTCCAGAAGCCGACACAGCGCATTGATTGTTCTTGTGTCAATATGCCCCCCTTCATGGATTTTCTTCCAGGTAGCTTGTCCAATATCGCCGGATTTCCTGACCGTGTAGGATGTAATACCTTTTTCCTGAAACAGATTCAGCATCTTTTCATAGCTTATCATGGAACGCTTTCCCCCTTAATAGGTGGAGTATTAAGAGCGTACTTCTCCACCGCTACCATGATTATACAGCAGAAAGCGCACTAATACAAGTGACATAATGCACAAAGAATTATCACAATCTTTAGTGATTATTCCGAGATTGAATAGCACTAATAATAGTGATATAATACAACCATGGAAGGGAGGGAACGGAAGCCAGCCGGGTATAGCCCCGCAAGGGGAACTAAGAGCGGCGGCAAGGGCAGACGGGATGATGGGTACACGGTTGAAAAGATAGACACCAACCCCAACAAAGCCCCCTGACGCTTCCTTCCCCTCCCAGCCAATAAAAGAAAGGTAGGTCAGAGCAATGAGCAATCCCAGCATGGAAGCCCAGGTCAAAGAATTGATGGAACTTCGCCGCATGAAGGAAGAATTGGAAGCGGAGATTACCAGCATCGAGGACGCTATCAAGGCCACTATGGGCGAAGAAGAAACCTTGTTAGCCGGAGCCTTCAAGGTACTTTGGAAGCCTATCACCACTTCCCGCATCGACACCGTCGCACTGAAAAAGGCCCTGCCCGATGTAGCTGCCGCCTACACCAAGACCACCACCGCCCGCCGCTTTACCGTAAATTAAACCCCGGAGCGCTTACGAATGGAAGCCGGAAGCGCACCAGGGCCAGCCCACAAGAGGACGGGGACAGTATACCAGCCCCGCCCCCTTTCCGTCAAGAAAGAAAGGAGCAATAGACTATGACACGGGAAGCCTTTATTCTGCATGATGCCCTTGACTACATCGACACCGCCACACACAAGGCCGCGCTTGCGCTGGAGTATGTAGCAGATTACTTTGACGCTGAACCTATCGACCACGACCGCATTAGAGCAGAGCAAGCCGCCATTAGAACGCTCGTCAATATCTCATTGGACTATCTGACCCAGATCAAGCTGGAGTATGCCGAGGCCATGAACCGCACAGCGCACACCGCCGACCCCGCCGACCATGACAGCACCGAGGCCAGCAGCCCCAGCACCAACGCCGCACACAAGCCCGCAGAGCAAGCACCCGACACCAACGGCAAGAGCGCAACGCACAGGCCCAGCACCAAGCCCCGGACGCTGGAGGAAGCCGCCGCCCGCATCCAGTATATAAGCCTTGACGAAGCCATGACCGACACCGCCCTCGCATACCGCGCCGCTATCCTCCAATGGTTAGACGATAACGAACCCGAAACGCCAGGCCGCTATATCACCTTCGCCCTTGCCTTTGCGGCAGGAGTGCAAGAGGGAAAGAGGATGGAACGGGAAGCCCGCAGGAACCGCCAGAGCAAGCCGGGAACCTGATACACAACAGCACACTACACACCGCCAGCCTACACAATATAGCACTACACAACAAAAGACTACACAAGCGCCGGAGGATCACCGCCCCCAGGCGCTTTTCTTTACAGGCCGGAAGGAACACCCACGGCGAGGATCACCACGCACCCCGACAGCTCCGGCCCTTCACCCTGTAAAAATGGAAGCAGTGGCGCCCACGCCCTCCAGCATCGAGTGCCGACACCCGGCGAGGATCAGCGCCAGCATGGACACCAGGACAGCGAACGAAGCCGCAGCAACGCCGACCAGGCGACCAGGGCAACGGCTGGAGGGCCAGCAATACGCCGAACACCCTACCCCCGCTTTTCAGTACGGACGAACAATTTTCTTTTTGCCCTGCCCTTAGCTACCCTCCCACACTATAACATGTCTTTTTGAAATCCAGGGGGCTGTATTGAGAGCACACCCTAAAAAGGGGGTAACGAAGCGTGACACCATGCCCCAGATCATGGCCACCATGAACGACCTGTCCTCCGTCTGACCCGAATTAAAATCGACCACCTCCACGCGCGCGAGCAATTATATATTATCGTACTCATTAAAATATAGGTACTGTATTTAATAGTTAATAATTATAGTATTAAAGGGAAGGTAGGTCATAGACACACCAATATCTTATTGTTCAAATTAGATATTTTACAGCGTCACAAGGAATAACCGGGATATATAGACCAGAATCAGCTGGCTAAATTGGCTTTTTCTTCTACTCTTTACTACCCTTTAGTTTACCCTTTACGCCTTGGCTGTTTCAGGGAAGTACAGGCACAAGAAAACGGGAAACCCTTTGATTTCAAAGAAAAGCAGTAACACAGAATCATAGAAAAAACGCGGCGTTATGAGTTCAAATCTCTCCACCCAGACCAGAAAAGTCCGAGAGATCGGACTTTTTTTGTGTGCCGAAAGAATTATGCCGCTATCTGCGGGTTCAGGCGTTTTATTCATCCATCGAAAAGACAAGAAAAATGCAATCTTGAGGGAAGAATCATACTTTCATAATTGACAAAACCTCGACATCGGCGTTATAATTTACGTTGGATGTTTGTATGCTTTTCAGCGCGGGAGCGCAGAAACAGTGAACAAACAGTTTCCGCCCCCTGGGTCAGGCAACGGGAGTACATCGCCGCGCCGTTATGACAGCAGGGAAGCAGACAAAACATGCCAATGTACTGAAAGATAATGGGAAAAACATGGGACACCGGCGGGGATGCAATCGGATGGAGGTCTTTCCGCCGCCTGAAGGAGCCAATAAATCCAGCCGTCTCGGCTGCGATTGAACCGTTCGGCTGAAGCTTACCGCTGACCGTCTATGATCACTGATTTCGGCTATGCCGCTGAGCGCCTTTCCCGGAAAGGCTGCATCACAGGAGGAGGCACATTTTTAATGAAAACAACGCGTTTTTCCGGCCGTGTGCTGGCCTTGATGGCCGCACTGATTATGCTTATCCAGCAGGTGCCGGCGCTTGCGTCCGACGATGAATGGAATGCCGTCGTTTCGGATCCCATCGCGGCGGAGGAGTATGCCGCCGTCCGCTTTATGGCGGACGATGAGGAAATCGCCGTGCTGATGGTCCAGCCGGGGTCCTGCCTCGGCACGCTGCCGGAAGCGCCCGTGCGCGACGGTTTTTCCTTTGTTGGATGGGTCACGGATGAAGACGAGCCCGTGACCGAAGAGACGGTCGTGACCGCCTCGCTGGAAGTATATGCTTCCTACCAGGACGACGCAAATCCGCCGCTGGAAGCCGACTATGCCGACAAACGGATGACCGTTCATCTTGAAGCCCCGGGGGAGGCGCTGCCGGCCGACGTCAAGCCTGTATTCGAAGCGGTTTCCGACGAACAGGTTCGCGCGGTGGTCGAAAACGCCTTCGGCTATCCCGTTGGGCAGATCGCTGCGGTCAATATTTCATTCCTGGACGCGGACGGAAACAAAGTGCAGCCTAAAATGCCTGTGAAGATTTCCATGGAGCTATTGGACATGGAGGCGGAGCGGGTCACCATTGTACACATCCCGGATCAGGTCAGGATGACCAAGCGCAGCGCGCCGCCGAAGGCCGAAGTGTTGGCGGAAGATATAGACAGCGGGATGATCTGCTTTGAGGCTGATTCTTTTTCCATCTTCGCCGCTGTTCAGACAACGCTGCGGCAGACCGTCGCAGCCTCCGACGGTACAACCTATGAAATCCAGGTGAATTATGACAATCGGGCGGGCATTCCCATGGAGGGGACAAAGCTGATGGCGGAAGAAATCCTGCCCGGCGACGACCTCTATGAAGCGTATTTCGCCGCGGCTGCGGACAAGATCGGCGCAGACCCGGATGATATCGGAATGGCCCATGCCTTCGACATCCGCATCGTGGCGGAGGATGACCCCAAATTGGTGTATGAGCCGGCCGGGAAAGTGGATGTTTCCATCCGGCTGATGAATGAAAACCTGGAAGAATATGAAAACGTAGGCGTTCTGCACTTTGTGGGGAACGTGAACGCCAAGGCGCCCGGCATCCAGGAGATGGACGCCGCCGTCAGCGGGGAAACGGTCGGCTTTACGACCGACAGCTTCTCGGTCTATGTGGTTGCGGGCTATACGATGAGCACCACCATCACGGCGGAAGACGGCCTGACCTATCGGGTCGCCGTCACCTTCCACCGGGATGCGCTGCTGCCCGACGGCGCGGCCCTCCAGGTCCATGAGATTACCGGCGAAAACGCGCAGGAATACCTCGGCCGAGCAGCCGAGGCTCTCGGCACGGATGCGTTCCCTTACGGCCGCGTGTTCGATATCTCAATCGTCGACGCTGAAGGTAGGGAAGTCCAGCCAGAGGCGGACGTCAGCGTGACGGTGGAGCTGCTGGATGCGGAGAACGAGGATAAAGAGTATGCCGTCATGCATTTTTCCGGGGATGAGGAGGAGCCGGAGGAGGTCCAGGCGGTTTCGGAAGGCAATACGGTGCAGTTCAGCGCCAGCGGGTTTTCCGTGTACGCCATCACGCAGCTTCCGACGTCCGACCTGAGCGGCACCTACGGATTGCTGAGATGGAACGGCACCGCGAAGGCCAAAGCCATGATGGCCGAAGCAATCAACGGAAACAGTCTGGCCGCCAAGGAGCTCACCGTCATGACCACGGCGGACCGGAAAAATACGCTGTACGTGCCCAATGATATTGACGATATCATCACCATGTGGACATTCGAACAGGCAACCGGTGGGAAATACTATATTCATGACGGCAACGACCAATACCTGAAAATCACTGGCGACGGTGTCACGCTTGTGGGCCGAAGCGAGGCGAGTGAGATTCAGGTGGTAAGAGGATCAGGAGCTAGATATAATAACCAGATTTGTCTGAAATGCAATGGCAAAACGCTGACATACAAGAATATCGAATCGGGCTTTGGGATCAGCGGCAATGCGGGAGAAGAATGGCTGTATCTGGTGAACGAAAAGAATACCACGCTGGATAATTATTTCATGACTTATTCCGCCAGCAAGATCAGCGTCTCCGACGAAAGCCTGCAAACGGGTTCTCAGGTCATCGTCTATACGCGGTTTTGGAATGAAGATACGAAGCATTACGATTTTTACGCGATCGGCGGAGACGGAACCCTCACTCCCTGCTTTGAGAGCGGCGATTCCATCGAATGGGTAAGCGGCAGAAACAACGAATTGCTGTGGCAGCTGGTACAGTATGAGGAAGACGGTGTGCGCACCAACTACTACGAACTCTACAATCTGTCTGACAAAGTATTCCTGGCCCCGCAGATCACCGGGATGCAGATCACATCGCCGGATATCATCGGCATCATCCTGAACGGTCGGCGCGACGGGGAGTACTATACGTCCATCCTGGCCTGGGACGATCCGGCCTATGCCTTCGCCGGCCTCAAGGTGGTGTATGACGAAGTCACTCGGGAATACCACCTGGAAACCTGCCCCCGCGCGGAAGCGATGGACTTTTACTTTGCGGTCATGGAGAACATCCCTGTGGATGATGTGCTCCACCCTGTCGGTACCATTGATCACACCAAGGCCGGCATCGTCATGAAAATAAAAGACTTCAGCACAGAAGTGAAGCCGCAAAACTGTACCACATCCCAGGATCAGCTCACTGTGATGGGTGAAGCATATTTCTATGGCTATGCGCAGAATTCTGGACTTCTGTCAACGGACCTACAAAACGGCTATCCGACGGCAACGAGGACCAATAAATCGCTGGGAGAGCTTTTCGCAGGCGCCACCACGGTCAATCATCTGTTCCTGCAGAGTACCTACAATGCAACCGGTTATTATGAATTCGACAGCCAGGAAAACTACGCTTATTTGGACGGCAGCAATTTCAGAGTTTATAAAGAGATTGGCACCTATGATGATACCGCAAAGAACACGCTGAAGCACGGCCAGTTCTTCCCCTACAACGATCTGACCCCCGGCCTCTTCGCGGTAACCAATGGAAAAAATCTGTATTCCGCAACGGGCAGCGCGCTGCCCAAGTCTCATCCGCGGTATAATGAGCAGATGTATCTGATCCAGAACCCCAACAAGTATTTCGGCGTTGAAATCGAAGCAACCTTCGTTCAGACGCCCAACGGCCTGGACGACTGGGGTCATGATATCATCTTCGAATTCTCCGGGGACGACGATTTCTGGCTGTATGTGGACGGCGAACTGGTCATTGACCTTGGCGGTATTCACAGCGCCCTGCCCGGCTCGGTCAATTTCAGGACGGGCAACGTGCGGGTGAACGGCGTAGATTACACCTTAAGAGAGCTGTTCGAGCGCAATTACAGAACACGCAATCCGAACGCCAGCGACGCCGATGTGGCGACATTCCTTGGAAGATACTTTGATGAAGGAAGCACTGTCTTCAAAGATAACACCCCCCATACCATGCGGATCTTCTACATGGAGCGCGGCGCAGGCGCGTCCAACCTGCATATGCGCTTCAACCTGTCCACGGCCCAGAAGGGCGTGGCGCAGCTGAGCAAAGAGCTTGACGGCATTTCCGACACGGATTCATCCTTTGCGGAATTCCCGTATCAGATCCTGTATCACAAAGCAGACGACAGCACGGAATATTATATGACCAACGCTGTCCATATCACGGATAATGAAGGACATCCGATTGTTGATCAGACGGATGACCACGTCTTCTATACGGAGACGAAACGGCCGGTCAAATATGAATACAGCACCGACATCGGCGGCGTCTCATACAACCATGTTTTCTTCCTGAAGCCGGGCGAGACGGCGGATATCATTTTCCCGGAAGACGCCGTGGATTACAAGGTGATCGAGTGCGGCGTGGATACGAATGTGTACGAGAGCGTCAAAATCAAGGAGTCCAATCAGGAGCTGACGGGCGCGCAGGGATCCGGCTATCAGGAAAACAGAAAAGACTATGCCGTTGACTATGAATCCACCGACGACCGGCCAAAGGTCACCTATGTGAATAAGGTCCGGGAAACCAGGACCCTCACGATCCAGAAAAACCTGTATGACGCGTTAGGAAACCTTCAGTCGGAATCTGAAGCCAACAGCAGCACGACCTATGATTTCCGTCTGTACTTCGGCACCGAATTCGATACCGACGTGAATACGCCGGCGGATATGTACCAGTATCACGTCAAGGATCCGGACGGAAACTACTGCAAATGGGATGAGACCCAGCAGACATTCGTCAAAATAACCAACGATGACTATCCGAACGGAACCGATAATTTCAGCCAGCTGACGGATAACACCGTCGATCCGGACACCGGCGACATCATCTACGGCGAAAAAGCCCAGGCCACTTTCGATACGTCCATGTACGGCGGCATCTCAAAGATCCCCGCCTATTACACGGTGGAGATTCCCGATCTTGTGGTAGGAACGAAGTTCAATGTCGTGGAGCGTCCGTGGGAAACGCCGGATGGTTATGCGTTCTGGAAATATCAGCTGAATGGCGTGGATAAACCCACGGACAATGTCTTGAACGGCGTCACAGGCTCCATCATCACTGGAGAGGATGCCGACGTAAAAGTATGCAACAAAAAGGGGTACGGCCTGCGCGTCAATAAGATTTGGAAGGACGCCGAAAATATGGTCGACCGCGACCCGACATATTTCGCGGTGTACAGGATTTCCGGAACACAATTGGTTCTGGTGGATGATTCCGTGCAGCAGATGCCCTACACTGCGTCGCCCGACAACCAGACCCTGTACTGGTTCTATCCCGAACTGCCTGACGGCGTTTCGCTGAATGACTTCCGCGTGTTCGAGGTGACCTGCGACGCTGTGCTTGGCAGCAACGGTCATGTTTCGTACAGCAATGTCGTTCCGATTCGGGATGGGTACACGGTCAAGCTGAACGGTGAAGAAAAGGGAGAGACTGATAGGAAGCCTTATATGTACAAGGTGACCTACGCTGATCCTGAGCCTATCGGCGATAACGTGCTATTGTTTGAGGTGACCAACGAGCCGACGCGCCCGAGCCTGGTGATCAAAAAGCAGGATTGGAGCGGGAATTGGCTGCCCGGCGCAGAGTTTTCCCTGACAGATGGCAGCGGCGGATTCAGCCAGACATATACCTCCGATTCGGATGGTCTGGTCGCGGAAGTGTACCTGAGGGAGAATGTACCCTACACGCTGACCGAAACCGAGTCGCCTTCTGGTTATTACGGCCTGCAGTCTCCGATGACGATCTCGATCGATGAAAACGGCACGGTTACTGTCACGAATGCCGATTCGAATTATTATACACTGGTGAACACCACTCCCGCCACGCTGATCATCAAGAACCGTCCGGTTGCTTTCCAGGTGATCAAATATGATAAAACGGGAAATAATCAAGAAACCCCATTAAAGGGAGTGAAGTTTGACCTGTACCGGAAAACAGACGACGGTTCGACGTACGTGAAAGTGGATGCTTATTCCGGAAAGACGTCTGGCGCAAACGGCCTCGTGAACGGAATCGACAGCCAGCTGCCTCCCGGCACCTATCAGCTGCGTGAAATAAGTGTTCCAAAGGGCTACAGAATCCCTTCGGCGCAAGAATATGTATATTTCACGGTCAGTCCCACCGGCGTTTTCGCCTTGGCGGCCAATAACGCGGGGGACGCTGCGATGCAGGGGCCCGAAGAAATCAATAACGTATGGACCTACACACTCAAAGTTTACAACCGACGCACGCCCCTTACCCTGCAGAAATTTGTCTCCGGCAACATGGCCAATATTACCGAGGAATTCACATTTACCATCAATGTATACTCAGATCAAGCGTGCACAAAGAAGATCAATAATCCAAATCCAAACCAAGGCGGATGGGAAAACAGCGTAACACGTACAGGATCAGTTCCGGCGATCGACCTGGGCAATTTCCCCGTCGGCGCATATGTGAAAATTACCGAGAGCGTGAATGCTCAGAATTATGATAAAAACGAGGCGGCGGTGAACGGCGGCGAGAAAGAGGAACTGAGCAACAGAACCTTCATATTCCAGGTGCCACCCCTTGCCGAGGGCCAGGATAGTATTCCCGTGGAATTTACGAATACCTGGAATATAACGGTCGAAACCGGGCTTGTCATGGACGCCGCGCCCTACGTTCTGATCATTTCGCTCGGGCTGGTTTCCGCGGCAGTCTGGCTGCTGCTGAGACGGCGTGAAAATTCCTGACATTCCGGGAAGAATCAATCATTATAAGAAATTCAAAGGGACAAATGCGAGGTCCCGGGGTGCGGGATATGCCGTCACATCCACTGTGACAGCATATCCCGCATCCATGCGTGTACGTCCATGCCATATACCGAGCGCAGATGATCCGGCGTCAGTACGCTGCCGGCATCGCCCTGCGACACGCATTTGCCGTGATCCATCAGCACCGCGTGGGTGCCGTATCGCCGGGCCAGGCTGAGATCGTGCACCACGGAGAGCACTGCCCGTCCCGGCTGCATCAGCCATGCCTGGATCAAAGAAAAAATGTGCTGCTGATACTTCAGATCCAGGTGATTGACCGGCTCGTCCAGGATCAGCACCTGCGGATCCTGGGCGAACACCTGGGCCAGGAATACGCGCTGAGTTTCGCCGCCGGACAGGGTGAGCATGCTGGCGCGGCGCAGATCGGTCAGGCCGGTCATTTGCAGCGCGCGCTCCACGCTTTCCTGCCCGCCGCCGTCATTTCCGGAAAGAAATCCTGCTTTGTAGGCGTATCGCCCCAGGCCCACCACTTCCTCCACCGTGTAGGCGTAGCCCACGGTGTTTTTTTGCGACAATATGCCGATCCGCCTGGCCAGCTGGGCCGGCTTCAGCGTGCGGATATCCTGTCGGCCTTGCCATAGAAAGGAACCTGAATAGGGCACGCCCTGGGCGATGGCCTCGATCAGCGTGGATTTTCCTGCCCCATTTGGCCCGGCCAGCATCAGCCACTGCCCTTCCTCCAGACGGAAGGACAGATCGTTCACCGCGGCAAACCTGCCGTAGCGAACGGTGATGTGATTTCCTTGCAGCATTGCTTTTTCCTCTGAAAAATCGGTACAGGCGTCAATGGATAAAAAATCTCAACATTCCGTCATGCTCCGGGATATCATCCGCGCTGCTCATCTGGTCTTTCCTGTTCGGCAGAAAATGATAATGAACGCGATGCCGCCCACGATGGAAGTGACCACGCCGATGGGCAGCTTGACCGGCAGCAGGCGGCGGGAAAGCAGATCGGCCCACAGCAGGAAAATGGCCCCGGAAAACAACGAGGCGGGCAGCAGCCGCCTGTGATTGGGCCCCACCAGCATCCTGGCAATATGGGGCATCACCAGGCCCACAAAACCGATGGTGCCGGACACGGATATGCAAATGCCAATGAGCACAGATACCGCGATCAGGATGATCAGCTTCACCCGCTTCACGTTCACGCCGATGTGGCGGGCGTTTTCCTCCCCGATAGCAAAGGCGTTCAGCTCCGCGCTGAACCGGAGGATGACCCCGCCGCAGATCACCAGCGCCGCAAGCAAAAGCAGCGCGTGCTGGTAATTCGCCCCGGAGAAGGAGCCTAGGGTCCAGAAACTGAGGGACTGGGTGTGGCGGCTGGCAAAGGTGATGATAATGGAAATCACGGCGGAAATGAACATGGTGAAGATGACGCCGATGAGAATGATGCTGTTTGTGCTCAACGAGCGGTCCAGGGAATAGGCGATCAAAAGGATCAGCAGCAGCGAGCCGAATGCAAAGGCCATGGCCATCACCGTCACGCCGCCGAAGGCGAATCCGGGCAGCGTGAACCCCGTTGCCATGGCAATCACCGCACCCAGCGCAGCGCCTGAGGAAACGCCCATGGTGGAGCCGTCCGCCAGCGGGTTGCGAAGCAAGCCCTGCATGGCTGCGCCGCACAGGGACAGGGAAGCGCCCACCAGCATCACGCATAATACGCCGGGCATGCGTACGCCCAGAATGATGTTCCTGTGATTGGCGGATTCGACGGCCAGCCCCCACAGGCTGTTCCACAGGATGGACACCGTTTCCCGGAAGGAAATATCCGCGCGCCCGATAAACAGGCACACAACAAACGTCAAAAACAGCGCCGCGGCCAGCAGCGCGTACGTCACCGGCGAAAACCGATCCCTTTTCAAATATCGGGCATGCTTTGTCATGTTTTCTCCTGAAAACCGGGGAGCCGATGCGTGTCCGGCTCCCCGGGAAATGCCCGCTTACGCGGCGGGGACTTCTTCGGCTTCGATGCCGTTGATGAAGTTGAACAGCTCGATGGCGGCGTCCTTCAGCCGGGGACCGGGCCGGGAAATGGCATTGGATTCGGCGTTGAACACCTGTTCGTTTTTCACAGCCTTCATTTCGCTCCATGCGCCGCGGCTCAGGATCTCTTCCACGGGTGTGGGGCCTTCGCCGTAATACATGGTGATGGTCACGATGTAATTAGGATCCCGCGCGAGCACATCTTCTGCGCTGACAGCCTGCCAGCCGTCCAGATCGGCAAAGGCGTTGGTCAGGCCGCAGATGCCGGCCAGTTCATCCATGAAGGTGCCCTTGCCGGCCGTCCACACACATCCCAACTGCAGGGGCGACACTTCAAAGTATACCGTTTTCCCTTCGCTGGCGGCTTTTTCTTTGATTTCCTCAAATGTGGCCTGCATGTCGGCAACCACGGCTTCGGCGTTATCGTCCTTTCCCATCAGATGGCCGATCATGCGGATGGCATAGTATACGCCCTCAATGTCCGCCGCTTTGCTGACCACGACATGGACGCCGTTTTCTTCCAGCTGCTGCACCTGCTCAACGCTCTGGGCCATGTCGTTCATCAGCACCAGCTGAGGCTCCAGCGCCAGAATCTCCTCAATGTCGGTATCCGCACCGGACTGCACCACCGGCAGGCTCATGATGGAAGCGGGGTAGTCGCAGTATTGGCCGACGCCGACCAGGGCGTCTTCGCAGCCTAGCGCGCACAGGATCTCGCAGTCCGAGGGCTGCAGGGCCACGACGCGGGTAGCGGGCTCGGCCAGGGTGATCTCCCGGCCATGCATATCCGTCACGGTGATGTCGGCGGAATCCGCCAGGGCGGGCAGGCAAACGCTGAGCATCAGCACTGCCAGGAACAGGGAAACGAGTTTTTTGGACATTTCTTGTCCCTCCTCATTTTTGATCAAATGAATCAGCGGGAGGGAGCCGTTCTGAAAAGAATCAGCGTCCCTCCCTGAGGAACGCTAACCAGGCCTGCGACATCGTCGTAAGCCCAATAGCATATCCCACCCCCAGGGGATCGATTGATTCACGGTGTAAACAAGTCTCCCGGCTTGGCTTCATCCTACTTGCGCACCTTCCCGCTTTTCGCAGTGGCTTCTATGGCCTTGCGGCCCGCGCGTTCGTCCGCTTCACGGTTACTGGGATAGCCCGGAACTTTCATCCGTGTTCCTATGACGCGCTCCTTCCGAAGCGCGACGCGCATCGCTGCGCAGATACACCGGCTATTCATTTGTCTCATTCATTATAGTCCATTGACAGAAAAACGTCAATTTGTTTTTGCGTCTTGCGGACTTGTGGCACGAAACGAGCGGACAGAGGTTGGAACGAAAAACAGGAAAAAGCCCCCGCTTTCGAGAAACGGAGGCTTGTTCAGTAATTATTCGGATTTCATTGTTCCATCAACCGATATGCGAACGATACATGGGCGGAAACCGTTCCATTCCGTGTTCGGAACGGTTTTTCATCTAACCGAGCTGTTCCCGTAAGCGTTGATGGGGCAATGGCTCTTTGAGATCGGTTGATCCGCCTGAAACGGAGGCGGACCATACCAATCGTTTATCAACCCGCGATGGGATCAAAGCGCCAGATTCAGGGTCACTTCAACGGGCACCGCGCCCAGCTCATCGTCCGTTTCGGCATCGAGCAGTTTCAGGACGAAGGATACGCCGGTGACGGCTTCCTGTCCCTCCAGGACGCTCTTGGGTATCGCGGTCATCAGAATCTGTTCCTCGTTCTGAATCAGGCCGTCATTCTCTCCATTTCCGTACACTTCTTCCGTAATGCCGGTTTCGATGCCGTTCACCGTTAAGTCTTCCATGACGATGATGGCCTCTTGCTGCGCAAGGCTCTTCAGATCCATGGACAGCAGCAATTGATCTCCACTGGGGGTCAGCGTCAGGTGATTGATCAGCACCAGGTTGGCATCATCATAGGCAACGCGCACTTCGCCCGCGGCGCCGATCTGGGTGCGCACCTGGCTTGGCTCGCTGCTGTAACGGTTGTTTTGAGAGTCGGTCACTTCGAAGGAGGCGTACAGCTTTTCTGGATCGATGGTATCATTCAGCATCCGGAAGGACCAGCTGCCGTCGATGTCGGCGCGCCATTCGCTTTGGGAGACCACTTCCCAATCGGCAAACGCCTTCAGAGCGCCCGCTTCGGTGCGGGTTTCCCGGCGGGTATCCAGCGTGACCGCCACACCGTCATAATCGTCAAACGCCATCTGGAAGGCCGCGGTATAGGCGCCCAGCCCTTCATCCCACAACGCTACCGCGCCGGGAGACAGCTGCTTGGTGGCCGGGTCGTAGCCGCAGGTCACGATGGCGGCGATTTCGAACCCGTCCATATCTTCTGTGGCATTCTTATACACCACAGCGGGGATCTGAATGGTGTCAGCGTTCACTGGGGTATAGGGCAGGGGGGCGCTGACAGCGTTTCCTTCAGCGTCTACGGCATACAGCGCAATGCCGTTGAAATCGGCCGTCACGGTGCCGTCCTCATACAGAACGTCATTAGTGCGGAAGGTGAACGTGTAGGTGCCATCGTCGTTGAGCAGCAGCACGTTCATACGGGCATCGCCGTAATGGGCCGCCTGATCGTCTGTCAGCTTCAGGGTAAACAGGACGCGGTTATCCTTCACTGCGGAGGCCTTTTCGGCCACCAGCTTGTTCCAGGTGGCCAGCGGCACACCCGTCAGGATGGCGGAGAATGCCAGGATATAATCCTCGTAGTTCTTGGAAAAGCCCAGCTGACTGTGTACAGGCACCCATTCCGGTGCGTAATTCTTGTTTATGTAGGGATGATACACCGTCAGTCCATAGGCGTCCGGGGTCACACTGCGGCAATAGGGAACGCAGGCCCGGATGGCGTCCATCACGCGATTGGCGCTGGCGGGGGACAGACTGCTGTTCTTTTGGATCAGATCGCCCAGATCCACCAGGTCATACATGCTCTGTCCGCCGCTTTCCGTCACGCCAAACGCCGTTGCTTTGCCGCGCTGGTTGGCAATGGCGGTGAAGCTGCCTTCGTTCAGCCCGCCGCGCGCTTCAGTGTAGAATTCATCCACAGCGGTGAGCAGCCCGTCGATTTTCGAAAGATCCACCACAGCGGAGGAAACCACCTGCGTGCTCTTCTGGCGCTTGACGACCTCATTATTGAATTCGTAGCAGCCATCCACCCAACGCTTGGCCGTATCGAAAGAGGTTTCAGACTCCATCCCTTTCAGCCAGTTGATGGGATTGCCGCTGCCATACATGCTGTCTTCCGTTGCCACCATATATTTCGCATAAGGAGCCACCATCACAGCAACTTCCGCCGATCCCATGAGGCATGCGTCAAACAGTATGATATCCAGCCCTTTATTGGCAAAGGGGCTGTCTTTTAACGCCTGCGCCACTTCGTGCATGGACAGAGAATCCTTCCTGAACGTTTCATCCTGACAGATGCCCAGGTTGGGGCCGCCGCCGTGATCCCAGAGGATCATGTCATAGCGTTCCGCAGGATAGTTCTCCTTGCAGTAGGCAAGGAAATTGGTCAGCGTGGCGGGGTCGCCCATGGAGGCGGGGGACCATTCGGCCACCTTCGTGGGCCGGCGGCTGCCCTCAAAGGTCAGCAAGGTCAAAGCTTTCGGACTGTATCCTGTCTGCCAGCGCGCGGAGCCGCCCAAAAGCGCCACCACATTGACGGCGTCCCGATTGAATTCGGATTTCAGAATATCCGAAATCGTTTCGCTGCCCTCGCCGCCCTTTGATTCCAGATCGGCGCCGCACAGATACAGCATCACGGTCACCTTTTTTTCAGCCTTCTGTCCGGCCGCGAACGCCACCCCAACAGGCAGCAGCGACAATGCCAGCAGGAAAGCTGTCATGCGCAAAAGCATTCTTTTGTTCACTTTGATCTGTCCTTCTTTCGTATTTCTTCCGTTTTCTTCCGTAAAAAAGGAATCCCTGCCATGAATTCGTCATGGCAGGAAAACCTTCAACATTGGATGCTTACCGAAGCTCAAACAGGGAAACCAGCGTGGCCAGGTCGGTCAAATCGTCTTCGGTGATTTCCTGCAGGTTGGGAACGGCCACGAAGTATACGCCATTGACGATGGTGACCAGCGCCATATTGTCAAGCAGCATCCACTTCACGCCGTTGATGGTGGCAACCTGACCGTTGGAGCAGCCAAACGCAGGGGCCAGCACCTGGGCTACAGTTCCAGCATCAGTATCAGACAAGCTGTCGAAATTGCGGATCTTCTTGGACAGGGAATCGGGTTCAAAGGTCATGAACCGGCTTTCCGTTTTGGTAAACCGATCCAGGCTGTACACGTGAATATCGTTGCTCTTCAGATACTCAATGAAATCGTCGGGATCCAGGCCAGGGAAAGAAGCATAGGAACCGAGGGAAGCGAAATAATCCTGGGTGAACAAGAACACGCCTTCCGGCGGCTCGGACACGCGAATGTACAGCCCATCCTTGGTGGAGATGGTCAGAATGCCGTTATTATTGGTCACGATGTCAGTGATGCCCGAGACGCCGCGCTCCTGAGGCTCTCCAAAGGTAAATGCCGGAGCCTCCGTGACGGTTTTTTCAGTTACTTCTTCCGTGGAATAATCCTCTGCCAGCGCAGCGCCAAGAGACAGCAGCATCGCACACGCGAGCAACAGAGCCAAGAGTTTTTTCATGGATTACAACCTCCTTTTTTCGATTGAGCATTTCCCAATCAGTTTACAAATATTATAAAAAAACGCGCGTTATATGTCAAGTGCGCGAAAGAATTGTTCAGAAATTTGTTACTATTTGTCACTCCGGCGTTCATATAACGACTGCTGCCAGCCTGAAAACCAGAATTGTGAAGTTCTTTTTTATTGAAATCAGATGACAAAGCTTTTTTCGTATGGTAGAATGAAGTATCAAAAGCCGGAACCGATGTGGATCAATGAAACGGAGGCCTTTGCATGAGAGCAAAACTGCTCGCTTTTATTCTGTTGATGATAACCGCCTTTGCTTTTTGCCCGGCGGAAGGAGCGGAGCAGAAACGTACCCTGACACTGATGATCTACATGTGCGGCAGCAACCTGGAAAGCGGATCGGCGGCCGCGTCGGCAGACTTTCAGGAAATCCTGAACGCCGGCTTTGATGAAAATATCACCGTGCTGATCATGACGGGGGGATCCCGG
>JAFXVJ010000031.1 GCA_017524615.1 Clostridia bacterium | reverse complement strand
CCGAAGGGAAAGACGCCGACCATCCCCCGAAACAGGATGAGGCAACCGGCGCGGAGCGCGGTTGGCCGTGTCGGCGGCTCCCGAAGGGACAGACGCCGGCCATCCCCCGAAACAGGATGAGGCGACCGGCGCGGAGCGCGGTTGGCCGTGTCGGCGGCTCCCGGAGGGAAAGACGCCGACCATCCCCCGAAACAGGATGAGGCAACCGGCGCGGAGCGCGGTTGGCCGTGTCGGCGGCTCCCGAAGGGAAAGACGCCGACCATCCCAAAGAAAGGAGTAGTTTCCGTGGAAACATCACACGTTGAAATAGGCGGCACCCTTGCCAGCCTGGCCAGGGAATCGGGGATCGCTCAGTTTTTCGCCAATCCCCTGGCCCTGATCATGGTGGCCATTGCCTGCCTGTTGATTTATCTGGCGATTGTGAAGAAATTCGAGCCCCTGCTGCTGCTGCCCATCGCCTTCGGCATGCTGCTGACCAATTTGCTGGGCAGCCAGGTATACCACGAGGAATTGTTTGCGGGCGGTCACGCCAATTGGAGCCTGTTCGGCGGAGCCATTCTGACGGATTCCAGCAAGCTGGCCGATTTGAAGGATCTGATCGCTCAGGGGGCCCTGACGGTCAACAACGCCGGGGCTGTGCTGATCAACGGCGCCGTGGTCGGGCAGATCACGTCATCCTATTCCCTGGGTGCGCAGTTGAATGAACTGGGCCAGCTGATCCTGCAGAACGAGCAGGGCGCGGTCACCGTGCTGGCGGAATCGGTGCCCATCATCATCAAGGATTCCGCCGCCTTCATCAGCGACGGCCAGGTGTATTCCTCCCTGGGCACACTGCTGGCGACCGCGGGCAGCACGGTTTCTCCCGGACTGCTGGATTACCTGTATCTTGGCGTGAAGCTGGGCATTTATCCCTGCCTGATTTTCATCGGCGTAGGCGCGGGCACGGATTTCGGCCCCCTCATTGCCAACCCCAAAACGCTGCTGCTGGGCGCGGCGGCGCAGCTGGGCATCTTTATGACGTTTATCGGCGCTTACTTCCTCTTCGGCTTCAGCACCGCTGAGGCGGGCGCCATCGGCATCATCGGCGGCGCCGACGGCCCCACCGCCATCTGGCTGACGGGCAAGCTGGCGCCTCATCTGCTGGGCCCCATCGCCGTGGCGGCCTACAGCTACATGGCGCTGGTGCCCGTGATTCAGCCCCCCATCATGAAAGCCCTGACCACCAAGAAAGAGCGCCAGATCGTGATGGAGCAGCTGCGGCCCGTTTCCCATACGGAAAAGGTGCTGTTCCCCATCGTGGTCACCATCCTGGTCTCCCTGCTGCTGCCTTCCGCAACGCCTTTGGTGGGCTGCCTGATGCTGGGCAACCTGATGCGTGAGTGCGGCGTGGTGGAACGCCTGAACAAGACGGTGCAGAATGAACTGATGAACATCGTCACCATCTTCCTGGGCATCACCGTGGGCGCCACCGCCACCGCGAAAACCTTCCTGCGGCCCCAGACCCTGGAAATCATCGCGCTGGGCGTGGTGGCCTTTGGCATGGGCACCGCGGGCGGATTGCTGCTGGCCAAGCTGATGAACAAGCTCACCGGCGGCAAGATCAACCCCCTCATCGGCTCTGCCGGCGTGTCCGCCGTGCCCATGGCGGCCCGCGTCAGCCAGACGGTGGGCCAGAAGGAAAACCCTGCCAACTTCCTGCTCATGCACGCCATGGGCCCCAATGTGGCCGGCGTCATCGGCTCCGCCATTGCGGCGGGCGTGCTGCTCAGTATGTTCGGCTGACGCCGATGTGACGGACTCAACAGTCTTTCCCATTTCAGATGACAAGGAGAATCATTATGGCGAAAGTTCAGATTACCGATACCATCCTGCGCGACGCGCATCAGTCCCAGGCGGCTACCCGCATGCGGCTGGATGAAATGCTTCCCGCCTGCGAGAAGCTGGACAAAGTGGGCTATTTCTCTCTGGAATGCTGGGGCGGCGCGACCTTTGACAGCTGCCTGCGCTTCCTGAACGAGGATCCCTGGGACCGGCTGCGCCAGCTGCGCAAAGCCCTGCCCAACACCAAGCTGCAAATGCTGCTGCGCGGGCAGAACATCCTGGGCTATAAGCACTATGCCGACGACGTGGTGGATTACTTCGTGAAAAAGTCCATCGACAACGGCATCGACATCATCCGCACCTTCGACGCCCTGAACGACCTGCGCAACATGGAAAAGGCCGTGAAGGCCACCAAGGCGTACAACGGCACTGCGGAGGTGGCCATGAGCTATACCACCTCTCCCGTACACACCGAGGAATACTTCGTCAAGCTGGCCCAGGAGATTGAATCCATGGGCGCGGACCTGATCTGCATCAAGGATATGGCCGGCCTGCTGCTGCCCTTCAACGCTTATTCCCTGATCAGGAAGCTGAAGGCCAACACCAAGCTGCCCATCGTGCTGCATACCCACAACACCGCCGGCACCGGCTCCATGACCGTGCTGAAGGCCATCGAGGCGGGCGTGGATGTGGTGGATACCGCCCTGTCCCCGCTGGGCGGCGGCACCAGCCAGCCCGCCACCGAATCCATCGTGGCCGCCCTGAAGGGCACCGAATATGATACCGGCCTGAATGAAGAGCTGCTGGCCCAGCTGGCCGAGCATTTCCGCGGCGTGGCGGAACGGCTCACCAAGGATGGCTGGCGGGATCCCGACAAGGTGCTGTCCGTCAATGCCAAGGCCCTGCAGTATCAGGTGCCCGGCGGCATGCTGAGCAACCTGATCGGCCAGCTCAAGCAGGCCAACGCCATGGATAAGTATTACGCCGTGCTGGAGGAGGTGCCCCGGGTGCGCAAGGATTTCGGCTATCCGCCCCTGGTGACCCCCACCTCTCAGATCGTGGGCACCCAGGCCGTGATGAACGTGCTGGGCGGCGAGCGGTATAAGATGGTCACCAAGGAAAGCAAGGGCCTGCTCAAGGGCGAGTATGGCCGCCTGCCTGCTCCCGTCAACGAGGAAGTGCGCAAAAAGTGCATCGGCGACGAAAAGGTGATCACCCACCGTCCCGCCGACGATATCGCGCCCGAGCTGGAGGGCTACCGCAAGGAGATCCGCCAGTACAGCCAGCAGGATGAGGACGTGCTGTCCTACGCGCTGTTCCCCCAGGTGGCCACCAAGTTCTTCCAATGGCGCCAGGCTCAGCAGCTGAAGGCTGACCCCGCCGCATACAATAAAGAAAACGACACCATGCCGGTATAAGGCTGGAACGCCGGGGCTTCCCGGCAGATGCCCCGCAGGGGGCGAGGGAGCTTGCGGCAAGAAAACGGACCGTATACGCCCGGAGCCTGAAGAAACGCGCTCCGGATTCAGGAAAAACGATCATGCCCATGGGAAGGCGCCCGCGTTTTCCCATGGGCATTTCTGCGGCCTTCTGCCGCCGTGGCAGGAAACCTTTCTGATTATACTTTCTGCGTCTATACCAGTCTGATTCTGCTTCAACCGCCCTGCGCCCTTGCCGGTTATCGGCGCTGTGCAGCTTCGTGGGAACGAACAATCCATCCCAAATCTGATCATTGTTTGTCTTGAGCACAGCATGAAAGCGCGGCGCGGTATCCGTTGCTGGCGGGCCGGGGCCCTGTCCCCGCCGTCCCCGAGCGTCCGATGGCGTTGTTGACAAAGAAATGCGGCCATGCTATACTCGCACGGAGAGAAAAAAGCATAAAAGCACAGAAGGAGGTTTGCCATGAATTTTAATAAACTGGGCCGGTATGTGGATTCTTTGCCGGCCGCTGGCGTGCCGGGGTGCGACCTGGCGGTTTTTCGGGATCATGAATTGCTGTTCCGCCGCCAGGCAGGGTACAGGGATGAAGCGCAGAAGCAGCCTATGCGGGGCGATGAAGCCTATTGCCTGTATTCCTGCACCAAGGTGATCACCACCTGCGCCGCGATGCAATTGATCGGCGCGGGAAAGATGGGCCTGGACGACCCGGTCAGTGATTATTTGCCGGCTTACGCGCATTTGCGCGTGAAGGATGGCGCGAATATTCGCCCCGCGAAAACGGTGATGACGGTGCGGCATCTGATGAGCATGCAAAGCGGCCTGAATTACGATTTGGGCACCGCTTCGGTCCGCCAGGCCACGGAAGCGGCGGGCGGCAATCCCACCACCCGGCAGGTGGCGGACGCCAAAGCCCTGGATCCCCTGGAATTTGACCCGGGCACCGATTTCCTCTACAGCCTCAGCCATGACGTGCTGGCCGCTGTGATCGAGGTGGTTTCCGGTCAGCGGTTTTTTGATTATCTCCGGGAGCATATTTTTGCGCCGCTGGGGATGAGCACCGCCGCCTTCGCGCTCAGCGATGAAACGGCGGCGCGGCTGTGCGCCCAGTATGTTTATAACAGCCAGGAGCAGAAGCTGGAGCGCTGCGCTCCGGATGCCAACCACCTGCGCATCGGTTCGGCCTATGAAAGCGGCGGCGCGGGGCTCATTTGCGATGTGAAGGATTACATCACTTTCGCGGACGCGCTGGCCTGCGACGGAAGGAGCGCGGACGGCACGCAGATCCTGGCGCCGGAAATGATCCAGCTGTGGAGCGCCAACCAGTTGGGGGCCAAAAGCCGCGCCTCCTTTGACGGCTGGAACCGGCTGGGCTATTCCTATGGCCTGGGCGTGCGTACCCGGGTGGATCTGAACAAGGGCGGCCGGGGCTCCATCGGGGAATTTGGCTGGGACGGCGCGGCCGGGGCCTTTGCCGTGATCGATCCGCACCGGCATATTTCCGCTTTCTATGCCATGCATGTGCGCAATTTTGCTTACGCCTACGATGTGATTCATCCGACTCTGCGGGACCTGATCTACGAAGCGATGGAATAAAGGAGAGAAGAACGATGAGCAACCTGGATCACCGGAAAGCCACCCTGCGTCTGCGGGTCCGGAACGCGGACGGCACCCCCGCCGCGCATGTGAACCTGAACGCCGATCAGGTGTCCCATCAGTTCCTGTTTGGCTGCGGCGGATTTGAGGCCATGAAGCTGATTTTCGCGCCCAACGACGAGGCACGCAGGGTCAGCCAGGACGTGATGGAAAAATGGCTGGGCCTGTTCAACTATGCCACCCTTCCTTTTTACTGGGGCCAGTATGAGCCCGTGCCCGGCCAGACGGCGGAAAAGCCCACCATGGCGGCGGCCCGGTGGCTGCAGGAAAGGAACGTGACCGTGAAGGGCCACCCGCTGTGCTGGCACACGGTGTGCGCGCCCTGGCTGATGCAGTATTCCAATGAGGAGATCCTGCGCCGGCAAATCGGCCGCATTCACCGGGAAGTGGAGGCGTTCCGGGGCGTGATCGATTTTTGGGACGTGATCAATGAAGTGGTCATCATGCCGGTATTTGATAAATACGATAACGCCGTCACCCGGATCTGCAAGGATCTGGGGCGGATCCGGCTGGTGAAGGAAGTGTTTGCCGCCGCGTGGGAAAGCAACCCCGGCGCCACGCTGCTGATCAACGATTTCAATACCAGCGTATCTTATGAAATCCTGCTGGAGGGCCTGCTGGAGGCGGGGGTGAAAATCAGCGCCATCGGCATTCAGTCTCACCAGCATCAGGGCTACTGGGGGCTGGAGAAAACCCAGGATGTGCTGGCGCGCTTCTCCCGCTTCGGCCTGCCCCTGCATTTCACGGAAAACACGCTGATTTCGGGCGAACTGATGCCCGCTCACATCGTGGACCTGAACGACTGGCAAGTGAAGGAATGGCCCAGCACCCCGGAGGGAGAGGAGCGGCAGGCGAAGCAGGTGGCGGAAATGTACACCACGCTGTTCAGCCATCCGCAGGTGGAGGCCATCACCACCTGGGACTTCACCGATCACTGCTGGCTGAACGCGCCGGCGGGCTTCCTGCGGCTGGATTATTCCCAAAAGCCTTCCTACGATGCGCTGAAGGGCTTGATCCACGGCGCCTGGGAAACCCACGAAGCCCTCATGACCGACGGGGACGGCTGCGTTTCCCTGACAGGCTTCAAGGGGGATTACGTCCTGACAGCGGAAGGAAAAACGGCGCGCCTGACCCTGGATGGGGACGGGGACGCACAAGTGACGTTCAAATAATGCGGCGCAGGGAAAACGCGGGCGGATTCAGGGGATCACGCCCGCGTTTTTCAGCGCCTCCAGGATATGCAGGATGCAGTCCTCATACACCGCGTCGTCCCCGCCGAAGGGATCCGGAATGGCGGGCTGCAGCACGCGCACCCGGTGGGCAGCCTCCGGGAAGCGCGTTTGAAGGGCGATGGCGTGGGCAGGGGTCATGACCAGGATCTGATCCGCGTCATGAATCAGAGAGCGGGTCACAGGCCGGGACAGATGGCCGCTCAGGTCGGCCCCGTGCCGATGGGCGGCCCGGACGGCCTGATCCGTGGCCGGATTGCCGCTGTCCGCGGAAAGCCCGGCGGATTGGGCGTCGATCCCGCGGGAGCGGCAGAGCGCCGCAGCCATGGGACTGCGGCAGGTGTTGCCGGTGCAGACGAACAGAAGCATCTGTCCACCCTCCTTTTGCCGTTTGTGCAATTATAGCATAAAACGGCCGGTACATACAAATGCCTTTCCCATCCCCGCCGCGGACTGAAAAAAGACCAAAAGTTTCGCGAAAAGCAAAAAAAGATGAAAAAAACTCTTGCGCAAAATCAAATGTTATGCTAAAATACCAAATGCTGATTCTCAGCAGAAGGATCCGTGAGGAGGTGAAGGAAGTTGCCGAACATCAAGTCCGCCATGAAGCGCGTGAAGGTGAGCAAGAAAAAGAATCTGCGGAATCGTATGGTGAAGACGGGCGTTAAGACTGCCATCAAGAAGTATCAGGTCGCTCTGACCGAGGGTGTGGCCCCCGCCGGTGCGCAACTGAGCGCCACCACCTCCGCTATCGATAAAGCGGCGGCCAAGGGCATTATTCATAAGAACGCTGCCAACCGCAAGAAGGCTCGTCTGGCCAAGGCCCTGAACAAAGCCAACGCGTAAATGCAAACCCGAAACCCGCTCATGGCGGGTTTTTTGTTTACGGCGCTTGGCCCGTGGCGCGCGGAAAGGAGGAGGATCATGGATTCGTGGCTGGAGACCCGGGAAATGCCGGCGCACATCGTTTCCGCGGCGGGGCTGGTGTGGAAAGAAGGGCGGGTGCTGCTGATCCGGTCAGCCCGCCGGGGCTGGGAATGGCCGGGCGGCGTGGTGGAGCCGGGGGAGGATCTCTGCTCGGCGCTGAAAAGAGAGATTTGGGAGGAAAGCGGCGTTCAGGCGGAGCCGGTCCGTCTGGCGGCTGTATATCAGAACCTGTGCGGCAAGGCGGGCTATGGCCCCCTGGCGGGCCTGACGCTGCCGCCCACGGTCAACCTGGCGTTTCAGTGCGCATATGTGAGCGGAGAGCCGTCCGTCACCCCGGAGAGCCTGGAAAGCGGATGGTTTACGCCCGAAGAGGCGCGGGAGCGGGTCACCTATCCGCTGTTTGCGCAGGTGCTGACACATTTGCTCGCTCCCAGGGAGGGCGTAAGGTTCATGGCGTTCAGGAAGCGGGAGGAGAACGTGACGCTGGTCCATGATGCGCTGCTGCCCCCGGCAGACGTTGGGAAACCTTAAATTTTTATAAACTGCTTGTTTTTTTGCCTCTGTGGCTTTATCATATCAGGTGGATGAAACTCCGAAACAATTTGATAGGAGGGAACACATGATGAAAGGATTCCGGAAACTGATCACGCTTGTTCTGGTGGTGGCCATGGTATGCGCGGTGAACGCTGCTGCGCTGGCAGATCTGACCGCCAACGAATATGCCGCTCTGGCCAAGGTAGTGGCCACCGACTACTCCGGCAAGACCATTATTCTGCATACCAACGACGTGCACGGCGCTATCGACGGCTATGCTTACATCCCCACCCTGCGCGACTGGTTCAAGGCCCAGGGCGCCGCGGACGTGGTGGTGGTAGACGCCGGCGACTTCAGCCAGGGCGCCGTCTACGTGTCCACCAACAAGGGTGCTGCCGCCATCGAAATGATGAATGCCGCGGGCTACGATATCGTCACGCTGGGCAATCATGATTTTGATTTTGGCTATGCCCAGCTGATGGAAAACCTGAGCAAAGCCGAATTCACGCCTATCTGCGCCAACGTGATCCTGGATGAAACGGGCGAATCCATTCTGGATCCCGGCGTGGTGCTGGGCTTCTATCCCGACGGTGGCACGGAGGAGGACGTATACCTGAAGGTGGCCTTCATCGGCCTGGAAACCCCCGAAACCGCCACCAAGGTGCATCCCGGCATGATCAAGGAAATCCACTTCACCACCTTCGGTGATCTGTATACCTACACCCAGGCCGCGGTGGATTCCGTACGGGACGATGTGGACCTGGTCATCGCTCTGACCCACCTGGGCGTGGACCTCGAATCCAAGGCCAACGGCTATCGCTCTATCGACCTGCTGGCTAACGTGAACGGCATCGACTTCCTCATTGACGGCCACAGCCACACCGTCATGACCGCCGGTGAAAACGGCGAGCCCATCCAGTCCACCGGCACGAAGTTCGGCAACATCGGTGTGATCGTCATTGACAACGAAACCAAGCAGATCGAGGACAACTTCCTGGTGTCCACCGCTGGCCTGGCCAAGGACGAGGAAGTGCTCGCCAAGGCCCGGGTCATCATGGACGAAGTGGACGCCAAGTACAACGCCGTGTTCGCCCAGACCGAAGTGCGCCTCAACGGCGACAAGGCCCCCGGCAACCGCACCATGGAAACCAACCTGGGCGACCTGATCACCGACGCCATGGTGTGGAGCGTGGTCAAGGAGGGCGGCCTTGAGCAGGTGGAGCCCAACCAGGTGGTGGGCATCACCAACGGCGGCGGCATTCGCGCCACCATCGAAGCGGGCGACGTGACCATGCGGGACATCAACACCGTGCTGCCCTTCGGCAACACCGTGGCCGTGATCTACGTCACCGGTGAAGAACTGCTGGAAGCTCTGGAAGCCTCCACCTTCTGCACCCCCGACGCCGTGGGCGGCTATCCCCAGACCAGCGGCATCGAATGGACCCTGGATACCACCAAGGCTTTCGATCAGGGCGATGTGTATGTTCTGAACGGCAAAGAGACCAGCTATTATGCTCCCGCATCCATTCAGCGCGTCACCATCACCGCCGTCAACGGCGAGCCCTTTGATCTCGCTGCCATCTACGCGGTGGTGACCAACAACTTCTGCGCCGCCGGCGGCGACACCTACAATGCTTTCGCCCGCGCCTATAACGAGGGCAGCGGATTTGACACCGGCATCCCCATGGACGAGGCCGTGGTGGCGTTCATTACCGATGTGCTGGACGGCCAGATCACCGCGGACGCCTATGGCGAACCCCGCGGCACTCAAACCCAGATCGTCGTTGAGCCCGCCGAGGAAGAGGCTGCTCCTGCCGCCTGACGGCATTTCCGCATCCGTGTGTCTGTTCCGCGAGGGAACAGTTACGAATTCATGAACAGCCGGCTGCCGCGCGGATCCGTCCGCACGGCAGTTTTCTTGTGCGAATTCCCGGCAGACAGGCAGGAAATCAGGCGGCCGTGAAGAAACATACAGTGTTGCTCCGAGCCGATGCTGCTTCGTCAGCTTCGCCAGAGCGATCATCCACCATCCGGCAACTTATACTATTCTCAATCTAAAATCTTATCATCTTTGGGTGTCTTTTCCGCTCTGGCGTTGCTTCATTCCGGTCAACGTAGCGCTGCTACGCCTCCTTCCATTCAGCTTAGCCAGGGCGAAAAACTCATCCAAAATCTGATAATCTTTTATACTGAGAATAGTATTACAACACGAAAAAAGGAGAAGGCGGAGGAGTTCCAAACGGATCATCCTGATACTGTGGATCAATATGGAAAAGAACTATCGATTGCTGATTATCAACCCCGGCTCAACGTCTACCAAGATCAGCCTGTTCCTCAATGAAAAAGAACTGTTTCAAAGAAGCCAATTCCACGATGCTCCCGTTTTGCTGCAATTTTCCCATGTGAACGGCCAGGTGCCGTTTCGCTATCAGGTCATTCTGGACATGCTGAAACAGGAAGGCGTCGATCCATCCGATATTGACGTGTTCGTGGGCCGCGGCGGCAGCGCGTGCACGCAGCCCAGCGGCGTAACGGTCATCGACCAGAAGCTGTACGATGACACCGAAGCGGCCGTTGGCGGCAGTGAACACGCGGCCAAGCTGGGCGTGATGCTGGCCTGGAAATTCTCTCTGGCCTATCATAAGCCCGCCTACACGCTGAATCCCACCAATGTGGATGAATACTGCGATTACGCGCGCCTGACCGGCATCCGCGGGCTCTATCGCGTGGGCCATTCCCATGTGCTGAACCCCAAAGCGGTGGCGACGGCTCACGCCGAATCCATGGGGAAGCGGTATGAGGACTGCAATTTCATTGTCGGCCACATTGACGGCGGCGTCACCGTCAGCGCGCACGATCACGGCCGCATGATCGACGGCACCATGGGCGCCGACGGCGAAGGGCCGTTCGCTCCCACCCGGATCGGCAGCGTGCCGGTGCTGGCGCTGCTGGACTACATCGAAGCTCATTCCACCGATGAGGTGCGGCGGATGTGCTCCCGGTCCGGCGGGTTTGTCAGCCTCTTTGGCACCTCCAATTCCGATACCATTCACGCGCTGGTGGATCAGGGAGACAAAAAGGCCACGCTGGTCTGGAACACCATGATTTACCAAATCTGCAAGCACATCGGCGCCATGAGCGCCGTGCTCGGCGGCAGCGTGGACGCCATATTGCTGACCGGCGGCCTGATGCGTTTTGACGATATCGCCGCAGGCGTCCGGGCGCGCTGCGGCTGGATCGCCCCGATTTTCGTATATCCGGGCGAGATGGAGCAGGAAGCCATGGCTTTCCCGGTGCTGAAGGTATTGCGGGGCCAGGCGAAAGCCATGAAATACAGTGGGAAAAACGTATGGCAGGGCTTTGAGGGCGTCACGTTCTGAGCCGCGCAGCATGCGGAGCCGCAGGCAGGGATGCGATTCCTGCGCCTGTTCCGTTTTTCTTCTGCCCGGCTTTGCTTTCCCGTCCATCTCCTGAATTTATTTGAAGCAAACAGAAAAAAACAGTTGCAGACTGCTTGCGGATTATGATATACTAAATCGGTTAATCGGTTATCTTGAACAAATTCAACGTGAACAGGAGGGACTTTGTCACATGCAATACACGAAGGAAGTTGAAGACATGGTTTGTGTTGCAAAAGGACCGAACCATGGCCCCGCTCCGATCCCCGAGGAAGGCAAATGGATCCAGGCCAAGGAAATCAAGGACATTTCCGGCTACACCCACGGCATCGGCTGGTGCGCGCCTCAGCAGGGCGCCTGCAAGCTGAGCCTGAACGTGAAGGACGGCGTGATCCAGGAAGCGCTGGTGGAAACCATCGGCTGCTCCGGCATGACCCATTCCGCCGCCATGGCCAGCGAGATCCTGCCCGGCAAGACCATCCTGGAAGCCCTGAATACGGACCTGGTTTGCGACGCCATCAACACCGCCATGCGCGAACTGTTCCTGCAGATCGTCTACGGCCGCACGCAGTCCGCTTTCTCTGACGACGGCCTGCGCATCGGCGCCGGCCTGGAAGACCTGGGCAAGGGCCTGCGCTCCATGGTGGGCACCATGTACGGCACCAAGGCCAAGGGCACCCGTTACCTGGAAATGACCGAGGGCTACGTTGTCAAAATGGCCCTGGACAAGGATGACCAGGTGTGCGGCTATCAGTTCCTCAGCCTGGGCAAGATGATGGACGCCATCAAGAAGGGCATGTCCCCCAACGAAGCGTACGAAAAGAACCTGGGCACCTATGGCCGGTTCAAGGCAGAAGACGGCGCGGTGAAGTGGATCGACCCGCGCAAAGAATAAAAGGAGGCGCAGCACATGGCTTTGTTTGAAAATTATGAAGGACGTATGCCGCAGCTGCAGCCCGTCCTGGACAAGTATGGCTTCAAAGACTTCGACGAAGTAAAGGCTTTCACCAACAGCAAGGGCGTGGACGCGTACAGCATCGTGGAAAGCACCCAGCCCATCTGCTTTGAAAACGTAAAATGGGCTTACGAACTGGGCGCCGCCATTGCCATGAAGGAAAACGCCAAGAACGCCGCCGAGGCCGCCAAGTGGATCGGCACCGCGCTGCAGGCCTTCTGCATCCCCGGCTCCGTGGCGGATCAGCGCCAGGTGGGCATCGGACACGGCAACCTGGGCGCCATGCTGCTGGATGAAGAAACCGAGTGCTTCGCGT
>JAFXVJ010000030.1 GCA_017524615.1 Clostridia bacterium | reverse complement strand
CGCGGCCCCTGAACCCCGCGCCAGGGGATGATCCCCTGGACCCACTCCTCGCGAAGCTGCTTGATCGATAGAACCAAGGAATTGTCGCGTGTTACGCTGGGATTGCGAACGTTTGGGGCTTCTGGCCCAATGAAAGCCGGGATCATCCCCAGAGAAAAGCGAGCTTTTCCCTGGGGATGATCCCCCGGCTTTCCCCGGATGCTTTGCATCCGGGTTGGCCGCTTTCAGCGGCCGGGCCAGAAGCTATACGATGATCGCCGCCGTTATAGCGCCCTTTCTGGTTCTCTTTCGGGCTAAAGAGAATACCCCGTCGTCCCTTTGCTCTTTTTTCATCCTTGCCAATTTGGATCTTAGAAGAAGAATGGTATTATTCCGCCGTCGCGTCCGTCCCGCCGTTCGTTTCTCCGGCAGTATTCAGGGACAGCACGGGCAGGGCTTCCGCCGCACCGCCGGACACATAGGTGGGCAGCTGGCCGTTCCACTGGTTTACCTGCGTGAACTGGATCAGGTTATCCGTCAGGGATTCGGCGATTTTCCGGTTGGCCTCGGCCTCAGCTTCCGCCTTCACTTTGGTGGAATAGGCTTCCGCGTCAGCGTTGATCTTCACCACTTCGGCCTTGGCGTCCGCCTCGATCTTCTGGCGCTCGGCCTGCTGCTGGGTTTCCATGGTTTTTTGCTCCTGCTCGATTTCTGCCTGCAGTTTCCGCTGGGCGGCCACCTGCTTGGCCTCAACCGCGTCAGTGAAAGCATCGGTAAAGTCAATGTTCTCGATGGATACGGAGATGATGGTGATGCCGTAGCGCTCCATTTCCTTGCTCAGGTTATCCCGGATCTGAATGGACAATTGCTCCCGGGCGCTGACCAGGTTTTCCGCGGTATACTTGGAAAACACAGCTTTTGTATTCTCCAGCATCCGGGGATTGATGAGCTTGTTGAAGTAATCGGTGCCAACCTCCTTAAACAGGTTCATCGCGGTGGACTTGTTGATCGCATAGTTGATGGAGCCGATGATATCCACCTGCTGAATGTCGCTGGAGAAGGCCTGGGTGGAAAAGGCGGTTTTCTGCTCCCGGTTATCCATCAGGGTGATCTGCTGGAAGGGGCTTTTTACGTGGAAGCCAGCTTCCAGGGTATAGTCCTCCACCTTGCCGAAGGTGGTGATGATGGCGGTGTTGCCGGTGGGCACCTGCACGGTGCACAGATTAAACAGCACGATGGCCAGCAGCACGATCAGCCCCACGGTCACCAGCCGGATCACGCCCTTGCGGCTCAGGCCCTGGGGCGCCTTAGCGGAATTGGATTGATAATTCATGGATGTGTCCTCCTTGCTTTGGTTCGTTTGACGGGAACAGTATATCATCAATGGGATGATCGCGCCAGAAAAAAGCGACAAAAAATACAAAAACGCGGCTGAACTGTCAGGCAGACGGGTTGATCGGCCAAAAAGCGAGAAGAAAATGAGAAAAACACGAAAAGGAGTGTATGCCGCCCGCTGGACGCCCCACCGGCACCGTGGCCGGATAAAAGCGCGGTTTTCCCTGTTGCAGTTCCGGCCAAAATGGTGTAAAGTAAAAGGCAGAAAAAACCGGGCGGTGCGTCCGGACGGCCCGATACGCAACAAAGGAGACAATCCCCATGATGAAAGAAGAAACCGTGCGATTGTGGCAGGGCACAGCGCCCTACAGCGAATACAGTCCCAGCCAGGCGCAGCCCTCTTTGCGCGCGTTCCCGGCGCCGGGCGCCCGGGGCGCGGTGGTCGTGTGCCCGGGAGGCGGATACGTGACAAAGGCGGATCACGAGGGGGCGCCTGTCGCGCGGATGCTGAACAGCCAGGGCATTGCCGCCTATGTGCTGGATTATCGCGTGGTGCCCTGCCATTGCCTGGCGCCCTGGACGGACGCGGGCCGCGCTATCCGCACCGTCCGTTCCCTGGGATACGGCAAGGTGGGCATCCTGGGCTTCTCGGCGGGCGGCAACCTGTGCTGCACGGCCGCGGTGCATTATGATGCCGGGGATCCCGCCAGCGACGATCCCATCGCCCGCCTGTCCTCCCGGCCGGACGCCTTCATTTCCTGCTATTCCGTGGTTTCCTTCGGCAAATACACCCATCTGGATTCCCGGAAAAGCCTGCTGGGAGAGGATTGGGAAAATGAGGATTCGGCCCGCTTCTTCTCCGCGGAATTGAACGTCACCGGCGATACGCCGCCCGCCTTCCTGTGGCACACGGCGGAGGACGGGTCGGTGCCGGTGCAGAACAGCCTGCTTTTGGCTCAGGCCCTGGCGGATCACGGCGTGCCGTTTGAATTGCATGTGTATCCCCGGGGGCATCACGGTGTCGGCCTGGGACAAGAACTGATCCCCGCCGCGTCCTGGGGCGGCGACTGCTGCCGGTGGCTGCTGGAAATGGGGTTTGGCCGCTGATGGAAGAAAAGCAGTTGTTTACGAAAAAATGGTGGCTGGAAATGCTGCAGCTGAACCTGGGCACGCTGCTGGTGGCCCTGGGCGTATACTTTTTCAAGTTTCCCAATCACTTTACCACCGGCGGCGTCAGCGGTATTTCCATTCTGGCGGCGAACTACATTCCGACCCTGACCACCGCCACCCTGAACCTGATCCTGAATTTCCTGCTGCTGCTGGTAGGCGCGGTGTTTCTGGGGCGGGGGTTTGGCCTGCGCACCGCGTATGCCACCGTGGCCTCCTCCATCCTCACCTGGCTGTTTGAAAGGTATATCCCCATGGCATCGCCCATGACCAGCCAACCCGTGCTGGAACTGATGTTCGCGGTGGGATTGCCCGCAGTGGGCTCCGCCATCCTGTTTGACGTGAACGCCTCCTCCGGCGGCACGGACATCATTGCCATGCTGGTGAAAAAATATTCCCACATGAACATCGGCCTCAGCCTGGCCCTGGCCGACCTGGCGGTGGCGGTGGGCTCCTGCTTCACCTTCGGGATGGAAACGGGCCTGTTTTCCCTGTTCGGGCTGTTCCTCAAATCCATCATGGTGGACACGGTGATGGACAACCTGCGCACCTACAAGGTATTTCAAATCATCACGGATCATCCGCAGCCCATCTGTGATTACATCATGAACGTCCTGCACCACAGCGCCACGGTCACCGACGGGCAGGGGGCCTTCTCCCATAAGGAGCACAAGATCATCATGACCGTCGTCAGCCGTTCCCAGGCCATCAGGCTTCAGATGTTCGTCCGCACCACGGATCCCCATTCCTTTATCACCATCACCTCATCCAGTGAAATCATTGGTAAGGGCTTCCGCGGCATGAGCGAATGACGGGGCTGAACAGCCGGCGCCGGTCCCTCATCGCGATCCAAACGTTTTTTTCAAAAACATGGAACTTTTTTCTTTCGCGCTCGTCTGATAGGGTGAAAGTGATGACCGGACGTGACCGGCAGCCTGCCGGGACGTGAACGCGAAATCAAGGAGGATGCAACCATGAAAAAGTTTGGACGGCTTTTGGCTTGTATGATGGCGGTAGCGATGCTGCTGACCGCGGCGCTGCCCGCCCTGGCGGAAGATACCATCTGGAAGCGGGGCGATACGGGCGATGAGGTGCGGCAGATCCAGGAACGCCTGAAGGAATTGGGCTATCTGGAAGCCAATCCCACCGGGATCTTTGATGAGGCTACGGAAGACGCCGTGCGCTACTTCCAGCAGTGGAACGATCTGCTGGATACCGGCATGGTGGATCAGATCACCTGGAAGGTGCTGTTTTCAGACGCCGCAAAGGAACTGGTCATCCAGTCTCAGGGCGATTATTGGGATGAAGATGGCGCAGACTGCTACGTCTATGAGGCGTCCGGCGCGGTTTACAGCCGCTCCGCCATGGCGATGCTGCCCATGAACACCGGTCTGCCCGCCGCGTCCGGATGGGGCGTGCCGGAAGAATGGAACACCAACGAATACACGTTCATCCGGGAAAACGGCTTTCAAAGCGTGTCCGCCGCTCCCCTGTCCACCTTCGCGGCGGATGTGGACACCGCGTCCTACGCCATGCTGCGGTCGCTGATCCTCTCGGGCCAGATCGTGCCCCAGGATGCGGTGCGCGTGGAAGAAATGCTGAATTATTTCCATTATAATTATCCGGCGCCTCAGGGCGACAGCCCCTTGGGCGTGTATATGGAATTGGCGCACTGCCCCTGGAATCCGGATACCCTGCTGCTGCAGATCGGCCTGCAGGCCCAGGCCGTTACATCGGAAAACCGGCCCCGGCACAATCTGGTGTTCCTGATCGACGTATCGGGCAGCATGTTCGGCTCCGACCGGCTGGATCTGGTCAAGCGCGCCTTCCTGATGCTGCTGGAAGAATTGGAGCCCACCGACACCGTGTCCATCGTGACCTATGCTTCCCGGGACCAGGTGGTGCTTTCCGGTGTGCCCGCGGCGGACAAAGTGCGCATCATGGAGGCCATCTCCGGCCTGGAAGCCGGCGGCTCCACCAACAGCGCCGCGGGGATCCAAACCGCCTATGAAATCGCGGAGCGCTATGCCACAGAGGGCAGCGTGAACCGCATCCTCATGGCTACCGACGGCGACTTTAACGTGGGCATGACCAGCGAAGGCGATCTGGCCAGGCTGGTGATGGAAAAGAAGGAAAACGGCGTGAAGCTCACCATGCTGGGCGTGGGCTACGGCAATTATAAGGACAACAAGCTGGAAGCCCTGGCCGATTACGGCGACGGCAACTATTACTACCTGGATTCCATTTTCGAAGCCCGTCGGGCCCTGGTCGCGGAAGCAGGCGGCACCATGATCGAAGTGGCCCGGGATGTGAAGCTGCAGGTGGACTTTAACCCCGCCATCGTGCTTGCGTACCGGCTCATCGGCTACGAAGATCGGCTCATGGCTGCGGAGGACTTTGCCGACGATACCAAGGATGGCGGCGAAATCGGCAGCGGGCATCGGGTAACGGCCCTGTACGAAATCGTGCCGGTGGGAAGCACTATGGAGCTGAACACGCCCCAGAGCAAGTATCAGTCCACCCCCACGGGCAGCGCGGACGGCGAATGGCTCACGCTCAACATCCGCTATAAGCGGCCCGGCCATGACGAAAGCGAACTGGAAACCTATCCTCTGATCGGCGAACCCGTAGGGGAACTGTCCGACAACATGAAGTTCGCCGCGGCTGTGGCGGAAACTGCCATGCTGCTGCGGAACAGCGAATTTGCCGGCACCGCCTCCTATGCCTCTGCCCTGGATTTGGCCCGGGATTGCGCCTCCGTGACCGGCGATCCCTACAAGGAAGAGTTCATTTATCTGCTCACCCTGCTGGAACGCCAGAGCGTTCTTCCGTGAGGGATGAACGGAGCGCGGCCTGTGCGTGAGCGGCGGCCCTGCGGCGCCCCAAACGCCATGCCAGCCAATGCAGCGTCATTGCAGCAAAAAACCAAATGATAAAACCATCCTGGAGCGGGCGAAAGCCCGCTTTTTCATTTGGCGCCGGCCAGCGCCCCGCCGTCGGGTTGTCCATTTCGATCCTGTTCGCAGATACAGCGAAGCGCCTGCGATGGCGCGCCGTGAATCCCGAAGGGCGGCGGAAAATCGGGCTTATCCGTACTGCCCATCGTCCGCCATGTAATTCCTGAAAATACTCGGCCTGTCCCATCCGGGGAGCGCGAATCATTTCCATCGCCGATCGCGCGCAAAAAAACGGGGAAGAGAGAAGGCGGACAGCATTTCCCGCCGGTCTCTCTTCCCCCACAGGAACGTGGTGGAGGCGCTCCCCGCATGGGGAGCAAAAAATCAGGCCTCAGGCACCATCAGGCCCAAATTGCCGTCCTTGCGCAGATACAGCACGTTGGTGCGCTCAGTTTCGATATTGACAAAAACGAAGAACGTGTGGCCCAACAATTCCATCTGCAGGATAGCATCCTCCACGGCCATGGGGCGCACGGGGAATTCCTTGGTGCGCACCACCTTGCGCTCGCCCGTGCCATAGGCGGAGATATCCTCGATGTATTCGGCGGTTTCTTCGCTGTAGGCATTTTCGCGCAGCCGCTTTTCCAGCTTGGTGCGATGACGCAGGATCTGCCGCTCCAGCTTGGCCAGGGCGCTGTCGATGGACATAAACAGGTTATCCTTGCTGCTGGATTCGGCCCGCAGGGTGACGCCATTGATGGGCACGGTGATTTCGCAGATGCGTTCATCCCGTTCCCGGCGCAGCCGCACGAACATTTCCGTGTCGGGTTTCAAATACCGTTCCATGGTCGCGGTCTTTTTGGTGATCCGGTTGGTGATTCCCGGTGTCACGACCATATTTTTGGCTGTAATGGTGGTTTTCATGGGAACAACTCCTCTCTTGTTATGCTGCCGGAACCCTCCGGCTTTCTTTTTTCTTTCCAGTTCTATGGAAATAATTCGACGGAAAGACGGATTTTCCTGCCGGGAAATGCAATTTTTCTTTTTCCATGCAAAACTTTGCAGGCAGTGGATCTGCCGATCCTGTTTTCCGACAGCAAAGCGGGGTGAAAAAGCGCTTTCATGCGCCACGCCGCGCGGATATCCTGCCGGGGGGTGACAAAATCCCCATTTTTGCTGTACAATTCTGCCGCTTTTGGTATAATAGAAACGGGAGGGCCCTGACAGCCCGACCCCATTCCAAGGAGGGAACGATCATGTCTCAACTGAATTTGCGCAAGGCCGTTATGATCGGCTGCGGCTTTGTGGGATCCGCCTCCGCTTTTGCGCTGATGCAAAGCGGCCTGTTTTCCGAGCTGGTGCTCATTGACGCCAATCCCGACAAGGCCGAGGGCGAAGCCCTGGATATCAGCCACGGCCTGCCCTTCGCCCGGCCCATGGACATTCACGCCGGCACCTACGATGATGTGGCCGACGCCGCGGTGATCATCATCACCGCCGGGGCTGCCCAGAAGCCCGGCGAAACCCGGCTGGACCTGGTGAAAAAGAACGTGGCGATCTTCAAATCCATCATGGCCGAAATCAGGCCCCGGAATTGCCAGGGCATCCTGCTGGTGGTGGCCAATCCCGTGGATATCCTCACCCAGACCGCCATCCGCTACTCCGGATTGCCGGAAAACCGGGTGATCGGCTCCGGCACGGTGCTGGATACGGCCCGTCTCAAATACCTGCTGGGGGAGCATCTTTCCGTGGACAGCCGCAGCGTGCACGCCTTCATCATCGGCGAGCATGGAGACAGCGAAATCGCCGCCTGGAGCAGCGCCAACGTATCCGGCGTGCCTCTGAACGATTTTTGCGAAATGCGGGGGCATACGCATCATCAGCAGGCCATGGCGCAGATCGCGGAAGACGTGAAAAACAGCGCCTATGAAATCATCGCCAAAAAGAGCGCCACCTACTACGGCGTGGCCATGGCGATCAAGCGCATCTGCGAGGCCATCATCCGGGATGAAAAATCCGTGCTGCCCATTTCCGGCATGCTCCACGGCGAATTCGGCATCGACGGAGTGGTGCTCAGTATGCCCGCCATCGTGGGGAAAAACGGGCGGGAGGCTTATGTGCCTATTCGGCTGAGCGAAAAGGAATACGCCGCGCTGCGCCAATCCGCCGCTGCGCTGAAGGCCATTGCCGACCAGGAGATCTGATCATCAGTCAATACAAAGGAAAGAGGAATCCTTATGCCTGTCTTTGTTCCCGCTTCCCTGTTTACCGATCACGCCGTGCTGTGCCGCGGCAAGGAAATCCGTTTATTCGGCGACGCGCCGGATGGCGATGTCATCACCGCCGTTTTGACGGACGCCGGCGGTGCGGAGCTGGCCCGGGACAGCGCACCCGCCCGGCAGGGCCGGTTTATGCTGCGTTTGGCCCCGCAGGCGGCCCAAACCGGCTGCGCGCTCACCTTTTCCGATGGCCAGGATACCCTCCAATACCGGGATATCGCGCTGGGCGACGTGTATCTGGCCGGCGGGCAGAGCAACATGGAATTGGAGCTGCAAAACGCCGATGAGGGCCAGGCCTTGATCCCCGTGCACGGGAATCCGCTGGTGCGGTATTTCAACGTGCCCAAATGCCCCCGGCCGGGCCCGGAAACGGAGGAAGCCAACCGCCGGGCCCGCTGGCACGCCGTGGCCCCCGGCTGGGCGAAGGACATGAGCGCGGTGGCCTACTTTTTCGCCATGAAGCTGCAGCGGAAAATCGACGTTCCCGTGGGCATCATCGACTGCTACTGGGGCGGCACCTCCGTCACCTGCTGGATGGATGAGGAAGCCCTTGCCCGCACCGCCGAGGGGCAGCGCTATATGCGGGAATACGATGAAAAATGGGCCGGCAAAACCATGGAAGAATACCTGCGGGAAGAGGGCGCATTCTTCAGCGGCCTGGACGAATGGGCCAAGAAGGCCGATCAGCTCAAAAAGGATCACCCGGAATATTCCACAAAGGAAATAAACGCCATCATCGGGCCCTGCCCGCCCTGGAATCCCCCGGTGGGAGAGGGATCGCCCTTCCGGCCTCATGGGCTGTACCACACCATGCTGGAGCGGATCATGCCCGCCACACTGACGGGCGTCCTGTTCTATCAGGGCGAGGAGGACACCTGGCGCACCAGGCGGTACGACCTGCTGCTCACCAGCTTCATCCAGCGGCTGCGGGAGGTGTTCTGGGATGAGGAGCTGCCCTTCCTGAACGTGCAATTGCCCATGTGGATCGACGCGGCCGCAGAAAGCGACAGCAAAACCTGGCCGCTGCTGCGGCTGGCCCAGCAGACCGTGGCCCGGCAGGTCAAGCGGTCTGATCTGGCTGTTTTGCTGGATCAGGGGGAATTCGATAACATCCACCCCACCAACAAGCGGGTGGTGGGTGAACGGCTGTGCGGATGCGCCCTGCGCACGGTGTATGGCCTGAGCGCCCCCGAGTCCCCTGCGGCTGTGGGCAAGTATACCGAAAACGGCGTGCTGCACGTCCTCCTGTCCGCACCGGTCCAGGACCGGGGAACGGGAGAATTCCTGATGGAAATCGCCGGTGAGGATGGCGTGTTCCATCCGTCCGACGTATCTCTGCAGGGCGCGGAGCTGCGCTTGTCCTGCCCTCAGGCGCCGCATCCCGTTCAGGCGCGCTATGCCTGGACCGATTATGCCATCGTGCGTCTCTTCGGCGATAACGGCCTGCCCCTGGCGCCATTCTGGCTGAAGTGAAGGGGCCTCCGTTTGCCCTTTTGCCAAATAACGTTCTCTTTTGTCACGCCCAATACATATCGCCGGGCGTTTCGAACATCATCACCTGCTGCAGGAATCGGATCGCTTTGGTCAGGCCCTCTTCACCGCTCATGAGGCCGTCCTCATGTTCGATGGACACGGGGCCCTCGTAACCGGCCACCCGCAGGGCGCTGATGATATTCTTCCAGGTTTGCAGGTCGTGGCCGTAGCCCACCGTGCGGAACACCCAGGCGCGGTTCTTCACATCGGAGAAGTGCTTGGTATCCAGCACGCCGGTGCGGGCCACGTTATACCGGTCCAAAGCGGTATCCTTGGCATGGAAGAAATAGATGGCGTTCCCCAGCGCCCGGATGGCGGCCACGGGATCAATGCCCTGCCAGAACAGGTGGCTGGGGTCCAGGTTCGCCCCCAGGGTATCGCCGATGGCTTCCCGGATTCTGAGCATGGTTTCGGGATTGTAGACGCAGAAGCCCGGATGCATTTCAAAGGCGATCTTCCGGATGCCGTGGGCCTGGGCGAAGGCGGCGGTCTTTTCCCAATAGGGCAGCAGCACATCGTTCCACTGGTATTTCAGGATCTGCTGGTATTCATCCGGCCAGGCGCAGGTGACCCAATTGGGCTGCCGATCCGCCGGGACAGCCGGAAAAAGCGACCACCCGATCCACCTCCAGCTTTTCCGCCAGCAGCACAGCGTTCACAAAATCCCGATGGTATCCGGCCGCGATGTCCGGATCCGGATGCACGGGATTGCCGTGCGCCGACAGCGCCGCGATGGGCAGGCCATAGCGCTGGAAGGTGTCCCGGAATTCACGGAATTTTTGTTCGTCATGCAGCAGGATCTCCGGATCGCAGTGGGCCTTGCCCGGATACCCGCCGCATCCGATTTCCACCGCCTGCACGCCCTTTTCCTTCAGGAATTGCAGCGCCAGCGGCAGCGGCCTGTCCCCCAGCGCCACGGCAAAAACAGATAGTTTCATTGCGCATTCTCCTTCCCTTTGTCAAACGGAATGACAGCTTGTCTTTCCATTACTATACCATGCCGAACGGCCCATGACAAGACGGTTTTTTCGGGCGCGGGCACAGGGGGGCCTTTTCACGTCTTTCTCATCTTTCTCGCTTTTCATGAAATATCCATTCGCGCGGCAGATGCCCCTGCCGCAGATGCAGGGGATACGGGGCGCCCCCGCGCGTCGGCGGAAGGATTCGCCGGGGCTGTTGAAAAACGCACATTTCCGAATAAAAAACGGCACGGGATTCTGCTGATCCGGTTGGAATCCCGTGCCAAATCTTATGGATTTTTTTGAGTTTCTCCCCGCGCCGTGTGGAAAGAGCAAAGTTGAGCAAGCACACAGATGGCGGAAACCAGCTTTTCATCACAGCCATCCCCGGAAAAGGTCAGGGCATGACGGTCAAAAAACATTTATCCAGCGAAATATACCCCACGGATCCTTTCAGGGTCACCATGGTGCCGATGGCGGGGCATTCCGCTTCCGTGGCAAAAGGAATCTGCCAGGACCCGTTATAATAGGGGTCTTCCAGAATGTTCACCGCGGCGATGCGTCCATACGCGATAAAGGCTTTTCCCTCAAAGGCTTCGGGCCTGTACAGGATATTGAGCATTTGCACCCGCTCCAGCGTACAGCTCATGGCCAGCATGTTGATTTCTTCCTGGGCGCCCGTATATTCCGTTTCGGTTCCCACGGCGGCATCCGTGATCCAATATCCGTCCAGCGCGTCTTCGTCCGCCCGGAAGATCCCCTTGACCGTTATCAGAGAGCCCACGGGCGGAAGGGCCGCTTCTTCCTTGGGCACGATTTCCCATTGCCAGTCGCAGCACATCGTATTGTCCAGATAGCCCCAGACGTAATAACGGGTACGGCCGTTGAAGGCGTCCTGGATCCTTGCCAGCACCCCGCGTTTGGCCACTTCCTGGCCCTCATACTGGGATCCGTATTCGTTATAAAACACGTTCTGATAGAGCAGATACTCCGCCTGGTTCAGGATGACGGGGATCTCATTTGTCGTGTTTCCCGCTTTCTTGTCAGAAGTTCCTTCCGTTCCGCCGCATCCGGAAAGCAGCAGCGCGATCAGGCACAAGGCAAGCACCATGCACAGTTTTTTCATCCTTCATCTCACCTTTCTCATCAGCCAAGCAATCACGGAAAAGATCAGAAACGCGGCAATGTCTACCGCCACGATGGTGGAGCCCACAGGCGTTCCGCCCAGAATGGAAATCAGGATGCCAAGCAGCGCGCAGGCGACCGACAGCGCCGCGGAACAGATCGTGACTCCCCGGAAGCTGCGGAACAGGCGCATGGCGCTCATGGCCGGGAATATGATGAGGGCTGAAATGAGCAGCGACCCCACCAGGTTCATGGCCAGCACGATGATCACCGCGATCACGACGGCAATCAGAAGATTGTACGCTTCCACACGGGTGCCGGAAGCCCGGGCAAAGTCCTCATCAAATGTGACGGCGAAAATCTTATTGTAAAACAGCAGAAAGATCACCACCACCGCGGACGACAGCCCCGCGCACAGCCAAACCTCGGCCTTGGTCAGCGTCATAATGGAGGTGGAGCCGAAAAGAGTGGAACACACGTCGCCGGAGAGATTGGCGGAAGCGGAGAACAGGTTCAGCAGCAAATATCCCATGGCCAATGCGCCGACAGAAATCATAGCAACGGCCGCGTCGCCCTTGATTTTTGTGTTCTGTCCGGTCCGCAGCAGCAGGATGGCGCATAGCACCGTTACGGGCAGCACAAAGAGCATTTCGTCCGTCAGGTGCAGCACGCCCGCAATCGCCATCGCCCCGAAAGCCACGTGGGACAGCCCGTCGCCGATGAAGGAGAATCGCTTGAGCACCAGCGTGACCCCCAGCAAGGAGGAACACAAAGCGATCAGGATGCCCACGATCATGGCGTATTGCACAAAGGGAATATTCAGATACTGACGCAGCGTGTCGATCATGCGTTTTCGCCCCCTTCCGTGTCCAGGAAGCGTTTGGCCATCGGGCTGCTTTTGTATGCCTCCACCGTGCCGAAGAATACTTCATGGCCCACATGCAGGATATGGGAAGCGTAGCGGAGAGCGGCGCTGAAATCATGCGAAATCATGATGACGGTAACGCCCTCCCTGTTGAGCCTCTGGATCAGATCGTACATTTCCGCCGTCACCTTGGGGTCCAGGCCGGAAACCGGCTCATCCAGCAGGAGCAGCTTCTGGGTCGCGCACAGGGCCCGGGCCAGCAATACGCGCTGCTGCTGCCCGCCGGACAGCTCGCGGTAGCAGCGGCGGGCGAATGCCGTAATCCCCATTTTCTCCATGTTTTTCCGGGCCAGCGCTTTTTCCTCTTTTCCGTAAAAGGGTCGGCGGCTGATCCGTCCCTGGCAGCCGGACAGCACGATTTCCTGTACGGTGGCCGGGAAGTCCTTCTGCACCGCCGTTTGCTGCGGGAGGTAGCCGATCTCGTTTTCCCGCATGCCCTCTCCCCATTGGATTGTTCCGCCCAGGGGCTTCATGAGCCCCAGGATGGTTTTCATCAGCGTGCTTTTGCCCGATCCGTTTTCTCCGACGATGCACAGGTAATCCCCATCGTTCACAGAGAAGGTCAGCCCGGACAGCACCGCCCGGCCCTCGTAACCCAGGCTCAAATCCTTGCATTGAAGCTGCGCCATGATGATGCTCCTTTGTTTCGGCGGAGGGCGGGAACCGTTTGCTGTTCCTGCCCTTCGCCGGTCATGATCGGTTTACTTGGTCAAGGCTTCCCGGAGCACGTCCAGGTTGCTTTCCATAACGGACAGGTAGGTCACGCCGTCCTGGATATCCCGCGCCGTCGTGCCCTGCATGGAGTCCATCGCCAGGATCTTCTGATTCCTGGCGGCGGTCGCCTGCACCACGGTTTCGGCGATGCGGGTCTTGGGGTGCTCGATCGTCAGCACGGCGGGAAGCCCCAGCTCATCCACCTTCTGCGCCAGGAACACGATGGTCTGAAAGCTGGCTTCGCTTTCCGCGGAGCAGCCGGAGAAAGCGGCGTAATAGGTCAGCCCGTAATCATCCGCCAGATAGCGGAAGGGGAACCTGTCGCCGAACAGGATGGTTTTGATCTCCGCGTTTTCTGTGATTTCGGCATACCGCGCGTCCAGGGCCGCCAGCTTTTCAATATACGCACCGGCGTTGGCCCGATAGGCTTCGGCATGATCCGCGTCCATTCCGCCAAGGGCGCCGGCAATCACCTGAACCAGCTTTTGCGCGTTGCGCAGGCTCAGCCATACGTGTTCATCGGCTTCTTCATGCTCATGGTCTTCTTCGTCATGATCTTCGTCATGGCTTTCGTCAGGTTCATCGTGTTCGTGCTCCATGCCTTCCACGACTTCTTCCATTTTTATATCCTCGCCCATCGCTTCCACCAGGTTGATGGCCTTCAGGCCGGGGTTCATGGCGGAGGCGAGCACGTCCTGCACCCATGCGTCGCTTTCGCCGCCCACATAAATGAACAGATCAGCGGTGGAAATTTTCAGAATGTCCTGGGCGGTGGGCTGGTAGGAATGGAGATCCACGCCGCTGTCCAGCAGCAGGGTGATTTCCGCGTTTCCGCTGTCCCCTACCGTTTCATGGACCCAATCGTATATGGGAAAGATCGTGACGACGACAGACAGCTTTTTTTCATCCGCCAGGGCGGCTCCTCCCATCAGGCAGGAAAGAGTTATTGCCAGAACAAGCAGTATCCCCATCATTTTTTTCATGTTGATTCCCTCCAAACGATTATTCGGATGTTATATTTGCATACAAAAATACAAGGATTTGCAGAAGGCTGATCCGTCTGATCCTTGTACGCAATGCAAAACCCCAACGGCAGAGGGCATGTTCCCGTGTGTTCCTCCTGAATCATGCCAGGAAAAAGGAACGCCGGGAGGCAAAAGAACCGTCAGGGCTTCGCAGATATATTCAGTTAATTGTTCAACCGCACCTTCCACCCGACCAGCGTGAGCGTCAGGCCGTTGAAACGGTCGGAGGACCGCCGGTATTTCCGAACGGAAAGCAGCGCGGCAAAAAGCGCGGCCAAGATAACGCCGATCAGCGCAAGACTGCGCATGAAATGAACTGTCGCGGCAATGCGGGCGCAGATTTCGCAGCCTTCGCCTATGCAGTCGTGATTTTCTTCGTGAATGATGAAGCCAGAGGATGCCGCCAGCACAAACACCAGCCCCACGCACAGCATAAACGCCATGATGCGCTTGCGGTTCTTCATGCTTGGCTCCTCCTTTCGCTTCCGTTTTTATTCTTTCCGGCAATCCTCACAGACGCCGTAGAACACCGTTTTTCCCGCGTTCCAGGAAAATCCGTAATGCTCCAGCAAATGGGATCTGATCTCCGCCAGTTCGTCGCAGTTCAGATGGATGAGCCGTCCGCACACCTCGCATTTGCAATGATAGTGAACATTGCATTGACGGTCCCCCACATAGGCGTAGCAGGCGCTCCCGCCCGGCCCCAGCGTATATTTCTGGATGCTGCCATCCTCGACGAACCGTTCCAGCTGCCGATAAATCGTCGCCGTCCCGATGGGCTGATCCTGCCCGGAAAAATGTGCCTTGATCTCCGAGACCGTGTGATGCGTGCCAATCGTGGCTTTCAGGTAATTCAGGACTGCTTCCTGCGCGCGTGTCCGATACGTCCCTTTTTCAGCCACAGAGATTTCTCCCTCCAACAGAATCTGAAAACCGTTCTCAATTATACAGATAAACAAATTTATTGTCAATGCGGAAATGAAAATTATTCTCAAAATGCCGGAGCATGCGCGGGCGGGCATCGCGTCTCCCCCTGTAAGCGCGTTTTGCCCTGCCTCTCTGCGCCATGGCTGAAGCGCTGCGCAAAAGGACCGGATATTTATCGGATAACTTTTCTGCGCTCGCTCACCCGCGTCAAAGCATTGACATTCCGTCGGGAATCATGTATCATGACAGATGGCACAATGTGCCTGAAAGGAGATCACAACATGGAAAACACGGTAGACAAGAGCATGAGCATCGGTGAAGTGCTGAATATGCACCGGGGCACCGCCCGCATTTTTATCCAGTTCGGCATGCATTGCCTGGGCTGCCCCCACGCCATTGCCGAATCCATTGAGGATGCCTGCGCCGCTCACGGCACCAACGCCGATGAACTGGTACACCAGCTCAACGAATTCCTGGCCACCGCGGAATAATGGATATCCGCGGCGCGGGCGAAGCCCTGTACATCGCCTGTGAAATGGAAAAGCGCGCGATCCGGCTGTATGAACGGGCGCTGACGGTGTTTGCGGACGGTTCCTGTGAAGAGGCCATCCGCCTCATTCTGAGCGACGAACGCAGACACTTGGAGCAGTTTTCCCGCATGAGCGATGAATACCCCGGCTTTGAACGGGGACAATTGCTGTCCGCGGAGGCTTCCCGTGTGCTTTTTTCCGGGGGGCTCATGGAAGCCCAGCGCAAGGGCGCATTTGCCTCTCCGCAGCAATTGTACCGCTTCGCCGCAGAAGAGGAGGCGGACGCCGTCCGCCGCTATGGCGAATTTGCCGCCGCGCTCACCGGCAGCGCCGCCGATGCCTTTTCCGCCATCCAATTGGAGGAAAAGCAGCACCTGGCCAAGCTGAACGGCTTGCTCCTGCCGGAAAACCGCTGAAACGTCATCTCATGCGAGAGGCTGTTTCTAACATGAGGACCGTTTCAGGAAAAACGAGGAAACAAATCTTATGATGCAGCAGCTTACTGTGGCGTCCCTGAACCGGGACATGAAATTCGAAGGCTTTTTGCTGGTGCGCTCCGCCGAGCAGCGCACCTCCTCCAACGGTGGAAAATACCTGGATATGACCCTGTGCGACACCACCGGAGACATCAACTGCAAAATGTGGGACGGCACTGTGCAGCCCCCCAAGCAGGGCAGCGTGGTCAAGGTGCGCGGCACCGTGCAGGAATACAACGGCCGGCTGCAGATGCGCATTGAGCGGCTGCGCAATCCCGGCCCGGAGGATGACATCGACGCCTCCGTGCTCATGCCCTGCGCCCCCGAGCCGCCGGACAGCATGCTGCGCGAAATCAACCGCGTCATTGACCGGATGCGGACGCCGGAATTGCAGGCCATCGTGCGGGAAATGATCCGCATGTGCGGCGATAAGCTGATGTATTATCCCGCCGCCCAGCGGGTGCACCACGCGGAGCGCAGCGGCCTGCTGCACCACACGCTCAGCGTGCTTCGGGCCGCCGAAGCCATTCTGCCCCTCTACCCCTTCCTGGATGGGGATCTGCTGCGGGCGGGCTGCATCGCCCATGACCTGAGCAAAACCGCCGAGTTCGTCAGCGACGAAAGCGGCAACGTATCCGATTATTCCGCCGAGGGCCAGCTGCTGGGCCATCTGGTGCACGGTGTGGCCCAGGTACGGGAAGCGGCGCGGCGCGCCCAGGTGGAAGGAGAATATGTGCTGCTTTTGAGCCACATGATCATCAGTCACCACGGACAGCCCGATCACGGCAGTCCCCGGCCGCCCATGTTCCCGGAAGCGGAAATGCTGCATTTGCTGGACGATATGGACGCCAAAATGAACGAAATGGAAGGCGTCATGCGGCGCACGCCGGCAGGCGCATTCAGCGAAAAGATCTGGTCGCTGGATCGGCGGCTGTATCATCCCCGCACCGGCGCCGTCCAGGCAGAGCCCGAACCGCGCACGGATTTCGATGCCTATTCCGGCCTTTTGTAAAATATAGCGGGATGCAGCGCTGACGCGTCCAAAATGCTTGACGAAAGATGAAGAAACTGTTACAATAGTATAAACACAGATTCACCTTCGTATTCGTCCCAACCGGATGCGACGCTGATCCAAGGAGGTTCTTTCCCATGAAAAAATGGGCCCTGCTGCTTGTGCTTGTGCTGGCCGCCGTTTTGCTGGCCGGCTGCGGATCACCGGAGGAATCCTTTCCTGAAGCGGACAGTTCTCTTCAGCAGGATCCCATGACCATTCCCACCGACGTCCCGGCCCCCGCCGCGGAGGATGATCCCTGGGCGAACTACAACCCCGCGTCGGAAGAGGATAACGGCAATAATTCCTATGCGCCCAACGCCAGCTACAATGAATACGGCCAGCAGAAATATGCCGGGGCCACCCCCATTCCGCTGGATCCCGTCGATATGCCCACCGCCACCCCCAAGCCCAACCTGACCTTCTCCTACGGCGATGTGGCGGCGGATAACATCGGCCTGACTTTCCAGGCGCCTGTGGGGTGGGGCATTGAAACGCCGGACGCCGAAACCATCATCCTTACTGATCCCAACGCCTATGACGGCATCAACGCCACCATGACCATCCGCATCGTTTCCGTCCCCAGCAGCTATAAGCTCACCGACGTGCGCACGGAAATCAGCAATATGCTCAAGGAAATCGGCCAGTACAATTTCTCCTCCTTCTCCAAAACGGAGCTGGCTGCCCGCACCCTGCTCAAAAAGGATGGCTACTATGCCGACTATCACGGCACCTATTATGACGGCACCGCCGTGAACGGCCGCGTTATGGCGGTACTGCTGGACGGCAACAGGGTCATTACGTTGCATCTGGTATGCGCTCACGGCTTCTTTGACACCAGCTACAAGGACGTGATAAACCATTTCCGGAATACAGCCAAGTTGATCCAGTGATTATCTGAAAACATCATTTTCAGCCGCGTGGAAAGCGCTTCCCCGCGGTTGATTTTTTGAAAAAAGGAGCAGCCCCGATGAAAAAACGCCTGTGCCTGACCCTTGCCTTGTGCCTGATGCTGGGCTTTGTTTTCCCCGCCCAGGCAGAGGAATCCGCCGCTATTCCCGATGTGCTGCGCTTTACCCAGCAGGAGCAGGAACGGGAATACTTGATCAAGGACAAGCTGTACATCCTGCGCACCTATCCTGAAACGGTCAACGCTCAGGTGAACGCTGAGATGCGCGCCCAGATCGACCGGATGGTGGAGCAGGCCCGGCCTTTCCTGCCCACCGGAAAAATCGATCTGATGCCCGCGTATCTGGACGTGGGGGCATACATTTCCCGTACCGGCGCCCGCTGGATGAGTTTTTTGTCCATCGCCCGCATCGCTTACGAGCGGGAACAGATCTATGTGGATTTCGACGCCCGGGTATACGATATGGCATCCGGCCAGCCCGTCACCCTGGGCGACCTCTTCCCCCCGGACAGCGAAGCGTGGCCGCTGCTGGAACGTGCCGTCCGGGAGCAGCTGACCGCCTACTTCCTGGGGATGGAGCCCGAAAAACAAGCCCTGGATGCCCTGTGTGACCGGGAAACCATCGCGCGCACGCCCTTCACCCTCACCCCGGCCAAGCTGTCCCTGCATTACCGCGCGGACGCCCTTTATGCAGAAAAAAACACGCTGATGCATGTGAACCTGTATTATTCCGCGCTGCGGCCGTTGATGACCGCCCTGGGCCGGGAAATGACAGACAACAGCATGTACAAGCTGATCGCGCTGACCTACGACGACGGCGGGGCGCGGAACTATACCAACAATCTGCTCAACACCCTGCGTCTGTATGGCGCGGACGCCACCTTCTTCATCGTGGGCGAGCGCATGCGGAGCAACCACGATATGCTGTGCCGCCAGCAGGACGCCGGCTTCGTCACTGCCAGCCACAACTATATCCACACCTATGAAGGGCTGACCAACGAAAAGATCCTGGCCTGGAAAGCGCATTTCGATGAAGAAATGAATGCCATCATCGGTGTGCGGCCGCCCTATATGCGGGCGCCCGGCGGCCATTACTGGAACTTCGTCAGCGCCGATGTGGGGCTGCCGCTCATTCAGTGGAGCGCCATTTCCGGCGATATGGGCAACAGCAGCGACAATGTGCAGGGCATCGCCCAGACCGTCATCAATACCGCAAAAAACGGCGGGATCACCCTGATGCATGACCTGAACCCCAAATCCCACCTCTATACCGCCATATTCCTGCCGGAGCTGGAAAAGCGCGGGTTCCTCTGCGTCACCGTGGATGAACTGTTCGATTCTTTCGGCATCTCGCTGCTGCCCAACCAGGTATATTACGGTTACGGCGAGGAAAACCAGCCCAAGCCCTGAACGGGCGCTCCCGCTCCACGCCGCTCAAGATGACAGGAATGCTCTTTTTTCTCCCTGACTTTCCGGGAAGAATCAATAAAAATGGCACGGGATTCTGCCCATCCAAGTGGGATCCCGTGCCAAATTTTTTTGGTTCTCTTGATCAATTGGTATATCCTTCCGATTTTGAGACAGCCCAGGCGTATTTTTATTATTCTTGCGCCTGCTCCGAATAGCCGAATCCGCTGATGCCGCTCACCTGTCGGATATCGCTGCCGGTCCTGTTGATCCGGGTGCCCATGAACATCAGCGCCGTGGTGCCGCCGCCATCCAGGTTAAGCGCCTCCGTCACGCCCATTTCCAGCATCCGATCCGCCACCCAGTTCATATATTGGCCTTTGGCGTCCTGATTCCGTCCGTTCACCACGATCAGTACATAGTGGTACGGCTCAATCATGCCGATGGCGCACCGGGGTTCGCGGTAGGAATAATATTCTTTCCGCAGCATGTATTCGCTGAGCTGCCCATCCGAAATCAGGATGGGGCCGAAAGCGTAGGTGCTCACCACGCCCATATCCAGATATTCTTGGGCGGTATGCGCATCGCTGGCAAAGGTTTTCATCCGCCCGTCCGCAAACACCGCCAGCACCTCCAGATTGGGGAATTTCCCCTTGCCGTGGGCTACGGTTTTTTCCGCGATGATCTCGCCGTTGCGTATGATGATGCCCGGGCGGCTGCCGCCGTTGATACGGTCGCCGAACTGATCGTCCGAAAAGGCCAGTACCGCCCTGCACTCCCTGGCAAAAGCCTCCGGGTTCACCATTTTTGCGCGTTTCACAATGGGCGTTTGGGGCAGGAAGGCGGTCAGCGGCGCTTCGGGACTGCAATGAATGTCTGCCTCAAACCAGACCTGCTTGTTTTCCACGTCGGTATACCGCCGCAGATCAATGGACAGATCCCGGGAAATATAGATCCACAGGCCCTCCGCCGGGTTCGTGTACACGTATTCTCCGCTCTCCGCGGCCAGGAAGCCTTCCTCCGTCAGGGTGGGAGGCGTTGGCGTGCTTTGCGGGTATTGGAGCGGGATGGGGGTGGGCGGCACGGGAGACGGGCGGGGCGCGGTGGCCGTTTTCACGGCGTTCCCGGAATACACCAACTCCTGCAGGGCAGGATCGGCAATGCCCGTCTCTTCCAGCCCGTTATTCCTTTGCAGCTGCTTGACCCGTTCCACCATCACATCGTTGTAGGCGTCGGACACATTGTCCGTTTTGAAATAGCCCAGCCAGTACATGGCCACTTTCAGCCGCTTCACCGCCGGGCCCTTCATGCCCAATTCCAGGGTTTCATAGGTTTCCGCCCCGGCAAAGGCACAGGCGCTGATCAATACCATCAGCGCCAGGCCCCATGTCATCATTCGCTTACCGATCATTTTTCACCCGTTCCCATTCGGAATTGAAGGCGCCCATGTCCTCCCTCCGGAATGTCAAGATTGATTGAATGGGGATATTGTCAGAATTGATTTCCGCCGGCATGCCCCTGCGAATCATCCGCGCCGCGCAGGAATCGGAGGGGAAAACCGGGAAAAATCGGGAAAAATCGGAGAAAACCCGTTCTTTTCTGCCTCCGTCTGATGACCGATCGCGCCGGATGGGCGCGGCATCAGAGCGTCAGGGCGCGGGCACCAGATCGGACTGGCCAAAGCCGGTGATGCTGGTGACGGACCGGAGATCCTTCACCGATTTGCGGTTCAGCACCTCGCCCATAAACATCAGCGTGGCGGTGCCGCCGCCATCCAGATTCAGCGCCTCGGTCACTCCCCGCTCCAGCATCAGCCGGGCCACCCAGGGAATGGTGACCCCATTGGTGGTACTGGTGCGGCCCTTCGCCACCACCGCATAATAATGATACGGCGCAATCATTCCCAGGGCGCAGCGGGGCTCCCGATAGGTGTAGCGCCCCTCCATCAGCATATCATCGGCCAGCTGCCCGTCATGGATCAGGATGGGGCCGAAGGCGTAGGTCTGCACCACCCCCATATCCAGGTATTCCTGGGCGGTATGGGCGTCGCAGACGAAGGTTTCCATGCGTCCGTCCTCAAACACGGCCAGCACATCCAGGTTGGGAAATCCGCTGTTCCCCGCGCGGTACGTTTTGTTCCCGTGGATTTCGCCGTTCCGGATGATCACGCCCACGGTTCTGCCCTTGTTGCGGCGAAAACCGAAGTGATCGTCGGCAAAGGCCAGCACCGCCTGATGCTTCCGGGCCAAACGCTGGGGATTTTCATACGTGGCGCCCTGCTGCTTTTTCCCTTCCGTCAGCCAGGCATTGAGCGGCGATTCGGGGGTGCAGCGGATGTCCGCCTCGTACCAGAGGATGGTGTCATACTTTTTCAGCGTTTCCTGATAGCGGTTGATCACGATGGCCAGGTTCGGCGATACGTAGATCCACACCCCCGCGTCCTGATCGGCATACACAAATTCCGTTACGCCCGCTTCCGGGGCCAGGAAGCCGTCCGCCGTCCGGGGCGGCATCAGCGCCTCCACATCCATGACAGGGATCGGGGTGGGGCTGGGGCCCGGCGTGGGCGACGGCTTTGGCGCGTTGGCGGTTTTGACCGCATTCCCGGAGAATACCAGTTCCTGCAGGGCCGCGTCGGCCACGCCCGTTTCCTCCAGGCCGTTGTTCCTTTGCAGCCGTTTCACCCGCTCCGCCGTGGTTTGGGTGTAGTTGCCGTCCAGGTCCTGGGTGTTGAAATAGCCCAGCCAGTACATGGCTTTTTTCAGCCGCTGCACGTCGCTGCCGCTCATGCCCACCGTCAGTTCCCGGTATTCCTCGGACACGCCGGAGGTGAAAATGACGCAAAGCAGCAGGGCGCAAAGCCCTGCCGCCATGATTCGTTTCGCATGATCAGCGCGCATTCTTTACCTGGCTCCAGAAAGAATTGTAGATGGTGAGGAAGTTATCGGGAATGTCATGGAAGAATTCGCAGTTGGCGATCACTTCCTCGGAGGGGTTGATGGTGGCGTTCTCGGTGTAATCCTCGCCCATCAGTTCGATGGCCGCGGCGTTGGGGGACGAATACCAGATGTATTCGCAGTTCTTCTTGGCGATGTCGGGGCGGCACAGGAAGTCGATCAGCTTTTCGGCGTTTTCCTTGTTCTTGGCGGTGGCGGGGATCACCATGGGGTCGATCCACACGTTGCTGCCTTCCTTGGGCACCACATAAGCCAGATCCTCGTTCTTTTCGATGGCATAGAGGGCGTCGCCGGAATAAACCACGGCCAGGGCGGCTTCTCCCGCCACCATCTTGTCCTTGGTCTCGTCCACGTAATACGCCTTCACCAGGGGCTTCTGCTCGATCAGCTTATCCGTGGCGGCCTTCAGCTCGGACACCTCCCGGGTGTTCATGGAATAGCCCAGGTATTTGAGGGCCACGCCCATGGTATCGCGGATGGAATCCAGCATGATGATGTTGTCGGCGTATTTTTCATCCCACAGGATGCCCCAGGAATCCACCGGTTCATCCACCATGGTGGTGTTGTACAGGATGCCCACGGTGCCCCACATGAAGGGTACGCTGTATTTGTTCTCGGGGTCGTAGTCCGGGTTCACCAGATCCTTGCTGACGTTGGAGAAATTGGGCACATTGTCGAAATTGATCTCCGCCAGCATGTTTTCCGAAATCATGCGCTCCACGCAGTAATCGGAGGGGAACACCAGGTCATAGGCCCCGGGGCTGACCCGCACCTGTACCATCATGTCCTCGTTGGTGGTGAAATACATCTTGTTCACGTGGATGCCGGTTTCTTCCTCGAACAGGTCGAACACCTCTTCATCCATGTAATCGTACCAGTTGTACACATTGACCACCTGGCCGGTGGGCTTTTTTTCCCCGCCCCGGTTCAGAATCAGCACAACCGCAGCGACGGCCACGGCGGCCAGGACAGCCAGGGCAATGATCAGGGTTTTCTTTTTCATGGGTCGCGTCCTCCGTTCAAAAGATGATTATTGTTCCTGCTTGTCGGTCCGCTTGTTGACCAGCAAAAGCAGAACCAGCAGGACCACGAACATGAGCGCGGACAGCGCGTTCATGGTGGGCTTGATGCCCTTGCGGGCCTGGGAATAAATGAGGGTGGACAGGTTCTGCACCAGGGGCGAAGTGGTGAAATAGCTGATGGTGAAATCGTCCAGCGACAGGGTGAAGGCCAGCATCGCGCCGGTGATCACCCCCGGCATCACCTCGGGCAGGATCACGTGAAACAGGGCGTACATGGGGGTGGCCCCCAGGTCCAGCGCCGCTTCGTAGCTGTTCTTGTTCATCTGCTGCAGTTTGGGCATCACAGACAGGATCACATAGGGCACGTCGAAGGTGATGTGGGCCAGCAGCATGGTCACGTATCCGCGCTCCACCTTGGTGAAGATGAACAGGAGCATGAGGCTGATGCCGGTGACAATATCCGGCATGGTCATGGGGATATTGTTCAGCGTCAGCATCAGGGCCTGGGGCCGCTTGCGCATGGCGTGGATGCCGATGGCCGCCAGGGTGCCCAGGATGGTGGAAAACAGGGCGGCCAGCACAGCGATGCTCACCGTGATCCACAGGGCGTTCATGATGTTGGGATCTTCAAAGAGCTTGCCGTACCAGATGAAGGAAAAGCCTTCCCATTTGGCGCGGCTCTCCCCGGCGTTGAAGGATTGAATGATCAGCACCGCGATGGGAATGTAGAGGAACAGGAGGATCAGCCCCAGATAAATGCGCTTGATCGTTTTCATACGATGCCGCCCCCTTCCCCTTCCGGGTCCACCTTGCGCAGCAGGCCCAGGGAGGCCAGGATCAGGATCATCATGATCAGGCTCAGGGCGCTGCCCACGTTCCATTCGTTCAGGCTGGTGGAAAGGAACTTCGCCTCGATCAGGTCGCCGAACAATTGCACCTTGCCGCCGCCCAGCAGGCGGGAAATATAGAAGGTGGTGACGGCGGGCATGAACACCATCGTGATGCCGCTGACCACCCCAGGCACCGACAGGGGCAGCGTGACCTTATAGAACGTCTGCCATTTGTCGCAGCCCAGGTCCATGGCGGCCTCGGACAGCTTGTAATCCATTTTGTTGAGCACGTTGTAAATGGGGAACACCATAAAGGGCAGGAAATTGTACACCATGCCCAGCTGGACCGCCGCCAGGTTGTTCAGCAGCTTCTGCCTGCCCACGCCGATCATTTCCAGCACGGAATTGATCAGACCGTTGTCCTCCAGCAGGCTCATCATGGCGATGGTGCGCAGCAGGAAATTCATCCACATGGGCACGATGAAGAGGATCACCAGCGTGGGCCCCAGCTTGAATTCCCTGTCCGCCATGATGTGGGCCGCGGGATACCCCAGCAGCAGGCAGATCACCGTGCACAGGAAGGCCATCCACAGGGAGAACACCAGCGTGTCGATGTTGATGGAGTCCCGGCTCAGGCCCAGATCATTCAGCGTCAGCCCCATGTCCTCGTACTGCCTGATCAGTTCCGGATCCATGGCCTTGCGGGCGTTGAAATTGCTGTCCCAGAAATTCTTGAAATTATCGAAGGTGAAGTTGCCCTGGGGATCGGTAAAGGAGAAATAGGCCACCAGCAGGCAGGGGATCACGGTGAACACGATGATCCACAGCACGTAGGGCGACGCGAAAATGGGCCGCCTGAATCCCCGGTTTTTATGGATGTAGCTGATGAGCAGCGCCACGAAGGCCGCGAAGCCCAGGCCCATCATCCAATAGCCCCATACGGGCACATGAAAATCGGTCATTGCGCTTCTTCCTCCCGGGGCTGAGCGTTTTCCATGGGGTGCATGATGTGGATGTTGAAGGGCACCACCGCCAGGCCCACCCGGCTGCCCTCCGGCTGCATGGTGGTGGAATGCACCTTCCAGGTGGAATGGCCGGCGTCGATCATCATTTCATAATGCACGCCCTTGAACAGCACGGATTTGATCACGCCCGTCACCTGGCCAACGTCCTCGCCCACCAGCAGCACATCCTCCGGCCGGATCACCACGTCCACCGGCTGATCCTCGCCGAAGCCGGAGTCCACGCAGGGGAAATCCCCGCCGCAGAAATGCGCCAGTTCGTCATGCACCATGATGCCGGGGAAAATGTTGCTTTCCCCGATGAAGTTGGCCACGAAGGCGTTATTCGGCTCGTCGTAGATGGATTTGGGCGTGCCGATCTGCAGGATTTTGCCGCCGTTCATCACCACGATGGTGTCGCTCATGGTCAGGGCTTCCTCCTGATCGTGGGTCACGTACAGGAAGGTGATGCCCAAGCGCTGCTGCATGGATTTGAGCTCCAGCTGCATTCCCTTGCGCAGCTTCAAATCCAGCGCGCCCAGGGGCTCATCCAGCAAAAGCACTTCAGGCTCGTTCACCAGGGCCCGCGCGATGGCGATTCGCTGCTGCTGGCCGCCGGACAGAGAATCCACGCTGCGCTTGCCGAACCCCTTCAGGTTCACCAGGTCCAGCATATAATCCACCCGCCGGGCAATCTCATCCTTGGGTATTTTTTTCAGCTTCAGGCCAAAGGCGATGTTGTCCTTCACATTCAGATGCGGAAACAGGGCGTACTTCTGAAACACCGTGTTCACCCTGCGCTTGTAGGGCGGTATGCCGGAAATATCGTGGCCGTCAAAAATCACTCGGCCCGAATCGGCGTTTTCAAAGCCGCCGATGATACGCAGGGTGGTGGTTTTCCCGCAGCCGGACGGGCCCAGCAGCGTGACGAATTCCTTTTTGCGAATGTAGAGGTTGATGTTATCCAGGACGGTCACTCCATCGTATTCCTTGTGAATATTCTCCAGGGTTATCAGGCGCTGCTCCTCCATGGAAAAAACCTCCGATCATGCGTTAAAAATTTGGCGGGGTGGACACCCAGAGGAATTGGGCCTTTCGCTTGCCGCTGTTCTCGATGAAATGGGCGGCGCTGGGATGGAGGCTGAAGCTTTCCCCCGTTTTCACCCGATGCTGCTTGCCGCCTATGTGCAATGCGATCGCGCCGGACAGGACATAGCCGAATTCCTCGCCCTCGTGGGGGGGCATTTCCTGGGTCTGTCCCCCTTCCCCCAGTTCCACCAGGATGGGCTCCATCTCATTTTTCTGGGCGCTGGGCACCAGCCAGGTGATGCTGCCCCGCAGCAGGCCATCGTCCTCCTTCACAAACATGTCGCTCCGGGCGTACACGGTTTTTTCCGCTTCCGTTTCAGAGAAGAAATCCTTCAGGTTGCTGCCCAGGCATTCCAGCATATCCGTCAGGGTGGCAATGGAGGGCGAGGCCAGATCCCTTTCCACCTGAGAAATGAACCCCTTGCTCAGCTCGCACCGATCCGCCATTTCTTCCTGGGTCAGATTCCTCTTCAGGCGCAGCCGCCGCAGCTTTTCGCCGATATTCAAGCGCATCCCTCCTCCCCGGACGGTTTACTTTTACTAAACCCGGAATCACTGCCCGAAGTTTAGAATCACTAAACTTTTCGGCAGAAAACATTAAACCACAGCACGCGCCGCATGTCAATACCATTTTGCAAATATTTTGTCGTTTTTGGGCGTTTGGCCCTTTGACATTTTTATGAATATCTTTGCGAATGTATTTCATTCCGGCAACAAAAGAAAAAACCGCGGAAACCGAAGCTTCCGCGGAAAAAATCAGCCTGTGCAGGCGGCAAACCCCGCCGGGGGTGTGCCGCATTATTTCTTTTCAAGATAGTGGGCCACCATGTAGCCCTCCTGGCCGTTGGTCAGCCTAATCCTGCACCACACATTGCCCCAGGAAAGCACATCCACCACCGTGCCGCTGGGCACCTGGGCGATCACGTTATTGATTTCGCTGTTCTGGGAGGAGCGCAAATTCACATAGGAATTGCTGGGCTGACGCACGACAGCGGTGCCAATGACGCTGGGCGGGGTAACGGGACTGCCGGGCGCCGTAGCGGTCAGGAACTTCAGCATCATATAGCCCATTTTGCCATCCACGGCCACATTGGCCCATTCGCCGGTGGTGGCCAACACGGTGACCGCCATATCATTGGGATACAGGCCCAGGGAATTAGAATCCGTGGTGGGCAGGGCGCGCAGGTTCAGTTTCCCGCTGTTGCCCGTGCGGATATACATGGTGGAGGGCGTAACGACCTCAGGCGGTATAACGGGGGCCGTATAGGACGCCAGGAACTGGCTCATCATATAGCCGATCTTGCCGTTTACGCTCACCCAGTGCCAGCCGTTGCCCAGGCTGACCGCCTGCAGCACGGTGCCATTGGCGTACAGGCCCAGGGAACGGGCGCCCAGGCTGGGCGTTTCCCGCAGGTTCAGCTTGCCGCTGTTGCCCGTTTTCACCACCATGGCCACCGCCTTGGTGGGATCCACCGTGGGCGTGTCCGGCGTGGAAGAGCCGTCAAAGCTGAGGAATTTATACATCATATAGCCGCGCTGCCCATTGACATTCACATAAGCCCAATCGCCGATCCGCTGGATCATCAGCACCTTGGTGCCGTTGGCATACAGGCCCAGGGAGCCGGTTTGCTGGCTGGCGCCCACGCGCAGGTTCAGCTTGCCGCTGTTGCCCGTCCGCACATACATCACGGTGCCCGAAGAGATGTTGGTGCCGTCGGTCATCCTGGCCAGGAACTGGGTAGCCATATAGCCCCGGCGGCCGTTTACCAGCACGTAAGCCCAGCCGTTGCTGGCGCTTTCCACCAGGACGGTGGTGCCATTGGAATACAGCCCCAGGGATTCAGAGGCCGTGGTGGGCAGGGCCCGCAGGTTCAGCTTCCCGCTGTTGCCCGTGCGGATCACCATGAAGGTGTTCGGAGCCGCGGGGCTATCCGCCAACGCAGGAACACAGAAAACCAGCATTGCGGCCAGCGCCAGCACCGCAGCCACGCCCTTCATCCATTTACTGTTTCTCATGAATACTCTCTTCCTTTCTTCCAACGCCTCTTCCGCACCCTATGGTCAGGCCGTGCCGGCCAAGGCATTCATTGTCTGGATGATCTTTATTATATCACCCGCGTTCCCCCTTGCCAACCCACCCAGGCGGTGTTTACACTCCTTAAAATTTTATGAATTATGCAATGTCCACGAAACATTTCGGTTTTCCCACTCGTCTATTTATATGAACTGCTCTGTGCATTTATGACAGGCCGTTTTGAAAATGATCGACCAGATGATACATCCTTATTTCGCGCATTTTTGTCTTGTTTCTTCCCGAAATGGCCCTTTTTTGCGCAGATCCTTTCCCCGTCATACGGACAGCCGAACACACAAAAAAGCGCCGCCGAAGCAGCGCTTTCACTTTTGCATTCATTCCGGTTTACCGGGCAGAGAACGCGTATACAGTCGTGGTCTGGTAGGTATCCCCCGCCTTCAGGGTGGTGGTGGGGAATTCCGGGTGGTTGGGGCTGTCGGGATAGTGCTGGGTTTCCAGGGCCGCGCCGGCGTAAGGGCCGTAATGCGCGCCGCCCTTGCCGGTCGTATCCATGCCTTGGGCGCTGTAGAACTGAATGCCGGGTTCGGTGGTATACACGTGCATTTCCCGTCCGCTGGCCTCATGCCGCAGCACGGCGGCTTCCTTCATGCCCTCTCCCCGGAGCACATAGTTGATATCGTAGCCGTTGACGCCCTTGAGCAGGGGGCAGGCATCCATGCCTTCGATGCCTTCGCCGATGCGCCGCGGCGCGCGCAGATCCAGCAGCGTGCCGTCCACGGGAAGCAGCTTGCCGGTGGGAATCAGTTCGCTGTCCACGTCCGTCACGAAATCGCCGTTGATCTGCAGGGTGTGATCCAGCACGGTGCCGTTGCCCGCTCCGGCCAGATTGAAATAGGCGTGATTGGTCATGTTCACCACGGTATCCTTGTCCGACTGGGCCAGATACCGGATGGACAGGCGGCACTGATCATCCCAGGCGTAGGTCACCTGAGCGTGAAGCTTCCCGGGGAAGCCTTCTTCTCCGTCGTGGGCCACATAGGTAAAGAGGACGGCGTCCTCCCCTTCGCCCTCCAGGGTCTGGCCCCGCCACCACTTCTTGTCGAAGCCTTCCCGGCCGCCATGAAGGTTATTGTTGCCGTCATTTTTGAACAGGGTGTATTCCTGACCGTTCAGGGTGAAGCGCGCGCCGCCGATGCGGTTGCCGTACCGGCCCACGGTAGCGCCGGGATAGCCGCCCTTCCGGTCATATTCCTCCAGGGTATCAAAGCCAATACACACATCGGCCAGCTTCCCTTCCCGGTCCGGCACCAGAATGGACACCAGATGCGCCCCGAAATCCAGCACGGACACCGACGCGCCCAGCTTGTTGGTCATGGTATACAGGGTCATGGGACGGCCGATCTGGTCAATGCCAAAGGGCTTGGTGGTAATGCTCATGTTTTTTCCCTCCGTAAACAATCATTTGTTTTATTATATGATAAATCAGGCCGCTTGAAAAGGGTTATTTTTCAAGGTGTATCCAGCACGCCGTCCAGCCAGCTCCGGCTGACGAACCAGAGCGCCTCCCCGTCCACCGAGATGGCGTCGTGCAGCGCGTCATAGGGATACAGCGCCACCGTGCGGTTCACATGATCGTTGGAAAGCAGCACCGCGGCCCGGGGCTCCCCGGACACCTGATACCCCTTCGGCAGCCGGCCGTCCGGCGACAGCGCGGCCAGGGCCACGTACCAGTCCAGAAACGCCTGGGCGTCCATGGGGCTGTTTTCCCCTTCCCGGGTCACTTCACAGTCATACAGGATCCGGCCGTATTCGTCGGTGGCGATCCGGTTGTCCGGGGTGACGCTTTCCACCATCGTGATATGATATGCCGCCTCCACGCCGGGCGCCTGCAGGGAAACCCGGGTCAGATCGTTGATGGGAAAATTGATAGGCGATTGCAGCAGCAGATCCTCCGGATTCAATTCCTTCCAGAATCCCAGCAGGAAATTGCTGGCCTTGAATACGCGCCCCTCCCACAGGAGATACACGCCGCTGCGGCCCGTTTCATCGCCCAGCAGCAGGGAATATTCCGTTTCCGCCACCGGCACGGACACCGGTTCGCCCTCCGTGGTTTCCCCGCTGATCACCGTGGCCGCCTGGGTCAGCCGGACGGTGAGGGCCGGCTCCGCCAAGCCATAGGCCGACAGATCCAGATCATCCGCCTCCCCCAGGCAGCTGTCAAAGGCCATGGCGCTGATGTGATTCAGCAGCGCTTCCACCCCGGCCGCCCGCAGGGGATAATGGCGGGGCGCGTCCATATACCAGCCGCTGGGCGTATAGTACATCCCCAGGGTGACGCTCCCGGACACGTCGATCCGGTCCAGCAGGGAAGCGTCCAGCTCCGGCTGGTCAAAGGCGCGCAGCGCGTCCAGGTCATAGAAAAACACGTCCGTCTCCGCGGTCAGCGCAGTATACAGGCCCGGCACGCCGCTGACCAGGCAATACCGCTGGGGCGTTTCGTTGGGCGCTTCGTTGCCAAAGCGCGCCTCCACACGGCTGCCGTTCTCATAGGCGATCTCCAGGCGCACCCAGGGGTTATCCAGCCCGAAATCGGCCAGGTTCACTTTGTCCGCGTCCCATTCCTCGGGAGCAAGGATGGTGTTCTCCGCCTGCAGATACTCCGCCACCGCCAGCATTTCATTCACGATGCTCTCCCGCAGGGGCATATTCTCCCCGCCGGCCAGCAAAAATCCGCCCTCCCCGCGCACCAGCAGACAGGCGGCGCCCTCCCGGGGCGCAACGGTCAGCGAAGAAATGCTTTCCTTGTCACCCGTCAGCAGCATCACCGGCTCCGGCCAGGGCTCCAGGCCGGGAAGCTCCGGCTGGCCTTGCAGCGCATGCGCGGCGACGGCGATCGCCACGGCGGCAATTGCCAGCAGCGCCAGCACCGTTTGTTTTTTCAAGGCGCGTCTGGATTTTTTACGCGGCACGTTTTCCATATCACAGGTTCCTTCTGGGCCACAGCACCAGCACGGCCCCCAGCACCACCAGCAGCGGCAGCATCACGATCACGATCTTGGCGGGGGTCACATCCCCCAGGCTCAGGCCCTCCCGGTTCACTTCCTTGGGCAGGATATACAGATTCACCGGATCCTGGCCCTGCAGGGCGCGCAGCGCCTGGGTCAGGAAAGCGGCGGAGCCATTTTTCACCCCGCTTTGAATCACCGGATTCAGGAAGGCGGAAATGTCTCCCATCACCAGCATCTGAGACACCTCGCCCGTTTCCAGCAGCTTTTCAGCCCACAGGCCCACGGCGAACACGCCCTCCTCGTCCCCCGGCTGCTGGATGGACACGTCGCTCCCGTCCTCATAATGGCGGATATAGGCCTGGCCGGTCATCAGGAGGGGCGTGAGCATCACGTCGTCCGGCACGATGCCGTCCAGGCGGAAGGCCCGGGCCGCCGTGAGCAGAATCAGGTCCTGCCCCGCCTCGATCAGGGGCTGGGTGACCGGCGTTTGCTGCATGAAGGGGCGCAGCACCACCGGCGCGCCGTAATAGCCGGCCGTGTCCTCCTCCTTGGCCATCACCAGGCCTTCGTAGGGCTCAATGCCGAAGGCGCGCAGAAACGCCCTGTAATGGTCCAGATCCAGGGGATCGTTATACCGGGAACAGATGAAGAAATCCCCGCCCTGCGCGGCGAACTCCATCAGCTTGTCCATTTCCCAGTCGGCCAGGTCATAGGCCGGGGACAGGATCATCAGGGTGCTGGCCGGGTCCAGCGCGTCGCCCGAGGCCAGGTTCACCCGCCGCACCGCGTAATTGGCGCTTTCCAGCGTGCTTTCCATCAGCGAGGTGTCCGCCGCCGTCATTTCCCCGTGACCTTCCAGGATCTGCACGGTGGGCGTGGTGGCCTGGGTCACCAGCAGGATGGCCTCGGTGATCACCTTTTCATAGGCGTACTGTACCGTCTGATAGCTCCACGTTTCCGTGTTCCAGGCCTTGACGGTATAATCATCGGCCGTCAGGATCCTGGTTTTTCCCGTAGCGGGGCAGGCCACGATCAGACAGTCATCCGTCACCTGCTTTTCTCCCACCTCCCCGGAAAACCGGGTTTGCAGCACGGGATTGCGTATCAGGCTTTCTTCCGACACCGTTATCCGATCCGACGCGGCGGCATACCGGTCCAGCAGGGCCAGCAGCGTTTCATCCCGGCCGCCGTCCGGCACCACAGCATACACATGCACGTCCTGATCCAATTGCGCCAGCACCGCCCGGGTCACGTCTCCCTGGCTGGTGGCGGCGTTAAAGGAAAAATCCGCCCGCAGGGCATACCGCTTTTCCAGGCCGTCCGCCAGGGCCCCCACCAGCAGCGCCACCGCCACCACCGCCGCCGTCAGCAGCACGGAAAACCCGCCGCAGCGGAATTTGCGGTTGTTCATGATTTTTCGCGTCCACATTTTCAATCGTTTCATGCCTTATGCCTCGCTCCAGCGCCGGGCATCCAGCACCCGCACGCTCAAAAACAGCATGATAAAAATGAACAAAACGTCATACAGCGCATTGGACAGGCTCAGCTGGCCCCGGGCAAAAGGCGCAAAGCGCCGATACAGGCTGATGAAATTCAGCGCCCGCGCCGCAAAGCTGCCCGACAGCGCCTGGGCCATGGCGTCCGCCAGCCACACCAGCAAATTCGCCCCCACCCCGGCCACCGCCGCCGTCATTTGATTGCGGGTGAAGCAGGAAATGAACAGATCCAGCGCAAGGAAGGCGCAGCCCTGCAAAATCAGTCCCATATAGCCCACCAGCGTTTCCCCGACATACAGTTTCCCGTACACGGCAACCACCAGGGGATACATCACCGTGGCCAGCACCGTGATCAGCAGCACCGTGCATGCGGCGAAATACTTGCCCGCCACCTGGGCGCTTAAGGAGCAGGGGGAGGCATAAAGCAGCTGGTCGGTGCGCTGCTGCTTTTCGCCGGCAATCAGCCGCATGGTCAGCACAGGGGACAGCAGCATCCAGATATAGCTCATCCGATCCAGCAGCGCCATCAGATCGCTGGACCGGGCCCCCAAATTGCCGAACCCGAAAAACACGCTGCTCAGCGCCAGAAACACGCCCATAAACACATACGCCGCGGGGGTATAAAAATAACATTGCATTTCCCGCCGGTAAATCGCGCCCATGCGCTTCGCCCCTCCTCATTCTTCATTCTCATCCATGGTGGCCCGGAGGAACACATCCTCCAGGCTGTCCTCCACCGGGGCCAGGCGCAGAAGCGGCGTCTGCAAGCCGCTCAGCAGGGTGAACAGTTCCCTCTCCGCGTTCTGCCCTTCTTCCACCGTCATCACCACCTGGGTGATGCCCTCCCGGCCGCCCCGCTCCACCTCCACCCGGCTGACGCTGGGCAGCTGACGCAGCCGGGGCAGCAGCGATCCTTCCCCGCACGCGATCACCGCGCGCAGCCGCCTTTCCCCGCAGCGCAGGGCTTGCATGGCGCTGTCGCAGATCACCCGGCTGTGATGCAGGATGATCACCCGGTCGCACAGGGCCTGCACCTCGCTGAGGATGTGGGAGGAAAACAGCACCGTGTGCTGTCCCGCCAGCGATTTCACCAGGGCGCGCATCTCCGCGCTCTGGCGGGGATCCAGGCCGGTGGTGGGCTCGTCCAGGATGATCACTTCGGGGCTGCCGCACAGGGCTTGGGCAAAGCCCACCCGCTGTCTGTAGCCCCGGGATAAATTGCCGATTTTCCGGTCCAGCACGTCGGTCAATCCCGTTTTTTCTCCCACCGCCTCCACGTGACCGGCGATGGCCTGTTTCCTGACTTCCTTGAGCTCGCACGCAAAACGCAAATAGGCCCGCACCGTCATTTCATCGTACAGCGGAGCCGTTTCCGGCAGATAGCCGATCAGCCGCTTGGCCTCCCGGGGGGAGCGCATCACGTCGTACCCGCCGATCACCGCCGTGCCCTGCGAGGGGGCCAGGCAGCCGGTCATGATGTTCATGGCGGTGGTCTTTCCGGCGCCGTTTTGCCCAAGCAGCCCCAGGATCTGCCCTTTGGGCACCGTGAAGCTCACATCCTGCAAGGCCCGGTGCGTGCCATACCGCTTGGAAACCCCATCCAGCCTGATCATCCTCATCCCCCCGTCGAAGGCCGTTTGCCTCCCATCGGAATATCTGAACGTATTATAGCACACTTGCGCTCCGCCATGCGTGAACAAATTGTAAAGCCGTGGCGAAAAAGCGCTTGTTTTGTCCGCAGGCTTTACGAATGGGAGGATCCTGTGATATAATAGGTTTCGGCCACCCACCGAAAGCAAAAAAAGCCGGGAAGGGCGGCCGCCCATCCCCACTTTTTCGTGGAAAGAAGGAATTTATGATGATGTATCGCAAATCCCTGCAGCGGGTCCATATGAACCGGGGCGATCTGAAGCTGCAGCGCCGGGTGCTGCTGATCGTGTGCGCGCTGCTGCTGACGGCCGTGATCATCCTGACTGTCGGCGTGATCCGCAATTCCGTGTTCAGGACCAATGCCGTGTCCGAAATCCACAACCGGATGTACATCACTTACCGCTCCGCCTATGACGTGGTCAGCCGCATGAACAGCGGCGTTATTTCCACCTCCCTGGCCTCCCAGGCCGCCATGGCCCAGCAGTACGTCTATTATATGGAGCAGCTCAACGACCTGAACGGCACCCTCTGCGGCTCCCGGCTGGTATCCCAGGATCTGTTTACGGTGCTGAAAAACGACCTGAGCAGCTTAGAAGCCCTGACGCTGCAGGCCACCACCTCCACCCAGGACGTGCGCAATCAGCTGTTCAACCATCTGGCCGCCCTGGGCACTGCGCTGAACGACGTGCTGAATATCGAATCGCCGCGATAACAGGGAGGGGCGCCAAGCGAAGCGAGGCTGCGGACGGGCCGTGCGCGGCCGCCGCGGCCCCTCGGCAAGCCCGGCGCCTCATTACTCTATATGCTCAAAAAAGTCGTCGCCCGCTTCGTCGGGCCCCACGGCCGTATAAGCCAGGCCAAATGAGTAGCTGCTGGTTTTGCTGTCCCGGGGCTCCACCTGAAACAGTTCAAATTTGCCTGTGTCGGGGTTTTTCTGGCCTTTCTCCGCCTGGGATTGATGCTGGGTGTAAGCGTCCGCCGCTACCTGATACCCGGTACGTCCGCCGAAAGCGGAAAGCGGCTGATCCCAGTCCATGGTGACGGCATTTTGCCGGTACAGGTGCAGGTACAGCTTTTTGACCTGCCAAGGGCCGAACTTGGCTGAATCGGGATAGGCCGACTCATCCGCGGCGCCGGGGATGCACTGCATCAGCGCGTCGGCGCACACGCGATGGGCCCCGTGGCCATATTCGCCGTTCACATCATGGCTGACCACCACATCGGGCCGATACTGCCGAAGCAATCCGACCACCCACTTGTATACATTGTTTTTGCCCCATTCCTTGTACGCCTTGTCCAGTGATTTGGAATAGGCGTCCCAGAACCCGCCGAACACCGGATACGTGCGCACGCCCATGGCCCACAGGCCGTTCAGCAGCTCACTGCGGCGCACCTCCGTGCCCTTGGAATTGGTGCCGCAGGTGAGATACGCCACCACCACGTTCATTTTTCTTTCCCCGGCGTAATAAGGGATGGTGCCGCCCAGGAACAGGATTTCGTCGTCCGGATGGCCTACCAGCACCAGCAGATCCGCTTTTTGCGGCGCCGGCTGCCACTGCTGTACCCAAGCGGGCACATCCCCAGGGCCAAAGGCAAACAGCTCGGTCACGTTAAAAATCACGGCTTTCTGCACGGTTGGACGGATGCGGAGTTCCATCTCCCCCTGGGGCAGGGCGGCATATTCGTGCGCGTAAAGCCCTTCGCTTTCATAGACCGTTTCCCATTGCCCGCCGTGCCCGGCCTGGATCTCCCAGGGCGTCAGGGCGGAACCGAAGCACACATACACGCCGTATATCGGCGCGTCCGCCGGCGCGTTCACCTGCACATAGGGGTTTTTCGTCTTTTCGGTGATGTTGGGCGTGGCCCAGTCCCGGTCCGTCAGGCGTTCCACCTTCGCGGCGCCGGATTTCACCGTGATGGCGCACTGCGCCGTTATTTCCTGCGCCTCTTCCCCGAAAGCGGGCCAGCAGAGCAGCGTCCCCAGCAGCAAAAGCAACAATCCCAACCGCTTCATACCGTTCTTCCTCCGCAAGCAAATCATTTCATCCGATCTATTTTCAGCCAAAAATTCCAAATAAACCGAAATGGGTTTCGTCCGACGAACCCACATGAGGCAGCAGCGCCGCGCGAAGCGGAACCGCTGCCTTCATTCATGCAACGAATCAAAAGCCGCGTTTCCTGCAACGCTGCCGAAAAAAAGCCTGCCGCGCCTTTTTCAGGGCACGACAGGCGAAATAAGATGCGATTATTCAGCGTCGGCAGGCGCTTCTTCCGCAGCGGGGGCTTCTTCCGCGGCAGGGGCTTCTTCCGCAGGGGCTTCCTCGGCTTCACCGGGGATCTCCATGGCGCCGTCTTCCACGAAAGCTTCATCCGCCAGCGCTTCGCGAATGCTCAGGCTGATGCGCTTGGCCTCAGGATCCACAGCCAGCACCTTCACGCGCACGGGCTGACCCACTTCCAGCACATCCTCCACCTTGGCAATGCGGGTGAGAGCGCACTGGGAAATGTGCACCAGGCCATCCACGCCGGGCTCCAGCTCGATGAACGCGCCGAAGGGACGGATGCGCACCACGTTGCGCTCCAGGATGGTGCCCACGGGATACTTTTCTTCGATGTTGTCCCAGGGCTTGGGCTGCAGCTGCTTGTAGCCCAGCTGGATGCGTTCCCGTTCGCGGTCCAGGCTCAGGATCTTCACTTCCACTTCCTGGTTGATCTGCAGCACTTCGCTGGGATGGCCCACGCGGCTCCAGGCCAGGTCGGTGATATGGATCAGGCCGTCCACGCCGCCCAGGTCCACAAAAGCGCCGAAATCGGCAAAGCGGCGAACGATACCGGTCACCACAGCGCCCTCTTCCAGCTTCTCCCACGCGGCAGCCTTCTTGGCGGCGTTTTCTTCCTCGATGACCTGCTTGCGGCTGGCCACGATGCGCTTCTTCTGCTTGTCGACGTCGATGATCTTCAGCTTCATGGGCTGGCCCACGAACTGGCCGATCTTTTCCACGTAACGCTGCGCCAGCTGGGACGCGGGCACAAAGGCGCGCACGCCGCCTTCCACGTTGGCGAGCAGGCCGCCCTTGACGGCTTCCTTGCCGGTGGCGTCGATATATTCGCCTTTTTCATACTTTTCCATCAGCGCTTCCCAAGCCTTGCGGTTGACGATGTTGCGCTGAGAGAGCAGGACGTTGCCTTCGCCGTCGTTTACCTTGACGACCTCCACCTCGATCTCGTCGCCGAGATTCACGTCCTTTTCCACCATGTCTGCGCGCTTGATCAGTCCATCGGATTTGTAACCGATGTTGACGCACACTTCGTCGTCAGTGATCTGCACCACAGTGCCAGTGACCGTCTGGCCCGGGCGGATGCGAACCACGGTCTTTTCAATGTCCTCCATCGTCAGGGCCTGATTATCCTGGGCTTCCTGCTCGGGCACATTGGCGGAGACGGGTTCCTGGGTTTCCTGGTCGAGTTTTTCCATGTCGTTCATGCGTGTGACAACCTCCTTAAATGACCAATCCGGTGTGGATGCGCCGGCGGCTATTCCTATGTGTGATGTGTGGATATTTGCAAAGTGCAAAGGGATCTCCTCCGCACGTTCCACCATGATTGTGCGCGGGCAGATGGCCCGGCACGCCTCAAACAGTTTGCGGGTGTTGGCGCTCTTTTTTCCGCCCACCACCACCATGGCGTCCACCCGGCGGGCCAGTTCCCTGGCCTCGGCCTGACGTTGCTGCGTGGCTGGGCAGATGGTGCACTTCACCTGCAAATGCGGGATCCTTGCCTTCAGCAGCGCCAGCAGCTCTTCCCATTTCGCGGGGGGAAACGTGGTCTGCGCCACGGCCAGCGCGCTGTTCAGCGGCGGAAGCCCCTCCACATCCGCATGATTCTGAACGATATAGCAGGGCCCTGTGCACCATCCCGCCGTGCCGCGAACCTCCGGATGATCCGGATCTCCCACCAGCACAACGGGCACGCCGTTTTCTCCGCTTTGTCGCACAATATCATGCAGCGCGCGGACAAAGGCGCAGGTGCAGTCCCGCACAATCAGGCCCCGCGCCCGGCACCGCTCCTCCACATCGGGAGACACGCCGTGGCTGCGCAGCAGAATCATGCCGCCTTCCGCATCCTCCACTCGCTCCACCGGGCGAATACCCTCCCGCCGCAGGGCCGCCACCGCCTCCGGGTTATGGATCAGCTCCCCCAGAGAATAGCAGGGAATTCCCCGCTCCTTTGCTTCCCGTGCCGCTTCCGCGGCGCCCTCCATGGCTTTTCGCACGCCGGCACAGTATCCGGCATAGCGCGCGATGGTGTACGGCATAGGCACAACACCCCAAAGTACGAGCGAATATTGGATTGTTCGCCGTTCATTTCCTTTTTCCTGCTATCCGCAAAATTTTTTTTGAATTTTTTTCAAAAATACAGGATAAATACAATCCCTTCATCGCACCGCAGGCGTCCTGCCCGTTCCGCGCGCCGGCAAAGCCGACAGTCCGCGCGGCATCCAGCGCGTTTTTGTCTGATAACGGGCTGATTGCATGGCTCCGAACGAAAAAAAGTCGGCCCTCGGAGCGTGCGCCGAAAGGAAGCTGCTTTGAGGCCGCAATTATCATCTGATACTATACTCAAATCAAAATAGCAAGTAAAAAGGTAAAACGCTCCTGTCATCCCGAGCGGAGTGGAGCGAGAGCGGAACGAAGTCGAGGGATCTTTGAGAAACAGATTACTTCCAGCAGCATATTGCCCAGTTTCCAGATCCCTCCACTCCGCTTCGTTCTCGCTCCGCTTCGGTCGGGATGACATTGTAACTTCGTCTATCTTCCTTGCCGATTTTATTTGAGAATAGTATAATACTATACTCAAATCAAAATAGCAAGTAAATAGGTAAAACGCTCCTGTCATCCCGAGCGGAGTGGAGCGAGAGCGGAACGAAGTCGAGGGATCTTTGAGAAACAGATTACTCCCAGCAGCATATTGCCCAGTTTCCAGATCCCTCCGCTCCGCTTCGCTCTCGCTCCGCTTCGGTCGGGATGACATTGTAACTTCGTCTATCTTCCTTGCCGATTTTATTTGAGAATAGTATGAAAAGAACACAAAACCGGCGTGACCCTTATGCCACGCCGGTTTTCGTGCGTTTGGCGATGAATTGCCCATCCGACCCCCGCGCAGGCGCAGGGCGTTTGTAGCAGCGTCAGCGCGGAAAACACGCCCGAAGATTTGATTCTTATCCGAGAACGGGATTGCGCTTTCCCCTGCCGGGAACAATCTCCCTCAGCGCGCCCGCAAACCGCCCATCAGCATGCCGCTCAGTCCCCCGGCCGCCACGCCCATGAGCACATCGATCAGGTAGCCCATCGGCGTGACCTGCTGCCCGGACAGGAGGGCATATAACAGCACGCCCACCCCCATGTACACCAATCCCAGCAGCGCGCCCCTCCGGATGCCGCTTTCATCGCCCCGGGGCACCAGGGTTTTGACGCCCAGGAAAATAGCCCCGATTTTGATCAGCTGATTCACGATCCGGATCACGCCGTCGCTGAGGTCCGTAAAGCCGATCACAACCGCGAACAAAAGCACGGCGGCCACCGTAGCCGCCACCGACAAAGCCAGCGCCCAGCCAAACGCGGCGCCCTTTCCCGCGCTGCGCCGCACGCGCCGTACCGTCTGCGTCATATCTTCCCGCCTCCTCTCGGCCAAGTATATGCCTGCGGAGGCCGGGACATGACAGTTCATTCCGTGTCGCCGTGCAGCTGCATCTGCTCGTTGAGCAGGTTGATGTTGCCGCAGCCCATGGTGAGCACCAGATCGCCGGGCTGCCAATGGGCGCGGAGATAGCGTTCGGTATCGTCAAAGGTGGGCGTATGCACGGCGTTTACGCCGTGGGCTCGCATGCCCTCCACCACCATTTCCGCCTTGATGTCCCCCGGGTCCTTTTCCCGGGCGGCGTAAATATCGGTGACCAGGGTGAAGTCAGCCGCCTGGGTGCAGGTAAGATAATCCTGGAACAGGGATTTGACCCGGCTGTACGTGTGGGGCTGCATCACCGCCCACAGGCGCTTGGGATGCTGCATCACCGCCACGGACAGGGCAGCCCGCATTTCGGCGGGGTTATGGCCGTAATCGTGATACATTTTTACGCCGTCAATGATGCCGGTGAGCTCAAACCGCCGGTGCACTCCCGCGAAGCGGCTCAGGCTGGCCGTGATGCTCTCCGGCGCCGCGCCTACGGCGTGCGCGGCGGCAAAAGCGGCCAGAGAGTTGATCACGTTGAATTCCCCCGCCACTTTCAGCTCCACCCGGCCCATCTCCTTCCCCCGGAACATCACGTCATACCGGGGGCAGCCCGTATCGTTATACGTCAGGTTTTCAGGATAATAGTCATTGGTTTTTTCCAGGCCGAAGGTGCGGCATTCGCACTTCAGGGCGCGGAACAGCCGCAGGATGCGCTCGTCTCTCCCCCAGCCCAGCGCCATGCCGTTTGCCGGCAGCAGGGAGAGAAACCGGCCAAAGGCAGCCTCGATGTGATCGATGTCCCGATACCAGTCCAGGTGGTCCTCCTCGATATTCAGCACCACCGCCACCGTGGGATGCATTTCCAAAAAGCTGCCATGGAATTCGCAGGCTTCCGCCACGAACACTTCCTTTCCCCCCACGCGGCTGCCGCCGCCCAGGGCGTCCAGGCGGCCGCCGATGCTCACGGCGGGGTCCATGCCGCATTCCAGCAGCGTTTCCGCGATCATGGAGGAGGTGGTGGTTTTTCCGTGGGTGCCGCAGACGCACACCGCGTTTTTGTGGCCCCGCATCAATTGACCCAGCAGGGTGGACCGCTCCATTTCCGGGATGCCCAGACGCCTGGCTTCCTGCCGCTCCGCGTTATCCGGGGGAATCGCGGCGGAGAAAACCACCAGGTCCGCGTCCCGCACGTTTTCCGCCGCGTGGCCCACGTGCACCGTGATGCCCGCCTGCCGCAGCCGCTCCACCGCGTGGGAATTGGCATTGTCGGACCCCGTGACCCTGTATCCTTCCCGCAATAGCATTTCGGCCAGCCCGCTCATGCTGCTGCCGCCAATGCCGATCATGTGTACGTGCTTTCCCTGATAATCCAGAATATCCGTCATAACCCACCTCAATCCGTAAATCTTCCTTTCCTATTATACGACAGGAGTCCGGCAAATATCAAGAGGCACGCGCGCGCCGGACGGGAAGCGAACCGCAGCGCAGCCTCCCCAGCGGAAAATTCGGCGGAAGCCGCTCTGCGGATTTCCCGATGGCGCCCCGGCGTTCTGCGTCATTGGAAACTTGCAATTCTCAGGTCGCCATAAAATGAAAAAAAATGCTTGCAATTCCTGCCGAACTGTGCTATGATATTCAAGCTGTCACTGAAGGATGTATCGCGGCGGCCGCCGCGTCGCCGGATGACCAATTCCCCCGGGGAGGTAATTTCAATGGGCAAGTTTTGTCAAGTGTGTGAAAAGGGCTTGATGACCGGTCACAACGTGAGCCACTCCAACCGGAAGAGCAGCCGTACCTGGGCGCCCAACGTACAGAGTGTCCGCGTGATGATCAATGGCCGTACCATGCGGCTCAACGTGTGCACCCGCTGCCTGCGCAGCGGCTATGTGCAGCGCGCTCTGCCCACCGTGCAGCCCGAAGCCGTCACGGAAGAGGCCTGATTCTTTATCAGCACCGCAATAAACCACCTGAACAGGTGGTTTTTTGCGTTGGGGCGAAAAGACGGCCCGCCGGCTTCGGACGCCGCGCAGGCAGGGCTTCAGGAACAGCCTGCCGGCGCCCCGTGGGTCCAGGCCCCGCTCAATTGGTATTGGTGTTTTCATTCACCGCATAATAAATCTTATTGGGAATCATTTCCTTTTCGAAATGCAGGAACAGGTCCTGCACCGTCACACACAGGTATCCCTTGCTGAACAGCCACTCCGTCACCTTCTGGGTGGATTCCGGCGTATTTTCCTTGATATCGTGCATGAGCACGATGGAGCCGCTGCGCACCTCATCCTTGACCACGTTCAGCACGCCGCTGCTGGATTTGCCCGTCCAATCCTTGGTGTCCACGCCCCAATGGATCAGGCCCAGGCCGATATCCGCCTCCACGAAGGGATCGAACACGCCGTAGGGCGCCCGCAGCATGGTTGGTTTCATGCCCACGGCGTCAATCAGCGCATCTTCAAAGCTTTTCAAATTGGACAGCAGCTTGGCCTGGCTTTGCTTGGATGCATCCACGTGCTTGAAGGTATGGCTTTGCAGAGAATGGTTTTCGTCGTTTTCCCGCATGGCAATGTCCGGGTATTCGTTGATCCGGTCGCCAATCAGAAAGAAGGTCGCCTGCGCGCCCGCGTGGCGCAGATGATTCAGGACCAGCGCGGTGGTGGTGTAGGAAGGACCGTCGTCAAAGGTCAGCGCCACCATCTTGTACCTGCTGTTATCCGTCTGCCTTTCGCCATACTCCGTCATCATGCCCCGCAAAGCGGAATAAGGCACGCGCACCTGCATCAGGGTGGGATGATCGGGATAGAGGATCCTGGCTTCATAGTGCAGGCTCAGGCACACCGGGCCCAGCATGAATTCCGCCTGCCGCAGGGCGTCGGGCGTACACAGCGCGGAAAGGACCGCCTGATCCGCATCCTCCGCCGGGAAATAAGCGACCAGCTGCTCCCGCACCGCGTTTCCCAGCACCTGCCACGCGGCGCTGTCCGCCGGGAACAGATCCGCCAGGGTGATCAGCCGGCCATCCGCCATATCGAACACCCGGGTGGTGAAGGGGGACCAGCGCTGCCGCCGGTTGCAGGTGTCCCGGGCCAACACCAGAAAGCTGACCGCGCTCTCCCCGCTGACGGAATGCACCACATGAATATCCAGGCGGCTGTTCCGCCGGGGCTTGTTTGTTTTATCCGGCACCAATTGGGGGGCGTATTCCGCGTCAAAAGCGTCCACCAGGCCATTGATCACCTGATCCACGTCCTTCCGGGCCGTGGTTACATGCTCCTTGGATACAAAGCTGCGCTCCTTGTTGATCTTGCGTTCCTCTACCTTGTATTTCACGCGAAACGCCTGGGGCAGCGCTTCATCCTGCGCCTGAACGCCCAGCGGCAAAAGCATCGCCAGCAGCAGCGCCCACGCCATCAGCTTCTTCATTCGTTCATCCTCCCGTTTCGCCCGGCTGTTTCAGGCGGACGATTGATTATATCAAATCAATCCGTCGGTTTCAAGCACGGAAATGTAAATAAACGCTATTCGCGTTCTAAAACACAATTCGCAAAGAGTGAGATAAGAACAGGAGGACGAGGCAGGGGCCTTCGCGGCCCCTGAACCCCGCGCCAGGGGATGATCCCCTGGACCCACTCCTCGCGAAATTGCTTGATCGATAGAACCAATGAATCGTCGCGTGTTACGCTGGGATTGCGAAAGTTTGGGGCTTCTGGCCCAATGAAAGCCGGGATCATCCTCAGAGAAAAGCGAGCTTTTCCCTGAGGATGATCCCCCGGCTTTCCCCGGATGCAATGCATCCGGGTTGGCCGCTTTCAGCGGCCGGGCCAGAAGCTATACGATGATCGCCGCCGTTATAGCGCCCTTTCTGGTTCTCTTTCGGGCTAAAGAGAACACCCCCATCGTCCCTTTGCTCTTTTTTCATCCTTGCCAATTTGGATCTTAAAGGCGCGGGTGGGCATCGCACCCCCGCCGGCGCGTTTCGCCCGTTTCTCTCTCCCGTGGCTGAACAATGAACGGATCCCATCAAAAACGGACGCGAAGGCATAGCCCCCGCGTCCGCTTGCGTTGCAGTCACAGATTACAGCTTGGTCACCAGTTCCAGGGTATCCCGGGCGATGGCGATTTCCTCGTTGGTGGGGATCACCAGGATCTTCACGCGGCTGCCCTCGGCGGTCAGGTCGGTATCCTCGGCGTGGCCGGGCCGCATGGCGGCGTTCTTTTCGTGGTCGATCGCGATGCCCATCCAGCTCAGGCCGTCGATCACCTGCTCGCGGAGGCGGTTGGTATTTTCGCCGATACCGCCGGTGAACACGATGGCGTCCGTGCCGTTCATACCGGCGATATAGGAGCCGATGTACTTGGTGATCTCATAAATCAGCATATCCCAAGCCAGCCTGGCGCGGGGATTGTTATCCACGAAGGTGGCCTTTTCGATGTCGCGCATGTCATTGCTCAGGCCGGAAATGCCCAGCAAGCCGGATTTCTTGTTGCAGATATTCAGCATTTCATCCACAGAGATGTGGTCGTTATTGCAGATATACTGGATGACGGCGGGGTCCATCACGCCGGAGCGGGTGCCCATGATCATGCCTTCCAAAGGCGTAATGCCCATGGATGTGTCCACGCACTTGCCATAGGCTACGGCGGCCAGGGAGGAGCCGTTGCCCAGGTGGCAGGTGATCATCTTCACTTCTTCTGGCTTTTTGCCCATGAATTCAGCGGCATGCCTGCTCACGAACCGGTGGCTGGTGCCGTGGAAGCCGTAGCGGCGCACATGGAGGCGCTCATAATACTCATAAGGCACGCCGTACATGTAGGCCTTGGGGGGCATGGTCTGGTGGAAAGCGGTGTCAAACACGGCTACCATGGGGGTGCCGGGCATGACCTCCTGGCAGGCCTTGATGCCCATCAGGTTGGCGGGGTTATGCAGGGGGCCCAGGGGGATATTTTCGGCAATGGCGTCCAGCACGGTATCGTCGATCACCACGGATTCGGTGAATTTGCTGCCGCCGTGCAGCACGCGATGGCCCACCGCGCCGATTTCCTTCATATCTTTCACCACGCCCTTTTCCGGGTCGGTGAGGAAGCCCAGCATCAGATGGCAGGCCTTCACATGATCGGGAATGGGCTCCACCACGTCGCAGACCACCTGATCATCCACCTTCATGTTGGCGTGGCCGTCGCCGCCCATGCCGATGCGCTCCACCAGGCCCTTGGCCAGGGTGGATTCGTCAGCCATATCGATCAGCTGATATTTCAGCGAAGAGGAACCCGCGTTTACGATCAGAATTTTCATGGCAACCGTCTCCCTTTGTTGGATATATTTTCAGATCATATTATACAGGAAGACGGACGGTTTGGCAAGGAAAAAAGAAAAAGGCGCGCCGATTGCCGCGCCCGACGGCAAGAGCACAAAAATCGAATTCCACTGTTTCTTTTTTCCGAAAAATGTGTATAATAGAAGAGAACGCAATGCCGCGAGGCTCAGTGCGCGCATCAGGCGGAGCGGGCGGCGTTCATCATCTTATTTCCTTGAGGGCAGGGATGCGTCCGGGCCCGAGAGCGAAAGGAGGCGGCGCAGCCATTTTAATTCCGGACGCATGACGGCTTTCGTTATGCGTATTTTTGTTGGAAAGGACGGTAACTCATGGGAGAACGCATTGGCTTTATCGGCATCGTCATTGAGGATTTGGCCCAGGCTGCGAAAGTCAACCAGATCATCTCCCAGTATCAGCACATCGTCACCGGCCGCATCGGCGTGCCGGATCATGACCGCAGCATGGCGGTGATCGGTTTGCTGGTGCGGGGGGAGGATATCACCTTGGGCGCCTTCACCGGAAAGCTGGGCAATGTGCCCGGCGTACAGGTGAAAAGCGCCATGACCAAAAAAGCAATCTGACGCAGGTTGCCCACTGAAAAAAGAAAGGAAACAAAACCATGAAAAACTTCACGCGGATTCTATCCATTCTCATGCTCATCGTTGCCCTGCCCTTTGTCTGCGCCGCGGAAACCGACACTTCTGCCCCCGTCATCCGGGTGGCCGGGCTGAAGGGGCCCACCGGCATGGCCCTGGCCCACATCATGGCCGAAAACGACGGCGCCTATGAATTCACCCTGGCCGGCGCGCCCACCGAGGTGAACGGTCTGGTCATTTCCGGCCAAGTGGACATCGCCGCCGTGCCCATCAACGTGGGCGCTGTGCTGTACAACAAAACCGCGGGCGGCGTCCGCGCCCTGTCCCTCATCACCCGGGGCATGCTGTATGTGCTGGAAAAGGGCGATACCGTCCATTCCGTGCAGGATCTGCAGGGCAAAACCATCGTCACCGCGGGCCAGGGCGCCACGCCGGAATATGTGACCCGCTATATCCTGGATACCGCCGGCGTGCAGGCCGAATTGGATTTCAAGTCCGAGCATGCCGAGGTGACCACCCTGGCCGCCAGCGGCCTGGCGGACCTGGTGCTGCTGCCGGAGCCGCAGGTGACCAGCCTGCTGATGAAGGACGCCGGTTTCCGCGTGGCCCTGGACATCACGGAGGAATTCGCCGCCGCCGCCCAACAGAACGGCCAGGAAAACGCCCAGCTGTCCATGAGCGTGGTCATCGTCCGCACCGAATTTGCGGAGCAGCATCCCGAATTGGTGGAAAAATTCATGAGCGATCTGGAAGCCTCCATCACCTTTGCCAATGAAAACGTGCCCCAGGCCGCCCAGGAAATCGCCGCTCAGGGCATCATCCCCTCCGCTGCCGTGGCTGAAAAGGCCCTGCCCTCCTGCACCTTGGTGTTCGTGGCGGGCGAGGACATGCAGGCCCAGGCCGCGCCGCTGTATGAGATCCTGTTCCAGGCAAACCCCGCCGCCGTGGGCGGTCAGGTGCCGGATGACGCCTATTACGCGAAATAATCCATCGCGCCCCATGCAACCGGGAGCGGACTCACCGTCTGCTCCTTTTTTTCGTTTACCGCGTATATCCCGTCCCGTTCCGGGCATCCTGATACAGAGGCGGGGAGCGCATCGCCGCAGGCCCATCTGGCCGACGCTGACGCGCTGCTGAACGCCTTGGGAGGGCACGTCGAACGCGATGCGCTCTCCTTTTTTGATTGCGCCGCCATTTCCGCTCTTTTCATTTCAGAGAAAATGCATTATAATACATGCGAACGGAGGTGCGCATTGTGGGCAGTGATAACGAGGGATGGATCATGCGGGGAATGGATCCCAAGGACCCGCGCTGCGTGCGCACGCCGGACGCCCTGACAGACGCGGTGAATGAGGCGGGGTTCCTGCCGCTGTTCCGCAACAGTGTGCCGGGCTTCTCCGTGGAGGAGCGCACCGCGCCTTCCGGCTGGTGGACAGGCGACGAGGCCACGGATCCCTGGGAATGGCGGCGGCTGCTGGCGGACAGCGGGCTGGTGGCCTACGGCAAGTTTTTTGACCGCAAGGCCGGGTTCATTTCCCTTGCCTGGCTGCCGGACTTTTTGAACTGGCGGCGGGACGGATACGATTTTGACGCCCGGTGGGAGGATGAAAAGGCTTCCTTCCGTCAAAAGAAAATCATGGATCTGTTTGCGGACGGGCAGGAATGGTATTCCTTCGATCTCAAGCGCAAGGCCGGGTTCGGTCCGGGGGGAGAAAAGAATTTCGAGGGCGTGCTCACCGATCTGATGATGCAGGGCTATCTGACCGTCCGGGACTTCCGCTGCCGCCTGAACCGGCAGGGGATGCCCTACGGCTGGCATGTGGCGGTGTACGCCACGCCGGAAAAAATATGGGGCTATGACCGGGTGACGGCGGCTTACGCCCGCCGTCCGGAGGAATCCCGTCAAAGGATCCTCATGCATCTGCATCAGCGGTTTCCCGGGGCCACCGACGCACAGCTGGGAAAAATCATGAAATTCGGGGCGCAGCATGGAGAATCAGAAAGCGTACGCAGCCATTGATCTGAAATCCTTTTACGCTTCGGTGGAATGCGTTCAGCGGGGGCTGGATCCCCTGACCACCCATTTGGTGGTGGCGGATGAGAGCCGCACGGAAAAAACCATCTGCCTGGCGGTGTCTCCCTCCCTGAAAAGCTGCGGCATTCCGGGGCGGGCGAGGCTGTTTGAGGTGGCCCAGCGGGTGAAGGCCGTGAATGCGCAGCGCCAGGCCCTGGCCCCGGGCGGCGCGTTTTCCGGCAGTTCCCACGATGCCCTGGAATTGCAGCGGGATCCGGCGCTGAAACTGGATTACATCGTGGCCAGGCCCCGCATGGCCCTGTATATGGAAATCAGCACCCGCATCTTCGGCCTGTACACCCATTTCATCGCCCCGGAGGATATCCACGTCTATTCCATAGACGAAGTATTCATGGATGTGACGCCCTATTTGAAAACCTACCAGTGCACCCCGCGCCAGCTGGCCATGCGCATCATCAGGGCCGTGCTTCGGGAAACGGGCATCACCGCCACCGCCGGCATCGGAACCAACCTGTATCTGGCCAAAATCGCCATGGACATTGTGGCCAAGCGCATGCCTGCCGACGGGGACGGGGTGCGCATCGCGGAACTGGACGAAATGAGCTACCGCCGGCAGCTGTGGAGTCACCGGCCCCTGACGGATTTCTGGCGCATCGGGCACGGATATGCCAGAAAGCTGGAGCAGATCGGCCTGCACACCATGGGCGATATCGCCCGGTGCTCCCTGGGCAGCCCCTACTCCCCCTGGGACGAGGATAAGCTGTACCGCCTGTTTGGCGTCAACGCCGAGCTGCTCATCGATCACGCCTGGGGCTGGGAGCCATGCACCATCGCCGATATCAAGGCGTATGTGCCCCAGGATCATTCCATCAGCAGCGGACAGGTGCTGCAAAGCCCCTATGAGGCGCAAAAAGCCCGGCTGGTGGTGCGGGAAATGACCGACGCGCTGGTGCTGGATTTGGTGGACAGGCATCTGGTGACCGATCAAATGGCGCTGGCAGTGGGCTACAACCGGGAATCGTTAACGGATCCCGCCCGCCGGGCAGCCTACGGCGGGCCCCTGGAATGGGACCGGTACGGGCGGCAAATCCCCAAAATGGCCCATGGGAGCATCCATCTGGGGCAGTATTCCTCCTCCACCCGCAAAATCACCGACGCCGTCATGACCCTGTACGATCGGATCGTGCATCCCCATCTGCTTGTTCGGCGGATGTTTGTGGTGGCTTCTCACGTGATCCGGGAGAGCGATGTGAAGATGCCCGAAACAGAGCAATTGGACCTGTTCACCGATTACGCCGTCCTGGACAGGCAGCGCCGGCAGGAGGACGCCGCCCGGGACAGAGAACGGCGGCAGCAGCAGGCCGTCCTGGAAATCAAAAAGCGCTTCGGCAAAAACGCCATCCTCAAGGGCACGGATTTTGAGGATGGCGCCACCGCCCGGGAGCGGAACAGCCAGATCGGCGGGCACAAAGCGTAAGCAAGCCATATGCCGCTTATCCTCCCGCACGGGGCGCGTCTGTCGCCCGCCTATCCAATCAACCATCAAACAGGAGCTGATTTCATGCAATACCGGAAAGATCGGTACGGGAACGACCTGTCCGTGCTGGGGTTTGGGTGCATGCGATTCACCACCCGCGCCGGAAAAATCGACCTGAAAAAGGCGGAAAAGGAAATCATGGCCGCCATTGAGGGCGGCGTGAATTATTTCGATACCGCTTATATCTATTCCGGCAGCGAGGCCGCCCTGGGCGAGATCCTGCGCCGCAATCAAGCCCGGGACAAGGTGAACATCGCCACCAAGCTGCCCCACTACCTGCTGAAAAAGCCGGACAGCATCGAAAAATATTTTCAGGAACAGTTGCGCCGGCTGCAGACCGATCATGTGGATTATTATCTGATGCACATGCTCACCGACATCAAAACCTGGGATCGCCTGCGGGACATGGGCATGGAGGAATGGATCGCCGAAAAGCGCCGCTCCGGCGCCATCCGGCAGATCGGTTTTTCCTACCATGGCAATTCCGACATGTTCTGTCAGCTGCTGGATGCCTACGATTGGGATTTTTGCCAGATCCAGTACAACTATATGGACGAGCATACCCAGGCGGGCGTCACCGGGCTGCGCCACGCGGCGGAAAAGGGCCTGCCCGTCATCATCATGGAGCCCCTGCGCGGCGGCCGGCTGGTGAATCACCTGCCCCAGGACGCGCTGAAAGCCTTCCGCGCCGCTGTGCCGGATCGCAGCCCGGCGGAATGGGGCTTCCGGTGGCTGTGGAACCAAAAGGAAGTCACGTGCGTTTTGTCCGGCATGAATTCGGTGGACATGGTGCAGGAAAACATCCGCGTTGCGTCCGACTGCCTGCCCGGCAGCCTGACTGATGCGGAGCAGGCCGCCATCCGCAGGGCCGGAGAGGCCATCAACGCCCGCATGAAGGTAGGCTGCACCGGCTGCCGTTACTGCATGCCCTGTCCCCACCACGTGGACATTCCCGGCACATTCGCCGCTTACAATCGGCTGTACACGGACGGAAGATTCGCCGGGCTCAGGGAGTATTTTATGTGCACCGCCCTGCGGCGGAACGCCACCGGCGCATCCATGTGCATTGGCTGCGGCCATTGCGAGCAGCATTGCCCCCAGGGTATTCCCATCCGGGAAAAGCTGAAGGAAGCGGAGAAAGCCCTGGAAGGGCCCATCTACAAAATCGGCGGCAAAGTGATCCGCAAGGTGATGAAATACTGATATGATCCCTGATTCTGCTGTCTGGCTCCTGAAGCGGCGACGGTGCGGAAAGGGCATCCGTAAACCGCGTTGCCCGGAAGGAAAACAGGATCAGATCCGCGAGGAAAACCGACATGAACGATCACCGCTATGACGACATCATCAGCCTGCCCCATCACCAATCCCCCACCCGGAAGAAAATGACCATGACCGACCGGGCCGCCCAGTTTTCTCCCTTCGCGGCGCTGTCCGGCTACGATGCGGCCATTGAGGAAGAGGCCCGGCTCACCGACACGCAAACGATTCCGGGCGACGGCGCGCTGGCGGAGCTGAACGAAAAAATGCTCCTGCTGGCAGCGCGGGCGGAGGAACGCCCCACCGTCACGGTCACCTGGTTTCAGCCCGATCCGCGCAAGGCAGGCGGCCAATACATGACTGTCACCGGCCGTGTCAGGAAAATCCGCGTCTGGGAACGGGAGCTGCTGCTGTCCGACGGCACGGTGATCCCCCTGGACGCCATCTCCGCCCTGGAGGGAGACGCGTTCGCTCCTCCCGATCTCCCCGACTGACCGCCGCATCAGCCTTCCTTTTCACACAGCCGCGGAGGGGATGCCCGCGCGCATGCCGCGTATCCGTTCAGTCGGGGGCTGAACAGATATCCTCGATCTTTTGCGAACGGAGCTGTATCATGTTCCTTGATTTTGCGCCTCTGGAGGGCATGACCGACGCCATTTACCGTCGGGTGCACCGGGCCACCTTCGGCGGGATCCGGCAGTATTACATGCCGTTTGTCAGCCCGGCCCGTTCCCTTTCCTTCACCAATCGGCAGCAATTCGATCTTGCGCCCGCCCAGAACGCGGGCATGCCGGCGGTGCCTCAGGTGCTGTGCCGGGACGCGGAATTGTTTGCGGACATGGCGGCGCTGCTGAAAGAAGCGGGCTACAGCGAGGTGAACCTGAACCTGGGCTGTCCCTCCGGCACGGTGACGGCCAAGGGCAAGGGCGCCGGCATGCTGCGGGATCCCGCCGCCCTGGATCGTTTTCTGGACCAGGTTTTCGCACGTTCACCCCTGCCCGTTTCCCTCAAAACCCGTATTGGCTTTGAATCCCTATCAGAATGGCCCGATCTGCTCCGCATTTTCATTCAGTATCCCGTGAAGGAGTGGATCCTGCATCCCCGTACCAGTCGGGAGCACTACGGCGGAAGTTCCCACCGGCGCTGCTACGGCCAGGCGCTGGAGGCCGCCCCCTTCCCGGTGATCTACAACGGAGACATCTTCACTTTGTCTGATTATCAGGCATTTTGCGCGGAATACCCCGCCGCCCCGGGGATCATGCTGGGCCGGGGCATCGCCGTCAATCCGGCCCTGGCCCAGAAAATCCGGGGCGGAGAAGCGCTGACAAAGGATGCGCTGCGCCTGTTTCACGACCGTCTGTATCGGGAATACCTGAAATACTGGCCCGAAACCGCTGTTGTAGGGCGGCTGCACGGGATCATGGCCTACCTGTGCCAGGCGCTGGATTGCCCGGAAAGCGTCCTCCGCGCCCTGCGGAAATCAACCCGGGCAGAGGACTACCAGGAAGCGGCCTGTCAGGTGTTTTCCCAAGGCATCCTCCGGGACGAGATCCGCTTTACACCGCCGTGATGCAGAAAGGAGCCCCATGGCCATACAGTGGATTTTCTTCGATATGGGTTATACCCTGGTCAATGAGGATCTGTCCTGGCTGGTGCGCTGCCGGGAGCAGGCCGCCACCGCGGAAGCCCGGAAGAAGGGCGTTACCGCGCTGGATATCTACCGGGGCGTCATTGACGCATCCCAACACTATCTGCCACAATTCCGAACAGTGATCGACCGGTATGGCTTTTCCTGGGCCGCGCCATACCGAAGTGAATATGAAACGCTGTACCCCGACGCCGCTTCCACCCTGCAATCGCTGGCCCGGCGCTATTCCCTGGGCGTCATCGCCAATCAGACAGCCGGCCTCCGGGACCGGCTGCGGGCTTACGGCATCGCGGACTGCCTGGCAGTGGTGGCCTCCTCCTGGGAGGCGGGGGTGCTCAAACCCGATCCCGCCCTCTTCCGGCTGGCCCTGCGGGAAGCGGGCTGCGCCCCGGAGGACGCCGTGATGGTGGGCGATCGGCTGGACAACGATGTCGCCCCGGCCAAAGCCCTGGGGATGGGCACCGTGTGGATCCGGCAGGGGTTCGGCGCCCTGCAGACGCCGAGGGACGCCGCCTCCACCCCGGATCATGTGATCGACCGGCTGAGTCAGCTGATTCCCCTGTTCCCGGCCTGACGGAAAGAGGATCGCCGGGGGCTTCTTCCGCCTTTCGGCCCTGCACAGGCGATGCGGCCGGCAAAAGAATCACAAACCCTATCCGTCTATTCATACAAGAAGAAAGGGGATTCCGTTCATGCCTTTTGAAGTTGTCCGTAACGATATCACAAAAATGAAGGTCGACGCCATCGTCAATGCGGCAAACAATTCTTTGCTTGGCGGAGGCGGCGTAGACGGAGCCATCCATCGTGCCGCGGGGCCGAGATTATTGGAAGAATGCAAAACCCTGGGCGGCTGTGAAACCGGGCAGGCCAAGATGACCGGGGGCTATCGTTTGCCCTGCAGGTATGTCATCCATACCGTCGGCCCGATCTGGCAAGGCGGGACCCGGAACGAGAAACAGGCTTTATCCTCCTGCTATGCCGCTTCCCTGCGGCTGGCTTTCGACCATCAATGTGAATCCATCGCCTTTCCGCTGATCTCAGCCGGCGCATACGGCTATCCCAAAGAGGAAGCCCTGAAAGTCGCAACAGACACCATCAGGGATTTCCTGCTCAGCCATGATATGAACGTGTATCTTGTCATTTTTGACAAGGCTTCTTTTGCCATCAGCAAAAAGCTGTATGCAAATATCCAGGCGTACATCGGCGATGCCTATATAGATCCCTTTTTTGAAGAAGAAGAGCGCCGCAGACGGAAGTTCAGCAACGCTTTGTTTCCTTCCGCTGCCGCGCCCGCTCCTATGAAAAAGCCCAAGGGGAAGCTCGGGAAAAAACAGGATACGATGCCCGATTTTGAATGGGCAGACAGCCTCATGGCGGAGAAATGCTCTGCAGATTCTTCGCTGGAAGACTATCTCAGAAGAATGGACGAGGGATTCCGCGAGATGCTCATTCGCAAGATCGACGAATGCGGCATGACCGACGCGGAATGCTATAAGAAAGCCAATGTTGACCGCAAGCTGTTCAATAAAATCAAGAACCAGGCCGACTATAAGCCCAGCAAAAGTACGGTGCTCGCTTTCGCCATCGCCTTAAGGCTATCGCTGGAAGAAACGGAGGACATGCTGAAAAAAGCCGGTTTTTCCCTTTCCCACAGCAGCAAATTTGATCTGATCGTCGAATTCTTCATTACGCACGGGAATTATGATATTTTTGAAATCAATGAAGCGCTTTTCTCTTTTGATCAAAAGCTGCTCGGATCTGTGATGTGAGGAGGTCCTATGCTCAGCCAGGATGTCAAAACTGCCCAGAAATGGGCCGAACGGCTGCATCAGGGGCAGGTGGACAAGTCCGGAAAACCGTATATCGGGCATCCGGCCCGGGTCGCAGGGCGGCTGCATAGCCCGGAAGCACAGGTGGTCGGCTGGCTGCACGACACAGTGGAAGATACCGGACTCGCTCTGTCGGATATTGAAAAAGAATTTGGGCCTGAAACCGCCGAAGCGGTTGATGCCATAAGCAGAAGAGCAGGCGAAGATTGGGATGCTTATTTGCTTCGTGTCAAAAAGAATCCCATTGCACGGCAAGTAAAGATCAGCGATCTGATTGACAACAGCAACCTATCCCGCCTTGAAAACGTCACCCTCGGGGATGTTGAGCGCCAGGCCAAATATAACCGTGCATTAGCATTTCTGCTGACAGATTGATTTGTCGCTTTTCGGGCGACCTGCGTTCCCTCCCTCTTTGCTATGATATCCCTGCAAGATGAACTTGCAGACAGCAAAAGGGAGGGATTATGATGAAAAAGAACTTGACGGAAATGGTGTTTATCCTGGACAAAAGCGGCTCCATGCAGGGCTTGGAGAAGGACACCATCGGCGGCTTCAACAGCATGATCGAACGTCAAAAGATGCAGGAGGGAGAAGCCCTGGTTTCCACGGTGCTGTTTTCGAACGACAGCCGGGTGATCCACGACCGCGTGGACATCCGCAGGATCGAGCCCCTGACGGACCGGCAGTATTATGTGGGCGGCTGCACCGCCCTGATCGACGCCATCGGCGGGGCCATTCACCACATCGGCAACGTCCACAAATATGCCCGGGAAGAGGATGTGCCCGAGCATACGGTCTTCATCATCACCACCGATGGGATGGAAAACGCTTCGCACCGGTACAGCAGCGATGAAGTAAAACAAATGGTAAAGCGTCAGAAGGAAAAGTACGGCTGGGAATTCCTGTTCCTGGGGGCCAATATCGACGCTGTCGAAACTGCCGCGCATTTCGGGATCATGGAGGATCGCGCGGTCACCTTCCATAATGACGCGAGAGGGCAAAAGCTCAATTATGAAGTGTTGAGCAAAACCGTGAGCGCTTTCCGCGCCTGCGCGCCTGTGGGACGGGAATGGAAAGAAGAAATCGAGGAGGATTTCAAATCCAGGAAAGCCAGGAGATGAAATCCCGAAGGGAGGCAGAACCCGGTGAGGAATATTTGGAAAGACGGTATCATGGGCGTTGTGATCGGCGATGCCCTGGGCTGCCCGGTCCAGTTTGAAACACGGGAAGAAGTGGCGTCGCATCCCATTGCCGGTATGCGTGGATATGGCACGTTCAATCTTCCCGCCGGTTCCTGGACGGATGACAGCAGCCTGACCCTGGCTCTTCTTGAAAGCGTGAAGCGGCTTGGCGCCGTTGATCTTCACGATATCATGGGGAACTTTGTCAAGTGGCTTGACAGCGGCGAATTCACGCCTTACGGGTATTCGTATGATATTGGACGCGGCACAATGGACGGGATCAATCGCTACAAAAAGACAAAGAATCCGCTCAAGAGCGGAAGCTCCGATGAATGGAACAACGGCAACGGAAGCCTCATGCGGATTATGCCGGCTTGTCTTTTCTGCGCGGAAAAAGCGCTGGACGATGATGCTGCCATTACGATCATTCATCAGGTTGGCAGCCTGACCCATGCGCATATCAGGGCGAATATCGCCTGCGGTCTGTACTTTTTCATGGTCAGGGAAGTGCTGAACGGCGACGGTGACTTCCGCGCAAGGCTGCAGGCCGGGCTTGCTCATGGCTTTGCTTTCTATGAGAAGTATCTTGCGGATCACGAAAACCTGCACTTCTATGACCGGCTGCGCGACTTGACGCAGTTTTCGGGCCTCCCGTCAGAACAGATCAAAAGCAGCGGATATGTGGTCGATGCGCTGGAGGCAGCCGTCTGGTCCCTGGCAACGACAGACAGCTTTGAATCCGCGCTGCTGAAAGCCGTCAACCTGGGAGATGACAGCGATACGGTCGGCGCAATCGCCGGGGGGCTCGCCGGGCTTTTCTACGGATACCGGGCAATCCCCTCCAGCTGGCTGGAAGCCGTCCAGCGCAAAGACTGGATCGAAAAGCTCTGCGAATAATCCAAATCAACAAACACGAAGACCGTCTCATGTTCGGGACGGTCTTTTTTGCAATCACCGTATAGCTTTTTGGCCGCCGCATGACGGTTTTGCTGATTTGTCCTCAGGATAAACGTGCCGCGATTCCGCATCCGCTTTTGTGCCGGCCTTGAATCCCAGGGCCTCACCCCACCAGCATTCGCACGGTGTTGTAGATGCAGATGCCGAAGATCACGATAAGCAGGCCGATAAACAGCTTGTCGGTGGTGGCGGCGGATAGCTTTTTGTGCAGCCGGGCGGATAGGAAGCCGCCCAGGGCCCCGGCCGCCACCATGGCCGCCAGATAGCCCCAATCAAAAGCGGGCACAGTGTTGGTGGCCAGGCTCATGATCAGGCTGGCGATTTGGCTGATCAAGATGATCAGCACGGAATTGACGGCCGCTTTTTTCGTGTCCATAGAGAAAAAGTAATACAGCACCGCCAGGTTCATGGGCCCGCCGCCAATGCCCAGGAAAGAGGAGAAAATGCCCAGCAGGGCCCCGATGATGACCGGCATGGCCTTTCCGCCCACGTTTCGCGTTTGGATACGCGCCTTGAACACCACGTACATTAGCGTGCCCAGCACCAGCAGACCCAGCACGATGGATTGCACCGCACCCACGGTCCGATCGGCCTGCACAGCCTCCTTGAGCGCTGAGAACAGGTACTTTCCCGCCACGCCGCCGATGGCCGCTCCAATGCCTAAGGGAATGCTGCGGGCCGGATCCAACTCGCCGCCCTTGCGATTTTTGTACACATTGATCACCGCCATGGCCAGCACCGTCAGCCCGGACAGGAAGGACACCGTGGATACCGGCATGATGCCCACCGCGTCCAGCAGCGGCTTGATCACCACCCCGCCCCCGATGCCGCAGATGCCGCCCACCGTGCTGGCGGAAAAGCAGATCGCAAACACAAAAATCGCAGTCAGCATGGCTTGTCACCTCTCCGCTTTTTTCGTTCCGCGCGGGCCAAATATCCCGCCGGCCGAGAGAATACCGCGCGATGCAAGAAAAGAAGAGCATGAAAGTGCCCTTGCCTTTGAATCCTCATGCTCTTCCAGCGTACAGTTCTATCTTTTTCCCGCGTCAGTCCGATATCATCAGACGTTGGAAAGATCGTCGTCCTTCATGCACAGGTGAACGGCCCCGATCTTGAAGGTCTGGGGCAGGGCCAGAATCCGGGGATGGGGGCCCACATATTTCTTCATGGCGTCGGCCAGGGCTTCTTCAAAGGTGGCGCGGGTTTTGAGGCCCATGCCCCGGGCGATGCCGGGTTCCTGCGCGCCGACGATGTAAATGGCGGCGGTGTTCATCTCGGCGATGTGGCCGCAGCTCATCATGGAGAAGCCATGGAAGGGATGGAAGGCGTTGGCGAAGCGATACTTGCGGATGTATTCCTGATTGGTGGCGTAGTATTCTCCCAGCCGGTTCATGTCCGCCAGGGTGTTCATGTGGTCGTGCTGGAACACCTCGTACAGCTCCCTCAGGTAGGGCCAGCGCTCGTCATGGAAGTAGCCGTTGCAGATGGAGGAACAGATGATCACGCAATTGTCCTTCATCACCCGCTTGTGGCGGATCACCTGGGCAGACAGCGCCTGCATCATCTGGATGGGGTTGGTGCCCATGCCCGCGCCGTAGTGGAAATCCTGGGGCATGCCAAACACCATCACGTCGTACTTTTCTTCCGCGAAGGGCACGTAGGTGCGCTTGTTGGCGATCTTCCAGCTTTCCGGCATCATTTCCCTGGCATAGCCGGAATAGATGGCGATCTGTCGGGAGTAAGTGTCCAGCACCGCATCGCAGCAGAAGAAGGGATGGCCCATCTTTTCTTCCATGTGCATGCCGATTTCATCGAATTTGGTGCGCATCAGGCTGTGGCCGCTTACTGGGGTGAAATCCTCCCGGTGCATCACCTTGGGCACGTGATGGGATGCGATGCTCCGCCAGTGGGTGATGCCGGTCGCACAGTGCTTATACCCGCCGGAGTAGCCGCCGTAGGGGTTGCCCTGCACGTGGCCGATCAGGATGGGGATATCGCAGTCAAACACGTATTTGTTCATCAGCACCGGATCGCCGCGCTTGGTGACGCCCAAATCGATCATGTGCTCCGGGTCCTCGGAATCGTGGGAAGTGATCTGGTTGGTCCAGTAAAAATCGTTGAACAGCTTTTCACCCAGGATCCTTCGCATTTCGGCTTCGGTGGCCCGGGGATGCAGGCCGTTGGAGAACATGAACAGGATGTCCTCTTTCCGCACGCCGCCCGCGTATAATTCGTCCAGGCAGGCCGTGATGGACACCCGGCGGTGCGCGGTGGGCTGGCAGCCGCCCTTGACGATATCCGGGATCACGATGACCGCCGTTTTGCCGGGAGCGGCCAATTCCCTGAGCGCAGGCATCCCTATGGGATTGCGCAGGCTTTTCAGCGTTTCGGCATACAGGGTATCCCAGTCCTGCGGCAGGCAGGGCGGATCGGGCACGGTGGTGCCGGGAATGAACACGTCCGTCGTGTCGGGCAGTTCGGCGCTCATGAGGCCATGGCCGTATTCAAAATCCAATTTCATGCTCGATTCTCCTCACTTTCCAAGATAGGTACGGATGATTTCAAGATATTCGTCCGGATAGAAGCCGATTTCTCCCTGGAAGCGCGTCAGCGCGATGAGCCCGCCGTCGATTTCCGGGATGGAGGCCAGCATTTCGGCGTTGTCCTTTTTCAGCCCGCCACCGTACACCACGTCGATCCCGCCGGTGACCTGCTTGACGAACCGGGCGATTTTGGTGATGTATTCCTTGCCCGCGGGGGTCTTCCCCGGGCCGATGGACCAGATGGGCTCGTAGCCGATCACCACCCGGCTTTTGTCCACGGCCTCCAGGCCGATTTCCAATTGCTCCCGCAGCACAGCGTCCCAGCGATCCAGTTCAGTGTCCTTTTCGCCGATGCAGTACAGCACCCGCATTCCCTGGGATACCGCCAGCCGGATCTCCTGATTCAGGATCCGGTTCACCGCCGGAGCGTCCGTTACGCCCGCCTCCGCCAGGATGCCCATCTTATCGTTCCGCTCCTCGCAGTGGCCGATGATGACGGCATTGACGTTCATCGCCTTCATGGCGGAAACGGGGCGGTTGGTGGTAAACGCGCCGAAATTGCCCCCCGGCGCGGTGTTCATGCGGTACACTCCCTGGCAGCCGACCTGCACGGGGCTGTTTTCGCAGCAGGCCGCCACGGCGGACAGCAGATGCGCTTCCGGGAAATACTGCACGAATTCCACCTCGGCGGGGTCATACGCCTTCAGGGCTTCCTGGGTGGCTGATACGATGTGGGCACCCCATTGGCCGATGGGCGCGATGCGGTTCACGCCACCCAGGGAAACCGGCACGTCAAAGCGCTTGAGATTCAGAAAAATATGCTTCATGATCGTTGCCTCCTTTACCGAAGGATTGCGTAATCGGGCATTTTGTCCATCATCAGGGGCATGGCGTAATCAAAGAACTTATCGTCAATCCGGTTGCCGTTCACGATCCATTCCAGGGGAAATTTCTTTTCCACGTTGGCCACCTGGCTCAGTGGCGTCAGGAACAGATCGAAGGAGTACTTCTCCCCCCGATGAGCCTCGATGGCCACCATCCTGTCCGTTTCTCCGCTCAGCGCCGCTTCCACCGCCTTCCGGCCCACGGCGTAGGCTTCCTCCCGGTCCACCCGGGACAGATAGGGAATCGAGGCGCGGCCCAGCAAGCCGGGCTTTTCGGCCCGGGATTTGATGTTCAGCCGCCGGATCAGGATGTCGGTCACGTGCTGGCCGACGCCGCCGGGGATGGCATGCCCAAAGCCGTCCACCAGCCCAGTGGAGGCCAGGGATTTCCCGTCCAGCCCGCACAGGCCCTCGGAAACAGCCACCAACACGCCCCGGCCCTTGGCCCAGGCCTTCTCAATATCGGCCAGCATTCGGTCCTCGTCGATCAGCACTTCGGGCAGATAGGTCAGCACTTCACAATTCGTTGCCCGGGCGGCCAGGGCGGAGGCGGCGGTGACCCATCCAGCGTTCCGGCCCATAAGCTCCAGCACCACCACATGAATGGGGAGGGCAGAAGCGTCCAGCGCCAGTTCGCAGGCGCTTTCCGCGGCATACCGGGCGGCGGAACCAAAACCCGGGCAGTGATCCGTCACATCCAGATCGTTGTCCATGGTCTTGGGAATGCCGATCACGCGCAGGTCCAGTCCTTCCTTCTGGGCCAGCTTGGAGACTTTGTTGCAGGTATCCATGGAATCGTTGCCGCCGTTGTAAAAGAAGCAGTTGATGCCGTATTGTTTCAAAGTCTCGATCACCGTGGGATAGTCCGCGTCCGTCAGCTTCCGGCGGCAGGAGCCGATGGCGGAAGCCGGGGTGTGCGCGAGCTTCTGAATGGTGGAAGCGGGCACCTGGGTCAGATCGATCAGATCACCCTTCAGGATCCCTTCCGCGCCGAACCGCGCCGCGTAGATCTTATCCGCCTTCCCACTGTCCCTGGCGGCTTCCACCACACCCTGCAGGGAAGAATTGATCACCGCCGTGGGGCCGCCGCCGTGGGCGACCAGGATATTCATACCCATCTTTTTTCCTCTCTTTTCCTCTGCCGCTCAGATGCCGGCCTTCTTATAACGGTCCGCCATTTCTTCCAGGGTGACGTTTTCCACCAGCGGCGCTTTGCCGTAGGAGTCAAAGTCGATGATCAGGGTACCGACGACCTCCTTCACGCCCTTTTCAATGGCTTCCACGATCAGGGCCACATCGTCGTTGGGAATGCTGCCATACATTACCGTATCCATGATGGGCGGCAGGAACACGCGGGGATCGAAGTCCGAGGTGCGGGCCTGGAGCAACTCATAAATGGGCCTGATGGTTTCATGCTCCCGCAATTCGGGATTGTAACAGAACAGCTCCCGCAGGTTCCGGGTCACTGCCAGACGGATATCGGTGTCCACGTTGATCTTGGCGATGCCCAGCTTGGACACCTCCATCAGCTGGGCCTTGGGAATGCCGTAAGCGTTGGTGATGGTGCCGCCCAGCTGGTTGATTTCATTGACGATGTACTGGGGCACCGTGGACGAGCCATGGCTGACCAGGGCGCAGAAAATGCCTTCGTGGCGCAGGCATTCCTTAGTGGCGATGGCGATTTCCTTGCGGATCACGGCGTTGGCGCCTTTATTGGCGCCGTGCTTGGTGCCGTAGCTAATGGCCAGCGCATCCACGCCGGTCTTTTTGATGAATTCAATCGCGTCAAGAGGATTGGTATAGGTGGAGGTCGCGGCGAACACATGATCCTCCACTCCGGCCAGCACGCCCAATTCCCCTTCCACGGTCACACCCCGGGCATGGGCCAGCTTCACCACTTCCCGGGTCAGGGCGATGTTGTCCTCAAAGGGCAGGCTGGAGCCGTCGATCATCACCGAGGTGTAGCCCCCGTCCATGGCAGCCACGCAGGAATCGATGCTCTTGCCGTGGTCCAGGTGCAGGGCCACGGGAATGGGGCTGTGCTCCGCGTACTTTTTCACCGCCTTGGCGATGTTGTTGGCGCCGATCTTCTTGTCCTCCAGCGTCCCGTTGGCGAAATCCGTGCGGCCGCCCATGAAGGCGTTGGCCAGGTCCGCCCCCTGGATGATGGCGGCGGAGCGGAACATCTCATGCACTTCCACCACGGCCTTGGCCTGCGCCACGGCGTTTACGTTGAAGGCGCCCTGCGCGAAATTGTATTTTTCAGTGGCTTCCAGAATGGCTCTCATGGGAACAAAAGACATGGCTGCTTCCTCCTTAGCGTTTGATCATTTGGTTTTCCCCAGAAAACGGAACATGTTGACCTTGTATGCTTCCACCCCGGGCTGGTTGAACGGATTCACGCCCAGCATCCGGGCGGACAGGTAGCAGGAGAAGAAGAAGAAATAGAACAGCTGGCCGAAGGCGGTTTCATCCATGGCGTCCACGCTGATCTGCAGGCAGGGGAAGCGCTCCGCGTGGGCCTGCATCGTGGCCGCGCAGGCAACGCGGTTCACTTCATCGAAATCCTTGCCGTTCAGATACTCAAAGCCGTCCTCCACGTCGTCATCCCGGAGCATCAGGGAGGCCCCGGAACGGCGCGCCTCCAGGAAGGTTTCAAAGATCACAGGGGTGCCTTCCTGAAGGAACTGACCGATGGAATGCAGGTCCTCCGAAAAATTCCCGAACAGGGGATACAAGCCCAGGTTATCCTTCCCCTCGCTCTCGCCGAAGAGCTGCATCCACCACTTGGCGAAGCGGAAAAAGCGCGGCTCGAAGAAGCTGAGCATCTCCATCCGGTACCCCTTCCGGTACAGCAGATTGCGGACGGCTGCATAGCGCAGCGCCGTATTCTCTTTTCCCTCCTCGCGCATCAGCCTGTCCCGCATAGCCTGAGCGCCCTGTACCAGGGCCCGGATATCCATTCCGGCGGCCGCCAGCGGGAACAGGCCCACGGGTGACAGCGCCGTGAAGCGTCCCCCGATCTCCTGGGGGAAGGGCAGGAACGTATAGCCATGTTTTTCGCACAGCGCATGCAGGGAAGCGCCCTCCGTGCCGGTGCAGATCACATGACGGCGGTAATCCTCGCCATACTGCTCCTTGAGAAACGCCCGCAGGGCCCGGAACCCGATGCCGGGCTCCAGCGTTTCAAAATTCTTGGCGATGACGTCGATATATACCCGCTTTCCCCGGATTTGGCGGATCACTTCGCCGATTTCGTACGCGGATATGCTGTTGCCCGCCCAGACGAGCCGCACCCCGCTCTTTTCGCCGATGGCCTCCGCCACCGCCCGGGCAGCCTGATTGGATCCGCCGATGCCGATCACCACCAGCACGTCTGCCTGGGCCTGCACCTCCCGGGCCAGGCTTTCATACCGGCTGATCCAGGGCTCTCCTCCCCAAACCGATACATCCAGCCAGCCCAGCGATTCCCGGTATTCGGTTTCGCCTTTTTTCACACGCTCCAGCAGCCCCGCATGCACCGCCATTTCCGCGGCGATTTCCGCTTCCGTCAGATTGCCGGACCGATCCGTCAGCGACAGCTTGAATTCTTCCATAGCACACCTCCAAAAAGGCAATCGGTTCCCCCTGCCCTTAAAACGGCAGCCGTGCGGCGTTGGCGTTTACATAGATGCAGGCGTCCGGGTGCGTTTGCAGCAGGGTGACCGGGAATGCCGCGCTCCGTTCCCCAAACGCGGCCCTGCGCACCACGGACCGGTGCCAGTCCCGGAACACGCCCAGCCGGACGCGCCTGGCCGACAGGATCTCCGCGATCCCGATGGTGACGCACCACTCGGGCATATCTTCGATCGCACCGCCCAAATCTCCGATGGCATTGGCCGTACGGGTTTCCGGGCTGATCCGCAGCGCGCGGGTATGCAAGCGCGAGAATTCTTCCGCGGTCATCCCGGGCTGGGGCTCATTGAAGGCTAAATGCCCGTTGATGCCGATGCCCCCCAGCGCCAGGTCCACGCCGCCCAGGGAAGCAATGATCCGCTGTACATTTTCTGGATCCTCCGGGTCCGGGAACACCCGCTGCTCCGGCGGCATCAGCAGCGCAGGATCAATCTTCCCATATACCTGCCGATTCATGAACCCGCGGAAGGAAAGCGCGGATTCCTCTCCGATATACGTCCGTTCGTCGGTCAGGTACTCATCCATGTTGATGAACCAGCAGTTTTTCAGGCTCAGCCTTTCTTCGTTCACCAGCCGCACAAAGATGGGATACTGCCCCACCGGGCCCACCGGGCAGATAAGTACGGTAGGCTTCCCGACCTGATTGCTGGTCCGGATCTGCTGCACCATATCCAGCGCCATTTCATAGAACACTTCTCCCGAATCGCCCAGCACGCGCAGGGGGATTTTCGGTGATTGTTCCAGCTCATTCCCCGGGATCGCATAGTAAGAATGGCTCATGATTTCTCCTCTTTCTTCCGTCTGGTCCGGCGTTAAAACAGTTTCTCCACGCCCAGCTCCTGGATGATTTCCACGATTTCCTTGGTTCGGCTGCAATTGAATTTCCGCAGCAGGCTCTTGATCTGGGTTTTGACCGTAACGATTTCCACACAGCGGTTTTCAGCGATTTCCCGCACCTTGTAGCCGTCCAGCAGGCAGCGGATCAGGGAACGCTCCGCCGGGGTCAGGCGGGACACCTTTTCAATAAAATACAGCAGGCTCTGCTCGGACCGGCGCAGACGGCTGTATTCGCGCAGCATGATCTTCTGGATCCGGGATTCCAGCATGGGCGTGCCGCGGTACACACTGCGGATATGCTCCATCAATTCCGCCTCGTCTCCGCCTTTGACCACATAATCCATGGCGCCCACCCCCATGGAGGTGATCACCATTTCATCGGTTTCGTGCGCCGTGAGAAAAATGATCCTGGCGTCCGGGTTTTCATCAATGATGGTTTCGGCGGCTTCGATGCCCGCCTTGATGGATTCCATTTCAATATCCATCAGAATGATATCGCAGAGCGTCGAGCGGGCCAGTTCCACCGCCTGCTTTCCCGATTCCGCCAGCCCCACCACTTCCATATCCGGCTGCGCCGACAGCGTGTCGCGCAGATCTTCCCGCAGCAATTGGAAGTCTTCCGCGATCATGATCCGAATGGGCACCGTCAACGCCTCCTTCCTTGTGATGCAACTATGCCTATTTTCTCTGGAAATTGGGCAGCTGAACGATAAAGGACGTTCCCTGTCCCGGGGCCTGCTCCAGCCGCAGAAGGCCCAAATGGCTTTTCACGATCTGCCGCACGTAATACAGCCCCATGCCCCAGTTGTAATTCGTATTCTTGCTGGACCAGAACGGCTCATAGAGGTGCTTTCTCTGCTCGCGGCTCAGGCCTTTGCCGTGATCGGTCACGCTGATGACGGTCCACAGCCTTTCCCGTCTGACGCGAAGCAGAAGCGGTTCAGGCTGTTCCATGCCGCTCTGTGCCTCCCAGCCGTTGACCAGCAGGTTATACAGTGCTTCAGCCAGATGGGTTTTATCGCACAGGATCGTCATATGCTCCGGCGCGTCGCATGTAATGGCGGCGTCCGGGTATTTTCTCTTCATCCGCTCTATGGCCAGATCCAGCACGCTGTCTGTGTTTTCTTCCACCAGCACGATGGAATTGGTGCGGATGCTGCGATAAAGCTCCTCCATTCTTTCGATCATGAAGTCATTGCTTTTCCGCAGCTGTTGGGAATGCTCCCGGACCGCCTCCAGGTTCGGCTCCTTCCTGAGCAATTCGGCATCCATCCGTTTGAGCAGCACCCGGTTGGCCAGCAGCTGATTCTTCACCGAGTGAACGAACACGCTGGCCCCCTTGCTGGCCGCGTCAAATTTCCTGCGGATGGTGTTTTCTTTCTGGCCTTCGGATATGCTTTCCCAGGCGCACCGGAACATGTGGTATACGCCGACGCCGGTGCAGACGATCACCAGGACGAACACCAGGATATACGTCCGCTGGTTCAGCGCGGGGTTCAGATACCACAGCCCCTGCTGTGCGCCCATGTATTCGTTTCTGTAAAACAGATACACCTGCGCCGGATCCTGGGGGCAATACAGGCCATAGAGGATCACGAAGCTGACGATCATCATCAGGCGGCCGATCATTTGCCGCCGGTAAAAACGCATTGAGGTTTCACGCACCTCCAGGATCAAAAGCGCCAGCGCAATCACCAGGTATGCAATGATCCATCCCAGCGTGCACCGCACCAGAAGCTGGATCATGCCCGTGCTGAGACTGATGGTGCGTTCAAAGATTCTGGGATAGTAAATGATCAGCGCAGCGCCCGGGATGATGGCAGCCAATGGATACAGCCACCGCTTTCCTCTTTGCGGGATGCGTTTGCTGTAATACAGCGCCAGCCACATCAGAAACAGCGGAAACAGATAACGGCCGACAGCCAGGATGTACCCCAGCTGGCCCAGGGTAAAAATCAGATATTGCAGATACAGCCTGATCTGACGGGTGCCAAACAGCAAAGCCTGCAGGCCCGTTCCAAAGCCGCCCTTTTTGGAAATGTAGATCAGCATGGTCAGCCAGAACTCAGCCAGGCTTACCGCCAGAAAGGTGATCAGGAACGTTTCTTTATCTCTGCGGGATATCAGGAGAATGATCACTGACAGGATCAGCAGAGCAATCACCAGCACACCCATGCTTCTCCTCCTCCGTCCTGGTCCCCGGTTTTACTGCTCCCAGACCCAAAGGCAGCCCGACCAAGGGCCGGGCTGCCTTTGGGAGAAAATGTATTCTTCTCCCGAGGGCGTTCATTATTTGCCAGCTTCGATCATGATGTCAAAGAGCACATAATCGGCAACGGGCACTTCTTTTTCCACGGCGCCGGAAGCGATGAACGCATCCTGCTGCACTTTGTAGTAGCCTTCGATGGTGCCATCCTGAGCGCCGGCAATGATTTCCGCGCTGGAGGGCCAGGCTGCGTCGCCGGTCTGGGCGGCAGCGATTTCATAATCCACGCCGCACTGGGCAGCCACCCACTTGGCAACCTGCTCAAAGTTGGCGGGATCGGAGCCGTAATCCATGGCCTTGTACAGGGCACGGGCGAAGCGGAGCACGATTTCCTGATGATCGCCGTAGTAGCCGCTGAGCACGATCCAGGAAGCGGGAGACACGCTGCGATCCGCGAAGGTGACGTTGGAGCACATGGAGAAGATGTCGTCGGGATCGGAAGCGATGATGGTGGCCGTGGAGGGAGACCAGGCGGCGCAGGCATCAATGGAGCCGGACACCATGGCGGACACCAGAGAGGACACTTCCATTTCGTAGGCCTGGATGTCATTCATGGTCAGTCCGGCTTCTTCCAGGGCATACTGCAGAATCATCTCAGAGGAGGTGCCGGAGGAATAGCCCACTTTCTTGCCCTTCAGGTCGGCATAGGTTTCAATGCCGCGGGATTTGCGGGCCAGCACAGCGTCGGCGTTGCCGATCTGGCTGAGCATGAAGATCTTGGCGCGGCCGTTGATGCACAGCTTGTGCGCGCCGGGTCCGATGTAGCCCATGTCGATGGATCCGGATTCCATAGCGGCGATGATGGTGGGGCCGTCGGCGAATTCAACCAGCTTCACGTTCAGGCCTTCTTCTTCGAAATAGCCCATCTGGATGCCCGTCACCACGGACCACAGGCTGGCGTAGTTGGGCATGTAGGCGATGTTCAGGTCTTCGGCGGAGGCGGACACAGCGCCGATGGACAGCAGCATGGCAACTGCCAGCACCAGGGTAAGCAACTTTTTCATGGGAAATCCTCCTTTTTTTATTCTTCAAGCGGGTAGACCGCTTAAATCCGGGGCAGCGCTTATTTGCGGACCTCCAAGTATTCCTGATACACCTGGCTCCAGATATGGTTCTTCAGGTCGATGAATTCCTGGGTCATTTTGGTTTCCTGGGTGCGTGGATAGGGGATGTTCACATCCACGATCTCCTTGATCCGTCCGGGCCGGGCGCTCATGATGATCACGCGCTGGGCCAGGATGATCGCCTCATCGACGTCATGGGTGATGAAGAAGCAGGTTTTGTTGTGCTTTTCCCAGGTCTCCAGCAGTTCCGTCTGCAGCTGGGTACGGGTCTGGGCGTCCAGGGCGCCGAACGGTTCGTCCATCAGCAGCACTTCCGGCTCCGCAGCATAGGCCCGGGCGATGGCCACGCGCTGCTTCATGCCGCCGGACAGTTCCTTGGGATAGCTGTCGGCAAACTTGGCCAGGTCCACCATCTCCAGGTATTCCATGGCCTTTTCCTTGGCTTCCTTCCGCTTGAGGCCGCGCATTTCCAGCGCGAACATCACGTTTTTCCGCACGGTTAGCCACGGGAAAAGGGCGTATTGCTGGAACACCACGCCGCGCTCGGTGCCAGTGCCGGTGACTTCCTTGCCGTCGCAGTACACCTTTCCCTCCGTGGGCTCCAGAAGGCCGGCAATGATATTCAGCAGGGTCGATTTTCCACAGCCGGAGGGGCCCACCACGCAGATGAACTCGTTGTCGTGGATATCCAGGCTGACGCCGTTCAGGGCCACCATTTCTCCGTTGCGGCCGTTGAATTTCTTCACCACATTGTCAATTTTCACGCGGACGGGACGGGAACCGGTGGACGTCAGATTTCGCGCTTCTCCTGCCATGAGGTCAGCCTCCTCTCCAGGTATTTAATCAGCTTCTCCACGCAGATGCCGATGATGCCGATCAGAATGACGTACAGCAGCATGGGGGCGGATTCAAAGCTGTTGTTCAGACTGCGAATGCGCATGCCCAGGCCGGCGATGGCGCCGGTAGATTCAGCGGCGATCAGGGTGGTCAGGGCCACGGAAGCGCCCAGACGGACGGCGGTGAGGATGAAGGGCGTGGTGGCGGGGAACACCACGCGCACGAAGATGTCCCGGTCCTTGGCGCCCAGCACACGCGCCGCCTTGATCAGCGTTTCATCCACGTTGATAACGCCTTGGAAGACGGTAATGCACATGGTCAGGAAGCAGGCGATCCAAATCACGATCACCTGGGGCTTGAAGCCCACGCCCGCGGCGATAACGATCAGGGGCACGTAGGCCAGCGGGGGGATGTTGCGGATGAACTGGATCCAGGGCTCCAGCACGAAGCGCACCGGCTTGTACCAGGCCATCAGGAACGCGATGGGCACCGCCGTCACAAAGCCCAGCAGATACCCCACCGATACCGACCGCAGGGAGGAGCCGATATCCTCAAGCAGCTTGCCCCGATCGTACATCGTTTTGATGCTGCCAAACACCTTGATGGCGTTGGGGAAGGCACGGGACGTGGCCGGCAGGACGGAAAGCAGCGTCCACAGCCCGAAGGCGATGGCCAGCGAAATCAGCAGCCATACCCAATGGGGAATCCTGTCCGCCCAGCTTACGCTTTTCCCCGGCTGCTTTCCCACTTGGTTTTCCTTGTTCATACACACAACTCCTTTATTCGGGCATCTGTGCAGGATGGATCAACGAGGAGTTTTCCTTCTGAAACGCTTCGGCTGATCATTGGCTTTTTGCTCTGTTGTTATTTTACACGATTCCAGCGCATTTTGAAAGTATGATTTTTTATCATCCCCTGTCCGCCGATCAAAAAAGGGGCCCGTTTCACAGCGGGCCCCTGCAGACTGGGTTTTTATTTGACAGCCACGGCGTGAGAGGCGGTGATGCTGTCCTCGCCCTGCGCGGCGGTGACGGTGATGGTGCACACGCCGGCACCCACAGCGGTGACGGCGCCGGTAGCGGCGTCTACCGTGGCCACGGCTTCATTGCTGGAAGCATAGGTCAGAGCCACATCGGCGGGAATGTCCGCCTTCGCGGCGAAGAGCTTGTCGTTGGTCAGGGACACGCTCACTTCCGTTTCCACGGTTTCCCCGGCAGCCAGGATCATCCGGGCAGGCGTCAGGGTGGCGTTCTTGAAGGCGGGCACGGCGTCGGTGGTCACCTTCAGGTCAGCTTCGCAGCCTTCCACCGGATGATCGCAGTCAGCGCCCAGATAGAAGCGATAGTCGCCGGTTTCCAGGGTGAAGCACTGAGCGGTCTCATCCCAGACAGACAGGTTGAACAGCTTCACGTCGATCGCAACGGGCACGGTTTCCCCGGCGGGCACCAGCACCTTGGCAAACCCGGCCAGCACCTTGTCGGCGCGGTTCAGGGCGGCGGCGTTGGGGCCGACGGCATAGAGCTCAACCACTTCGTAGGCGTCCACATCCGAGGTATTCTTCACGTTTACGGTGAACGTCACCGTGGCGTTGCCGTCCGCTTCCTGCGCAGAGGCGGCAAAGCCGTCATAGGCGAAGCTGGCGTAGGAGAGGCCGTAGCCGAAGGAATAGGTCTTGTCGCCGGTGAAGTACATGTAGGTGCGGCCATAGGAGCCGTCCTCGGTGGGAACGATGGTGTAATCATGCTGCACATCGCCCAGCTGCGTTTCATCGGCATACCAGGTAGTGGTCAGACGGCCGGAGGGGCTCACCTTGCCAAACACCACATCCGCCAGGGCCACGCCCTGCTTTTCACCCAGGTAAGAGGCCCACAGGATGGCGTCCGCGCCCTTCATGCAGGCGGTGTCCACGATGGACTGGGCATGGATGGCGATCACCAGGTTGTCGCAGGCTTCGCACAGCGTCTGCGCGATCACATCCTGGCCGCGGGGCAGGAGCAGATTGTCGCGGTCGTTGCCTTCGCCGGCATCCGCGCCGCCGGAAAGAAGTACGATGCGGGTGGCGGGCACATAAATGATCAGGTTCTTACTGTTCGTCAGCAGCGCATTATAAGCCTGTCCGCCCTGCCCGTCATCCGGGAAGGAAACAAGGCCGGTTTCTTCGCTTTCCACCAAAGAAATGGTGCGCACCTTCACATTGGTTCCGTTTTCAGCGTTATATGCGGCCACTGCATCTTCAATGCCTTTGCTGAAGGTGATGTCCACGCCGTTTGCCACACGCCAATCCTGGTTGGATTTGTAGTCGGAGTAAAGCAGTTCTTCCACATACTGACCAACAACAATCACATTTTCAAAGTCACCGATTTTCGCAGGCAGGATGCCGTTGTTCTCCAGCATCACGATGGATTGCTCGGCCACTTCCAACGCCAGGTCCTGATGCTGATAGATGAATTCCGCCACGGACTGATAGCCTTCGGTATATACATCCACGCGGTCGAATTCACCGGTGGCCATCCGGCTGGTGAACAGATCCAGCAGCGCTTCATCCAGCACGGCTTCAGCCACTTTTCCTTCGTTCACAGCATCCACCAGGCGGGCCTGATACTCATTCTGCATGCCCCAAGCAGGACGATTGGCGCGCAGATCCAAGTCCACACCAGCGGTAATTGCAGTCACTACAGCATCGGTCATGTCATTCACCACAGGGTTGGTCAGACCATTCTCTACTGATCCGTCCAACACAGGGAAAAGGGAGGTATCACTCAGCTGACTTTCGTCAACCGCGTCCTGGCCGGTCGTCAATCCGGAGGAAAGCACTTGCTGGGCATTATTGCCGTTCACGCCGTACTGATTATTCAGGTTTTCAACGCCGGTGTTATCGGAAACGACCCAGCCGGAGAAGCCCCAGGTCTTTTCCAGGATATTGTTCAGCAGATCGTAGTTGGCATGGCAGGGGAGGCCGTTGATGGCGTTGTAAGCAGCCATCACGGATTCAGGATCGGATTCCTCCACCATGATTTCAAAGTGACGCAGATAGAATTCCCGCAGCTCGCTCTCACTCATATTGGAGGAGCCGTTGGAGCGCACGGCTTCGGCGTTGTTGGCGGCAAAGTGCTTGATGCAGGCCAACGCCTTCAGATAATCGGTGGAATCGTCCAGCGCGCCCTGGAAGCCCTTCACAAAAGCGGAGCCCAGCTTACCGGACAGGATCACGTCCTCGCCGAAGGAATCGCCGGTGCGGCCCCAGCGGGGATCACGGGCCAGGTTGACGGAGGGGCCCCAGTGGGACAGGCCCTTCAGGCTGGTGTTGTAGAAGGCGCGGGCTTCGTCGCCGATGGCGTCCGCCATGCGCCCGATCAGTTCTTCATTCCAGGTGGAGCCCTGGGACAGCGTGGACGGGAAGGACGTAGCCGCGGATTCCGCGTCGCCGGCTTCGTTGCCGTACCACAGGGAGATGTTGGCGATACCGTTCAGGTTTTCACCCGGATACCAGTATTCCGCCACGCCCAGCCGCGGAATGGCAGCGGCCGGGTGCGAACCCAGCTGGGACGCCTTTTCCTCCAGCGTCATGTGGGAAATCAGGTCCGCGGCCCGCTCTTCATCAGACAGGCTCGTGTCCCAATAAGCGTAGGTCAGGGCTTCGGGATCGATGGCGGCTTCGTCCACCTCGATCCTGGCGGCGGCTGTGCTGAGGGTCAAACAGGAAATCACCATCACCATCGCAAGCAGGATACTGAGATACTTTTTCATACTGCCTCCTTCTCCCGCGAACCTTTCACGGATGCTGCGGCAGTCCTTCCTGCGGCAGCCGCATTCCATGCGTCCGGATTCTGCGGGTCATTCAATGATACGGAACATCCTTCGTTTTCACGCGGCTTGCTTTCCATGCCATGCTTCGCCACGCGAATCACGATTACGACACTATCATCATAACGGACAATGCCTTTTCTGAAAAGGAGGATTTTTTTTCATACCTTTTGGCAGGCTCGTTTTCCCCCGTTCCGACGCATCAAGCGTCAGAAACCCCTCCATGCTGCGCCCCGGCATGCCAAAGCCGCTGTCCGGCGCAGATAAAAGAGCAGCAAAACAAAGAAGGCAGCCTGCCGCATTGGACAGGCCGCCTATCTCTTTTATTGCTTTCGTTCTTTCTTCCGCTCCTGTGAAAGCCTTCAAAAATCATCCATATATCCATGAATCGATGGCTTTCACAGATCGTGGCGCCCTACGGGGCGCGGACATTCCATGAAAGAAAACAGGGTGGATTATTGCAGTTCGCTGGCTGCCTGCTCGCCGGCAATGCGGCCGAAAACGATGATATCTGCCACAGCGTTGCCGCCCAGGCGGTTGCCGCCGTGGACACCGCCGGTGACCTCACCCGCCGCGTACAGGCCAGGGATGATCTGCCCGTCAGCGGTCAGCACATGGCACGCCGGATCGATGGTCAGGCCGCCCATGGTGTGATGGATGCCGGCGGTGACCTTCACCGCGTAGAAGGGCGCGGTATCCAGAGGATTGGCGAAGCTGGTGCGGCCAAAGTCGGGATCGTTCTTTTCAGCCACATAGCCGTTCCATTTTTCCATGGTGGCGGCAAACGCATCAGCGGGGATGCCCAATTCCGCGGCCAGGGCTTCATAGGTATCGCCCTGGAGCATCAGGCCGCGGTTGATGTAGCCCTGAATGACGGAGGAGGCGTCCACCATCTTCTGGTCCACCACCAGCCAGGAGAAGGAACCGGGCTGGGCGATTTCAGCGGCGGAAACCACGTCGCGGGTGCCCACTTCGTCAATGAACCGTTCGCCGTTGGCATTGATCAGCACGGCGCCGTCGCCGCGCAGGCCCTCGGTGATCAGGGAAGCGGTATCGGCCTGCACGGTGGGATGGATCTGGATCTGATCCATATCCACGGTGCCAGCGCCCAGCGCCTGGGCCATTTCGATGCCCTGGCCCTGGATGCCGGCGGCATTGGTGGTCATGAAGCCCTCCAGCTGGGGCGCGTAGGACGCCACCATGGGCAGGTTGGCGCCGAAGCCGCCGGTGGCCAGGATGACGGCCTTGGCGTTGACGGTGACCGTGTTGCCCGTTTTGCCGGTAGCCACGACGCCCACAGCGGCCCCCGCCTCATTGGTCAGGATCTGGGTGGCGGTGGTGTCAAGGTACAGGGTGATGTTGGCCCGTTCCTTCACAGCCGCTTCCAGCCGGGGCACCACGTAAGCGCCCACGGAAACCACCTTGCCCTCGTCGTTCACCGGGCGGTGGATGCGCTTGACGGACGCGCCGCCAAAGGCCGCCACATTGTGCAGGTCAATGCCCACGGTCTCCAGCCAGGCGATGGCCGCGTCGCTGTTGTTCACCAGGGTGTTCACCAGGTCGGGGTTGTTCAGGCCCTTGCCGCCGATCAGGGTGTCCAGGGCAAAGAGCTCAGTGGAATCAAAGTATCCTTCGGGGGCGGCCTGATAGGCGTCCCACTGTTCCTTCACGATGGCGGCCAGCGCAGCAATCGCCTCGTTGTCGGCATAGGCTTCAGCGGCCTTCAGGGTCTTTTCCACGCCGGCGGCCTCGCCAAAGGTGTTGCTATCCTGGAATTGCGTCTTGGCGGCGTTCATGCCGCCGGTGGACTTGACGGAGTTCCCGCCCACGGCAGGCTGGCTCTCCAGGATCACCACATTCTTTCCCGCGTCGGCGGCCACGATGGCAGCGGTCATGCCCGCGCCGCCCGCGCCGACCACCACGATGTCGGTATCGACGGTCACGTCGTCGGCGGCTTCGTCCACCGCCTCGCGGATGTAATCATCCGGGTTCACGCCCGCATCCTCCAGCGCAGCCCGGGCCGCTTCAATGAAGCCCTTGCGGGTGATGCTGGCAAAGGTGGCGCCGGTATAGGTGTCGATGATGCCGTTGGCGGTGACGAACGCTTCCGGCCATTCGGCGATGATGTTGCTGCCGATGCCCTGGGTTTCGCCATCACCGGTGGCTTCCACATAGGCGATTTCACCGTCGATCAGGGTGATCGTCACGGTGATCTCGCCGCCAAAGCCCCTGGCGGTGCCGGTGCCTGTCACCGTAGTGGTTTCCGTGGAGGCGGCCAGGGCGGAAGCGGCCGTCAGCAGCAGGGCCAGCGCGGTGAGGATTGCGAGGAAACGTTTTTTCATAGAGGTTCCTCCTTACTGTATGGAATTGAGACGAGCGGCGATGCCCATCCGTTATGAACAGTATATCAAAAAAAGGCTGGCTTGTACACCCTTTCGGGAGATTGAATACAATCCAGCCGCCATCTTTCCTGGATCATGAGGCCTGCCCGCCCAGCAGGGGTCTGATTCGGATGGAGCCCAGAAACAAAGTATCTGTTCAGCCCGGGACTGAACAGATACGAAATGGATTATTCAAAGAGCAGATTGTCCAGAATCGACAACACGTCCGCGTACAGGGGATCTTCCCGGCTGCCGCTGAAAGCCAACGCATACACATAGCCGTCCCGCGCGCCAATGTAATAAACCGCCGGTTCCTCGGCGACCGCTTCCGCGGTATAGAATTTGATGCCGCTGTGCTCTTCCTCCGTCGCCTGGGCAGGATCCGGCGTGATGGCGCTGATCAGGCGGTCGCGATCAAACGCGTCAGTATCCAAATCCTCCTGGCTCACGCCCTTCTGAGCCAGGCCGGCCTTGGTCGCGGCAGGCAGAGCGCCCCAGCTGTTCTGGCTGAGCAGAATAAGGGTTTTGCCGTCCTCGTGAACAAAATGCACTGGATTGCCGGCTTCTCCGGAACGGTTCCAGCCCTCGGGTACCAGGAAGGACAGGGGCGACAGGGGATCCTGATACATCTGCCCCGACAGCCCATTCTGTTCTTCCGCCATCATGGCCTGGCGCACTTCTTCCGCTTCCGCCCGGCGGACGGAGGTGATCACCGGCTGATCCTCCCTGAGCACGGTGCCGTTGCTGTCCTGCACCGGCGTCGACTGGCACAGGCGATCCACCACCGCGATTCCGCACACCACCCGGCCGAAAGCTGCGTACTGGCCGTCCAGGTGAGGCGCTTCCCTGTGCATGATGAAAAACTGGCTGGACGCGCTGTCCATATTGCTGGACCGGGCCATGGACAGCACGCCCCGCTCATGGGCGAGGGGGTTATCCACCCCGTTGGCGGAAAATTCGCCCTTGATGTTCTGCCCGCTCCCCCCGGTGCCGTTCCCCAGGGGATCGCCGCCCTGCACCATGAACCCGGAAATGATTCGGTGGAAGGTGAGCCCATCATAGAACTGCCGATCCACCAGGCTCAGAAAGTTTGCTACGGTGATGGGGGCGTATTCGGGATACAGTTCCGCATAGATCACGCCGTGATCCTGCACTTCGATGCGCACATATACGCGCTCTTCCGCTTCCGCCAGCGCGCCGACCGCCAGGGCCAGAGCACAGCTCAGCGCCAGCAGCCAGGCGATGATCCTTTTCCATGTTCCGTTGCTCATGCGTATGCCTCTTTCCGGCGCATCACTGTCCGTTGATCCCGGTGTTTTGCGCTTTTCATGATGTCAGCCGTACCCGCCGTCCGCGGCCCGGCCGGACGAATAATCCGCCCGCGGCAGATTTCCGCATTCATTATATCTTTTCTCGCTGTTTCTGGCAAGATCCCGTTGCGGTTCCCGCGCATTTGGTCTATAATGGAAAAAAGCACACGGATCCACCGGATCGCGGAGAGGAGAATGCACCCATGAATATCATGGACCGACAGGCCAAGCTGCGGGATATTGACCAGGTTATCGTCCGGGGACGATTCAAGGATGATTGGGCGTCCTTGGCCCAGTTCCAGGTGCCCGCCTGGTATCGACAAGCCAAATTCGGCATTTTCATTCACTGGGGCGTGTATGCCGTGCCCGCCTTCAACAATGAATGGTACCCCCGGAACATGTACATTCAGGGCACTGCTGAATATGAACACCACCTGAAAACCTACGGCCCCCACAAGGAATTCGGTTATAAGGATTTCATCCCCCTCTTCAAGGCCGAAAAATTCGATCCCGACGCCTGGGCGGCGCTGTTTGCCGAGGCGGGCGCCCGGTACGTGATCCCGGTGGCGGAGCATCACGACGGTTTCCAGATGTACAAAAGCGACCTGAGCGAATGGAACGCGGCGGAAAAGGGCCCCTGCCGGGATACCACCGCGGAACTCAAGGCCGCATTTGAAAAGAAGGGCCTGGTGACGGGCGTCAGCAGCCATCGGATCGAGCATTGGTTCTTCCTGGGCCACGGCAGGGAATTCGATTCCGATATTCATGAGCCGCTGCAGGTGGGCGATTTGTACTGGCCCTCCATGCCGGAGCCTAAGGATTTCAACGATGTGAACGGTCAGCCCGCGCCTTCCGCCGAATACCTGGAGGATTGGCTGCTGCGCTCCTGCGAGCTGGTGGATCGGTTCCAGCCGAGGGTATTCTACTTCGATTGGTGGATTCTGCATCGGGCCGCGCAGCCCTATCTGAAGAAATTCGCCGCTTATTACTACAATCGGGCCGAAGAACTGGGCTACGACGCCGCCATCGATTACAAGGTGGATTCCTTCGCCTTCGGCGCCGCCGTGCCCGATATGGAGCGGGGGCATTTCGCGCAGGTGCAGCCCTATTTCTGGCAGACCGACACCGCCATCGCCTACAACAGCTGGTGCTATACGGAGCAAAACCAGTATAAAACGCCTCGGGACATCATTCTGACGCTGGTGGACGTGGTGAGCAAAAACGGTTCGCTGCTTTTGAACGTGGGCCCCAAGGCCGACGGCACCATCGGCCCCGAAGATACCGCCGTCCTCCAGGGCATCGGAAAATGGCTGCGCACGAACGGCGAAGCCATCTACGGCAGCACGCCCTGGCGCGTGGCTGAGGAAGGGCCCACCAAGGAGGCGGATGGCCAGTTCTCCGAGGGCAGCGCCAAGGCATATACCGCCCAGGATATCCGCTTCACCGCGGCCAACGGCTGCCTGTACGCCACCGTGCTGGCGTTTCCCGAGGATGGCTGCGTCACGGTCCGCTCCCTGGCCGCCCCCGCCGAGGGCAAGCCTGCCCTCACCCTCGCCCCCATCCGGGATGTAAAGGCGCTGGGCTGGGATCAGGCCCCCGAATGGAGCCGGGACAGTGAAGGGCTGCACATTCGCGCGCCCTTTGTGCACAGCGATATGCCGGTGGTGTTCAGGGTTTCGCTGCCCTGACGCATCCCTCCGCTGCGCTTCGCCTCCCGGCTTCACTCCACTCGAGATGACGCCTAAGGATTTTCCTTTTCATGACAATCCGTGAAGAACCTTATTAATGGACAATTGTGAAAACGACGGTGAAAAGCGACGATGGCCCCGGGAAAAGCGCAAGCGTTTTTCCCGGGGCCATCGTTCGTTTTCTCCGGCGCGCTCTGCGCGCCGGGCCGGCAGCTGAAAACCGTCATCAGGAGCCCGAGGGCAGTATACTGGCCGGATTCCTCTCCCGTTTATTCCTCCGGCTCATCCTTTTCCCGGAGCATTTCATCCGCAGTTTCCCGGTCATCCACCGGCGCGGCTTCCCGGGCCTCCGCGGCGTCCAATTCATCCAGGGCCTGGCGTACCAGTTCCCGGTCCTCCCGGCTCAATGAACGCAGCACATTCAGCAGCTCTCCCATTTTGTTTTTCCCGCAGTCGGCCACGGCCTGCTTTACCTTATCGGCCGTATCAGCCACGGTTTTCTTCGCCTGCTCATAGATGGGCTCGCCCTTCTGGGACAGCTTTTCAATGACCTCCTGGGTCTTTTCCACGCCCACAGCCACCGCGCCGATGCCGGCTTGCAGCACTTTTTTCAATTCATCGCCAATCTGATCCATGTTCGTTGCTCCTTTCCTTGAGATCATGGGCCATGCTTCCGCCCCTTGCGGAGCGGCGCCATGCACGATGATATTATGCCATATGACCGCCGCGGCGTATGCGAAACCGGCCTGAAAAATCCGTTTCCGGACCCCAAATGACGGTTTACGGTTCCGAATCCTCTTCCCAGAGATCCAGGCGGCGTGCATCCCCGCGTTCCTCTCCCGACAGCAGCCGGGCCGCGGACGCGTCGTCCAGTGCTTCCACCTGGCGCAGCCTGCGCTCGATGGTGCGGGTTTTGCGGCTGGCGGATTCAATGGATTCCGCCGCGGCGTGGAGCTTCTTCTCCGTGGCCTCCAGCAAGCCGGAAAACTTGCCAAATTCCGTCTTGACCGCGCTGAGCAGCTGCCACACCTCGCCGGAGCGCTGCTCGATGGCCAGGGTGCGGAAGCCCACCTGCAGCGAGGTGAGCAGCGCGTTCAGGGTGGTGGGCCCCGCCGTGACCACCCGGTACTTTTCCTGCATTTCTTCCGTCAGGCCCCGGGCCCGCAGCGCTTCCGCGTACAAGCCCTCGATGGGCAGGAACATTATGGCGAAATCGGTGGTATGCGGCGGCGCGATATACTTATCGGCAATGCGCTTGGCTTCCACCTTCAGGGCGGTCTGCAGGGCCGCCGACGCGGTGGCGATCATGGCCTGGTCGCCGGAATCGTAAGCGGTGAGCAGCCGATCGTAATCCTCAATGGGGAATTTGGAGTCGATGGGCAGGTACACCGTGCCCTCGCCCTGGCCGGGCAGCTTGACCGCAAATTCCACCCGCTGGGAGGAGCCGGGCACCACCGCCACGTTTTCATCGTACTGGCCGGGCGACAAAACCTGGCTGAGCAGGGCACCCAGCTGCATTTCGCCCCACACGCCCCGATTCTTTACATTGGTCAGCACCTTTTTCAGGTCGCCCACGCCGCTGGCCAGGTTCTGCATTTCGCCCAGGCCCTTATACACCTGCTCCAGCCGCTCGTTGACCAGGGAAAAGCTCTCCCCCAGCCGCTTATCCAGGGTGGCGTGCAGCTTTTCATCCACGGTCTGGCGCATTTCCTCCAGCTTTTTGCCGTTCTCCTCGCGCAGCTGGCTGACGCCCTGTGTGAGGGATTCCCGCATGCGCTCCATGCGCGCCTCGTTCTGGTTCAGCTTATCATCCAGCGCGGCGGTGACCCGATGAAACCGCACCTCCTGGCTTTCGCCAAAGGCGTCCAGCCGGGCGGACAGAGCGGACATGCGCTGGGCCTCGTCCCTTCCCCGCTCCTCCATGGCCTGCAGCAGCCGGGCGGACTGCATCTCGCTGAGATTGGCGTATTCCACGCGGTTCAGCATATCCCGGTTGATTTCCTCCATGCGCCGGGAGGTGGCCTCATACCGCTTATCGCCGCGCCGGTCCGTCCGTTTTTGACGGGCCAGCAGGACGGCCGCGAAAATCATGCCGGCCAATGCGGCCATCAGCGCCAGCAGCGCCAGCAATCCCGCGTTTTGCTGGAAAAACGCTTGCGCCTCAGCCATGGGATTTTCCCTCCCGCCAATGCTGATAGCACAGACCGATATACCGGATCTCAGCCTGATTGTCGATGAGTACCTGCGCGCCGTGCTTGATCACCCGGCCCTTGCCGTCCACCCGGGTATTCATGGTGGCCTTTTTGCCGCACCAGCACAGGGAACCGGGCACCTCCTGGATATCCTCGGCGAGGCGCAAAAGCGCCGCGGAGCCGGGGAAAAAGTTGCCCAGAAAATCGGTTTTCAGGCCATAGCAAAAGATTTCCAGCTCATCGGCCATATCAGCCATTTCCTGCACCTGGGCCTCGGTCAAAAACTGGGCTTCATCCACAAACACATACTGGAAATCGGAATGGGCGTGCTGCACGGCCAGCCAGTTCAGCTGCTCCCGCACACTGTTGCCCTCCTCCAGCACGATTTCCGCCTCCGCCTGCAGCCCCACCCGGGAATACACGATATCCACCCCGGCGCGGGTGTCCACCGCCGGCTTCACCAAAGCCACCTTCAGGCCCAATTGCAGATAATTGTAGCGCTGCATCAGCAGCATGGCCGTTTTGCTGGAGCCCATGACCCCGAAATAGAAATGCAGCATTACAGTTCCCTTCTGCCCTCCATGGCCTTGGCCAGGGTGACCTCATCCGCGTATTCCAGATCGCTTCCCACAGGAACGCCGTAGGAAATACGGCTCACCTTGATGCCCATGGGCTTAATGAGCCGGGCAATATAGGCCGCCGTGGCCTCCCCCTCGATATCGGGGTTGGTGGCCAGGATCACTTCGTTCACTTCTTCCGTGGACAGGCGCTGGAGCAATTCCTTGATGCGGATATCCTCCGGCCCCACGCCGTCCATGGGGCTCAGCGTGCCGCCCAGCACATGATAGAGGCCCCTGAAATCCCGCATGCGCTCCATGGCCGCCACGTCCCGGGCATCCCGCACCACGCAGATCTGGCCGTTGTGGCGTTCCTCATTCTCACAGACGGCGCAGTATTCGCCCTGGGTGTAATTCCCGCAGCGGGCGCAGAAACGCAGGGCCTTCCGCCCCTGCCACAGGGCGGCGGCCAGATCCTTCACCTGATCCAGGGGCATGGCGGCGATGTGATAGGCCAGGCGCTGGGCGCTCTTTTGCCCGATGCCCGGCAGGCGCGCCAGCTGCAGCGCCATCCGGGCGATGGGATCGCTTCCCTCCTGCATATCAGAACAGCCCGCCCATTCCGGCCGGGGCCAATTTGCCCATGGTGTCCTCCCGGTTCTTTTCACCGGCGCGCAGGGCCTCGTTCACCGCCGCCAGGATCAGATCCTGCAGCATATCCACATCGTCCGGGTCCACAGCCTCGGGCTTGATGACCAATTCCAGCAATTCCCGCTTGCCGGACACCTTGCACGTGACCATGCCGCCGCCGGCGCTGGCCTCGTACACCTTTTCATCCAGTTCATCCTGGGCCTTCTGCATCTGCTCCTGCATTTTCTGAGCCTGACGCATGAGCTGCTGCATGTTGGGGCCCCCGAAACCTCCGAATTGATTGCGTGCCATCCTGAATTATCCTCCTTACGTTTACGGGATCAGCGGCCTGCGCCACCATCCCGGTTTTTCTCCTCCGGTGTATACCATCACGCTCGGCGTGCGCTCATTCAAGGCCTGCCGAGGCTGAAAGCTCCACCTTCTTCATACCATGATGCCAACCGTGCTCGCTATTCGCGGCCAGGTTGGACGGACAATCGGCTTTCAGCCGATTTCCTCATCATTATACCATGATGCCAACCGTGCTCGCTATTCGCGGCCAGGTTGGACGGACAATCGGCTTTCAGCCGATTTCCTCATCATTATACCATGATGCCAACCGTGCTCGCTATTCGCGGCCCGGTTGGACGGACAATCGGCTTTCAGCCGATTTCCTCATCATTATACCATGAT
>JAFXVJ010000029.1 GCA_017524615.1 Clostridia bacterium | reverse complement strand
GTGAAAGATGAAACCGGCAGATATATAACGACCACGCCGTGGGGTATGTCTCCGTCCAGAATCGTGATAGAGCCCGGTGTCACCAGCATTGGCAAGTATGCTTTCTTTGGCTGCTTCTGCCTGACCAGCGTCTCCATCCCCAACGGCGTCACAAGCATTGGCCGGGATGCTTTCGGCAGTTGCAACAACCTGACTTCAATCATCGTTTCAGAAAACAATACTGCATTTGCTGCTTTTGAAGGTGCCTTGTATAACAAGAGCCTGACCACACTCCTTCAATATCCCGCCGGGAAAAACAACGTGATTCTGGCTGCATCTATTACCAGCATTAGTGATTATGCTTTCTATGGCTGCTCCGGCCTGACCAGCGTCACCATCCCCGGCAGTGTCACAAGCATTGCCACGCATGCTTTCGCGTACTGCTATGGTCTGTCCAGCGTCTCCATCGGTAACGGCGTCACAAATATTGGCGATGCTGCTTTCTATTACTGCATCGGCCTGACCAGCGTCACCATCCCCAACAGCGTCACAAGCATTGGTGAGCGGGCTTTCACCGGCTGTGTCAATTTGACAATATCCGGATACGCCGGTTCCGCGGCGGAAGCATATGCCGCGGATCACCGCATCCCCTTCGTCGCGCTGCGCTGATTACAGTAACCAGCGTCCCCTGTCCCGTCGTCCCCTGTGGGCGGCTGAATCTGCCTTTCTCCTCATGCGTTTCCATCCCCCCGGAGGCCTTTTGGGATTCGTCCGCCCCGGCATTTTCCTGCTTGACATTTGCCCCCCGCATCCGTTATAATGCCTTCAAGGCCATGAAGGGACCCCAGTAATCCGGCTGATACGCGATTGAAGAGAGTTTCCGGGCGGTGCAAGGAAACAGCGGCAGTCCAGGATGAATTACCTCCCCGAGCCCGGATCCGAAGGGGCGCAGCCCTGCGTAGGCATCCGCCGGCGCGCCGGATACAGCGCATACGAGGGCAGATATCCATCCGGTTGTCTGCCGAACGGAAGTGGTACCGCGATTCTCCGCCTTCCCCAGCAGGAAGGCGGTTTTTTGTTGGGTGGCCGCGCGTTCCCCATCTGAAAAAGGAGGCATCTGTTATGACGATCGATTCCATCCGTTATGCCAGCCGGTTTGACGGCATTTCCGGCAGCGCCATCCGCGAGATTTTCAAGCTGCTGGCTGTGCCGGGCATGATTTCCTTCGCCGGGGGCAATCCCGCCGCGTCCGCCCTGCCGGACGAAGCCTGCGCGGAACTGGCGCGGGAATTGCTGCTGGAAAAAGGCAAAACGCTGCTCCAGTATGGGGCCACCGAGGGGTATGGCCCGCTCCGGGAAAGCCTGGCGCCCTATTTGAAGGACCGCTTTTCCTTCACCTGCGCCCCGGACGAAATCCTGCCCGTCACCGGCTCCACCCAGGCCATGGACCTGCTGTGCAAAGCCCTCATCGATCCCGGCGATAAGGTCGTGGTGGAAAACCCCACATTCCTGGGCAACATGCAGGCCATCCGGCTCTACCAAGCTCAATTGGTGCCCGTGGACAGCGACGACGACGGCATCAGGACGGATGAACTGGAGGAAGTGTTCAAAAAAGAGCATCCCAAGATGCTCTACGTGATCCCCACCTTCCAGAATCCCACCGGGCGCACCCTGTCGCTGGCGCGGCGCAGGAAAATCGCCGAACTGGCGGCTCAATACGGCGTCGTCATCGCCGAGGATGACCCGTACCGCGATCTGCGCTACACGGGAGAAGAACTGCCCGCCATCAAATCCTTTGACACCGAGGGCTGGGTGGCCTTCATGGGCAGCTTTTCCAAGGTCATCTCCCCCGGCCTGCGCGTAGGCTTCCTGGCGGCCAATAAAACGCTGCTGCGCAAATGCACCATCGGCAAGCAATCCAGCGACGTGCACACCGCCAACCTGAACCAGGCCATCGTGGACGCCTATCTGCGCCGCGACCTGCTGGCGCCCCACGTGCAGCGCATTTGCCTGAGCTACGCCGAGCAGATGAACACCATGCTGGGATTGCTGGCCAAATGCGGCGGGGTGGCGCGATATATCCGGCCCCAGGGCGGCCTGTTCATCTTTGCCGAATTGAACGATGGCATGGACGCGGGCAAGCTGCTCACTGCCTGCGTGGACAGGGGCGTGGCCTATGTGCCCGGCACCCACTTCTACGCCTTCGGCGGCCACGAAAACACCTTCCGGCTGAATTTCTCCATGAGCTCCGTGGAACAGATCAAGCAGGGGATGGAGAAGCTCAACGACGTATTTACCGCCAGCATGCGCTCATGATGCGTCCGGAAGGCGGAGGGGGGAACGGAAGCCTGATCTTTTCTGCTCAGTCGGGGACTGATCCGCTGCGTTATCATAAAAAACCATCAGGAGGATAAACACCATGCAAAACGTACTTGACACCCTGCGGGAGCGGGGATTCCTGGCCCAGATCACCTTTGAGGACGAGCTTTACAAGCAATTGGAAAAGGAGCCCACCGTGTTTTACGTGGGCTTTGATCCCACCGCCACCTCCCTGCATTTCGGCCATTTCATCCCGATCATCGCCATGGCCCATATGCAGCGGGCGGGCCACATCCCGATTGCCCTGGTAGGCGGCGGCACCGCCATGATCGGCGACCCCAGCGGCAAAACCGACATGCGCAAAATGATGACCGTGGAAACCATCGACCACAACGTATCCTGCATCAAAAAACAGATGGAACGCTTCATCGAATTCGGCGAGGGCAAGGCCCATATCGTCAATAACGCCGACTGGCTGCGTTCCCTGGGCTACATGGATTTCCTCAGGGACGTGGGCGCCATGTTCTCGGTCAACCGCATGCTCACCGCCGAATGCTACAAGCAGCGGCTGGAGCGCGGCCTCACCTTCCTGGAATTCAACTACATGCTCATGCAGAGCTACGATTTCCTGCAGCTGTTCAAAAAATACAACTGCCGGCTGCAGATGGGCGGCGACGACCAGTGGAGCAACATGCTGGCCGGGGCCGACCTGATCCGCCGCAAGGAGCGTGAAGCCGCCTTCGCCTGCACCTTCAAGCTGCTGATGAACCATGAAGGCAAAAAGATGGGCAAGACGGAAAAGGGCGCGCTGTGGCTGGACGCCGGCCTGTGCAGCCCCTACGATTTCTACCAGTACTGGCGGAATGTGGATGATTCCGACGTGGAAAAGTGCTTAAGCCTTTTGACGTTCCTGCCCATGGACGAGGTGAAGCGGCTTTCCGCCCTGGAGGGCAGCCAGATCAACGAAGCGAAAAAGGTGCTGGCCTTTGAGTGCACCAAGCTGGTGCACGGCGAAGAGGAAGCCCAGAAAGCCCAGCTCGCCGCGGCGGCCCTGTTCGGCGGCGGCGCGGCCGCGGAGGTGCCCACCTTTGAATGGACCCGTGCGCAGATGGCCGAGGACAGCCGCCTGACCACGCTGCTCTACCTGTGCGGCCTGTGCACCTCCAAGGGCGACGCCCGCAAGCAGATCCAGCAGAACGCCGTCTCCCTGAACGACGGCAAGGTGACCGATATCGACCTGACCCTCACCGAAGATAAGATCCCCGCGGACGGTATCCTGCTGCGCAAGGGCAAGAAGAACTACTGCCGTATCATCCTGAAATAACCGAAGGATTCCGGGGGACCCGACTTTTAGACAGAAGCGGGTTCCCCCGGACCGCTCTGCGTGAAACCCCTCGGGGCTGTGACCGGACCAAAACCAACAGAAGAGGGACCCATATGAAGCTGACCATCGAACGCGCCAAGGAACTGAACGGCACCATGGTGACGGAAGAGCACCTGCTGATCCATGCCCTGAACGTAGCTTACGCCATGGGCGCCATGGCGAAGCATTTCGGCGAGGACGAGGAGCACTGGCAGGCCATCGGCATCCTGCACGATTATGATTATGAAAAATATCCGGAAGAACACCTGCAGCACACCAAGGAACCGCTGCTGAACGCCGGAGTGGATGAAGCGGACGTGCGGGCCATCCTGTCCCACGGCTGGGGCATCTGCAGCGATGTGGAGCCGGAATCGGCGCTGGAAAAATCGCTGTTCACGGTGGACGAGCTGACCGGCATCATCCAGGCCGCGGCCCGGATGCGGCCCCGGGGCATCACCGATCTGGAAATCAAGAGCTTTATGAAGAAATTCAAGGACAAGCGCTTCGCCGCCAAGTGCGACCGCGCGCTGGTGCTCAAGGGCTGCGAAATGCTGGGCATGGATATCCAGACCGTGGCCGAAATCTGCATCGCAGGCATGAAGGAGCACGCCGGGGAATTGGGCCTGCTGGGCACGGAGCCGGCGGAATAATCGTTTTCCGTTCGGCCGGCCATGAACCGCTATTGCAAGGAGGAAGGCATCCATGCCCGGCGACTATAAAACCCTCGGGCAATCGGCCCACGACGAATTCACCGTGAACAAAAGCCGGTTCATCGGCTATGCCTCCCCCTGCCGGACGGAGGAGGAGGCGCTTGCTTTCCTGCGCCAAATCCGGGACAGGCACAAGGACGCCACCCACAACTGCTACGCCTACGTGATCGGGGAAAACGCGGGGATCATGCGCTATTCCGACGATGGCGAGCCGGGCGGCACCGCGGGCCTGCCCATGATGGAAGTACTGAAAGCCCGGGGCGTGGTGAATTGCTGCGTGGTGGTCACGCGGTATTTCGGCGGCGTGCTGCTGGGCGCGGGCGGCCTGGTGCGGGCTTACACGAAGGGCTGCGCCATCGCCCTGGACGCCGCGCAGGTGGTGCGGATGCAATTATCCCAGCGCATCCTTTTGGACGTGCCCTATCCCCTGTGGGACCGTGTCAGCCACGCCATGAAAAGCATGCCGGTCCTGGTGGAGGACACCCGGTTCGGCGCGTCGGTGGAAGCGACCGTCCTTGTGCGCGTCCGCGATCTGGAGGCGGCGACGCAAAAGCTCACCGCCCTCACCGACGCCAAGGCCGAATGGCTGGTCCTGGACGAATTGCACTATCCATGGCCCGACATGAACGAAGCATGATCCCCGGAAGAAATCAGGCGGGATGGGGAAGAAGTGCGGAAAATGATTGAGAAACCGTATCCGGAGATATTCGTAACGGTTGAATTCTATTGACCGGAAGGAGGAAACCCGTATGGTACGGTTCGCCGTGCCCCAGGACGCGGAGGCCATCAACGTCCTGAGGAAAGAAGTGAACGGCCTGCACGTGGCGGGCCGTCCCCGGCACTTCAAGGACGGCTTCGGCCCGGAGCTGCGGGATCATGTGTATATGTACCTGGCGGGCGGCTTCGGCTATGCCGCCGTGGACGAGGAGGACGGCCAGATCATCGGCATGGTGATGGTGGATTACATCGACCGGCCCGAAAACCCGTACCGCTATGCCGAACGATTCTGCCATATCGCGGAAATCTGCGTGGACGAGCGCTTCCGCCGCCGGGGCGTGGGAAAAGCGCTGATGGATTTCGTCAAGGCCGATGCAAAAGAAAAAGGCTTCTCCCGGATCGAACTGGATGTGTGGGCGTTCAACGACGCCCTGGCCTTTTATGAGGCCGAGGGCTTCACCGTCTTTCGCCGTTTCCTGGAATTGGAGCTGCATTGAACTGCGATTCAGAAGGGGAAGTCTTATGAAACTTATGTTCATCCTGCTGCTCATCGCCGCGCTGCTCCTCCCTCTGTTCTCCTCCGCGCGGAGGAATGGGATATCCCCGACCTGCTGAATTGTATTGACGGCAGCCCGATCAGGGGCAGATGGATCGCCTCCATATCAGGCGCGATCCGGTGATCACTGTGCCTCCTTCCTACGGCGACGCGCACGTTTCCGCCTCCGTCCAATACAGTCCCGGCCTTGACTGCGCTGGGGAAAGCCAGCGGGAGGGCGGCCCCTTCCACCGCGCTGTGTAGTCCGCCGAGGGCGGCACGCATGGCTGAAGCGGGGAAAAATGGGAAGGACGGACGGTGAAGCGTCGGCGCGACGCCCGCAACGGCTCGGGCCGCTGTTCCATCTGCCTGGGCAGCGGTGTCTGTTGCCGTTTCGGCCAGAGCGTATCATGCTCCCCGAAAATCGAAAAAAGGCCGCCGCGCTCCGACAAATCGGAGGCGGCGGCCCTTTATCATCAGACCTGACAGAGCGTCCGCAGCATCACCGTTTTTCGTTTCGTTAGGGGATTATGCTAACCTCTGATAAAAAGGAGACAAGATTTTCAAGCCTTTTTTTGTTCTGGCAAAGCTGAATGGAGGGAGGCGCAGCAGCGCTGCGTTGACCGGAATGAAGCGCAGCCAGGGCGAAAAAGGGCCGAAAAGATTGTTCTTTTTAAACAGAGCTTAGGATTACTCCGGCAGGCGCACCGTGGCCCCGGCGGTGAAATCCCGGGGCGCCAGGCAGGGGTTCACCCGCAGCAGCTCCGCGATGGGCACGTTATAGCGCATGGCGACCGATTCCAGGGTGTCGTTCTCCCCCAGCACGATGCTGGCGGGCAGCGGGCAGGCAATGTTGCTCTCCGGCACGCAGATCACGTCGCCGCCCTGCAGTTGCTCCAGGTCCCGGTCGCTGTTAGCGGCTTTCAGGGTGTGATAGCTGAGGTTGTAGCGCAGCTGCAGGTCGCTGGCCGTCTGTCCCTCCTGCACCACTGTCCGGCGGTTGGCGGGGCAGGCGTAACCGCTGTTTTCCGGCTGCTCTTCCTGGCCCGGGCTTTGCTCGGTTGGGCCGGTTTCGCCGCCCGGCGCGTCGTCGGGATTCTCGCAAGCGGGTTTTTCCACATCGGCGCCGGGAATGCACAGCACATCCCCCACCGTCAGCCGGGAGGGAGGTATGTCCGGATTGGCCTCCAGCAGCTCCCGAAGCCCGACCCCCAGCCGGTGGGCGATCAGATAGAAGCTGTCGCCCCGCTTGACAGTATACTGATACATGCATCTCCCGTTGGTATCTGACATGACCATGCACCCCTTTCCTGGTTTTCGCTTTTCATTGTATGCGCCGGAAAGGGAAAAGTGCCCCAAAAATGCTCAGTCGGGAGCCGAACAGCTATCCAGGGAATTCCATCATGCGGCGCTGGGTCTCCCGCCGCACGTGCTCGGCCAGCAGGGTCAGGAATTCGGCGTTGGTGGGCTTGCCCCGCTCAGCGTCCACGGTCAGGCCGAACAGCCGCTGGATTTCCGTCAGGCTGCCCCGCAGCCAGGTGTCCTCCACCGCGGTGCGGATGGCCCGCTCCACCGCCTGGGGCGTGGAAGCGCACACCGCTGCCACATACGGATACAGCCGCTGGGAACAAGAATCCGCCAGGGTGGGGGCGCAGGCCAGGGCGGATACGGCGCATCCCATGCAGCGCCGGCCTTTCAGGCGCGGGGACACGCCCAGCCGATCCAGCATCTCCTCCGTGATCCTTTCGCGGATCTCCCGTCCGGACCGCGCCAGCGCGGGCAGCGGCCTTTCCGCAGCCTTTCGCGCCTCCGTCACCAGCAGGTGCGGATGATCATAGGCGTACTGCACGCACACGTCAGGCACTTCCGTCATGGCAAGCGCCTCGGCCCGGAGTACAAAAAGCACCCGGGGCGGGGACGCCATGCGGGACAGCCGGCGCAGGGCCTCCATCCCGTCCATGCCCACCAGCACGCTGTCCACCACCGCCGCCTCCGGGCACAGCCGCCCGATCTCCCGGACCGCCCGTTCGCCTATTTTTTCGCTGCCCAGCACGGTAAAATACGGCGCGGCAAAAAACAGCCTCTCCCATTGCTCCGCATCGGGCGAGGCGATAAACAGCCGATATGGCCCCTTCATGCCGTCCCCTTTTTGCGCTGCTTGGGGCGCAGGACAGAGAAAATGACCGAGGAAGTGGTGATGGCCAGCGCGATGGCGCAAAGCCCCAGGATGGTGTTCACGCCCACCGTCACCGCCTCGTGATAGCTGCCCTCCACCACGTGGCGCATGGTATTGTACAGGCCCACGCCGGGCACCAGGGGAATGATGCCGCCGGTGATGAACAGGGTGGCGGTGCGTTTGAGCAGCCTGGCGCAGCTCTCACACAGAATGCCGATGAGCAGGGAAGCCAGGAAATACGCCGTGGTGTTTTGATTCAGCAGCAGGAACACGCTGTATCCCGCCACGGCAATGAGGGAACTGACCAGGATGCTGCTGCGAGGCTGATGCAGCAGCACCGAAAAGCTGGCCGCCGCCACAAAACAGGCGATCAGCTGAACCCACCAGCTCATGCTCCGATCCCTCCCCACATGCTCAGCATCAGGCCGATACCGGCCGCCAGCATCATGACCCCCAGGATGGCCTCAATGATCCTCGCCCCGCCGGACACCAGGTCGCCCCGCATGGTATCCCGCATGGCGTTGGTGGTGGCCAGGCCGGGCAGCAGCGGCATGATGGCGCCGCTGATGACGGGCTCCACATGCACAGCCTGCACCGCCAGTGTGCCCACCAGCGCCATCAGGGTGGTCAGGGCGCCGGCCAGCAGGGAGGACAGCAGCGTGGGCACCCGCATTCTGCTCAGCGGCGGCATCACCAGCTGCACGACCATGCCACAGAAAAAGGATACGATAAAATCCGCCCATGTACCGCCCAGCATGACGGTAAAGCTGCCCGCCGACAAGGCGCTGGCGCCAATCAGCAGCAGCCTGTGCTCCTTTTGCGGCCGACGGATCTCCCTCAGCCGTTCCAGCGCTTCCCGGGCGCTCATTTCCCCGGCGGCCACCTTGCGGGAAATGGAATTGCACTGATCGATGCGTTCCAGGTTGGTGCTCCTGTCCCGCACCCGCACCAGGCGGCTCACATTGGACCCATCCTCGGTGGTCAGCGTCAGCATCAGCCCGGTGGGCAGCGCCAGCACATCCACGCGGGGCACATGCAGGCCCTGGCACATGCGCTCCACCGTTTCCTCGGCCCGGTATGTTTCCCCGCCGCTTTCCAGGATCATTTCGGACGCCAGGCACACGGCGTCCAGGGTGGTTGTGATCGCGTCCATTCCGCTCTCCCGTTTCTTTTGAAGCATTCAGCTCATGCATGATACCACAAACCGCGGCGTTTTACAATAAGCCTGCGGCGGAATGCAGAGGCGTCCCAGCAAAAACCCCTGCACGGCAGTAACGCGCGATGCGGTCACCGTCATGCAGGGGACAGGATCAGAGAATCATCCGGGCTTTGTTTTTTTCATCGGCAGGCGGAAAGCATCGCCCGTCCGCCTCAGTTCAACATCAAATCTTGCCCGGCAGTTCCTGACCGGAGAGTACCAGCTGCAGGTGATACAGCGTCTGGCTGCCCACCACGCCATCCTCCAGGATGACCTTGGAGCCATACGCCAGATTGACATTCTGCTGGAACTGCAGCACAGCCGCTCGGGTGATGGGGCCGTACTTGCCGTCGTCCGCGCCGGTGGGCAGCAGGCCGATCTTGATGAGCATCTGCTGCAGGCGCTTGACCTGCTCGCCCGAGCTGCCCAGCCGCAGCTTGCGGGTGATGGCGCCGATCGCGGGCTGATTCGGGGTCACCTCCACCAGTTCGGATCCTTCCGTGGGGTTCTGGATGTTTGCATCCAGCGAATAGGGATCCTTGAAGCCGGACAGATGCAGATCGCGGATGATGGTCCAGGTCTGCGGGCCTACGATGCCGTCTTCCTTGATGAAGTTATCGTCGCCGGTGGCCTGCTTCTGCTTATTGATCATCTTCTGCAGCTGCAGTACGGCCTTCTCCGTGCTGTTGCCGTACACGCCGTCCGCGTCGTCCAGCAGGAAGCCGATGGCCTTGAGCTTCATCTGGAGGTAGCTCACCGCCTCGCCATGGGAGCCCTTGCGCAGGGTGGTGCCGATGAAGTTGCCGTGCTCGTCCCAATCGTCATACTTGGATTGCTCGTTTTCATCCTGCGCCACATTGGTGGCCCACAGATAGCGCCGCAGGGTGTTGCCGAAAATACCGTCCTCCTTGATCTTGAAAACCTTTTCGGCCAGCTTGACGGCGTTTTCCGTCGCCAGGTCAAATTCGCCCTTGGAATAAATCCCGGTCAGGTAATTGGCGGCGATCAGGCGCTGCTGGAGCATGTACACATCCCAGCCCCGCATGCCGCGGCGCAGGGTGCGCACCGGATAGGAAAGCACCTTGTCGCCCACCTTCAGGTGGTTATTGAGCAGCTCGCGGATCACAGCCTGGGTGTTGGGGCCGGCTTTGCCGTCCACCAGCAGGCCGGCGGCCGCCTGCACGTTTTTCACTGCGGCCACCATATCGGCGCCGTATACGCCGTCCACCTTGCCGGTATAGAAATAATGGTCGCGCATAATGGTTTGCAGATACTGGATATACGGGCCATGGCTGCCGCTTCCCAGCACAGTGGAGGGAGGCACCAGATCCGTCTTCTTGATGGCGCCGGAGTCATACAGCGCGGCCACCGTCTTTTTGCCGATCATCCCATCCGCCGTCAGGCCGTTGCGGCTCTGGAACAGCTTCACCGCCGCTTCCATTTCGTCGGAAAAAATGCCGTCGATTTCGCCGTCATAGTATTCCAGGTCCTTCAGCTTCTGCTGGAAGGCGGCGATGGCCGAGCCGGACGCGCCTTTATAGTAGCTTCCCAGCTGGGTCTGCCCCACTGCCGCAGGCTGCTGGAAGGGATACTCGATCTCCAGCAGATCATGATTGAATTCTTCCTGCCAGGGAATGCCGGTGAGCAGCTTCTGCATCGTCAGGGTGCCCACAATGCCGTCCGCCTGCAGCCGATTGTTCCGCTGGAACTTCTTGACGGCCTCTTCCGTGGCCTTGCCATACAGGCCGTCCAGCGGCCCGGAATAGTAATTCAGGGAAGCCAGCAGCGTCTGCACCTGCAGCACTTCCTGGCCGGAGGAGCCCCGGCACAGGCCGCCGTTGGCTGTGGTGTTCTGGGCCGTGGCGTCCGTGGCCGCGATGGCGCCGGAAGACGTGAGCACCGCCATGGTTTTCGCGCCCACCGCTCCGTCCACCGTCAGATGGTTGCTGCGCTGGAACCACCGCACAGCGTTCATCGTCTCGGTCTGATATTTTCCGTCGATGGGGCCGGAATAATAGCCCAGCGTGGTCAGCAGCGTCTGGATCTGCTTGACGCCGTCACCGGTGGAGCCATAAATATAGCTGCCGTTGGGAGACAGGTGCTGATCCGGATCTGCCAGGGCCATTTGGCACGCCGACAGCGCCAGAATCAGCGCCAACAGCAACACAAATACTCGTTTCAACATGATACCGTATTCCTCCTTTCGCAGCATGCGGTCACCAACAGCGCATGACCGCTACCACACCGATATTTTACCATGGAACAGGAAAAATTACTATACCAGAAATGTTTCGAATTGCTGAATTTACATTTACGAACGGGGCCGCGCCCGCAGCCTGACGGACCGTTCGTTCCGTCCGCCCATCCGCCATCGCTTGTGGCCCCGGTATCCGGACCATGCCAAATAAAGTGGCACAGGTCCGTTTTCCGCTCCGGCCTTCCGTTTGTAAAAATCGCGTAATATATGTAACCAATTCGGGGCGTGTCATGCCCGGTTTGGCCCGGTCGATGATCCCCGCCCATCCGTTACGAAGAAGGCATCAGATCCAGCACCGCCATGGCCTGCGCCACCGTATCCACGCCGTGCAGGATGATCCCCTCCGGGGCCTTCACGTGGCGGACGCTGTCCCGGGGGCACAGGATATGGGTAAATCCCAGGCGGCGGCATTCCATGGCGCGGCGTTCCAATTGGGAAATGGAGCGCACCTCGCCCGCCAGGCCCACCTCCCCCATCACCGCCCAGTCGCCGGGCACGGGCCTGTCCACATAGGAGGAAGCCACTGCCATGCACAAGGCCAGGTCGGCCGCCGGTTCGCTGAGGGACAGGCCGCCCGCCACGTTGATATAGGCGTCCCGGCAGTACATTTTCAGCCGTGCCCGCTTTTCCATCACCGCCAGCAGCAGCATCACCCGGCTGGAATCCATGCCGTCCACGGTGCGCCGGGGCACCTGCAAAAAGGACTGGGTCACCAGCGCCTGGATATCCACCAGCATGGGCCGGCTGCCCTCCATGCCGCAGAAGACGCAACTGCCGCTGGCTCCCTTGGCGCGCTGGGACAGAAGGGTTTCCGACGCGCCTTCCACCGCCCGCATGCCCGTGCCCGTCATTTCGAAAATGCCCAATTCGTTCACCGAACCGAACCGGTTCTTCACCGCCCTGAGCAGGCGGTATTCATGGGTATGGTCCCCTTCAAAATACATCACCACATCCACCATGTGCTCCAGCACCCGGGGGCCTGCCAGGGAGCCTTCTTTGGTTACATGGCCCACCAGGAACACGGCGCAGCCTGTGGTTTTGGCGTATCGCATCAGAATCGAGGCGCATTCCCGCACCTGGCTGACAGATCCGGGCGCGCTGCCCATTTCGGGCCGGTACATGGTCTGGATGGAGTCGATCACGCAGAATTCCGGCTGCACAGCCTGCAGCTTTGCCTCCACCTGATCCATGGCGTTTTCCGTCAGCACCAGCAGGTCGCTTTGATGGGCGCCCAGCCGCTGGGCCCGCAGTCTGATCTGCCGGGCGCTTTCCTCGCCGCTGACATACAGCACCCGCTTGCCCATTCTGCACAGATGATCGCATACCTGCAGCAGCAGGGTGGATTTGCCGATGCCCGGATCGCCGCCCACCAGCATCAGGGCGCCCTCCACGATGCCTCCGCCCAGCACCCGGTCCAATTCCGCCGATCCGCTGGAGGTGTACACCTGGTCATCCGCCTGGATACTGCGCAGCGGCATGGCCTCTCCGCCCGTGCCGCCCCGCTGTTTATACGCCTTGGGCGCGGTCTCCTCCGGCGCGGCCATGATTTCCTCCATGGTGTTCCATGCCCCGCATTCCGGGCATTTCCCCATCCATCGCGGATTCTCATACCCGCAGGCGGAGCATTGAAAAGCAGTTTTCTTCTTGGCCATGGCGCGGTTCCTTCCCGGCAGGACGGGCCTGCCCGATCGTATCGCGGGGACGCATCCGGGGCGATGGGAAACAGGGTCGGGATGCGTCGGATCCTCTTCCAATCGTTCGTCGCAAAACGGAAAAATCCTGCATGGCCCGGCAGAAACGCCGAGGACGCAAATTGTTTATTGACGTATCGGCAAAATTGTGGGAGAATAAACCGAAAACAGTTTCAGTGTCTCCGAAAGGATGAACGCAATGAGCATGAATGATTATGATTCCTTTTCATATCAGGACACTCCCCTTCGCCAGTCCGCCCCGAACGCCGGGACCCACGGCTGGCATTGGGCGCTGACGCTGCTGTCCTTTGTGCTGGTGTCCGGGCTGTCCTTTTTGATGGCGGTGCTGACCAAGGATGTGCAGAACCGCTCCGTGTGGCTGATGGGGCTGATATTCATGATACCCGCCGGGGCCATGTTCCTGGCGGCCCTGATCATGGAGTTTTCCCAGGGCGCCATGACCCCCTCCACCAGCCGCCGGGCCCAGGTGATCATCGCCTCGGCAGCCACTGCCGCCACTTTCCTGGTGGCCTGCCTGTGCGACGCCATTTACCTGTACGGCGGCTTTGTCGGCGACAGCTCCGACAACCTGATTTTCCTGGTGTATGAGGATAACGCCGTGGGCAATACGGAAACCGATCGGGCCATCATGGGCGTGGTGGACGAAATCATGGAAAAATCCGGCAGCCGGGTGCAGGTGGGCATGTTCATTTTCGATACATCCGATTATAGCGTGCAAGTCAATAACGGCGTCATCGACTTTGCCCCGCTGACCCAGGAACACCGCCAGGAAATATACAACGCGCTGATCCTGGGCAAGAAGAAGCAATCCGTTTCCTACGGCCATGAAAACGCGTACGAGTGGGTGGAAAAAAGCGGCACCAAGCGCCCCACCCGCATGATTTTCGTCTGCGATTTCAGCATCCGGTACGGTAACGGACACTACACCAAAACGGAATGGGACCGGGATCTGATCCGCTTGGCCAACAACCGCATGTCCCTGTATTTCATGAGTTCCGCAACGCCGGAGGAGGGCATGGAATACATGGCTGTGCATTCGGGCGGCCAGATCCTGACCAATTACAGCGCTGACGATCTTTTGACCAATCTGCGCGTCTTTATCCATTCCGACGGCGATATGCTGCGGGCGGACACCTCCTCCGCCACGGCGCTGACCGGGGTGATGCTGATCCTGGAAGGCCTGGTGATCGGTCTGGGCATGATGCTGCTTTTGTCCGTACGGGGGCAGATGCGTTTCCAGGTTATCCTGTCTCCCCTGCTGGCCGCGGTGGCGTTCCTGCTGCTCAAGGTGCTGCCCGTGGGCGATTCCCTTCCCCAGTGGGTGCTGGAGGGCGTGGCCTTCAGTTTGCTTGGCATCGTGATCATGCGGCGCAATTACGCCCCCGGCGCGGGCGCGCACGGCCCGTCCGGCGTTCCCGCCCCCGCCGATCCCTTCGGCGCGGCCCAGGTTTCGGGGGATCCCTTCAGCTTCTGATCCCATTTTCCGTCGATAAAATCCGAAGCTATATCCAATCGCAGACAGGCGTTCCCTCCCGGCCTGTCTGCGGTTTTTTCGTTTTTTATTTTGTTCCGTTTTTTGTTGGATCCGTCCCGTTTCTCGTAGTTTCGTAAAAAAATCGTAAGAAAATTGTAAAAAATTTGTGTTTCAGGAGGCTTTTCGCATTGCGCAGATGAGGTTTTTCATATATAATGAAAGTCAATCCTTCCAAAGGAGTCTGCCATGAAATCAAGGGAAGATCCTCTGTTTGCGTCGCCGAAAAAAAGGCATCCCGCCCGGGGGCTGACGCTGCTGCTGCTGGCGGTGATCATCGCGGTCACGGTGGTTTTGAACAGCATCAATAACAGCCGGGTGAACCTGCTGACCCAGCGGGTGACGGTGCCCAACCTGCCCGCCTCCCTGGAAAATTTCCGCATCCTGCACATCAGCGACCTCCATGGCCTGTTTTTCGGGCCGCATCAGGAGCGCCTCGCCACAGCGCTGCAGGACGCCCGCTATAACGTGGTCTGCGTCACCGGGGATATCACCGGGCCGGACGGCAGCATAGACGCCTTTTTGGCGCTGCTGGATCTGTTCCGGGATAAAGCGCCCGTCTATTTCATTCCCGGGGATGAGGATCCCGCCCCGGTTGCCTACACCGCGAAGGACGGCGGTCAGGGCAAAGCCGCCTATGTGCTGGCGGCGGAAAGCCACGGCGGCATTTACCTGGACGCGCCGGTGAAGATCCAGGCGGGCCGTGTCCATTTATGGCTGGCCCCGGATTGGGTATACACCCTGGATCTCAGCGCCTCCGAAAGCGCGTATGCCGCCCAGCGGGACGCGCTGCTGGCCCAGGAGCCCTCCCCCGACCGGGAAGCGGGCCTGGCCGCGGTGGAATACCAGCTGGATCAATTGTCCCGCATCCGGGCCGCCCGGCTGGAAACACTGGAATCGGATGTGCACGTGGTGCTCACCCATCATCCCCTGCAGCCGGCCGCCCTGCAATCCCTGCAGGAATGGTCCCCCCACGATATGGACAGCTACGTGCGCACCGTGTCGCTGGTGCTGGCGGGCCATTACGTGGGCGGCCAATGGCGGGTGCCGGGCATCGGCGCGGTGCGCGTGCCGCTGTCCTCCGGCCTGGGAAACAACGGCTGGTTCCCGGAGGATCGGCAGGTCGTGGGGCTGAACACGGTGATGGGCGTGTCCCAGTACATCAGCCCGGGCCTGGGCACCTCATCAGCCATCGGGCTGCCCGGCGTACGCCTGTTCAACACCCCCGCCGTCACCGTGTTGAGCCTGACCAGCAAACTGACGCAATAAAGCGAAACACGCCGCCCACTGAGGATGTGTGAAACATGAGTAAAGGAAAAATCACCAACCGGGAGCTGAGCTGGCTCCAATTCAACCGCCGGGTGCTGGAGGAAGCGGCCAACCCGGATAATCCGCTGCTGGAAAAGGGTAAATTCCTCTCCATCTGCTCCACCAACCTGGACGAGTTTTTCATGGTGCGGGTGGGCTCCCTGGCCCGCTGCGTCGCCACAGGAAACGATCGGAAGGATCCCTCCGGCATGACGCCTCAGGAGCAATTGGACGCTGTTTTTCCCGCTGTGCGGGAGCAGGTGGCGCGCCAGTATCAATTGCTGAATGAAGAATACCTGCCCGCCCTGGCGGCGGAAGGCATTCACTTTCTGACTGCCAAGGAGCTGAGCAGTCAGCAGCGGGAATGGCTTTCCCACTATTATGACAGCCAGATCCAGCCCCTGCTCACCCCCCGGGCCATTGACGACCGGCGTCCCTTCCCCCTGCTGGCAGCCAAGCACCTGCATTTGGCCCTGCTGCTGCCCCCCGCGGAGCGGACGGGCGCGACGCGCATGGCGCTGATCCCCGTTCCCGCTTCTCTGCCGCGGGTCACGCTGCTGCCCATGGGCAAGGGCAAGGTCCGCGGGATGCTGTTGGAGCAGGTCATTGCGATGTTTGCCCATCGTCTGTTCGGCAAAAGCCATCCCCTGGCCATCCTGCCCTTCCGCATCACCCGGAACACCGATTTTCTTTACAACGACAGCGACGCCGACGCCCTGATCGTGGAAATGCGCAAGAACCTGAAAAAGCGCAAGTGGGGCCGGGTGCTGCGGCTGGAAGTGCCGGAAGGCGCCGATCCCAGGCTTCTTGCCCGGCTGAAGAAATATCTGGACGTGACCGATCCGGGCGTGTTTTCCGTGCCCGGTCCGCTGAACCTGGATTTCTTCATGAAGCAGATTTCCTCCCTGCCGGATTTCGATTCCCTGCGCTTTGCGCCTTTCACCCCCCGCATCGACGACCGTTTCCGGGCGGAGGGCTCCATTTTCCGCGCCATCCGGGGCGGGGATATCCTGCTGAACCACCCCTACGACAGCTTCGACCCCGTGCTGCGCTTTATCTGCGAGGCGGCGGACGATCCCAACGTCATGGCCATCAAGCAGACCCTGTACCGCGTCAGCGGCAAAAGCCCCATCGTAGCCGCGCTGTCCCGTGCCGCTCAGATGGGCAAGCAGGTGACGGTGCTGATCGAGGTGCGCGCCCGGTTCGACGAGGAAAACAACATCAATTGGTGCCTGGCGCTGGAAAAAGCGGGATGCCACGTATTCTACGGCGTGCCCAAGCTGAAGGCGCACAGCAAAATCACCCTGGTGGTGCGCAAGGAGCCCACTGGCCTGCGCCGCTATGTCCACCTTGCCACCGGCAACTATAACGATGTCACCGCCCGGCTGTACACCGATATGGGCCTGTTCACCTGCGACGACGCCATCGGCCGGGACGCCGGCAATTTCTTCAACATGGTCACCGGCTACGGGGAGGCCGCGGGCATGGAAAAGCTGGTGGCCGCTCCCACCCACCTGCGCAAGGAATTCAAGCGGCTCATCGAGCGGGAAATCCAGCATGCCCAGGAGGGCCGCGCCGCCCGGATCACCGCGAAAATGAACGCGCTGGTGGATCCCAAGCTGATCAAGCTGCTGTACAAAGCGGCGGACGCCGGCGTGGAAATCGACCTGATCGTGCGGGGCATCTGCTGCCTGCAAACCAAGGGGCGGGATCATCTGCGGGTACGGTCCATCGTGGGCAGGCTGCTGGAGCATACCCGGGCCTTCGTATTTGAAAACGATGGGGAAAGGGAGGTTTATCTCTCCTCCGCCGATTGGATGCCCCGGAACCTGGACAAACGGGTGGAATTGATGTTCCCCATCGAGGACCCGGCCCTGCAAAACCGGATCATCGCTTCCCTGCAGGATGAACTGCGGGACAACGTAAAAGCCTGGACGCTGAAAAAGAGCGGAGAATACCGCCGGGTGAAGCGGGAAGAGCCTCTGTTCAATTCCCAGGAGGCGCGCATCCTGGCCCCCGCGGAAATCGCCGTTCCCGTAGAAGAGGAGAGCCTATGAATCGTTTTCGCGTATGGATCAGGCGGCCCGCCGTCCGCGATTTGCTGACGGTGCTGCTGCTGATTGCGGCCATGGTGGATCTGTGGGCTGTCATGCACCTGCTGCTGGGCACCAGCTTCGCCGGCCCAACCGGCTATAATACCTACACCCGTCAGGCCATGGCATGGCGGGAGGGCCTGACGCACCTGCGGGCCGACACCCAGGCCGAGCGGGAGCGGCTGGTAAGCTTTCTGGAGCTGGCGGAATACCGGGATCAGGTGTATGTGTCCTTTCCCCCGCTGCCCTCCGTGGTGCTCTGGCCGCTGACCTTCCTGTTCGGCATGAATACGCCGGATAACCTGCTGGTGAAGGCATACGCCCTGGGAGCCTGTGTGCTCATGTTTTACACCCTCCGCCGGGTGGGGTATCGGCGGATGAATGCGGCCCTGTCCGCCTTCCTCTTCTGCTTCGCTTCGTCGCTTCTGCCCATGACGCTGAACGGCGCCGTGTGGTATCACGCCCAGATGCTGGCCTTTTTCCTGACCGCCGCTGCCGTGTGCCTGCTCTGCCTGGACTGCCCGACCGCCGCGCTGCTGTGCTACGCGCTGTCGGTGGCTTGCCGTCCCTTTAACGCGCTGTACGGCCTGCCCCTGTTTATTACGTACATCCGCGTGAATCGGCGGGCGGGCGTATCCCTGGGCCAAACGGCGCTCAGCCTGGCCCCCGGCACGGTGCTGGGGCTGGCCGTTGCGGCGGGGCTGGCGATTTACAACGCCGTTCGCTTTGGCAATCCCCTGGAATTCGGGCACAACTACCTGGCCGAATTCTCCTATCAAGGCGGCGTACAGTTTTCCATCCATCATGTGGAGGGGCATTTGTCCACCTTCCTGTGGGGCCTTCCGTTTGATATCAGGGATGGCTCCGTGGTGTTCCGCCGCTACGGCTATTCCCTGTTCCTGGCCTGTCCCACCCTGCTGCTGATGGTGATCTGGGCCGTGACGGACCTGTGCAAAAAGCGCATGCGCTGGGAAAAAGCGGCCGTGCTGATCTCCTGCCTGCTCCATGGCTATTTCTTCTTTTTCCACCGCACCATGGGCGGCTTCCAGCTGGGCGCCCGCTACATGGTGGATCTGGTGCCCTACACCTTCTTTTATCTGCTGCTGACGCCGGAAAAAAAGCGGCTGCACGCGGCGGAGATCTTCCTCCTGATTCAGATTCTTTTATTCACTGTCGTGGGCGTCACCCAGGTGCATATCTGATTTTTCCGCGTGAAAGGCTTTGCATCCATGCGATTCACCTATCGCCATACCCGCCTGGCCTGCTATACCGGCTATATCACCCAGGCCATCATCAACAACCTTTCGCCCCTGCTGTTCCTCACCTTTCAGCAGGAGTTTTCCATATCGCTCACCCAAATCAGCCTGATCATCACCCTGAATTTTTTCATTCAGATGGCGGTGGATCTGCTGTCCGCCTGTTTTGTGGATCGGATCGGCTATCGGGTGTGTACGGTGAGCGCCCATGTGCTGTGCGTGCTGGGGCTGGCGGGTTTATCTGTGCTGCCCCGGCTGATGCCGCCCTACGCGGGGCTGCTGACCGCCACGATGCTCAACGCCGTGGGCGGCGGGCTGCTGGAAGTGCTGGTCAGCCCGCTGATCGAGGCCCTGCCCAGCGATCATAAGGAACGGGAAATGAGCCTGCTGCATTCTTTTTATTGCTGGGGGCACGTGGGCGTCGTGCTGTTGTCGACGGTGTATTTCCTGGCGCTGGGCACGGCCCGCTGGCACATCCTGCCGCTGCTGTGGGCGTTGGTGCCCCTGGGGAACGCGATCCTGTTCACGAAAACGCCCCTGTGCCTTTTGCGGTCGGAATCCGGCCCCCTGTCCATCCGCAGGCTGATCGGCCTGCCGCTGTTCTGGCTGATGTTTTTGCTGATGGTCTGTTCCGGCGCGTCGGAGCAGGCCATGAGCCAGTGGACCAGCCTGTTTGCCGAAGAGGGCCTGCAGGTGAGCAAAACCCTGGGCGATCTGCTGGGGCCATGCTTCTTCGCCCTGCTCATGGGCCTGAGCCGTTTGCTGTTCAGCCGGGGCGTGATGCCCGTGGAAAAAGGCATTCTGTTCAGCAGCCTGCTGTGCGTTGCCAGCTACCTGGTCACGGTGTTCTCTCCCTGGCCGTTGGTGTCGCTCATCAGCTGCGCCGTATGCGGCTTTTCGGTGGGCGTGATGTGGCCCGGCACCTTTTCCCTGGCCGCCAGGCGCATCCCCGGCGGCGGCACAGCCATGTTCGCCTTCCTGGCCCTGGCCGGGGATATCGGCTGCTGCGGCGGGCCCAGCCTGGTGGGCGCGGTCAGCGACGGGGTCATCAGCCGCGGCGCGTCCTTCCTGAACGCCCTCTGGCACAGCATGCCCCTGCCCCAGGCCGCACTCAAAACCGGCTTCCTGGCCGCGCTGATCTTTCCCGCGCTGATGGCTGTTGGCATCACGGCGCTGAGAAAGCAAAAATCTGAGCTTTGATTCCTGCCGGGAGCCGTTTCGATCCGGAAATTTTCCGATCCTTGCGTTTTTCACGGTTTTCCCGTTTATCCTCCCGCGAAAAAAAACCTGCCGTCAGCAGCCGCCGGAAGGACGCCCCGTCCTTCCCGCGGTTTTTTTGCATCGCCGTTCCCGCCCCTTGCGTTTCGCGGCAAAATCCCGTATAATTGCCCTTGCGCGGTTTTTTGCGCGGGGAGGAAACATGCGGGTCACGGATATGACGGCAGGCAAGCCGGGCAGGCTGATCATGGGCTTTGCGCTGCCCATGATGGCGGGAAACATCTGTCAGCAGTTATACACCATTGTGGACGGGGCGTTTGTGGGCCGGTTCGCCGGGGTAGACGCCCTGGATGCCGTGGGCGCTTCGGACTGGCTGATCTGGCTGTTCATGGGCGTGCTCCTGGGCTACACCCAGGGATTTTCCATCCTGATCTCCCAGCGCTTCGGGGCCCGGGACGGGGCGGGGCTGCGTCAGGCCGTGGGGGTCTCCATCACGCTGACGGCAGTCATCGCGCTTTCTCTGGCCGCTCTGACCCAAATCCTGGTCGCCCCCGTCCTCACCGTGCTGCATACGCCGCCGGGCGTCATTTATTCTCAGGCCGTCACCTATCTGCGCATTCTGTTCGCCGGCTTGCCGATTTTTGCCGCGTACAACGTGCAGGCGGGCATCCTGCGGGCGGTGGGCGATTCCAAAACGCCGCTGACCTCCATGCTCATTGCTTCCCTGACCAATATCTGCCTGGACGCGCTGTTTGTGATCGCGTTCCGGTGGGGCGTGGCAGGCGCCGCCGCGGCTACGCTGATCGCCCAAAGCGTATCCGCCCTGTACTGCTTGCGCATGATCCGCCGGGTGCCTCTGCTGCGCCTGAATAAAAAGGACCTGCGCTGGGATCCGCCCATCGTGCGCCGGCTGATCCGTCTGGGCTCCCCCACCGCTGCCCAGAACCTGGTCATTGGCTTTGGCGGCATGGCGGTGCAGCGGGTGATCAATGGGTTTGGCCGGGAATTCATCGCCGGCTTCACCGCCACCAACAAAATCTACGGCCTGATGGAAATGGCGGCCATTTCCTATGGCGCGGCCATTTCCGCCTATACCGGGCAGAACTTCGGCGCGGAACAGCCGCGGCGGATCCGGGACGGGATCCGCGCCAGCATATTCATGTCCGTGGTCACGTCGGTCCTCATTTCCGCCGTGCTGTTCCTGTTCGGCCGGCCGGTGCTGTCCCTGTTCGTGGACCCCACCGAGGAAAAGAAGGAGCTCGTGCTGAATGTCGGCCAGACCTATCTCAGGTTCATGCTGGCAGCGCTGGCAGTGCTGTATTTGCTGTATGTGTACCGCTCTGCCCTCCAGGGCATGGGAGATACGGTGACGCCCATGCTGTCCGGGGTGGTGGAATTGTCCATGCGGGTGGGCGCGGTCATGCTGCTGCCCCTGTGGCTGGGGCAGGACGGCATTTACTACGCGGAACCCGCCGCCTGGCTGGGGGCCGAGGTGCTGCTGATGATCACCTATTACCGGAGAATCAAGCGGCTGTCCGGAAAAACCATACAAACGGAGGGAGCGTAAAAATGGATTTTGTGACGATCCTGGCGCAGGAATTTTCCCTGCGAAAAGAGCAGGTGCAGGCGGTGATCGATCTGCTGGACGCAGGCAACACCATCCCCTTCATCGCCCGGTACCGCAAGGAAATGACGGGCTCGCTGGATGACCAGGTGCTGAGGGAACTGGCGGAGCGGCTGGAATACCTGCGCAATCTGGAAAAGCGTCGGGAAGAAATCGAAAAGGCGCTGGCGGAGCAGGGCGTGCTGACGGAAGAATTGACCGCCTCCCTCCGCGCTGCCGTCACCCTGGCCGAATTGGAGGATATTTACCGCCCCTTCCGGCCCAAACGCCGCACCCGGGCCACCGTGGCCAAGGAACGGGGCCTGGAGCCCCTGGCTCTGTGGCTGCTGATGCAAATGCCCAAGGGCGACGTATACGCCGAGGCGGAAAAGTATATCAACGCGAAAAAGGAAGTGCCCGACGCGGATGCCGCCCTTTCCGGCGCCCGGGACATTTTGGCCGAGCAGATCAGTGACGACGCGGCCCTGCGGAAGCAATTGCGGGAAATGCTGCTGCGGGAGGGCGTGATCGAAACCAAGGCCGCCAAGGAAGAGGACAGCGTGTACAGCATGTACTACGATTACCGGGAGCCGGTGCCCAAAATGGCATCTCACCGGGTGCTGGCCGTGAACCGGGGCGAGCGGGAAGAATTTTTGAAGGTTTCGCTCATCGCGCCGGAGGGGAAAGCGGAGCTGACAGTTAAAAACGCCTTTGTCCGCCCCGGCTCCCCCGCCTCCGATCAGGTGGCTGCGGCCTGCCTGGACGCCTGGGACCGGCTGCTGTTCCCCTCCCTGGAAAGAGAGATCCGCAACGAGCTCACCGACCGGGCCAACGTGCAAGCCATCAAAGTGTTTTCCCAAAATCTGCATCAGCTGCTTTTGCAGCCGCCCATCAAGGGCAAGGTGACCCTGGGGGTGGACCCCGGCTTCCGCACGGGGTGCAAGCTGGCGGTGATCGACGAAAACGGCAAGGTGCTGGATACCGGCGTGGGCCATTTCACCCTGCCCGGCCAGGAACTGGCCAAGGCGGCGTCGGCCAAGCTGATCAAGGGTTTTGTGAAAAAATACGGCGTCACCGCCATCGCCATCGGCAACGGCACGGCCAGCCGGGAAAGCGAACAGTTCATCGCCTCCCTGCTGCCGGAATTGCCCGGCGTGGCTTATGTGATCGTCAGCGAAGCGGGCGCGTCGGTGTATTCCGCCAGCAAGCTGGCCGCCGCCGAGTTCCCGGATTTTGACGTGACCCAGCGCAGCGCCGTGTCCATCGCCCGGCGCATGCAGGACCCTCTGGCCGAGCTGGTGAAAATCGACCCCAAGGCCATCGGTGTGGGCCAGTATCAGCACGACCTGAAGCAGAACGAGCTGACCGCCGCCCTGGACGGCGTGGTGGAGCAGTGCGTGAACCTGGTAGGGGTGGAGGTATCCACCGCCTCCGCTGAATTGCTGTCCCATGTGGCGGGCATCGGCCCGGCGCTGGCCAAAAACATCGTCAGCTACCGGGAGGAGAACGGTATTCCCAGCCGGGCGGCGCTGAAAAAGGTGCCCAAGTTAGGGCCGCGGGCCTTTGAGCAGTGCGCCGGATTTCTGCGGGTGATGGACAGCAAAAACCCCCTGGACGCCACCGCCGTGCATCCGGAAAGCTATGACGCGGCCAAAGCCGTCCTGAGCACCCTGGGCTTTGACGCCAGGGAAATCAAAAACGGCGGCTTGCCCGGCATTGCCCTGAAGGCCAGGGAGTACGGCGTGGAGCGGCTGGCCGGGGAGCTGAACATCGGCGTTCCCACCCTGAACGATATCCTGGCCGAATTGCAAAAGCCGGGCCGCGACCCCCGCGACGAACTGCCCAAGCCCGTGCTGCGCACCGATGTGCTGGATATGAAGGACTTGCAGCCCGGCATGGAATTGACCGGCACCGTGCGCAACGTGATCGACTTCGGCGCGTTTGTGGACATCGGCGTGCATCAGGACGGCCTGGTGCACATTTCCCGCATGGCGGACCGCTTCATCCGTCACCCCTCCGAGGTGGTGAAGGTGGGCGACATCGTGAAGGTGTGGGTGGTCAGCGTGGACGAAAAGAAAAAGCGCATCGCCCTGACCATGGTCAAAGGACGCGCGTAACGGCAAAGGAGGAAAACGCTCACTCAGCGTTTTCCTCTTTTTTGACTGATCCTTTTACTTTTTTTACGTATAATGGGATCACCGGCTTGTTCTCCGCCGCCTTCCCGTCGGCGGCTTTTCATCCTGCTATTCATGGGGCTGCTGCGCTTGGCGCAGCAGCCCCGCATCATATGAGAAGGCCGTTATCCGTTGCCGTTCAGGCCGGAATCGTAGATGATATCCTCGATCACGCCCGTTTCCACATTGACGGAGACCCAGTATTGCCCGTCGCCCTCCGTCCATTCGGGCCAGGCGTCCGGATCGTCCTCCGGGCCCGGCCGCTGGCACAGGCCGAAGAAAACGTCATAGCACGGCGATCCATGGACGAAATGATACCAGTTTCCTTCATCATACCGGTCGAATTTTTTCGCCTGTTCTTCGGTCAGGTGATAGGTCAGCATCACCGCCTGACTGGCCAGTTCCTTCATTTCTTCCTCGGTCAATTTCTTGCGGGCCCGGATCTCATCCTCTTCCTTTTCCCGGCGTGCCCTGTATTCTTCCTCTGTTTCTGTGGGACGGCCAAGCTCCGTTGCCTCCAGGCTGATCCCATTGCGCTGATTCACTTCCATCGCTTTATTGAAGTATGCCTTCGCCTCGTGCTGCGTCTTGGAGATTTCAACGATTTCCTTCAATTGCTCCAGTCCCCACACGTCCCCGTCCAGGCCGCCGGAGGTGTCCTTGCCGTCATGGCTCCACTGCACTTCGGTCTTGCCGTTCTTAACGGTCACGGTGTACACACCCAGCGGATACTCCATGATGTCAAATCCCTTGTAGGTCACCACGGTGGCGCCGCCTGATTCCTTCATGTCCCTGGTAAAATACGACAGCATGGCCTGATCGATGCCGTACTTTTCCTTCAGCGCCTGATCCGCCAGGGTCAGCGTATCCACCCGGGGACTGAAAATCAGCCCAGCAGCATAGGCCGTCGCGGTCAGCGCCAGCAGCACCAGGGCCAGGGTCAAGGCCAATGAAAGCTTTCTTTTCACAACAATGCCTCCTTTTTGGGAAATGCCGCGCATCACCTGCAGCTTGTTTTCCTGTGTCCAGGTGATGAATGAAAGTTCGGCGTCCAGTCGGCGGGGCCAATCCTGCTTATTCATCCTCATACCACCCTTTCAATGACTGGCGAAGCATGGCGTTTGCCTTGGCGATCTGACGCTTGGCCGTGGCGAGGGACACCCCCAGGGCAACCGCCGTTTCCCGAAGGGACAGGCCCTGATAATACCTGAGCAGCACGGCCATGCGCAGTTTCCCCGGCAGAGCCGCGATGGCCCGGGAGACTTCCCCGTCCGGAAAAACCGTTTCCTGTCCCGGCTCCGGAAGATCGTCCGGGGTGAAGCGGCGTTCCACGTGCCGGAACCATCCCGTACGCTGATAGTCCCGGCAGGTGTTCACGGCGATGCGCATCAGCCACGTTTTTCCGCTGCTGTCATTTCTGAATGTGTTCAGTGCCTTCCACGCTTTGATGAAGGTGTCCTGCGCGGCGTCCTCCGCCAGGAAGGCATCCTTGAGCTGCAGCGCGCAAAATCGCTTGATGCCGTCGCCATATGCGTTCATCAGCCGCTCCACTTCCCGGGAACGCTCTGTGTCCGTCATGCCTCCGCCTCCTTTCACTGATACAGACGGGGCGAAATGAAAAAACGGCTCATAAATACATAAAAAGCCGCACCCGGAAATCGGATGCGGCACAGATTGTGGACAAAGTACTCCTGGGATGCATCGAAGGGCCGCAGCCCTTCGATTCTAATCCGCAGGACCGGCTTTGCCGGTCCGAGGAGCGGTTATACCGCTTCCTCTATCAATTTTCGGTCGTAAAATGAGCGTTTCTGGGCATTCCTGCCCAGAAATGCCATTTTACAGAAAATTGATGCCCCTGAGCGCCCATCAAAGATGGGCTGAGGGCGTGCGATTCTTGAATCGCCGCCCGAAACCCGCGCTGCCCGAAGGGCGTAGCGCGGGGCGGTTATCGAAAGACTGCTTCAGCTGGCTTTCGATGGCAGGGTGTCGACTCTGTCGACACCCTGAGCCGCACCCGGAAATCGGATGCGGCTGCGTACACGCAGGGCAGGATTACTTCACTTCAAATACGGGCGTGAAGCCACTGGCCACGATCAGATCGTATACCTTCTGGGTATAGACCACTTTTTCCAGCGCCTTGACAAAGTCGGCGTCCTTATTCTCGGGCTTTACGGCAAACACGTTCACGTAAGCCGCGGCGGCCTGAGAACCGGGCTGTTCAAAGTACACGGCGTCGTTGTTGGGGTTCAGGCCCACCAGAGAGGCGTTGTTGCCGTTGATGACCACGAAGGCGGCATCCTCCCGCATGCCGGGAGCCAATTCAGCGTTCACATCCACAAAGACCAGTCCCTTGGGATTGATGACGTCATTCTTGGTGACGGTGCTGGTCAGGGTGGTGCCTTCGGGCAGCTCGATCAGGCCGGCATCCGCCAGCAGTATGAAAGCGCGGGTCATGTTGGTGGGATCATTGGGCACCACGATCTTATCGCCCTCCGCCACGTCCTCCAGAGCGGACTTGGTGCCGGCATACAGGCCCAGGGGCTCGAAATGGGTGGGCACCACATACACCAGCCGATCCTTTTCGGCAGCGGTGGCGTTATACTGATCCAGGTAGGGGATATGCTGGAAGAAGTTGGCCATGGTATCCCCCGCGGCAGTGGAGGGATTCTCCGCCACATAGTCGGTGACGGTGGTCAGCTTCAGGGTGAAGCCTTCCTTGGCCAGATCATCCTGCACCAGCTTCAGGATTTCCGCGTGGGGATTGGGGGTGGCAATGATGGTCAGCTCATTGCTCTTTTTGCCGCCGAACACGCCGGTGAAATACAGCACAGCCAGCACGGCGATCACCAGGATGACAGCGATCAGCAGGTTTTTCTTGGATTTCATGGAACAAGCTCCTTTCATAATTGCTCCGCCTCAGCGGATTCTATGGTCAGACTTCCTTGTCAGGAAGGTGCCAAGCACAGTAATGATCTGCACCAGGATCACCAGCAGGATGCTGGCGGAATACATCACGTCATAGCGGCGCAGGTTCAGGCCGTAGATGATCGCCAGCGATCCCAGACCGCCGCCGCCCACGGCGCTGGCCATGGTGGTGTAGCCCAGAATGGTGACCGTGCAGATGGCCACCCCATTGATCAGGGAGGGCGTCGCCTCCGGGATCAGCACCTTGGTGACGATCTGCATCACCGAGGAGCCCATGGATTGCGCGGCTTCCACCACGCCCCCGTCCACTTCGTTGAAGCTGCCCTCCGTCATGCGGGCCACATACGGGAACGCGCTGATGAACAAGGGAAAGATGACGGCTTTGGGTTCCCCAAAGGCGACCCCCACCACGGCCCGGGTGGCCGGCGCCAGCAGCGCCAGCAGGATCAGGAAGGGGATCGGCCTGAGGAAATTGATCACCGCGCCCAGCACCACATTGAACATGGGTTTGGGCATCACCCCGCCCCGCCGGGTAATCACCAGCAGCACCCCCAGGGGCAAACCCACCAGATACGCCAGGATCACGGAGGGAATGGTCATATACAGCGTTTCGCCCAACGCTTTGACCAGTTCCGGCCAGATATCCGCGGCAAAGTGCGCCCAGAATTCCGCAAACGTCACGCCGGATCCACCTCCTTCACCGTCAGCCCCTGCTGGGTCAGGTATTGGATCACCTGGCCCCGCACCACCGGATTCTCCGGCGATTCGATGAGCATCTGGCCATAGGGCTGGCCGTTGATGGGCTTGATGTCTGCCGACAGAATGTTCACATCCACCCCGCAGGTCTTGATCAGCCCCGCGATGATGGGCATGCCCTCCTTGCCGCCTTCAAACACGATGCGTAGCGCGGGCACATCGGACACGATGTCCTCCTCCCGGGAAGGCAGGATGCCGAACAGGCGCTTGCCCGCGGCGGAACGGGTGTGCACGAACACGTCGTCCACCGTGCCCTCCTCGGCGATGCTGCCCCCATCCAGGATGGCCACCCGGCTGCAGATCTGCCGGATCACCGCCATTTCGTGGGTGATCAGCACCACGGTGATGCCCAAACGCTTGTTGATATCCTGTAAAAGTGTCAGGATGGATTGGGTGGTCATGGGGTCCAGGGCGGAGGTGGCTTCATCGCACAACAGCACCTCGGGGTTGCTGGCCAGGGCCCTTGCGATGGCCACCCGCTGGCGCTGGCCGCCGGACAGCTGTATGGGGTAAGCGTCCGCTTTCCCTTCCAGCTCCACCAGCCGCAGCAGCTCCGTCACCCGCTCGTTGGCCTCTTTTTCCGGCACTCCGGCAATTTCCAGCGGATAGCGCACGTTGCGCGCCACGGTTTTCTGCATCAGCAGATTGAACTGCTGAAAGATCATGCTCACCTTCCGGCGCATCGCCATCAGCTGCTTGCCGGACATGGTGAGGATATCCTGGCCGTCGATCAGGATCTGGCCTTCCGTGGGAGTGTCCAGCTTGTTCAGGCAGCGGATCAGGGTGGATTTTCCGGCGCCGGACATGCCGATGATGCCGTAAATTTGACCCTTTTCGATGGACAGGTTGATGCCGTTCAGGGCCACCACCTCGCCGCCCGGCACCTGATACACTTTTTTCAGGCCGCGGATCTCGATCAGCGGCGCGGCAGCGGGCGAAGGGGCAGTTCCCGCGGTCTTTTCGATTTTTTCAGACAAAATGCATGCATTCCTTTCCAAAGCATCGCCTTTGCTTCCGGGGCACGTCTGCCCCGGGCCGAAGTCCTCTCCAGCAAAAAAGCCCGGTTCGCTTGTCGGCGGACGGGCTTAACAAACAAAAGCGACTGTCAAGCGGCGCAGCACGAACAACGCGGAGAGGAACGCCCGCGCATGGACATTCGCTTGCCATGCTTCGTCACGGCGGCTCCTCCCTTCCGGCCTGCGGCCCCTTGATGGAAAATATTATAGGGGAGCGCCCACAATCTGTCAAGCATTCAGTTTGTATGAAGATTGTATTACCGGTTATAGATTAGTTCTATAACTGCTTGCGCTCAGCCGCGCCAGCCGACCGGGGCGGGACGCTCCCCGCGCCCCCACCGTTCCGCGTCGTGCAGGCAGGCGATCAATTGATCGGTGGATAATTCCCTTTGACCGTACTTTTCTTCGCCCACGGCGCCCGCCATGCCGTGCCACAGGCAGGCCTGGGCGGCGGCGTTGAGGGGATAGGTTTCATGCAGGCGGGCGGCCAGGATGCCGGTGAGCGCGTCGCCGCTGCCGCCCTTGGCCAGCGCCGGGGAACCGATGGCGTTCAGCCGGTATTCCGTCCTGCCGTCCTCCATGTGGCAAATCACCGTCACGTCGCTTTTCAGCACGGCGACGCAGTCATATTTTTCGGCCAGCGCGCGGGCGGCCTCCATCCGGTCGGCCAGGATCTGCTCCGCCGTCCATCCCAGCAGCCGGGCCGCTTCGCCGGGATGCGGCGTGATGACGGCCCATTTGCCCAGCTTCATGGGATGCTTTGAAAGCAGATTCAGCGCGTCGGCGTCCCACACGGAGGGCTTTTCCCGATCCCACAGCTTCAGGATGTTTTTCCATGCCCCTTCATCCTGCCCCAGCCCGCAGCCCAGGGCCAGCACATCGTAAGCGGGGGGATTTTTGACGGCTTGCCCGATCTCCACGCACATGGCGTTGGGGATCAGCGTTTGTAAAATGGGGATGATCTCCCTTTCGCAGGCGATCGTGGTCAGGCCCGCCCCGGCGGCAATGGCGGCCTTGGCGCACATGGCGGCGGCCCCAGCCATGCCAAGGCTGCCGGCATAGATCAGCACGCGGCCGCAGTCGCCCTTGTGCGCGCCCACGGGCCTTGCCTCCATCATGCGAAGGGCCCGGGGCGTCAGCATTTCGCAGTCCAATTCCATATCGTCCAGCAGCAGCGCGTCGCTGTTCCAGGGCATCATATCCCATAAGCCGATATCGGCAACCACAATTTTCCCAACGGCTTCCCGCTCTTTCGTTAAATACAGCCCGGGCTTGGGGGTATTGAAGGTGACGGTCACATCGGCGTGCATATAGGGCCATTGCGCTTCCCCGGTTTTCCCATTGATGCCGCTGGGAATATCCGCCGCGATCACCGGCGGCATATGCTCCATGCCCAAATGGAAATCGTGGTAGGGGGCCAGCACCATACGGGAAAGCAGCGGGCTTTCGATGCTTCCCCGGAATCCGGTGCCCAGCAGCGCGTCCACATACCCGTCGAAGGGTTCTCTCGGGCTTTCGCCGTCAAAGGGAAGCTGATTTTCCGGGAGCCTGGACAAATCCAGAATGTGTTCTTCTCTTATTACCGACCGCAGCCATTGCAGATTGGTCTGCGCGTCCCGTGTTTTGGGTTCCCCATACAGCCATACTGTTGGATAGCCGCCCCGCATGCGGAACAGCCGGGCAGCGGCCAGCCCGTCCCCACCGTTGTTGCCCGTGCCGCAGAGAAACAGCGCCTTTTTTTGCCGGCAATCGCCCCCCAGGGCTTTTTCCAGTTCGTCTACCACGGCGAGGGCCGCGTGCTCCATCAGCAGCAGGCTGGAAACGCCCAGGGCAAAGGCCTTTTGCTCCGTGCGGCGGGTGTCCTCCGGGGTCAATACAGGAAAGGAGGTCATGGGGGAATCGTCATACAGCATGGACTAATCCTTCCTTTCCGCGACGCATACCGCCGCCGCGATGCCGGCCTCGTGGGAAATGGAGAGAAACAGGCTTTGGATCCCCTTTTCCCGGGCCAGGCCGGCATAGGTCCCGCGCAAATCATAATACGGCGCGCCATTTTCATCGTGCAAAATGCAAATATCCGAAAGCGCGCCGGACACGATGCCCGTGCCCAGAGCCTTCGTCAGCGCTTCCTTGGCGGCGAACAGGCCCGCCATGGATGAAGCGGCGGATTTGCCTTTTTTCAGAATATACGCCTGTTCCTCCGCACTGAAAAAACGCCGGAGGAATTTTTCCTCCTCCAGCAGTTTTTCCATGCGCGCTATTTCGCACAGGTCGATGCCCACCCCCGCGATCATTGCTTTGCGAAACAGAGGGCGTTGGCGATGGCCCGGGCGGTGACCTCCGCCGCCGCGGCGCACAGCTTCACGAAATTCACTTCCGCGTCCGTGCGGCCCGTGGCCAGGGCGAACAGGGTGTCGCCGTCCATTTGGGTGTGCACGGGGCGGATGGTGCGGGCCAGGCCGTCGTGGCTCACGTCCGCCAGGCGGTTCACCTGCTCCTTGGTCAATTTGCAGTCCACGGCCACCACGCCGATGGTGGTGTTGCTGCCGGGAGCGGGAATGCGGATCTGCTGGGGCGCGGGGGCATGGCCGTAGAGCAGGCCCTCCGCCAGTACCTTGGTGCCGTCCGGCATGTGGGCGCAGCCCAGCACCTCGCCAGTTTCGGGGTGGTACACGTCACCCACGGCGTTCACCGCTACCACCGCGCCCACGGTGACGCCCTCAGGCAATGTTATGGAGGCGGAACCGATACCGCTTTCCTGCGGCACTGCGCCGGGCACCAGCTTGCCCACCGTGGCGCCTGTGCCCGCGCCGAATCTGCCCTGCTGCATGCCCTTGGCGGCCGCCATGCAGGCAGCCCGGCCCATCGCCGCGTCCGGCCGGATATGGGGATCCCCCACGCCCAGATCGTAGAGCACCGCCGCCGGCACGATGGGCACGTGGGCCACGCCCATATCCATGCCGCATTCCATCTGCTCCAGATACCGCATCACGCCGCCGGCGGCGTCCAGGCCAAAGGCGCTGCCGCCGGAGAGCACGATCGCATTGACGTTTTCCACCAGATTGCCGGGGCGCAGAAGATCGGTTTCCCGGGTGCCCGGGGCCGCTCCACGGACGGATACCCCGCCCGTGGCTCCTTCCTTCCGGCACAGCACCACCGTCACGCCCGTTTTGCCCGTGGCGCTCTGGGCCTGGCCCACGCGGATGCCGTGAACCCGCGTAATATCACCGGGATATGGATGCATGACAATCACCTCGCCGCTATTGTGTCAGATAAAGCAATGATCTTCCTCAAAGTCTTCCTTTTTCTCCTCGATCAGCCTGGCCAGGGCATCCAGCTTTTCCCGGATCTCCGCTTTTCGCCGCTGCTCGGCCCCATCGCCCTGCGCTTCCATATCGCCTTCGTTCCAATTCACCCAGTCATCCAGGTTCTCCGAAATGTCCCTGTGCAGCATCCGGCAGAAGTCCAGCATGCTCACATGCAATTGGGTGACGCCGTGGCAGCCCGGGGCCCGATCGTCGTCCTCAAAAATCACATAGCAGCACCAATAGCTGACGGTGCACACCATCCGCCCCGGCTCGCAGTAACCGTGAACGGAAAACACGTCCAGGGTCGTCAGGCCGTGGATGGCCTGGGCCAGCCATTCAACCGCCACATCGGTCACATAACTCAAATCATAAGCCGTTTCTTCGCTGCCCAATTGGAACAGCGCCCAGCCGTCCTCCGGCTTGCCCAGCATCGGCATCTCTCCTTTGCGTACAATCTCAGCCAGCATCCGCCCGGCGTCGTGCGCGCCGGGAAGCATGAAGGGCCGGCAGGAAAAACCGAACGGGCACGCGGGGGACGCAGCGCCCTGCCTCCCGTTTTCCCGCTGTGTCCGTTCCGCCTTACACCTGATACAGCCCCACTTTTTTGTATACCTTCCGCAGCGTCTTCTGGGCCAGGTACGCCGCCCGTTCGGCATTGCGCTTCAGCATGGCGCTCAGGCCGTCCTTGTCGGCGATGATGGCGTTATAGCGCTCCTGGATGGGCGATAATTCGGCAATCACCGCTTCGGCCACGGCTTCCTTCAGCGCGCCGTAGCCCAGGCCGGACAGGGAAGCAACGGTGTCCTCCATGCTTTCCTTCTTGAGCACGCTCAGGATGGTGAGCAGATTGGAAACGCCGGGCTTGTTTTCCGGATCGTAGCGGATTTCGCCGTCGCTGTCGGTGACGGCGCGCTTGAGCTTCCGACGGATGTCCTCGGGCTTGTCCAGAACGGCGATGAAGGTATCCTCCGGGTCGGACTTGCTCATTTTTTTCGTAGGCTCGCTCAGGCTCATGATCTTTGCCGTGGCCTTGGGGATGTAGGGCTCCGGAATGGTGAACACGTCGCCGTAAAGGCCGTTGAACCGCTGGGCAATGTCCCGGCAGATTTCCACGTGCTGCTTCTGATCGCCGCCCACGGGCACCAGATCGGTCTGGTACAGCAGGATATCGGAGGCCATCAGCACCGGATAATCGAACAGGCCGGCGTTGATGTTGTCGGCATGCTTCTGGCTCTTATCCTTGAACTGCGTCATGCGGGACAACTCGCCCATGTAGGTGTAGCAGTTCAGGATCCAGGCCAGTTCCGCGTGAGCGGGCACATGGCTCTGGCAATAAATAATATTCTTGTCCGGGTCCAGGCCGCAGGCCACATAAATGGCGGCCAGCGAGGCCGTGCGCTTGCGCAGCTCCGCCGGCACCTGGCGCACCGTCAGGGTGTGCAGATCCGCCAGGCAATACAGGCAGTCCGCGTCGTCAAAGGAGGTAAAATTGCGCAGGGCGCCGATATAATTCCCCAATGTGATATTGCCGGAGGGCTGAATGCCCGAAAAAACCACTTTTCTCTTTTCGTTGACCGCGTTTTCCATACAGAGGATCCCCTTTCCTATCTCTTTGCCGCCGGAATGAATTATACCATGTTTTTCTTCCGCTGTAAAGCGATGGGCGCGCAGAAAACGGAATGCGCTCTTCCCCGTCCGGTGCCCCTCCCCCCCGTGTTTGACATTTCCCGCCGCAGCTTTTATAATGAACCGAACGACAGAAAAAAGGATGGGAAACGCCTTGATCCCTTTGATTTTTTTGCTGATGGATGACGAAGATGACCGGCGCTTTCTGGAAAGCGTCTATCTGGATTATCATCGGCTGATGTACGCCCAGGCCCTGCGGATCACCCGGAACCCCCAGGCGGCGGAGGACGCCGTCAGCGACAGCCTGATCGCCCTGACGAAAAAAATCTCCGTTTTGCGGGGGCTGGAATGTAACAAACTGCGCTCCTACGTTGTCATTACTGTTAGACACACCGCCATTTCCCAGCTGAACCGCAAAAAGCGGGAGCGGATAGACGGCGATGTGGCCATTGAGGATCTGGCCGGGCAGGGCCATGTGGACGACCGCCTGCTGGAGCAGGCCGGGGTGGAGCGCATTCGGGACGCTATCCGGAGCCTGTCTGCCCGGGAAAAGGATCTGATGATGATGCGGTATTTCCGGGAAATGACCGATGAGGAGATCGCCGCGGAAACGGGTCTGAAGCCCGTGTCCGTTCGCGTGCATCTGAGCCGCGCGCGGAAAAACCTGGCCCGCTTGCTGGGCGGAAAGGAGGAACTGCCATGACCCGTCAGGAAGAATTGCTGCGTCAGGCCTGCGCCCTGCTGGCCCAGGATGAAACGGATCAGCTGGAGCGCCAATTGACAGACGCGGAGATACAGGAAGCGGAAGCGCTGTTCACCCGTCACCGCCGGAATGCCTTCCGTGTCATCGCCCGGTATGCCGGATCATCCTCCGGCCGCCGCGCCGCCGCGCTGCGCATCGCCGCCTGCCTGGTGCTGATCGCAGGCGCGCTGTATCTGGGCCTGCGTCCGTTCACGCCGCCCGATCCCGCGCCGCTAGCCTCCGCCCCCTCTCCCTCCGTGGCGCCGTACTATTCCCCGGTTCCATCCTCCGTGCCGGCGCAGGTCCCCGCCGATACGCCCACCCCGGCCCCCGGGGAAGCGTTATCCCCCACTTCCACGCCGCAGGAAGCGCCAGACGATCTATCATTCTCCACATCTTCTCCAATTCCATCAGAAACTCCGCATGTATTGCCCACCGAAACGCCTTTTGTGGATGAAACGGAATCTCCCGCGCCCACTGAAACGCCCCCCGCCGCTGCCGCGCCCAGCCAGTGGACCGGCGCTTACTTCCCCCAATTCCTGCCCCGGGGCTATTCCCTGTCCATGCTGATTCAGGAGGACGGCGCGCATACCGTCGCCTATACCCGGGACGATCGGGAGCTGGTGTTCATAGAGTATGACGAGCCCCGGTCCGTCACCGTTCCCGGCCAGGCTCAGCGGGATTATGCGCAACTGTCCGACGGATCCGTCGTCCTCCGGCTGGCCTCCGACGAAGGCGTGATGCTGGCCTGGGACGTGGGCGGCCGCACCCTCACCCTGTTCGGGGAGGAGGCCGACGTGCTGGCCATCGCGGATTCGGTGATCCGGCTGAAAGAATAAAAAAATCCCGTCAGGGATGAAACATTTCCGCCCGTTCCGCTGTCATAACAGGTGAAACCAATTTGAAAGGAGATCCTTTTCATGAAACGCATCATTTCCCTGCTGCTGATCCTGCTGACAGCGGCGGCGGCCCTGCCCGTCCTGGCCGAAGGAGCCAGCATCCAATGCGCGCTGCCCGCTGAGATCCACCAGTTCTTCTCCTCTTCCGATTTCAGCGGCTATACCGTGGGCGCCAACGCCTTCGTGGCCATTGAAAACACCGTGGGCGGCAGCTATGCCTTCGCCGTGGCCCAGAAAGGCGGCCACAACGTGCTGTACGGCTTTGAAAAGCAAAACGGCAAGTGGATCTACTGGCTCCGTACAGACAATTGCCTGCCCCAGGACAAAGGCACCTTCTTCCTGACCCATGCCTCCGGCTCCATCGAATTTGCCTCCGCCGGGTCCTATACCTTCGGCGACGTGCTGGATATCACGTATTTCAGGGAGGAGGATATGGAGCAGGCGGACACCTGCCTGATCTTTGAAGTGAACAAGAACGGCCAATGGAACGTGCGGGCGGTGCTGTTCAATTCCGTCTGGGACGAGGCCATCGTCACCAATGATTCCATTTCCTATTGGCTGAATGAAGGCGCTGTCCACGGCACCGCCTACGGCGTGGTGGAGACCAACATGCGCTATTTCAGCCTCAGCGCCTTCCCCCGCACCCTCAAGGCCGCCCGGGACAAGCTCAGCAATCCTCCTTCCATTCCCTCCGGCACCCTGAAAGCCGAAAAGATCAAGTTCACCGGCGGGCAGAAATTCGAGGTCTATTCCGGGCCCGGCCGGGAATACGTCCGGGGCGCGGGCGGAAAGGCCTCCGTATCCACCAATGACTGGATCCAGGTGTTCGGCTCCGAAAACGGCTATATCATGATTCAGTACAACATCAATTCCACCCAGATGCGCATCGGCTATATCTCCCAGAGCGCCCTGCCCAGATCGGCCTCCGTGTCCCCTCTGCGCTTTGAATTCCAGGAGGCCACCGTCACCACTGGCACCTTCCTGACCGATGACCCCCTGAACAGCAAAACGGCCCTGTCCACCCTGGCCGCCGGCCAAGCGGGGGTCTATTGGCTGGCCACCATGGGCGATTGGGTCTACGTGGAGGTGTCCGGCGCAGGCCAGCCCGTCCGCGGCTTCGTGCCCGCATCCGCCATCCAGCGGGGCGCCGCCCGCCGCACCCTGAACGGCGATTATCAAAACGGTGAATACACCGCCCGCGCCACGGCAGAAGTGACATTCGGCGCTAACGTGGAGGCTGCCATTACCGTGACAGCGCCCCTTGCCTGGTCTGCCGCTGGGGCCGACGCCATTACCGGCTATCGCCTCTATGCCAACAACACGCCCCTCAGCGCCCTGTCCGCCGGGCAGCAATTGACTGCCAGCGACGCCTGGGTTTCCGTGTTCACTGTGTCCTCCACCATTCCGGGCAATACCGCCGTGCTGGGTGTGTGCCCCGTTCACGCCAATACAGGCCTGCATGCCGAGGAAATGATCGTGTTTCCCTTGAGCGGGAATTGATTCAGGCGGCGGATCGGTACCGATGGGGGATGCAGTACTCGTATATCGGGGCGGGAATGGCGGGGCTTTCTCCCCGTGGCCGCCTCACCATCCGCCCAAAAGACAAAAAGCTCATACCGGCTGATCTTCCCACAGACGATATCCGCTGCGCGTGGCCGTCTGCGGCGAATCCGCCGATACGAGCTTTTTTATTGACTCTTCGCGGAGTGTCAAGGAAACGAACTCTTCTTCAGTGTCATCCCGGGCAATGCGAAGCCGGGAGGCGAAGCGCAGCCGAGGGATCTATGCGTGGATCGTTGACACGGCAAACAGATCTTTCGGCTCCGTTCCGCTCCCGCTCCACTCCGCTCAAGATGACAGGAATGTTCTTTTTTCTTCCTGACTTACCGTGAAGAATCGTTGTTGCGAAAACTCTTTGTATTGATACTCTGAGGAACCGCGGCGTTTGCGGCGCGCAGCCCTCAAGCCGGATCACGCTACCGCTTATACGCGATCACCGGGGTGCCCACGGCCACGGTGTCGCCCAGGGTGGGATTCAGCTGGCGGAGCTCCTCCAGCGGCACCCGGTAGCGCTTGGCGATATCCCACACGTCCTCCCCGGGCTGCACATAATACAGCATGATACCGCGGTGCGCCTCCGTCGGCTCCGTCATGGCGGCATCCACGATCACGTCGGCGGCGTCCTTGCGCACGCCCTCCACGCTGAGATGAAGGATATACTTGAATTCCACCCGGTCGCCGGTGACGGCGTTCACCTCCACCTGCCCGGCCGTGAGGCTCAGGGCGTCCTCCGGTGCGGACTCGATGGAAAAAACGGCCCGAAAGGGTTCCTCCTGCTGCACGGCCACCGGCACGTCGCTGTCGTCGGTCTGATAGAGCACCGCGGCATCCAGTATGCCCTCCACCGCCAGCCTGCCGCGCTGCCGTTCCGCCTGCACGATGATGGGCCGCACAAAGCCCAGCAGCGCCGTCTTCACCCGGGGCGATCCTTCCGGCAGGCTCATCACCGTTTTCCCGCTTTCCGCCGCCGTTTCATGGATTGTGCCGCTGCGGAACACGACTCGCTGCACCCGGGTTTCCACGGCGTCGCCGGCGACGGTGAACACATCCCGCAGCACTGTCATTTCCGCGTCCTCCACGGCGGTCAGCTCCGTGAACAGCTGCACCTCGGCGCGCATGAGCCTGCCGCCGTCCTCCCCCTCCTGGCTCAGGACCGCCACATCCCGCACGGTGGATTTGGCCGCCAGCGCGTCGCCCAATGCGCCGCTCAGGCTGACCGCCTGTTCAAAGGGGATGGTATGCCGGGTGGCCACCAGGGGCCGTCCGGGCAGGGCGGAGGTGTGGCAGGCGTCCAGGGTGATGGTGCCGGTCACGGTCGCCCGTCCGTCCGCGCCGCCCAGAATGTCCTCCACCTGGGCATGCGCCGTCGCATACAGGGTGTTTTTGATTTGCAGCGCGTCATTCAGCGGGAATTCCTCCCGCAGCAGGATCTGGTTTTCCCCCTCCCCCACCGTGCGCTGCAGGCGGATGGTCTGCATCGCCTTCTGGGCCTCCGGCGCCTCCGCCGCGTCCCGGATGAAGGATACCGTGCGCGGCAGCGCCGCCTCCGCCGTCAGGTTCAGGATGGCCCGCAGCAGCAGCCGGCCGTTGAACGCCTTCGCGCTCACGTGCTGCACCTCCGCCCGGGGCTGCAGGCGCAAGGCGGCCATCTGCGTGTTTTCTTCCTTCAGCGGCAGGGCCTGGGAAAAGTCCGCCGACGCTTCCAGCGCGTCCACATGGGCCAGGTCGCCCTGGGCATAGAGCACATGAAAGGTCACCCGCCCATCCGCCGTCACACGGTTGCCCGTCAGTTCGCCGCCGTTCACCGCGGCGGACGCGTCGGCATAATAGACCCGCGCCTCCTCCCGCAGCCCGCCGGGCAGCGCCACCTCCGCCTCCACCGATACCTGGGTGGGCTTGGCGGCAATCATTTGCTCCGTTTCCATATTTTCACGAATCCACTGCATTTCCATTCACATTCCCTCCTATCGCTCCTGTCCATGGTTATTCCGATGAAGGGGAAAATATGTATACGGCCTGAAAAGGACACGGCGAGCCTCGCCGCCGCGTTCCAAAAATCAGTTGATCTTTTCTGAAGAATGGGATATAATCCATGTATCAATGATCAGGCCTCTGGGAGCCGGGCCGCACGGGCGGCAGTGGATGCATGGCATCATCTGCGGGACAGCGCGCATCACTCTGCCCCGTTTTTTTGCGTGGCACAGACAGAAAAGGCAGGAAACATTATGGAGAATCATACGCAAACGGCGCTGCGGGTATCGAAAATCACCATTGTGATCAATTTGCTGTTATCGGTCGTCAAGCTGGCCGCCGGTCTGATCGCCCATTCGGGGGCCATGGTATCGGACGCCGTCCATTCCGCGTCGGATGTATTCAGCACGGTGGTGGTCATCATCGGCATGCGGGCGGCAGGCAAGGAATCGGACCGGGAGCATCCCTACGGCCACGAGCGCATGGAATGCGTGGCGGCCATCGTGCTGGCCGGCGTGCTACTGATCACGGGGCTGTTCATCGGATGGGAAGGGGTGCAGAGCATTCTGTCCGCCGACGAGCATCCCTTGCCCGTGCCCGGGATCCTGGCGCTGATCGCCGCGGCGGTGTCCATCGCGGTCAAGGAAGGCATGTACTGGTACACCCGGAAGGCGGCCCGGCAGATCCAGTCCGACGCGCTGATGGCGGACGCCTGGCATCACCGCTCCGACGCGCTGTCCTCCGTGGGCGCGCTGATCGGCATCAGCGGGGCGCAATTGGGCGTTCCGGTGCTGGATCCCATCGCCAGTCTGGTGATCTGCCTGATGATCGCCAAGGCCGCCTACGATATTTTCCGGGACGCCGTCAACAAGATGGTAGACGAAAGCTGCGACGAAGAAACGGAAGCCGCGGTGCGGCAATGCACCCTTTCTCACGATGGCATTGACAGAATCGACCTGCTGCGTACCCGCAAGTTCGGCAATCGGATTTATATCGAAATGGAAGTGGCCATGAACGGCGATTTGACCCTGACGGAAGCGCATCACCGGGCTGAAGAGGTGCACAGCGATATTGAAAAAGCATTCCCTCAGGTGAAGCACATCATGATCCATGTGAATCCCGCGGAAGGCCCCGGCCACAGCGACACGGTAGCCTGACGGGACATCGGCCGCTGGAAAAAGATCCGCTTCCCACCGAAAAAGAAAGCCATCCGTGGGTGAAAGCCTGCTTTCACCCACGGATGGCTTGTTTTATACTATTATGCTATTCGCGTTCTAAAACACAATTCGCAAAGAGAGACATAAGATCAGGAGAACGAGGCAGGGGCCTTCGCGGCCCCTGAACCCCGCGCCAGGGGATGATCCCCTGGACCCACTCCTCGCGAAGCTGCTTGATCGATAGAACCAAGGAATCGTCGCGTGTTACGCTGGGATTGCGAACGTTTGGGGCTTCTGG
>JAFXVJ010000028.1 GCA_017524615.1 Clostridia bacterium | reverse complement strand
TTCATGTCGATTTCGATCTCGCTGTCGTCGTCCTCCAGCATGGGGGCCACGTCCAGGGAGGCGAAGGAGGTGTGCCGCCGGGCGTTGGCGTCGAAGGGCGAAATGCGCACCAGCCGGTGCACGCCCTTTTCGCCGCGCAGATAGCCGTAGGCGTGATCGCCGCTGACCTCGAAGGTGACGGACTTGATGCCCGCCTCATCTCCATCCAGCAGGTCCAGGAGCTTCACGGTGAAGCCCATGCGTTCGCAGTAACGGGTGTACATGCGGTAGAGCATGCTGGTCCAGTCCTGGGCCTCGGTGCCGCCGGCGCCGGCGTGGAGGGAGAGCACCGCGTCCCGGTCGTCATACTTGCCGCGCATGAGGGTTTCCAGGGACAAAGCCTCGGTTTCCTTCTCCAGGCGCTCCAATTCGGCGGAGATTTCTTCCACCATGCTTTCGTCGTTTTCCTCGTTGGCCAGCTCGATCATGGTTTCCACATCGTCGCAGCCGCTGAGCAGGGAATGGTAGTGCTTGATGCGTCCTTCCAGATTGGAAATGCGGCGGTTCACGTGGGTGGACCGCTCCAGATTGTCCCAGAAGCCGTCGGCGTTCATTTCTTCGTGCAGCTCCTGCAGTTCTCTTTCCATATCGTCCAAATGCAGCCCGCCGGCGATTTCCTTGAGCTGGGCGCGCAGGGAATCCAGCCGGGGGGTAAACTGATCCAATGCCAATAACATGTTCATCTCTCCTTTGATTTCTTGGGTTTGGCTGATTGTTCGGCTGCGCGGTGCGCCGTTACAAATCATCCGGCCCAATCATCAGCAGCGATCCGTCCCGCCCGCTCTGGGAAATGTACCAGCACTTCTCCTCACCATTGGCATCACGATAGCGGAAACGCAGATTGGGCAGCATATCGGGGATATACGCGTATATGCACAGCCCGTCTCCGGGGGAGAACTTGTAAACGATGCACAGGACGGAGGCGGAGCTGATTTCCATATTCTCCCAATCCACAAGCTCCAGCACGAAATCCGTCACGTCCCCCAGCGCAGTGAGCGTCATGGGGTCCGCATCCTCATCCACGACGATGTCGGGGAACTGCGTTTCGCTCTGGGCATAGTCCAGGCGGAAATCGGCGGTCACGGCGGGCTGGTCCGGGAATTCGACGGTTCCCAGGATCTCATGGAACAGCGGGGCCCACCCTTGATAATCGCCCGTTTCGTACTGGATGATAAACACATAATCCCGGTCCGGCGCGGAAATGATCCATTGCTCTGAAATGATGTCGCCATCGGTGTAGGCCGTCATTTCGTACGGATAGTTCAGCCATACTTCCGGCTCGTCCCGGCTGATCCGGGTATAGCCATCCCACAGCAGCGCGGAAAAGCGGCTGCCCCGGCAGATCATCGCGGCGACGCCCGATTCGTCCTCCATGGGACAGAGCCATTCGGCCGTCTCATCGTTGAATTCCTCTGTCCACAGGCACATCATATCCTCGGGATACCACAGGGAAAACCCGAAGCGGCTGTCCAGCAGCGCCCAATCGTCCCCGCCTTCCTCCGGCTCATACCAGTCGCTTTCACAAAGGCCGGACGCCGCCAACAGGCAAACGGCCAATACGATGCAGAATAAACGCTTCATTGCAATTCCTCCCATCATTCAAAAGTAAAAAGCGTTCCTCACGATTTGCCATTTGGGAAGGGAAAAGGGGAAAAGCGTCAGCCCTCGCCTGCGCCTGTGTTCCGGCCGCAGCAATTCTTGTATTTCTTGCCGCTGCCGCAGGGGCAGGGATCGTTGCGGCCGATTTTCTTGCCCACCTTGACCGGGGTCTGGGGCGCGGACTGATGCGGCTGGGCGACGGGCGCGCGGCGCACGGGGCCCTGGGCCGCGGCTTCTCCGGGCTGATTGGTGGCGGTGATTTTCACCGTGGACTGCCTTTCCGGCGCCTTTTCGATCTTCAGCTGGTACAGGCGGCGCACGGTGTCCTCCCGGATCAGGTGCACCATTTCCTCAAACATATCGTAGCTTTCCAGCTTGTATTCGTTCACGGGGTCCCGCTGAGCATAGGCGCGCAGGCCGATGCCGTCCCGCAATTGATCCATGGCGTCGATGTGATCCATCCACCGCAGATCCACAGCGCGCAGCAGGATGGCCCGCTCCAATTCGCGCATATCCAGGCCCATTTCGGTAAAGTGGGCTTCCCGCTCCTGATAGAACCGGGCGGCGGCCTTTTTCAGGTATTCCTGGGCATCCGCCTTGCTGAAGGACAGGAAGGTGTCCCGATTGGCGTCGATGGTGCCCACCGGGATGCACAGCCGCTCCAGATGGTCCCTTAGGCCGTTCAGATCCCATTCCTTGGCCGAATCGCCGGCGCAGAAACGGGTAACGGCTTCGTCGATCAGGGCCTCGGTCATGGTGGTGATGACGCCGCTCATGTTATCGCCCCGCAGCACCTGGTGGCGCTGGCCGTAGATGACGCCGCGCTGCTGATTCATCACGTCGTCATACTGCAGCACGTGCTTACGTATTTCGTAGTTGCGGCTTTCCACCCGTTTTTGCGCGTTTTCGATCTGCTTGGTGAGCAGGCCGGCCTCCAGGGGCGTGTTTTCGTCCATGCCCAGCCGCTGGATCAGGGGCTGGATGCGTTCGCCGCCGAAGAGGCGCATCAAATCATCCTCCAGGGCGATAAAGAACTGGCTGGAGCCGGGGTCGCCCTGACGGCCGGCGCGGCCGCGCAGCTGGTTGTCGATGCGGCGGGATTCGTGGCGCTCGGTGCCGATGATATGCAGTCCGCCCACGGCCACCACCTTGTCGTGCTCCACATCGGTGGTCTTTTTGTATTCGGCTTTCAGCTCCTGGTAATGTTTCCGGGCTTCCAGCACCTCGTCCGACACGTTCTCGTTAAAGCCGGTGGCCGCTTCGATGATCTCCTCGGGGATTTCCTCCTGCCGCATGGTGCGCCGGGCCAGGAAATCGGGGTTGCCGCCCAGCAGGATGTCGGTGCCGCGGCCGGCCATGTTGGTGGCGATGGTGACGGCGCCGTAATGGCCTGCTTGGGCCACGATGGTGGCTTCACGGGCATGATGCTTGGCGTTCAGGACCTCGTGCTGAATGCCGCGCATGCCCAGCATGTGGCTGAGCAGCTCGCTGACCTCCACCGACACGGTGCCCACCAGCACCGGCTGGCCGGTTGCGTGCCGCTTGATGATTTCCTCCACCACGGCGTTGTATTTGCCCTTCTTGGTGCGGTAGATCACGTCGTTCAGGTCCTGGCGGATCATGGGCTTGTTGGTGGGCACCTGCACGACGTCCAGGCTGTAAATGCCCTGGAATTCCGTTTCCTCCGTCTTGGCGGTACCCGTCATGCCGGACAGCTTTTTGTACATGCGGAAGTAATTCTGGAAGGTGATGGTGGCCAGGGTCTTGCTTTCCCGCTCCACCTTCACGTGTTCCTTGGCCTCGATGGCCTGGTGCAGGCCATCCGAATACCGGCGGCCCACCATCAGGCGGCCGGTGAATTCGTCCACGATGACCACCTGGTCGTTCTGCACCACGTAGTCGACGTCCCTTTTCATCAGGGCGTTGGCCTTCAGGGCCTGGAGCAGGTAGTGGTTCAGGTCGTTGTTTTCAGGGTCGCTCAGGTTATCCACGCCGAAAGCGGCCTCCGCCTTGCGGGTGCCTTCCTCGGTGAAGGTGACGGCCTTGTCCTTTTCCTCGACGGTGTAGTCCTCTTCGTTCCGCAGGCGGGATACGAAGCGGTCCGCGCGCTCATACATATCGGTGGATTTTTCGCCCTGGCCGGAAATGATGAGGGGCGTGCGCGCTTCGTCGATGAGGATGGAGTCCACCTCGTCCACGATGGCGAAGGCGTGGCCCCGCTGCACCATATCCTTTTCGTAGAGCACCATGTTGTCGCGCAGGTAGTCGAAGCCCATTTCGTTGTTGGTGCCGTAGGTGATATCGGCGGCGTAGGCGGCCTTGCGCTGGGCGTTGTCCAGATCGTGAACGATAATGCCCACGGAAAGCCCCAGGAAGCGGTACAGCTTGCCCATTTCCTCGCCCTGGAAGGAGGCCAGGTAATCGTTGACCGTCACGATGTGCACGCCGTCCCCGGCAATGGCGTTCAGGTAGGCGGGCAGGGTGGCGGTCAGGGTTTTGCCTTCGCCGGTTTTCATTTCGGCGATGCGGCCCTGATGCAGCACGATGCCGCCGATCATCTGCACCCGGAAGGGACGCAGGCCCAGGGTGCGCTTGCTGCCCTCCCGCACGACGGCAAAGGCTTCCGGCAGCATGTGATCCAGGGTTTCGCCGCCATGATAGCGCTTTTTGAATTCATCGGTTTTAGCGGCCAGCTCGGCGTCCGTCAGTTTTTCCATGGCGGGCTCCAGCGCGTCGATCTGATCCGCGATTTTCATCAGGGGCTTCAGCTGGGCTTCGTTGCCCATCCCCATCATTTTTTTCAGAAATTCCAGCATGTGCTTTCTCCTTACTCTGTCTTGACGCTGGCCTGGACCGGACATACAACGCCATTCTGGATTATACCACGATTCCGGGACGGATAGCAACCTTTTTTTCGCGGGGGACCTGCCCGGTGAGCCGCGGCGCGGCGGGCGTTTGCCCGGTTTCCGCCCGGGCAAAGAAGGGGTTTACGCGGCGGTGAAATTATGGTAAAATAGCTGCAGTTGGCCCGGGCAAGCGGAAAGCGCGTTCCGGCCATATGCAAAGGAAGCGTAAAGGAACAAGGAGGACGACACGAAATGAAGCTTGGATTCCGCCGCCTGGCGGCCCTGCTGTGCTGCGCGCTGCTGCTGGCGCCATATGCCGCCTGGGGAGAGCAGGATCACATCGTGGAGCTGCCCATTGATTTTTCGCCGGGCATGCCCGTGCGCGAAAAATACGAAACGGGCAAAATGACCTATGACGACCCTTCCATTCATGTGGAACGGGAATACAATAAAGCGGAACGGTATCACGTAGTGCGCATCAAAATCGCCACGCCCAATCAGCTGCGCACCGTGGCGGCGGAAAGCTTCAACAGCCGCGCCAAGGTGGAAGTGAGCACCATGGCACGTCGCATGAACGCGGTGGTGGCCATTAACGGCGATTATTATTCAGAGCATCCCGGATCCTTCGTGCTGCGGCAGGGCCAGGTGTTCCGGGGCACGGTGAATGAAAACCGGGATATCCTTTTGATCGACGAGGAGGGCAATTTCCGCATTATCCTGGCGGAGGAAAACCCCGGCGATATGGATCTGACCCAGATAGACGGCAAAAAAATCATCAATGGCTTTGAGTTCGGCCCCGCCCTGGTGCGGGACGGCATCCGGGTGCAGGACGACAGCAAATCGCCCACCAATTCCAAGCCGTGGGAGGATGCGGGACGCATTTGCATCTGCCAGACGGGCGAATTGGAATACATGATCGTCGCCTGCAAATACTGGACCATGAGCGTGAGCAGAATGACGGATGTGGTGATGTCCTTCGGCAATGTGCAGCAGGCGTATATGCTGGACGGCGGCCTGTCTGTGAATGTGGTGTTTCTGGGAAAGAAGATCAACGATACCGACGTGACCACCGTGCGCCCCGTGCCGGACGCCATTTACTTTGCCAGCGCCTATGACCCCAATTGAGGAAGATTTGCGATGGAACCGAGCAGTGCTTATTTGATTTGGATGGCGGGCAGCACCCTGATCACCGCCGGCGCGCATTATTTGATTTCTTCATCCCTGCGCAGGCGGGCGATGAACGCGGGGCTGACCTGGCTGCTGGGCATCACGCTGGGCCTGGCGTGCGCGAAAACCGTGTACGCCGTCATCGAAATGCTGCAGTTCTGGATGGCCACCGGCTTGAAAAACTATCGTTTCTGGGACGCGCTTTTGTCCTTTGACGTATATCGGGTTTCCTTCTTCGGCGGTGTGCTGGGCGTGTGCCTTGGGGCGGCCCTGGCCGGGCGGCTGACAGGCAACGCCCCCATGCGGGCCTTGAACGTCTATGCCCCGGCCGGCATGCTGATGGCGGCTCTGGCCCGGTTCGGCGAAGGATTCCTGGGCTTTTTGGGCGCGGGAAGGATGATGAAAATCAACGGCCTGAGCTTTTTCCCCATCGCGGTGGTCAACGAATGGGGCGAAGGCCGGCTGGCGGTATTCATGCTGGAAGGACTGGTCTGCCTGATCGTGGCGGCCGTGTCCCTGCGGGCTTCTTCGCAGGATCGCTTTATCCGCACCCTGTTTTATCTGTGCCTGCCCCAGATCCTGCTGGAAAGCCTGCGGGACGGGGGACTGGTGGTGCACGAATTTGTGCGCATAGAGCAGCTGATCAGCATGGTGACCGTGGAGACGGTGCTTATCCTCTACGGCGTGTGGGCCAAGGGAAAGAAACGCCGCTTCCTGCCCGCGGCGGTGGGGCTGATGATGGCCGGGCTGTTCGTGGCGGTGGAATTCACCCTGGGCGGCAAGCTGTTTAACGGCACGGGCGGGGGAGAGGATTTCGGCTTCCTGTCCCATGCGCTGGCGGAAGAAGAGGAATTCTGGGAAGATGCCGAAACATGGGCGGAGGAGGCCGGCGGCAGCGAACTGCTGATCCCCTGCCTGTCTTACGGCGTGATGGCGCTGGGCCTGGCGCTCCTTGCCTGGATGGAAAGGCTGGGCTACGCAAAGATCAAGGATCGCATGAAATGATGGGATGCGCATCGGGCGGCGGGAATCCGCCGCTTTTTGCGTGCCCCGCGGGGCAGGGGGACGGGAACTTGTGTTTTTTCCCCGGATCGAGTATAATAGCAAAGGAGAAACGACTCCGGAAAAGGAGAGACAGGCTTTGGGCATTTTAACGCAGTTCCAGAATGACCCGGCGGGCACGCTGATTTTGCTTTTATACCGTGCGCCGGCCATTTTGATCGCCCTGACGCTGCATGAACTGGCCCACGGGTATGTGGCGCTGAAATGCGGCGACCCCACCGCGCAGATGCTGGGACGGCTGACCTTCAATCCCCTGAAGCATTTGGACCCGGTGGGCACGGTGTTCATGTTTCTGTTCGGCTTTGGCTGGGCCCGGCCGGTGCCGGTGAACCCGCGGAATTACAAGCGCTTCAGGCGGGACGATATCCTGGTGTCCTTGGCGGGCGTGGCCATGAATCTGCTGCTGTTCCTGACGGCTACGCTGCTGAGCGCGGCGATCCTGCGGCTGGCGTTCGTACCGGAAATGTGGCAGCAGGGCGAATTGGTGAATTATCACGATTTCCTGCGCTTTGACGGGTGGAATTTCTATTCGGTCCTGTCCGGGGAAAACGCGCTGTACCGGAATTATACCGATGTATGGATAGTCACCATGCGGGAGAGCGCAGGCGTGCTGCCCGCCCTGACGGACTACATGAAAGCGCCGTGGATCCTTTATCTGCTGCGGTTCCTGACGTTTTTCGTGCAGATCAATCTGAGCCTGGCCATTTTCAATCTGCTGCCCATTCCGCCCTTGGACGGATATCATGTGGTGAACGACATTTTCCTGCGGGGAAAACTGCATATTCCCGCCAAGGCCATCAACCTGGCGATGATGGTGCTGCTGTTCCTGTTTATGTTCACGAATATTTTTTCCAAGGCTATCAGCAAGGCGGTGTACTTTGTCCAGGGCGGCGTGGTGAACGGGCTGCTGGCGATTTTTGGATTGAGGTAAGGAAATCATGGCGCTGACGCTGCATTTGAGCCAATTCGACGGCCCGCTGGACATGCTTTTGTTCCTGATCGGCAAGGCGAAGATCGACATCAAGGATATTTTCGTGTCCCAGGTGACGGATCAGTACATCCAATCGGTGCAGAATGCCCCGGACCTGGATATGGATGACGCCAGCGCGTTCATCGCCATGGCGGCCACGCTGCTGGAAATCAAAAGCCGGTCCCTGCTGCCCAAGCCCAAGGTGGAGGATGAGGAGGACCCGGAGGCCGCCCTGATCCGCCAGTTGGAGGAATACCAGCGGTTCAAGGAAATCGCCCAGAACATGCAGGGCTTTGAAAAAGCCGCGGCGCTGATGTATCATAAGCTGCCGGAGGAATACCCCCTGCCGCCGCCCACACTGGAGCTGAAAAACCTGACCATGGAGGGTCTGCTGGCCGCCTTTGCCCGGGTGATGGCCCGGATCCGGGAGGAAGAGGGTGAGGAACCGGCGCAGACCGCCCGGCGCATCATCCGGGATGAATACACGGTGGCGCGGTGCTCGGCCCATATCCTGAAGCGGCTGAAAAAAGGGCCGGTGAGGTTTGAGGCGCTGTTTTCCCCGCACCCCAGCCGGGACGAGGTGGTGACCTTGTTCCTGGCGCTGCTGGAACTGCTGCGCCTGGGACGGGTCAGCGCGGAGCAGCAGGATATTTTCGGGGACATGGTGCTGGAGGCCCGGGAAGGGGCGCCGGCGGAGGGAGAATTGGACATTGATGGATACGAATGAGCTGGGGCACGTGATTGAGGCCATCCTGTTTGTGGCGGGGGAGCCGGTGGACGTAAAGGAACTGCAAAGAGCGCTGGAGGTGACGGAGGACGAAACTTACCAGGCTATCAGCGCCCTGGAGAGCGATTACAGCTATCACCGCCGGGGCATCTGCCTGAAGCGCTTCGGCCAGCACATCCAATTGACCACCCGGGCGGAATACGCGCCGTATGTGGAGCGGCTTTTGCAGCCCATCCAGAAGCAATCCCTCAGCCAATCCGCCCTGGAAACTCTGGCCGTGGTGGCTTACCGCCAGCCGGTGACCAAGCTGGAAATCGAGGCGGTGCGGGGCGTGAAATGCGATTATTCGGTGCAGAGCCTGGTGCATAAGGGGCTCATCGAGGAGGTGGGCCGCAAGGACGCCTTGGGCCGCCCCATCCTGTATGGCACCACGGACAATTTTCTGTCCCATTTCGGCCTGTCCTCCCTGGAGGAGCTTCCCAAACCGCCGGAGCCCCAGGAGCAGGAAGCGGAGGAAAACGACCCGCTGGTGCCGTAACACGGAGTATGTGAAACGGGGATCGGAGAAGCAGTTTATGAATACAGTCCGCAGACGGTCGGAGGGAACGGGTTATTCTCTGTGCGTGCAGCCCGCTTTCATCATCGGAACCAACAATGAAGACGGCACCCCCAATTTCGCGCCCATCACCTGGGTGAGCGCCGCCTGTGCGGGAGGGAACGATTACCTGCTGGTCATCAGCATGTTCGGTGGAAAAACAACGAAGCAGAATGTGATGCGTACGGGCAGGCTGAGCGCGAACTTAGTGAGCACGGACATGCTGCCGCTGATGGACTATTTCGGCACGCATCATGCTCGGGACGGGAAAAAGGACGCGCTTCCCTACGCCGTCAGCCGGGGGAAAAAGGTGGATGTGCCCGTGCTGGATGCAAGCCGGTGGGTGTATGAATGCGAAGTGGAACAATCGGTGCAGACGGGGGAATCCACCACCTTTTTCTGCCGTATCAGAAACGTGCAGATCGACGAAAGCGTTTCCTGCCGGGACACCTTCGATGTCGATCTGACCCGGCTGGATCCGGTGATCTATTCTGGCATGTACCACAGCATCGGAAAGCTGCTGGGCCGGATTGGGGATTTCGCCGGGGATGGCCGTACCGGAGAGCATGGCGCATGAACAGGATCATTTTCATTTCCGGCGCCTGCGGCAGCGGAAAAACCACCCTGGCCGGCGCTCTGGCGAAGCATCTGGCGCAGAAAAGCGGAAAAACGGTGTACATGATCCACGGGGACGATTTCCACCGGGGATTCGTGGAACGGGACGATAAGGGGCCGTTTTTTTCGGACGGGCAGCCGTCCTGCCGGGCGCTGTGGCAAGATATACTGGCCTTTAACTGGGACTGTATGCTGTTCACGGCGGACCGGGCGCTGGAACAGGGCCTGGACGTGGTGATGGATTATGTGATCGAGGATGAGCTGCCGCGGGTGCGCGCCCTGGCGCAGCGGCGCGGGGCGGCGCTGTATTACGTGGTGCTGACCGCGGAGGAAGCGGAAATCGAACGCCGGATCAGGCGGCGCGGGGACACGGAATTGATCGGCCGGGCGCTTTTTTTGAAGAGGAAGCTGGATGCCATGCCGGAAAACCGGGGACATTTGTGCGACACTTCCGGAAAAACGCCGGAAGAGCTGATCGCCGGATGGGATCTGGAGCAATTCTGGGCTGAATAGAATGCATTTGCCATCAGGAGCGCATGGGATAAGAAAGGAGCGGGGAACCAATGAAGCGTGTGATCTGGATCGTGCTGGACAGCGTAGGGGCTGGCGCTTTGCCGGACGCGGCGGCGTTCGGCGATGAGGGAGCCAATACCATCGGCCATATTGCGGAAAGAATGGATCTGAAAATCCCCCACATGCTCAGCATGGGCCTGGGACGCCTGCCGGGGCTGCATTTGCCCGTCGTGGCGGGAGACGGCGCCTATGGCCGGGCGCTGGAAAGATCCGCCGGCAAGGATACCACCACCGGTCACTGGGAAATGGCGGGCGTCACGGTGAAGCAGCCCTTCCCGCTGTATCCGGACGGCTTTCCCAAGGAAGTGATCGAGGCCTTCGAGGCCGCCATCGGCACCAAAACCCTGGGCAATAAGCCCGCCTCCGGCACCGCCATCCTGGATGAACTGGGGGAGGAGCATATGCGCACGGGCTATCCCATCGTGTACACCTCCGGCGACAGCGTGTTCCAGATCGCCTGCCACGAGGACATTTATCCCGTGGAAAAGCTGTACGAAATGTGCGAAATCGCCCGGAAACAGCTGCAGGGCGAGCACGGCGTGGGCCGCGTGATCGCCCGGCCCTTCATCGGCACGGGCAAGGGCGCTTTCCAGCGCACCGGCAGGCGGCGGGACTTTTCCCTGGAGCCTGTCACGCCTTCGATCCTGGATGTGATGAAGGAAGCGGGCTTTGACACCCTGGGCGTGGGCAAAATCGAGGATATTTTCGCTCATCGGGGCCTGACGAAAAGCAATCACGCTGCCGGCAATCCCGCCTGCGTTGACGCGGCGCTGGATTACATGAAGCAGGATTTCAACGGCCTGCTGTTCATCAACCTGGTGGACACCGATTCTGTTTACGGCCACCGCCGGGACGTGGAGGGCTACGGAAAGGCGCTGGAGTATTTTGACGCGCGGATTCCCGAATTCCAGCAGCTGATGGGGGATGACGATCTGCTGATCATCACTGCCGACCACGGCTGCGACCCCACCTACAAGGGCACAGACCACACCCGGGAATACGCGCCGCTGCTGCTGTGGAAAAAAGGCATGCGGGGCCAGCATCCCATCGGCACCCGGGAAACTTTTGCCGATACGGCGGCCACCGTCGCGGAATACTTCGGCCTGCCGGAGCGGTTCGGCGCGGAATCCTATCTCCGGGAAATCGAGGCCGGATGCGAAAAGGAAATGATCCGTATCCAGCAGGCGGCAGATGCCATCGAAACCGCCCTGGGACGGGCGGATATCGCCATCGTGCTGGGCAGCGGCCTGGGCGATTATGGGAATGAACTGGCCAACGCGAAGGAAATCGCTTATGCCGATATCCCCGGCTTCCCCCTGGCTACCGTGCCGGGCCACGCGGGCAAGCTGATCTGCGGCGATTTGGCAGGCAAGCGGGTGCTGATGATGAGCGGCCGCTTCCACAGCTATGAGGGCTATCCCATCCAGGATGTGGTGCTGCCCGTTCGGGTGATGAAACGGCTGGGGGTCAAGACGCTGATCCTCACCAACGCCGCCGGCGGCGTGAACACGGATTTTGCCGCGGGCTGCCTGATGCTGGTGACGGACTTTATCAACCTGTCCGGCAAGAATCCCCTGACCGGCCCCAATATGGACGCTTTCGGGCCACGGTTCCCCGATATGACCAACGCTTATGACCGGGGGCTGAGAACGATTGCCCAGATGTGCGCGCAGCAGCTGGGCATTGACCTGCGCCGCGGTGTTTATTGCTGGATGAATGGCCCCGCCTATGAAACGCCGGCGGAGATCCGCATGACCCGAATGATGGGCGCCGACGCGGTGGGCATGTCCACTGTGCCCGAAACCATCGTGGCGCGCCACTGCGGCATGCGGGTGCTGGGCCTGAGCTGCATCACCAACATGGCGGCGGGCGTGCTGAACCAGCCCATCAACCATCAGGAAGTGATGGAAATGGGCCGCCGGGTGCGCGGCGATTTCGGCGCGCTGGTGACTGAAATCGTAAAAGCGATCTAGAAAATTCCAAAATTTGCCTGCCTAAGATTGGCAATAATGACAAAAATTCTATATATGCTTTACAAATTGGCAAAAATAATATATGATAAAGACAGGTGATCCCAGCCGAAGACATGCGCACGGAGGTGCTCCCGTATGGAACGAAGTACGTATATCCCCGCTGAGCGGCAGAAGAAGATGATGGAGTACATCGAAGCCAACACCAGCGCCCAAATTCACGAGTTGGCCGAAAAGTTCCATGTATCTGAGGCGACTGTACGAAGAGACCTGGATGACCTGGACCACCAAGGCATGCTGCGCCGCACCCATGGCGGCGCAATGAAGGTGGATAAAAGCGCATCGTATGAATCCGCATACAGCGAAAGGATCAGCCTGATGATGGCCGAAAAGCACCGTATCGCCGAGCGAGCGGCCCGGATGGTACACGCAGGCGATACGGTGATGATCAGCGCCGGAACTACCACTTATTTCATTGCTCAGGCCCTTTCTCACCTGGAAAACCTGACGTTGATTACCAATGATTTGTATATTGCTTCTCAGATCGTTCTTCCGCATACCAGCACCCTCGTCGTTACGGGCGGCACCCGGCGGCCGGGCCAGCAGGGGCTGATCGGCGCGGTGGCGGAGCATATGCTGTGGAACACGCATGTGGATATCGCTTTCGTGGGAGCGGATGGCGTAGACCCCATCGGCGCTGTGACGACGGTCAGCTTTGAAGAGGTATCTGTGAAGCGGCTGATGCTCAATGCAGCGGCCCGCAGCGTGATCGTGGCGGATCACACCAAATTTGGGCGCGTAGCCATGGCCAGGACCTGCGAATTCAACGAAGTGAGCCTGCTGCTGACGGATCAGGGCTTGAACCCGGAGCTGCTGGAAAAGTTCAGGAGAATAAACGCAGAAGTGGAACTGGCATAAAGAAAAGACCGGCGTTTGCCGATCCTGTTTTCGGAAAAATAGTCAAATCGTTGGGCGCTTTTCCGCGCTGATTTGCTTCAAACGCCCGGTGCCTGCGCGAAGTTTCGGGGGCTGTCTCAAAAAAGAGACGGTCCTTTTTCGTGACGGTCGGGGCGGGGACGGCGAACCCTGCCGCGAAGGGCCCGGGCCTGTATCAGTCCCGTTCCCACAGCGCCACATGCAAGGTGTCGCCCGGCTGCTTGCCGATTTTCGCGCGGATATCCTTGCGAATGCCGATGATGTGGCCCGGGGTGCCCATGCGTACCAGCTGCCCGTCATAGGGGCAGCCGTCGAATTCGGCGTGCACCGCCACCCGGCGCTTGCCGTAGCGGGCGTACACGTCGAAGGGGATCTCGATATAGGCGGCGTCCATGTCCGGGTGCTTCAGGATAACGGCGTCGAATTCAACCGGCGAGACCATCATGCGCACTTCCCTTCTCCGCGTTTCCACAGAAAGTATAGCAGATTTCCCATTACGCGGCAAGCGCGGCTTCACGGCAGCGCCCAGGCGGCATACGCCGCTGCCATACAGAAAAGGCCGCCTGCGCACCAGGCGGCCATCCGGGGAATGCGCAGCCGCAGCAGCGCGGCGGCCAGGGACAGCGCGAAGAAAACAGTCCCAGCCTGCGCGGCCAGTTCGGCCGCGGGCGTCCCGGGCAGGAACCGACGCAGCAGGATCTCCGCGCAGGCCATCGTCAGCCAGCCCGCGGAACAGGCAAAGAACAGCCGGTGCGCGCCGCCCCGGCGCTTTCGCACGTAGGGATACTGATCGCGCATGGGGATCAGCGTTCCCAGCGCCGCCCAGGCATACAGCGCAGGGCCTGCGCCGCCCGCGGAGAAGAAGCGGAACGCGGCCAGCGTCACCGGCGCGGCGCTCAGCATCCATTTCCCCATGCGGGCGGCTTCCCGGGTCATTCGGTGTACACCGTGATTTTGTCGGCCAGTTTTTTCAGCTCATCCGTCACGTCGTCCAGGGACGGGGCCTTGGCCAGGGTGTCTTCCAGATCGCTGATGGCTTTCACCAGGGTGTCGTCGTCGGTCACGGCCACGCGCTTGACGGTCTTATCCACCGTCTGTACCCGGGCCAGCACCATTTTCTTCAGCCGGTCGTCCACCTTGCCCTGATACTGGCTGGTGAACCGGACGCCCACCAACGCGGTATCGCCGATGACGGCCACCTCGGCGTCCTCCACTTCGGTCAGCTTGTCGATGGCATCCTCCATGGCTTCCGAGGCCTTCACGGCGTCCTCTACCGTCATGATGCCGCCCTGCTGGGCGCTATCGGTAGCGGCCGGCGCCGTGGACGCATTGGGACTCGGTTCGCCGCCGGCGCCCATGGCGTTTTGCTGGCCCGTGGCGCCGGGCGTGGGGGATGCCAGCGTGTCCGCGTTGCTCGCGCAGCCGGTGAGCAGCGCTGCCGACAGAACCGTCAGCAGCAGAAATAATCCAAGCTTTTTCAATGAAATCGCCTCCTCGCGGCTATTGTGCGCAAGGAGGCGCATTCTTATAATATGGAAATTTTTGTGTTGACGAAAGATATCGGTCCAGATACGCGCGGGCGGGGATCGCGTGTCCCCGCGTGCCCCAGCAAGCGCGTTTCGCCCTGCTTCTTGGAACGGTTTCGCCCGAAGATGAGGTGTGCCGGGGAAGCCCGTGATGATCCGGCGTGCGCGAAGGCTTCACCGATACAGCGTGCAGCCGCCGATAAACTCCCGCAGCAGGGACAGGGGCGGGATATCCGCCATGGCCTCGTCTGTGGCGGGCAGGATATAGTTCAGGATTTTCATCAGCCGGCGGGCGCTGAGGTACACGGGGTTTTCCGGGGGGATCCCGCTGAGCAGATCGTAGGCGTAGCGCTTGAGCACGGGCAATTCATAATGCAGGGCGGAATTGAACAGGAAATCGGCCTGCTCCTGGAAGGGGAAGATCCACTTTTCCTCGCCCCGGCGCACGCTGGGCCACATGGTCAGCGTTTCCTCCGGCAGGGTGGCGCGGAACTGGTGATCCCGCACGACGCGGCGCAGCAGCCGCGCGTCAGTGGTGCGGATGCGGTTATGATGGTCCAGGTTCAGGCAGGTCAGCTCGCTGATATAGACCTTGCAGAGAAGACGCGGGTCAAACCCTTCGTGCAGGGCGGGGTTCAGGGCGTGGATCCCCTCCATGACCAGGATCTGGTCGTCCATCAATTGCAGGGGATAGCCTTCGGGGCACCGCTTGCTGGAAGTGAAATCAAAGCGGGGCATACTGACCTCTTTGCCCTCAAGCAGGCCGGAAACGCATGCGCGCAGCAGCGGCACATCCAGGGCGGACAGGGCCTCCAGGTCGGGCAGGCCATCCGCTTCCAGGGGCAGCAGGTCCCGATCCAGATAAAAATCATCCAATGACACCAGCACGGGCCGCAGCCCCAGCACCCGCAGATGGATGCACAGCCGGTTGGAGAAGGTGGTTTTGCCGCTGGACGAGGGCCCCGCCACGAACACGGCCCGGGCGTGGCGCCGGGCGATGCCCTGGGCGATATCGCTGATGGACTGGTCGTGCAGCGCTTCGTTGACCCGGATAAAATCGGGCAGCTTGCCCTGCACGATCATATCGTTCAGGTCGGCGGCGTTCAGGCAGCCCAGGATATCGCACCAGCGGTTGGACTGCGCGAAAACCTCCAGGATCCGGGGGCGATGGATGAGCGGCGCGGGATGATCGGGATCGGCGGGGGAGGGCATTTGCAGCACCATGCCGGGCGCGTGGGGAAGCAGGCGGAAGGCCGATACATAGCCGGTGGAGGGCAGCATCGCGCCGTAAAAATATTCGGCCATGCCGCCGCAAAGATAAATGGGGAAATAATCGTAAGGGCGGTAGGCGAGCAGCCGGGTTTTATCGGCGTGGTTGGTTTCGGAAAAGTAATCCATGGCGCGCTTCCGGCTCCAGGTTTCCCGGATAAAGGGCAGGTTTTCCGCCACAATTTTTTCCATTTCGGCCTGAAGCGCCGCTGCGGTGTCCTCATCCACGTCCCGCTCCAGCAGCCGCATATAAACGCCGTAGCCGATGGAGTGCTCGATGCGCACATGCGTGCCGGGCAGCACCCGCTCCACGGCCAGCAGCAGCACGAACCGCAGGGACCGCTCGTAGATCCTGCGGCCTTCCTCATTCTGGAAGGTAATGGGATGCAGGACGCAGTCCCGGGAGACCGTTTCGTTCAGTTCCAGCGCCTGGCCGCCGCAAAAGCAGCCCAGCGCGGTTCTTTGGTATTCCGGGGCCATCGCGGCGATGATTTCCGCCACAGTGGCCGGGGCGGGAAAATCAAAAGTCCGATTGAGCATGGTGATTTTCATGGGCGATGCTGCCTCCTCTGTGTCGGCGACGGTGATCGGACCGGAACGGTGCTGACGCGACAGACGGTCATTCCTCGCTGCTTTGCTGCTGAAGGGCGATTTTCTGCTGCCACTGCAAATGCTTGGTGTGCACGTAGGGCTTGCTTTGCTCCTCGCTCAGGGAGGAGGAACGGGTCATGATCCGCTTGCCCTCGTCGTTTTTGCCAAAGGCCAGTTTTACAAAGGCCAGGCCGTGCTGCGGACAGTCCGCCAGGGCCATATACTGATCGTTGCGCTGGCGCACGTACCCCTCCGGCACCTCCATGCGCTTGCCGCACACCGGGCAGGGCGGGGTCATGGCGGCGGCGCTCTTCAGGGCGTCCTTTATGGAACGCACCCGCAGAATGGCTGTGCTTTCCTTTTTGGTGCGGTCCAGATGCTGCAGCTTCCGGGCGGTGAGGGGGTATTCCAGCACCTTGGCCGGATCCGGCATCCGGGCGAACACCAGGGCGGTGTAGTAGGCGTCGTTGACCGCATTGTGGAAGGGCATGTTTTCCTCGTCCGGGTTGATTTCCAGGTGCTCCATGGCGGCCTTCAGGCCCTTGCGCTCCTTGGGCGTGCCGATCACATCGCCAAACAGCTTTTGAATATCATAGATTTTGGACAGGGGAGTTTCGCATTTGTAGAAGGTCATGTTCTGGTTCAGTACGGAAATATCGTCGCAGCCCCAGGTGAGCAGCACGTAATCTCCCCCGCACCAATCGGCGAAGGCGGCCACCGCCTCGTTGAAGGGCGGCGCGTCGGCCAGATCCTCCTGGGTGATGTGGGTGATGCGGGAAATGCGGGGATGCAGGCGGATATAATGCTGGGGCTGGATCAATTGGGAAAAGGAATCCACCACCTGCATGCGTTCATCCACCTTCACCGCGCCGATTTGGATCATTTCAAATAACAGCTTGCCCCCGACGCTTTTGTACGCGGGGGAATGATAAGATATGGGCTGGTTCCATTCCAGGTCCAGGACAATGTACTGCATGGAAAAACTCCTTTGGAATATGCCCAATCAGGGATTGAGCTTGTATTTTTCAAACGCTTTCTCCGGATTGATATGGAAATCGCGGAAAACCAGAAACAGCAGGATGGCAATGGCGGCGGCGAACGCCCACCAGCCCAGGACAATACACAGCGCCGCGCCGGCGAAAACCACGATGGTGAGCGTGCGGAACAGCTTGAAGTAATCCCGGGCCAGCCGCGCCTTGTCATACTGCGCCTGCTGGGCTTCGGTGAAGAAGCTGAACCCGCCGATGAGATTGCAGGCTTTTTCCTTCCGAACAGCAAAAACAATGGCGAAGATCAGGAAGATCAGACCCATAAAGCAAAGATCCAGCGCCAACGGGATGCTCATGCGTTTCCTTCTTTCTTAGCGGATGCGGCGCTTTTGCCCGCCAGCGCCCCGGTGGACCAGGCGATTTGCAGGTTATAGCCCCCCGTGTGAGCGTCCACGTCGATGATTTCTCCGGCGAAATACAGCCCGGCCGTTTTCTTGCTTTCCATGGTGCCGGGGGATACATCCTTGATGTCCACGCCGCCGCGGGTGACGATGGCCTCGTCGATGGGGCGGGTGCCGATGACGGTCAACGGCAAGGACTGCAGTCTGTCGGCGATGGCGCTACGCATTTTTCCCGTCACCTGGCTGCAGGGAAGGGCGCCGTCCAGACCGCACAGATGGGGAAACAGCGCGGCGAAGCGCTGGGGCAGCAGGGACTGCATCACCGTGGACAGCTGCTTTTTTCAGGCGGCGGCCAGATCGCGGGTCAGGCGCTGGTCCAGCTGCTCCCGCGTCAGCCCCGGCTTCAGGTTCAGGCTCAATTCCGCCTGGCCGCTTTCCGGCAGATGGCAGGAGCATTCGATCACCAGCGGCCCGGACACGCCAAAATGGGTGAACAGCATTTCACCCAATTCGGAATATATTATTTTACCACAGGACCGGCCCGTAAGGCAAATGTTTTTTAGGGTCAGCCCCTGCAATCCCATGGGCCAGGTTTCTTTGGTGCGCAGTCCCACCAGCGAGGGACGCGGCGGGGTGACGGTGTGGCCCGTCTCCCGGGCCCAGCGCAGGCCGTCGCCGGTGGAGCCGGTGGCGGGGTAGCTGACCCCGCCGGTGCACACGATCACGGCCCGGGCGGGCAGCGCTTCGCCGTTCATCAGTTCCACGCCGGTCACGCGGCCCGCGTCCGCTGTCACCCGCCGCACAGGAGCGTTCAGGCGGACCGTTACACCGGCCTGACGCAGGCCCTTTTCCAGGGCTTTGGTCACGTCGCTGGCGTGATCGGACACCGGGTAGGCCCGGCGGCCCCGCTCCACCTTGGTGGGACACCCCAGTTCATCCAGCAGCGCCAGCATGTCGAAGGGGCCAAACTGGCGCAGGGCGCTGTGAAGAAACCGCGGATTCCGGGGCACCTCCCGCAGAAAATCTTCCATGTCCTCGCAGGCGTTGGTCACATTGCACCGCCCTTTGCCGGTGATGTAGACCTTTTTGCCCAGCTTTTCATTTTTCTCCAGCAGCAGCGTCCGCCCGCCGCCGCGCGCGGCAAACAGCGCGGCCATCATGCCCGCCGCGCCGCCGCCCACCACGATGATGGGGGCGTGACCGATCCCGCATCCATGCTCTGTCAACGTTCCTGTTCCCTTTCCCATGTGGCCTTATTGCGTCAGATCCGCGATCCGGGCGGCAAAACTGCCGTTATAATCGGTGAAATCCCCCAGGAAGGTGCAGGTGACGTGGCCTTTGCGCAGATAATCGTAATCGCTGCCTTCCTCGCAGGGCTCCATGGGCACGCCGGATGTGTCGTTGGCCTTGAGCCAGAAATACATTTGTCCCAGCGGACTGACCCGCTTTTCATAGCCGTCCAGATAATAAGCCCGGCTCAGGGGGCACACTTTCAGGGGCTTGAGTTCGGCCGGGGGGATGGCGGGAGCGTTCAGGTTGATGAGGGTGAAGCGGGGCAGGGCGACGCCCTGAAAATGCTCCGCTACCCGCACGGCAATGTCCGCCAGGTTCCGGCGCATATCATCGTCCGCCCCCGGCATGATCGATACCGCCATGGAGGGGATGTAGCACATGGCGGCCTCCCGGGCGGCCCCCACAGTGCCGCTGTAATAGACGGCGCTGCCCGCGTTTTCTCCGCGGTTGATGCCGGAAATGTAGAAGTCGAGAGGATCCTCCGTCATAAACGGCGCCACCCGTACAGCGTCGGTGGGGGTGCCGTCCACGGCGTAGGCCTTCGCCCCTTCCCAGGGAGTGGGATGCACAAGCAATGGCGCGGTCAGGGTGATATGCTGGCTGTTGGCGCTGCACTGACTGCTGGGGGCGCTGATGGTGACCCTGTGGCCCCGCTTCAGCGCGGCGTCCGCCAGGGCCTTCAAGCCGATGGATTGGATCCCGTCATCGTTTGTGATCAGAATGTGCATGCAAAGCGCCTCCTTCTTCGTACCCCTCCATTATACCGGAAAACAGCCCGCCGCGCAAGCATGACCTGGCAGCGGCGCGCATATGCTGAAGGATGAAAGAAAAAGGGGGCGTTTGGATGGAATTCAGCTATCGGCTGCTGCGGGGCAGGGAAGGCGTGACCGGCCATATCCGGGGCATGGGCCATGAATACCGGGTGTCGGTGCGGGGCTTGACGCCGGAAACGGACTGCGCGCTGTATGCCCTGCGGGATGGCCAGGCAGCGCTTTGCTGCCGGCAGAAAGCGGACAGGGAGGGCCAGGCCGTGCTGTCCGCCGCTCAGCCGGGGCGGCTGTTTTTGACGGCGGACGGCCGGGTGGTGGCGTGGGAAACGGGCTTGGGCGCAGAGGAAACCTACTGGCAGGCGTGTCAGTGGCTGCAAAATGAGGCGGCAAAGCATCAGGAGAAAAAAACGCAACAGCGTGCGACAGTGCAGGCCGGGGCCGCGATAGAAAGGCCGACCCCCGCCCCGGCGGACGGTCCCGTGCCGCCGCCGCAGGATAACCAGGAGCCATCGGAACCGTGGCGGGATCACGTGCCTCAGATGGCTGAACAGCCGGCGGCGGAAGCGCCGGACCCGCCTTATGCCCTGCGCCCGGCAGGAACGGGGGAGCCGGTGGATGCCCTGCCCGCGCTGCAGTGGCCCGCGGCGGCGCGCGATTTGCGGGGTTTTTTTCGGGGGCGCATGCCCTTTGCTCCCTTCCGTGCGCCGGGGTGGCGGTTCGTGCGCGCGCCCTCTGCTCCCGGCGTGGCCTATTGCGCTTTAGGCTATTGGGCCCGGGACGCGCGGGTGCGCAAAACGGCCTGGGCCGTGCCCGGCATGCCTCAGCGTCCGCCCGTGCCCCTGCCCGGGTATCGCTATCGGCCCGGCAACCAGGGCATGGGATACTGGGTCATCGAGCGGGAAGCGGAAAAATGAGGGCCAGAGAACAGATATTTGATCTCGCTCGAACAGTAGGGGATATTTGATACTATTCTCAAATAAAAACGGCAAGGAAGATAGACGAAGTCACAATGTCATCCCGACCGAAGCGAAGCGGAGTGGAGGGATCTGGAAACTGGGTAATATGCTGCTGGAAGTAATCTGTTTCTCAAAGATCCCTCGACTTCGTTCCGCTCTCGCTCCACTCCGCTCGGGATGACAGGAGCGTTTTACTTTTTTCTTGCTATTTTAATTTGAGTATAGTATGAAAGGAGATTTTGACAATCCTCCGCGCACAGCATGCGGTCCAAGCTGCGGGAGTACGCAAAAAAAGAACGCCGATGGCAGCATCGCGCGTTCTTTTGCTTCTGGGGTTCTTCAGGCTGAATCATAATCAGATTTGGGATGGATTCTTCGTCCTGGCTTTGCATCAAACGGACTGTTCAGCCTGAAAACAGGATTACCAGCTGGCGTTCATGGCCCGGGTGACGCAGTTTTGATGAGCGGAATCCACCTTGTCGGTGCCGTGGGTGCGGCACTTGTAGAAGTGGATGCAGAAATGGCCGTCAAAATTGTTGCTCAGGGTGCTGGTGCCGTGAGGCATGCCGTTCATGGAGGCGGCATACACATGGCCATTATACATCACCAGGATGGGCCGGCGCGCCCAGCTCCAGGACCCACCGTAAATGGATTTCATGATGGCGGTGTCCGAGGTGGTGAGGGGCTCGGCGTCCAGGTGGTTGGTGCCGAAGGTACGGCGCACCTGGAAGGTTTTGCCGGTGATCACGTCCTTGACGGTCATCACGCAGTGGTTGTGGAATTTTTCCGCGCCGCCGTTGAACCAATCCAGCCGTTCGGTGGTGTAGGTGTAGTTGGCAGCGTTTTTGCCGAACAGCGCCTTGATGGTGGCGTTTCCCGCCACGCCGTCCTGGGTCAGACCCTTGGATTTCTGGAAGGCTTTGACGGCTTCCACCGTTTTATCGCCGTATTTGCTGTCGATGGGGGAGGTGTAGTAGCCCTTGATTTTCAGGGCCTGCTGCAGCGCCAGCACGTTTTTGCCGCTGTCGCCTTTTTGGGAGGTGGCGGGTACGGTGATCTGCGAGATTTGGGTGATGCCCTTCATCTGAGGATCGTTCGATACGGTGGTGGTCAGCACGCTGCCAAACAGCTTCATCAGCGTGGCGTAATCCGCCTTGCCCGTTTGGGTGATGCCCATGGCCTTCTGGTACGCCTTCACCGCGCTTTCCGTACCGCTGCCGTAAAGGCCGTCCACGGTGCCGGTGTAGTAGCCCTTGATTTTCAGGGCCTGCTGCAGCTTTTCCACGCTTTCACCGGAGGAGCCCTTCTGGGTGTAGGCCGGCGGATCGCCCAACTGGGAGATTTTTGTGGCGGAGGCGTATTTGCTCTTGCTCACCGTGGCGTTCAGCGCGCTTTGGGCACTGGAAGACAGGGTGACGAATTTTTTCATCACATAGCCGTTTTTCCCGTTGTAGGTGACGGCATAGAAATCCCCGCTGACGCCGGTGACCGTCACCTGGGTGCCCTTGCTCAGCCGGCCGTGGTAATCGGCGCTGGTGCTGGGCTTCATGCGGAAAAACACTTTGTCTTCATTGATGGTGCCCGTGTAGCTGGCGGCATACGCCGCGGAAAAAATGCTCAGGCACAAAACCAGCGCGAGAACCAGCGCTGTTCCGCGTCGCAAAGCATACATAAAAAATCACCTGCGCTTTCATCGGAAGAGAGGCTTGTTTGCCCATATCTGTACATATTGATTATATGTCACATGGCCGGAAAAATCAATATGCCGCACAAATTGTTTACATTTAACAGGTGGATTTGTTCATCATATTTGACGATTCTGCGGGAATCGGAGGATAATTTCGCAAGCAGGTTGACAAGACGGGGGGAAGTGTGTATAATCATGACGTTAGTATAAACTAACTAACACAAAAACCAACTAACGGATACCGTGTCAGGACAGCCACTATGCAGGATAAGGAAGGCCAGCTTATCCGCAGGCATGTTCTTACAGAAGGGCCCATCGAGCCAAAGAGGAGACGAAACCATGACACTCAAGGATGTGAAGCCCGGGCAATCGGCCATCGTTGACCAGGTTGGGGGCGAAGGGGCGCTGCGGCAGCATTTTCTGGATATGGGCATGATCCCCGGCGTGGAAGTGACCGTGACGAAGCTGGCCCCCATGGGCGATCCCATGGAAATGCGTATTCACGGCTATGAATTGACGCTGCGTCTGGCGGACGCGGATAAGATCCGGGTGACGCCCATGCCGTCCCTTCGCCAGAAGGAACAGCCGCGGGAAAGGAAAAAATCGCCCGATCATCCCGGCCTGGGCGAGGAAGGAAAATTTCATCCCAAGGGCAGCGGCAATCCCGTGCCGGAAGGCACGAAGCTGACCTTTGCCCTGGTGGGCAACCAGAACAGCGGAAAAACCACCCTGTTCAATCAGCTCACTGGCGCCAATCAGCATGTGGGCAATTTTCCCGGCGTCACCGTGGACCGCAAGGACGGCGCCATTCGGGGCAACAGCTGCACCGCCATCACCGATCTGCCGGGCATATACTCCATGTCTCCTTATACCAGCGAGGAGCTGGTATCCCGCAATTTTGTGCTCAATGACAAGCCGAAGGCCATCATCAACATTGTGGATGCCACCAACATTGAGCGCAACCTGTATCTGACGATGCAGGTGCTGGAAATGGGAATCCCCACGGTGGTGGCGCTGAACATGATGGATGAGATGCGGGGCAACGGCGGATCGGTGGACATCAACGCCATGGAAGCCCTGCTGGGGGTGCCTGTGGTGCCCATTTCCGCGGCGAAGAATCAGGGCGTGGATGAATTGGTGAAGCACGCCCTGCATATCGCCAAGTATCAGGAAGCGCCTCTGGTGCAGGATTTTTGCGACAGCAGCGACAACGGCGGCGCCGTCCACCGCTGCCTGCACGCTGTGGGCCATTTGATCGAGGACCACGCGGAAAAAGCGGGCCTTCCCCTGCGCTTCGCCGCCAGCAAGGTGATCGAAGGGGACGAATTGATCCTGCGCCAATTGGATCTGGATCAGAATGAAAAGGAAACGCTGGAGCACATCGTACTGCAGATGGAAAAGGAACGGGGCCTGGACCGCAGCGCCGCCATTGCCGATATGCGCTTTGCCTACATCAGGAAGGTGTGCGATGCGTGCGTGGTCAAGCCGCAGGAAAGCAGGGAGCACATTCGCAGCCAGCGGATCGACAGCATCCTCACCGGCAAGTACACGTCGCTGCCTGTGTTCGTGATCATCATGGGGCTGGTGTTCTTCCTCACCTTCGGCGTGATCGGCAAATGGCTGCAGGATTTGCTGGAGACGGGCATTGACGCCCTCCGCGGGCTGGCGGAGCGTGCCATGGAGGCCGGAAATGTGAGCGGCGTTATCCGCAGCCTGGTGCTGGACGGCATCTTTGAGGGCGTGGGCAGCGTGCTCAGCTTCCTGCCCATCATCGTGACCATGTTCTTTTTCCTTTCCCTGCTGGAGGACAGCGGCTATATCGCCCGGGTGGCCTTCGTGATGGATAAGCTGCTAAGGAAAATCGGCCTCAGCGGCCGCAGCATCGTGCCCATGCTGATCGGGTTTGGCTGTACGGTGCCCGCCGTCATGTCCACCCGCACCCTGCCCAGCGAGCGGGACCGCAAAATGACCATCCTGCTCACGCCGTTTATGTCCTGTACGGCCAAGCTGGCCATTTACGGCTACTTTGTGGAGGAGATTTTCGAAAAGATCCTGCCCAACTCTTCCTGGTGGATCATGACGTCGCTGTATGTGCTGGGCATCCTGATCGGCATTTTGGTGGCCCTGCTGTTCAAAAAGACGCTGTTCCGGGGCGAAGCGGTCCCCTTCGTGATGGAATTGCCCAATTACCGGCTGCCCAGCCCGCGGAGCGTGGCGCAGCTGCTCTGGGAAAAGGCAAAGGACTTTTTGCAGCGTGCCTTTTCCGTGATCCTCATTGCCACCATGGCGGTCTGGTTCCTGAGCAATTTCAATTTCCAGCTCAATATGGTGGATGCCGATGAAAGCATCCTGAAAACCATTTCCAGCCTGCTGGCGCCTGTATTCCGTCCGATCGGCCTGGGCAACTGGCGGTTCGTTTCTTCGCTGATCAGCGGGTTTATGGCTAAAGAGAGCGTGGTTTCCGTGATGATCATGCTGTTCGGCGAAGAGGTATCCGCGCTCGGAATCCCCTCTGTGGTTTCCATGCTGACGTTCAGCCTGCTCTACACCCCCTGCGTGGCGGCCATTGCCTCCGTGAAGCGGGAGCTGGGCGGCAAATGGGCCGTTTCCCTGGTGGTGTGGCAGTGCGTCATTGCCTGGGCGGTCGCTTTTATCGCGCATGGGATCGCCCTGGCGGTGGGATGATCAAAGCCTCGCATGATCGGGCGTCTTTTCCATCCTGTTCCGGTCCGCTTGGCCAGCACAAAGAATACGCGCCGTATCTTTCCGTCCTTTCGAAGAGAACGAGCAATAAAGGAGCGGTGATATGAACATTTGGGATGCTGTGATCGCGGCGATCCTTGCCGCGGGGCTCTTTTGGGCCATCCGCCGCACGCATAAAAACAAACAGGCCGGCTGCACGGGGTGCTGCGCCTCGTGCGGCCATGCCTGCGCGTGCCGACAGGGGAAGGAAAATAATTGAGGAAGAAACACGGGCTGCCCGGATCGCCTGTCCCGGCGTCCGCTGATGGCGGGGCCTGGGACGGTCATTCGCTCAGGGCTGCGTGTTCATCCAAGCCATACTTTTTCTTGTAGTCCTGAAAATACAGTTCATAATTTTTGGATCGCTTTTGCTTCACCTGGCCCAGATACTCATGGGTGTCAAAGGAGCCGATATACAGCTCGATCAGGGCTACGGCAATGTTGGAGCAGTGGTCGGATACCCGCTCCAGGTTGGTGATCAGATCGTTAAAGGCGAAGCCCTGCACGATGGTGCACTGGCCGTTTTGCAGCCGGTTGACGTGATGAAGCTTCATTTCATCCGCAAGATCGTCGATGACCTCTTCCAAGGGTTCCACACGCTCCGCCAGCTTCAGGTCTTCATTGACGAAGGCTTCCACGGTCAGGCGGAGGGTTTCTGTTACGGCGGCGCAGATGATGGAGAGCTCATGGGCGGCCTCCCCTGAGAAGCGGAAATCCTTTTCGCTGATTTCCTGGCAGTTCCGGGCGATACTGAGGGCATGATCGGAAATGCGCTCGTAATCCGACAGCGTATGCAGGAACAGGGAGGCCGTTTTGTTCTGCCCGTCCGTCAGTTCCTGCCCCGTCAGCTTCACGAGATAGGATCCCAGCACGTCCTCGTACCGGTCCCCTTCCGTTTCCAAATCGCTTACTTTCTGTATCCCCGCCTCGCTGTAGTTGTTCAGCAGCGCCATGGCTGTGTGAATGGCTTCCTCGCTTTCCCGGGCCATATTGTTGATGGCGTGCCGGCTCTGCTCCACCGCCAGGGCGGGATGCGCCAGAAAGCGCTCCTCCAGGTGGGGCAGGGTGTTTTTCTCTTCCGGCGCGGCATGAACGATCAGAGCGGCCAGGGCTTCCAGCACATCGGCGAAGGGCGCCAGCAGGCACAGGATGGCCAGCCGCAAAACAGTATTGACCAGGGCCAGGGAAAAGGGATCCATCACCTTTGTGAGGAAGGTAAAGCGAAAGATGGCGTCCGCGATATAAAAGATGGAAGCGCACACCATCACGCCCATGAACGAAGCGACCAGATAGCTCACGGAGGTGCGCTTCCCGTTCACTTCCGCGCCCAGGGCGGACAATAGGACCGGCAGCGACGCGCCGATGCAGATGCCCATCAGTACGGGCAGCGCGGTGCCCAGGGTGATCATGCCGGTGAGGGACAGGGCCTGCACGATGCCCACCGCGGCGGAGGCGGACTGCAGCAGCGCGGAAAACACCACGCCCACCAGGATGCCCAGCAGCGGATGGGTCATGGAGGTGATCAGCCCCGAAAACCAGGGTTGTTCTCCCAGCACGCTGACCGCGCCGCTCATGGTGCTCATGCCGAACATCAGCACCGAAAAGCCCAGCAGGATATCCCCGATGTTCCGGGCTCTCTGTTTTTTGGAAAACATCCGCAGGAGGATGCCGACCATGGCCACGATCCCGCTGAGGGTGGAAGTGGACAAAAGGCCTGTCCATCCCGACCCGCCGTCGATATACCCCAGGCACACCACCCACCCGGTGATGCTGGTGCCCAGGATGGCGCCCAGGATGATGGAAATGCCCTGCTTTACCTGCATCATGCCCGAGTTCACAAAGCCAACCACCATCACGGAGGTCGCGGAGGAGGACTGGATCACGGCCGTAACGCCGGTGCCCAGCAGGATGCCTTTCAGCGGCGTACCGGACAAACGGAACAGGATCGGTGCCAGCTTGCTGCCGGACGCCTTCTTCAGTCCGTCGCCCATCAGTGTCATGCCGAATAAAAACAGCGCCACGCCGGACAGTAAGCTGATCAGGTGCGTGATTTCCATGCCGTCACTTCCTTCCCCATCCAGTATCCGACGCGCATGTAAAATTGGCAATCAGAGCTGTGTAAAATATATGTTAAATCGACGCCATCCGCTTGACAAGGGTCCCTTGTCTGTAATAACGTACAAGGGAGCCTTGGGTGGAGGTGATGGATTGATTTATCTGTTGGAGGATGACGGAAGCATCCGCAAGCTGGTGATCTATGCCCTGCAGAGCCAGGGCTTTGAGGCCACGGGCTTTGAGACGCCCAGGGAGTTCTGGAGCGCCATGGAGCAGCAGCGGCCGGATTTGGTATTGCTGGATATTATGCTGCCGGGAGAGGACGGCATCTCGATCCTGAGGCGGCTGCGGAAGGAAAGTGCGACCCGGGAGCTGCCCGTCATCATGCTCACCGCCAAGGACGCCGAATACGACCGTGTGGAGGGATTGGATGCCGGGGCGGATGATTACGTTCCCAAGCCCTTTGGCATCATGGAATTGATCGCGCGGATCCGGGCGGTGATGCGCAGGACGGAGAAAAAGGCAAGGACGGCCGAATACCGCCTGGGAGTGCTATCGGTGTATCCGGACAAGCATGAGGTGCGGGTGGATGGGGCCAGGGTGACGCTGACGCACAAGGAGTTTTCATTGCTGTGCCTGCTGATGGAAAACCGGGATATGGTGCTGACCCGGGAAGTGCTGCTGGATAAGATCTGGGGCCTGGGGGCTGTCCGGGAAAACCGTACGCTGGACGTGCATATCCGCACGCTGCGGGCCAAATTGGGCCCGGCGGGGAACTATATTCAAACGGTTCGTAACGTGGGCTATCGCTTTGCGGGGGATGAAGCATGATCAAGACAATTTTTCGCAACACGTTCCTGGTGGGGCTGTCGGTGCTGCTGCTGTGCGCCGGGCTGTTTTTCGGGATGCAGTATTCTCAGACCGAGGAAGAAACCTATGCCGCGCTGAGGCAGGAGGCGCTGTACGCGGAGCAGGGATTGATGCTGAACGGAAGCACATATCTGAAGACCCTGGACGATGTGAACAGGGTCACCTGGATCGCGGCGGACGGAAGCGTGCTCTATGACAGCGAAACGGCGCTGCCCGCTGACAGCCAGGGCGACGAGGTCCGCTCCGCGCTTGAAAAGGGCGAGGGAGAGGCAAACCGGCCGTCAGAAGGCGGGAAATCCACCATGTATTACGCCAGGCTGTGCGCGGACGGCACGGTCCTGCGCCTGGGCCGCCACCTCAGCGTGCTGCATTACGCCCTCCAGTCCGTCAGCCCCGTTTTTTGGGTGCTGGTGCTGGTGCTGCTGATTTCGGGCGTGCTGTCCTTCCGGGCGGCCAAGCAAATCGTCAAGCCCATCAACGAAATCGACCTGGAGCACCCGGACACCAACACCTATTCCGAACTGACGCCGCTGATCGAGAAAATCAAGGAGCAGAAAATGACCATCGAGGGGGAGGCCGCCCAGCAGGAGCAGATGCGGCGGGAGTTTTCCGCCAATGTGTCGCATGAGCTGAAAACGCCCTTGACCTCCATCTCCGGCTTCGCGGAGCTGATGGCCCAGGGATTGGTGGATGAAGGCAAGATGCGGGAGTTTTCCAAGGACATTTATAAGGAATCCCAGCGAACGATCACCCTGGTGGACGATATCATGAAGCTGTCCAAGCTGGATGAAGGGGGCCTGGACCCGGAATGGCAAAACGTGGACCTGTATGAATTGTCCGCCGACGTGATCGGCAGCCTGCGGCCCGTGGCTGTCCGCCAGTCCGTCACACTGTCCCTGGAGGGAAAACCGGTCAAAGTGCGGGGCGTTTATCAGATCCTGAATGAGATGGTCTATAACCTGTGCGATAACGCTATCAAATACAATCGCCCGGGCGGCAGCGTGACGGTGAGCGTGACGCCCATGGAGAATGGCGCGCAATTGACCGTGACGGATACGGGCATCGGGATCCCCAAAGAGCATCAAAAGCGGGTGTTTGAACGGTTCTATCGGGTGGATAAAAGCCACAGCAAGGAAATCGGCGGCACAGGGCTGGGCCTGTCCATCGTCAAGCATGGCGCACAGTTCCACGGGGCGGAGGTGACCCTGACCAGCGAGGTGGGCGTGGGCACAAGCATCAGCATCCGGTTCAGCTCCGCCGGGCCTTCGCCCGACCGGGAATGATTCCCGACCGCGGAGGATGCATGGCTTGCTCTTTACTGATACGGAGGCAAGGATGACACGATTGACGGAGGAAATCCGGCAGGAATTGACGCGGCATATCCTTCCTTTCTGGAGGGGACTGCGGGATGACGTTCACGGTGGCTATGTGGGGCGGGTGGATTATGATTTGCGCCGTCACCCGGAGGCAGACAAAGGCTGCATCCTGAACAGCCGCATTTTGTGGTTCTTCTCGGAGGCGTATTTGCTTTTGCGCGAGGAGGAACTCCTGCGGGAAGCGGAGCACGCCTATCATATGCTGTGCCGCATGACCGACAGCGTGAACGGCGGCGTGTTTTGGTCCCTGCGCGCGGACGGCGCCGTGGCCGACGGCACCAAGCACACCTATAACCAGGCCTTTGCCATCTATGCCCTGTCTGCCTATTACCGGGCGTCGGGCAGCACGGAAGCGCTGGAACGGGCCCGGGCGCTGTTTCGGGTCATCGAAAGCAAATGCCGGGACGAGGGGGGCTACCTGGAAGCCTTCACGATGGACTGGCGTCCCGAAAGCAATGAAAAGCTCAGCGAAAACGGTGTGATGGCTGCCCGCACCATGAACACCCTGCTTCACGTGATGGAGGGGTATACCGGGCTGTATCAGGCCTGGCCGGATCAGGAGCTGAAAGCCCGTCTGTACGAGATCCTGGAGATTTGGGAAACAAAGATCTACAGCCGGGAAAACCGCCGTCAGGAGGTGTTTTTCGATCATGCGTATCATTCCCTGATCGACCTGCACTCCTTCGGCCACGATATCGAAACCAGCTGGCTGGCGGAAAAGACCCTGTCCGCGCTGGATGACCCAGCCCTGACCGCACGGATCCGGCCGCTGCTGCTGGACATGGCGGATCATACCTTCCATGCGGCTTTCACCGATCACGGCTTTGCCAATGAATGCGAAAAAGGCGTCGTCAGCCAGAAGCGCATCTGGTGGGTGCAGGCGGAAGCGCTGATGGGCTTTCTGAACGCCTTTGAAAAGACGGGAGAGGAACGGTACCGCCAGGCGGTGCGGACCCAGTGGGCCTACATTCGGGATGCGCTGGTGGATCCGCGGCCCGGTTCGGAATGGTTCTGGTATCTGCACGAGGATGGCACGCCGGGCGCCGATGAGCCCATCGTTGAGCCCTGGAAATGCCCGTATCACAACGGCCGCATGTGTTTTGAAGTGCTGCGGCGCGCCGCACAGGAGGACAGCCTGTGACCTGCCGCGGCCCCTGCTTCCCTGATAAGCCTCTGCGCTCAATATGAAATCAGCCCCTCCCACCGATCCGTGAGAGGGGCATTTTGCTGGCTGCTTTCAGGCGCAGAGAAGGATCTTCTCAGCGAAGGATCTCCTGTATGGCGCCGTCCAGCCAGTCTCCTTCGAACAGCTCGATCAGCCCGGCGTCGCAGGCCGCGGCCAGCTTCAGGTTGATGGGCAGCTTGGCCAGCACCTGGGTGCCGAAGCGCCCGGCGATTTCATCCGCGTGGCTTTCACCGAACACGTCCACGTGCTTGCCGCAGTCGGGACAGACGGCGTAACTCATGTTTTCCACGATGCCCTTCACGGGGATCTGCATCATATCCGCCATGTTCATGGCCTTTTCCACGATCATGCCGACCAGCGCCTGGGGCGTGGTGACCACCACCACACCGTCCACCGGTACGGACTGGAAGACCGTCAGGGGCACGTCGCCCGTTCCCGGCGGCATATCGATGAACATTACGTCCACATCGCCCCAGAGCACGTCAGTCCAGAACTGCTTCACGGTGCCGGCGATGATGGGGCCGCGCCACACCACCGGGGCCGTTTCCTCCTCCAGCAGCAGGTTGACGCTCATCATTTTGATGCCGGTACGGCTCTCCACCGGCAGGATGCCCTGGTCGTTGCCCATGGCCTTTTCCTGAATGCCAAAGGCCTTGGGAATGGAAGGGCCGGTGACGTCGGCGTCCAGGATGGCGGTTTTGTATCCGGCGCGCTGGGCCATCACGGCCAGCAGCGCCGTCACCAGGGATTTTCCCACCCCGCCTTTGCCGCTCATCACAGCGATGACTTTTTTGATCCGGGTGCCCTCGTGGGGCTTTTCCAGCAGACTTTGAGATTCCCGGCTGGGGCAGTTGAGCCCGCAGGAGGAACAGTCATGGGTGCATTCGCTCATTTTTCTTCTCCCTCTTCAAGATTTAACGCATTCTGTATAATTTCTGTGCGTCGTCGTCCAGTTGGTCGCTCTGAATTTCTGTGGTCTTCCTGTTCCACTGCCTCTACAGCCTTCGGTTATCATTTTGTTATCAGGGTGATAACAGGGAGGCTGGCTGCTGTGGCGGATTGGGTTGTTCCGCAGGGATATTATACTGCAAAGAACGAGGTGTAGCAAGAGGCAGCTGTAGGCGGCAGATTTCGTTCCCCAGTGCCGCTCTGTCTGACTGATCGGGCATAGTTCTTACCTCATGGAGAAGATGTCATATGAGTGATCAAGTCCCGTCAACATAGATACGAACGGTGGCCGCTTCTTTTCCCAGCGCCCACCTGTAGGAATCCGTGCTGCGGACATACTCTGCAAAGTCCACATCCGGGCTGTCGATCCATTCGCATTCACGGATAACAAGGTTGTCTGCATCGGCAGGATAGGTCAGCTCCACGCGCAGCTGGTAATACTCGTCGCTTGCTTCGTCATCCTCCTGCCATGTCCATGACAGGGTGAAGGTTTCCTGACCGGACAGGGGCCAAACCCCAGCCTGAATCAAATCCATATTGCCTTCGCACCCATCCACCTGGAAATCCCATAAGGGAGAGATTGCTGCCAGCACCTCGCTGACCTCTTTTCGATCTCCAACGGCATTCCACAATTCGTTACGCTTTTGCAGAAGACGGCCGGGCTGTCCCTCCGATACGGGAAAGTCCGCAGGCGGGCAGCCCTTCGACTCGAGTGATTGTGCCACCAGCCTCTGGAACTCCTCGAAATAGCTGTGCTCTCCGGAATGGCTCGCCCAAGCATGATTCAGGATCGAAAAACTCTCCCTGTCTCCATCAGAATCGTAGAGCAGGACAGATTCGCCGCCATCGCTGATCCCCCAAACAGTATGATGACAAAACAGTCCCAGATGAACCTCCAAACGAACAACCCCGGGGGGGTCGCTGCAAGCCGCCTGTACCTTCTCCGCAATGTATTCCGCAGCCTGAACCAAATCATTGTTCATGGACATAGCCTCCATTTTGCCAACGCTGAAGACCAGCACAAGGGAGATCAAGAGAAACTGAATGATACGTTTGCTTTTCTCTGTCATTTCTTCTCCCACACCATAGCCCCACTGTGGTCAATATACATCAGCTTCCCATCCTTCTCCACCAGGGCCAGGCCGTCATAGAATTGATCTTGCCATTATCATGGTCAACTATCACTTTATGGTGTAGTCGGTGCCTGATAAACAGGTCTCTGAAACAGGTTTTCACAAAGTCCGACAGCACCCGCACCTCGAAGCCACCGGATTTCTCTCAATGATGGTGGCTCTGGCGAATGTTATCATTTTGTTATCAGAGCGAATTCGGACGGGGCTGGAAGCCTTGCAGTTACTGGGGTTCCGGGCTGTAGGTGGTCACTCGCACTCAACAATTGGCGATTATGGTTCGATCCAATCGGCGGGGCGCACCCGCAGGGGTTCGCCATCCCGCATATCGGACAGAAGCATCAGTGATTTTTCGCCTTCCACCAAGCGTTTTTTGGGGCTTTCCAAAGCCAGCACAAAGCAGATACCCGCCACGGTGACATTGAATTCCTTCATCAGCTCGATCATGCCCCGGGCTGTGCCGCCGCCCCGCATGAAATCATCCACGATCAGGGCGCGCTGGCCTTCCTTCACGGCCCGCCGGGACAGGGCCATGGTTTCGATGTTGCCATTGCCCGTGACATAGGAAATATTCACCGCGCTGCCTTCGTAAACCTTCGTGGCGTGCCGCGCGATGATCAGGGGCACCCGCAGGGCATTGGCGGTCATCAGGGCGACGGGGATGCCCTTGGTTTCCATGGTGAGCACAAAATCCGCGCCCACATCGTAGTATTGGCTGGCGATCAGCGAGCCCATACCGTGCACCAGCTCCGGCGCTGACAGAATATCGGAAAAATACAGATATCCGCCCGGCAGCTGACGCCCCGGCTCCAGCAGCTTATCGCAGATTTTTTGGATAAAGTCCCGCCCGTAGGCCGCCAGGCCGATGGGACGGTAGCGCACGCCGCCCGCCGCGCCGGTGACCGTTTCCAGCCTGCCCAGGCGGAACTGGGTCATGGTATCCTGCAAAATGGCCACATCTTCGCTGACGGTGGATTTGGCGGTGGAAAACAATTCGCAAAAGAAGGACAGGGTAAAAATCCGGTTGGGGGACGAGGTCAGGATCTGACTCATGGCGGCCAGCCGCTCGTTGCGTTTCACTTTGTCCATGGTATGCTTCATCCTCTCTGTTGCTGGAGACTACCAAGATGGAAGTATACCACAGAAATACGAATATTACCAGAGGGAAAATGCGATAAAGTTCGGCTTAAAACAAAATTATTGGAAAATAATAACTGTTCGGTCGCATAGAGGACACATTCAATCACTTACGAAACAGGGGCCTCCGCGGCCCCTGAACCCCACGGCAAGGGATTTCATCCCTTGCATTCCACTTAGCGAATCATCGCCGTTGGAAATACCCACAGTCTCCGCCCGCCGCACCGGGATTACGAACATTTTTGAAAGTTTCTGGCCCAGGGAAAGCCGGGAAAATCCCCAGGGGAAAGCGAGCTTTCCCCTGGGGATTTTCCCGGACTTTCCCCGGATGCTTTGCATCCGGGCTGGCCGCTTTCAGCGGCCGGGCCAGAAACTATATGCCATCAAGTTTTTCCGGGGTGGAGTTCAGGGGCCGAAGGCCCTTGGTTCAGGGGATGAGGGGGCTGAAGAAGCCCCCTGCCTTGTCCTCTTAAGTGACTTAATGCATTTTTTTAGCTGCTTAGACTGAACAGTTACGAAAATTTTCGGGGAATCGCATCGGAAAACACGGAAAAGGCTTTCGTTTCGGGGCATGCCTGACGCGGACGAAAAAGCCTCACCAGGCGATGGGATGCAGCACGGAGGGATCCATGTGCTGCACGTCCGATATGCCGGTGCGCACCATCATGGCCTTCAATTCGCCGGTCATCTGCCGAATCACCTGGGCCATGCCCTCGGGGCCGCCCTGCTCCAGGGGCTGCATCAGGGGCCTGCCCACGGACACGGCATCCGCCCCCAGGGCCAGGCACTTGAAGGCGTCGAATCCGTCCTGAATGCCGCCGTCCGCGATCAGGGTCAGGCTGCCGCCCACCGCCTTGCGAATCTCCGGCAGCAGCATCATGGGTGGCACAGCCCAGCGCATCAGACCGTTGTGATGGCTGAGGATCACTCCCGCGCAGCCAATGTCCGCGCAGGTCACGGCGTCCCGGACGCTGAGCGCGCCCTTGACGATAAAGGGTAGGCCGGCGGCGCGGATATAGCCCTTCAGTTCCTTCAGGGTGGGCAGCTTCATCGCCTGCCCCACCACCACGGAATCGGCGTCGTCCCGAACATTCACGCTGTGCTCCACATCCATGCCCACGGCGATAGCGCCGTTTTCCCGGGCGCAGTCCAAACGGCGGAAAATTTCCTCCGGATCGGCGTAGGGCTTGATGATTTTGATCACCTTCGCCCCGGTACGCAAGGCGCCTGCCAGTTCGTCACAATCTCCCATGCCGATGCAGCAGGCGGCGCCTGCCAGGCGCGCCCCTTCGGCAAACGCCGTCATGCCGGGCTTCAGGTGGCTCAGGGCGCCGGTGGTGATGGGCGTTTCGAACGAATGGCCGAACAGCACGGTCTGGGCGGTTGGATGCGCGGCGCCGACGATGCGCCCTTCGACCAGCAGATGATCCAGATACCGGCGGGTCAGGGCCACGGAATCGCCGGACAGGGGACGTTCTGAAGATGCGGCCATGGAAGATTCCCTCCTTCATGAAGCGGATCGGGTGGGCGCGGGCGGTCAGGACGCGCCGGTCAGCAGCGCTTCCAATTCGTCCGGCGTGAAGGCAAAGACGGGAGGATCGAGGGAAGGCTCCGTCATCAGGGACGGCTGGAAAAAGAAGAGGATCTGGCCTTCACCGTTGACATAGAAGTCCTGGGTGGGCAGCACCTCCTGCTCAAAATCTTCCGCTGTCCAGGAAGCCAGGAGGACGCCCGATTGCTGCAGGGCCTGGAACTGCTCATACAGAACCGGCATCAGTTTTTCCCCCATCAGGGTGGAGGAGCCGTCGATGATGCCCCGGTACCGGGCGGCCAGCGCCTCCGGGGTGTCCTCGACGTTTTCAGAATCTATGCCCGCCAGCGCCAGGGTCACGCCCCGCAGGGTGAGGGAATTACCGGCATAGTCTCCGGAAGTGTCAAAGGTGAGCGCTTCCAGGTACAGGCTCTCCGCGTCTTCCCCCTGGGTCTGGCGGCGCATTTCCAGGATGGACAGCAGCTTGTCGCTGTTGCACATAACGGTAAAATCCCGCCATACCTCGTTGTGACCGTCGTAACGCATTTCCTCGGCGTTGGCGAACATGGGCAATTCCAGGTTTTTCTTTTCGTCCAGCGCCATCTGGTAGGTGTCGTTGATCAGCGCCACGGTGTAGCTGTCGCCCAGCAGGTGTGGATAGGCGTACCGGAAATGATACACCCAATTCTCTTGATCCGGGAAATACAGGTCGCCTTCGTTCCGCATCACGGGGATTTCCCCGGAGGGAGCGCGCGTGGCATCCGGCCAGGCGGGGCTTTCTGTTTCGGCGGGGCCGCTGCTTTCATTTCCGTTCCGGGCGGCCTGAGAGAGAACGCCTGTCCCGAACAGGAGCGCCAGCAGCAGAGCAGCCGCCAGCAGTATGCCGATGATCCACAGCTTCCGTTTCTTCTCAGCCATTGGCGATCCCCCACATAATCAGCGAATTGCGGATGAATTCCGCGTATAATTCATACTCCGCCTGCCTTTCCGGCGGGAAGGAGAGGGTCAGCTCGTAATCCCACGATAAATCGTCGGACAGGACATTCAATTGATACAGTCCGTCTCCCACGGCATAGAACCGGCTGAAATCCGCCTCCCGCACGATGGTGAGGCCCAGATTTTCCGCCCGGTTCTTCGCCACCAAAGCGGCGTAGGCCTGATCGTAGCCGCTGCCGCCCGCCGTCTTTTCCCGTGCAGTCACAGTCAATGTCACGGTGCCGTCGGCGTTCTGCCACACGCGGTGGGCGGGATCGTCGTCCGCCAGGCCCAGGGTGGAGGGCAGCTTCAGGGAATACTCATATTCGGTGTTTTCCGTGTCCGTCCAGCGGGACAGCAGGCCATCCTGATAGGAAGGGGACAGGGATATGCCGTTCACCGTGTAGCCGAATTCCGTTTCCGGAGCGTAGCGCAGGGACAGGCACACGTTGGCCGTCCAGGTGACCAGATCCTCGGGCATTTCGTCCACGCTTTCTCCGCCGTCATGCTCGCAGAAGTATTCATCGTACAGCACCGTCACATTCGTTCCGTCGAAGGTGACGGAATAAACGTGTGCCCCGCCGTGATCCGGGGAGCGAACGGGCTCAGCGTCCACGCCATCCTCCGTCAGGGTCAGGAAAGGGCTTTTCTGATCCCGGGACAGGGGCAGCGTTCCTTCGGTGAAAACCTGGCTGTACAGCCGCTCTGCTTCTTCCCAGGACAGATGGGTGGTTTCCCGGGCCAACAGGATGGCGGCCCACAGGGCCTGGGCGGCAAGATCCGCGCTGGGCTCTTCGCCGGGGATCAGCAAGGTTTGGAGGCGCTGGCCCGCCGCCGCATCGTAGCATTCCTCCGGGATGGATTCATCCGCGATGCGGATCAACAGCTGCATTTTTTCGTCCACCGTCATTTCCAGCGCCTGCAATTCCCGGGCGGGAGCGGCCTGGGCCGGCAGGGCGGACAGCAGCATGCACAGAGCCAGTATCAGGGCCGGCCATGTGCGGTGAAGGCTTCTGTTGTTCATCCGAATATCCTCCTTGGGTCCTTTTGATAACAAAAACGAACGGTTCATCTCTTGGGAAGGCCCCGGGACCTGTAGTTTTGATGCCAGCCGTGCACACAGCATGCGGCCCGGCCGGGTGGAGAAGCTGCATGCAGCAGCGTTCATCGTCATTATATCATAGGAAAATCCGCTTTTCCACATAAATCTGAAAAGATTTTGTAACATTATTGACGCAAAGATTGTAAGCATGGACGGATTATGGTATAATAATGATGAGGAAATCGGCTGAAAGCCGATTGTCCGTCCAACCGGGCCGCGAATAGCGAGCATGGTTGGCATCATGGTATAATGATGAGGAAATCGGCTGAAAGCCGATTGTCCGTCCAACCGGGCCGCGAATAGCGAGCACGGTTGGCATCATGGTATAATGATGAGGAAATCGGCTGAAAGCCGATTGTCCGTCCAACCGGGCCGCGAATAGCGAGCACGGTTGGCATCATGGCATAATAACGCTCGGCGGGCCTGAATGGGCGCACGCCGAACGTCCGAATACAATGGCTTGAACCCGCGCTGCTTCCAGGCCCGCGGGGCGGAGGGAAGCAATGAGGCGCATGGGAAGGAAAAGCGATAGCGCATGGCCGTCGGCGTGGATGCGGTTTCTGATCCTGGCGGTCAGCGCTCTGGCGCTGCAGGGCGTGCCCGTCCTGTTCACACGGATGGAGGGCGACCGGGCAGTTGCATGGTATTTCCTGTATTTCTATGGCGTGCTGCCCATCGCCGCGGTGCTGATCCCTTTGTGGGCGGGCCTGGGCGGCGTGCATCCCCTGGCGGCGTTTTTCCCCATCGGCGGGGCGCTGTGGCTGCTGCCGGTGTATGCGGATCGCGGCGGCATGGCGCTTCTGTGCATGGGCCTGTCGCTGGTGGGATGCGTGGCGGGCCAGGAATGGGCGAAACGAAAAAACGGGCGAAAGGAAGGGCATCATGGCGGAAGCAACAGGAAAAGGTAAATTGCGCCGGGTATTGGGCCGGGCCGGGCTGGGGCTGCTGTCGCTGGTGCTGATGGCGGCGGTGTACGTGGGCGCGGTGCTGATCCATTCGCCTGAATCGGAGGAGGGCAGCTTTGTGGTGCAGGAAGAGCCGGAAGCGGTGACCCGGCTGCAGGCCGCCTCCAGCGATGATCCCGCTGCGCTCGCGCGGCTGTTTGGCGCGCGGCTTCCCGTGGTGCCCGGACTTCCCATGACGGGGGAGACCCGCAACGCATCCCACGATGGCCAGGCGGCGCGCATGGCCATCCTGCGCTACAATGGCGCCACGCTGTCCGCCGTGCGGCCTGCCTCCGCCGCGCCGCTGCTGATGCGGCCGGAAATGTCAGTGGAACTGCGCAGCGGCATCGATGTGCAGAACCTGCCCGTGATGCTCTGCGGCCGGAACGACGCGTGGAGCGCTTATTTCGCGGATGAGACCGCCGCCTATGAGATCTATGCGCCTCAGGCGTCCCGGGAGGATTTCCTTGCCCTGCTGGACCGCATCGAATGGGTGCAGTGACCGCCAAATTATGAACTTTTTTCCGCGGACAAAATTGTGTCTTTTCCGTTACGAATTTGTGTGTTATAATGCAGATGCGGCTGCTTCGCCGCCAGTCCCTGCAAGGAGGAGAATGCATGCCCACTTCCCGGCGCAGAAGCCATTCCAACATGTCCCGCCTGCCGCTGCTGCTTATTCTGGCCGCGGTGCTGGCGGTGTATATTCTTTTGCATGAAATCATCCCGCTGCCCGGCAGAGACGGGCAGGACAGAGAGGTGCAGGCTTTCAGCCAGGCATCGGCGCAGAGCGGGCTGGTGCTCAGCGAGGTGATGACCGACAATGTGTCCGCCTTTCCCGATGAAACGGGCAAATTCGGGGATTGGGTGGAGATCCATAACACCACCGACACTCCCATCCGGATGAAAGACGTGGGCTTGTCCGACCGGGGGGAGCGCATCAAATTCCTGTTTCCGGACGTGACGCTGAATCCCGGCGGATACGTGGTGGTTTTCTGCGACAGCGTGAACCGGGACGATCCCCACGGCGTTCTGCACGCCAAATTCAAGCTGTCCTCCATCGGGGAGACCATTTACCTGTTTGACGCCAACGCCCGCCCGCTGGACAGCGTGCAGGTGCCCACCCTGAACAATGATGAAAGCTACGCCCGTCTGGAGGATGGCGCCTGGGCAAAGACGGAGGAGTATTCCCCCGGCTATCCCAATACCGTGGAGGGCCACGACACCTACCTGAGCCGCTACACCGTGGAAGCCGGCACCCTGATGATCAACGAAATCGTGCCCACTCCCCGATCCGGCCTGCGGGATGAGGACGACGAATTGTCCGATTGGGTGGAACTGTACAACGCAGGCACCCAGGATATCCGGTTGGGCGCTTTTGCCCTCTCGGACGATGAAACCAAGCCCCTTAAATGGACCTTTCCCAAGGATGCGCTGATCCCGGCGGGGGGCTACTACATCGTGTTTTGCTCGGGCAAGGATAAGATCGAGGAAAGCACCCTGTATCCCCACACCAACTTCTCCATCAACAATGAAGAAGAAACCCTGGTGCTGTCCACCGTCACCGGCGAATTGGTGGACCGGGTGACGGTAAAGGGCGTGGACCGGGACATGAGCTACGGCCGGGATCCCGCAACGCTCAATTGGCGCGTGTTCACCATGCCCACCCCCGGCGCGCCCAACAACCAGGCCGGCGCCAACCGCGCGGACCAGTATCTGCGCGCCCTGAATCCCACGGGCGTGTATCTTTCGGAGGTCATGTCCTCCGCCAGCCAGGTCAAGGCTTTTCCGGATCTGGGCGCGGGGGACTGGGTGGAGATTTTCAATTCCTCCGGTCAGGCGTGGGATCTGTCCGGCTGGGGCCTGAGCGACAATATCAATTGGCCCCGGAAATGGACCTTTCCTCAGGGCACGGCGATTCAGCCGGGGGAATACAAGGTGATCCTGCTGGACAAGTATGAGGGCGTCAATACCAACGCGGCCCAGCTGCGGGCTTCCTTTGGCCTCACGCGGGCGGGGGGCGAAATGATGACCCTGTCCAACGCCGACGGCCGGGTGCTGGACCGGCTGTACCTGCCGGAAATTCCCACGGACATTTCCTATGGCCGCACGCTGGGGATGAACGGCTTTTTTTATTATGACGGCCCCACGCCCGGCGCGGCCAACGGCACGGGCTTTTCCGGGTTCAGCCTGCGTCCTACCTTTGATACCCCTTCCGGCCTGTATGACGACATGATCGAAATCGCCATCAGCGCCGCCCCGGGCGCCACCATCCGCTATACCACGGACGGCTCCGTTCCCACCCTGAATAACAGCCAGGTGTATACCGGTCCCATCCATGTGGAGGAGGCCAGGAAAGCCGTCGTTATCCGGGCCCGGGCCTTTGAAAGCGGCTTGCAGCCCTCGGATACCGCCACTGCCAGCTATATTTTCAAATCCTTCCATTCCATGGACGTGGTGAGCCTGGTGTGCGATCCGGAGCAATTGTGGAACGCCACCGACGGCCTGCTGTGCGAAGGGCCGGACCTGAACCGCTGCACCGAAGTGGTGAAGCTGGGCGAAAACGGCAAGGTGAAGCTGCCCTTCAAGTGGCCGGTGTACCGCACCTACGGCAAGGTGGACCGGCAAGGCTATGTGGAAATTTTCAGTCAGGAAAGCGGCCAGGCCTATATCTCCCAGGGAATCAAGATGGATCTGATGGGCGATTTCAGCCTGGATATGCCGCAAAAATCCTTCAAGCTCCGGGCCCAAGCCGCCCTGGGCGCCAAATATTTCAATTATCCCCTGTTCGAGGACAGGGATTACACCTTCTATAAATCCTTCACCCTGCGCAATTCGGGCAACGACTGCGTGTGGACCCGGGTGGCCGACGGGGTGCAGACCCGGCTGATCGACAAATATCTGGATTCTCCGGTGCTCACCCTGGCCTGGAAGCCGGTGGTGGTGTACCTGAACGGGGAATACTGGGGCCACTTCAATATGCGCGAGCGGAAGGACCGCTTCTCCATTGCTCAGCATGAGGGCCTGGACTTGGAGAAGGACAAGGAAATCTATGAAAACGCCACCATCCTGCGGGGCAGCCTGAGCGCCGACCAGGGCAGCAACAAGGAATACAAGGCCCTGATCAATACCTTCAAGACCCTCTCGCCCAATGAAAAGCCCGAGGATCTGCAGTTCATTTACGACAACATCGACGTAGACAACTATATCGACTGGTTCGCCATCAAAATGTATTTCGGGGATTCCGACCCCGGCAACCTGATGTACTATAAGCTGCCCGGCGGCAAATGGAAGTGTTTGATGTTCGACCTGGATTACGGCCTGTACAATTCCGGATTCAACAGCCCCTGGAGCTATATGAAAACCGCTGGCATGGGTGAAAAGAAAATCAACAACGTGATATTCCGCAAAATGCTGGAATCGGATGAGATCCGGGACAAATTCTTCACGCGGCTGGGCTTCATCCTGCAAACGCTGACCAGCGAGGTGATGATCCAGGAACTGGACGCATGCACCGCCCTCGTGGAGCCGGAATTGAAATGGCATTATGAGCGGTGGGCGTCCCACCCTGATACGCGGATCATCAACGAGGAATCTCCCTCCACCGCCTCGGGCTATCTGCGCTACTGGCAGCAGCGCGTGAACCGCATGAAAAACGTGATGAATAAGCGGCCCAACCTGTTCTGGGGCTTTGTGAAGGAAGAATTCAAGCTCACTGACGAGCAGATGATTCACTACTTCGGCGAGCAGCCGCCAAACCTGGGGTATTGAACCCGGCATTGACTTGCGAGAAAAAATCATGTAATATGACAAACGGAAAAACACAGGAGGATGAAAACGAATGAACAGCAATTTGACCTTCAATGACCTGACCAAGGACGCCAGCCTGGCGGATTGGTTCGCCGATCAATTGGCGAATTTCAAGCCCCTGAATGTGGCCCTCGCGCTTCTGTTCGCGCTGGCGGCGGGCGTGATCATCGCCGTGGTCTATAAGAAAACCTATCGCGGCGTGCTGTATTCTCCCTCCTTTTCCCTCACGCTGATTCTGCTGTGCCTGGTCACCACGCCGGTGGTCATGGCCATCGGCAGCAGCGTGGCCCTGTCCATGGGCATGGTGGGCGCGCTGAGCATCGTGCGCTTCCGCACCGCCGTCAAGGATCCCCTGGACACCGCCTACATGTTCTGGTCCATCACCATGGGCATTCTGATCGGCTCCAACGCCTATGTCATCGCCATGGTGGCGCTGCTGGGCATTTCCGTGATCATCCTGGCCATTTCCTTGGTCCACCTGCGGCAGAACAACAGCTACCTTTTGGTGCTGCATTATGACGAGCAGGCTCTTCCCGACATCGAAAGCACCCTGCGGCGCAGCGCGCGCTTCTGGCGCATGCGGTCCAAGACCGTCACCCGCTCCGGCGCGGAAATGACCGTGGAGGTGCGCCTGGACCAGCGGGTGAATCTGGTGACCGATATGCTGGATATCAACGGCGTATACGACGCTACCCTGGTGGCATGCCAGACTGAAGCGGGGGCGTAAGCAATGGCACTGCCCCTGCGCCATGAACTGAAATTTTATATCACCCGCACCCAATTGGAGGTGCTGCGCCAGGTGCTGGGCGGCGTGCTGCATTTGGATCCCAACGCGGAAAAAAACGGCGGCAGCTATCATATCCGCTCGCTGTATTTCGATACGGTGTTTGACGATGCCCTGTATGACAAATACAGCGGCGTCAAGGACCGCGATAAGTACCGCATACGCATCTATAACCTGTCCGACGCCAACATCTTTATGGAATGCAAAACCAAGGTGGGCAGCCTGATTTCCAAGCGGTCCGCCAGGATCACGCGGGATCTGGCGGAGCAATTGATCGCCGCGGATCCCGCAGGCCTGGAAAACACGCGAAGCGGCCTGCTGCGGGATGTGTACCGGGAAATGCGCACCAGGCTGCTGCATCCCGTGGTGATCGTGGATTACGAGCGGGAGGCCTATATCCACCCCGCCGAGGAGGTGCGCATCACCTTTGATATGCGGGTGCGCACCGGCCTGAACAGCATTGATCTGTTTAATCCCCGGGTGCCTACCGTGCCGGTGCTGCGTCACGACGAAACGATCCTGGAGGTCAAATACAATCGCGTGCTGCCGCCCTATCTGGTGCAGGTGCTGTCCTATGCCTGCCCGGAAGCGGTGCAGTCCGCCGTCAGCAAATACACCCTGTGCAGGCAATTTGAAGGAAAAGAATGATCTGATTCTATGGAAAGGAGGTGTTTCCGTGCCGCAAAGTACCTTATACCGCTGCCCCTGCTGCGGCTCCGCCCTGACATTCGGGGGCCAGAGCCAGCAATTGGACTGCGCATCCTGCGGCAATTCCTTCCCGCTGGAAACGATCCAGGCCGTGGCCGGATTGCAGGTGGAGAATACCGAGCAGCTGGAATGGTCCAGCGCGCAGGAGGCGCCTTTCACACCCCAGGAATACGGCTAGCTGAAGGCTTACCACTGCCAGAGCTGCGGCGCAGAAATCCTCACCGACGGCACCACGGCGGCTACCGAATGCGTCTACTGCGGCAATCCCTCCGTCCTGCCGGAGGTGCTCACCGGCGTGTACCGCCCCGACGGCGTGATCCCCTTCCAGAAAACCAAGCAGGACGCGCAAAACGCCTTCCGCGACCACTGCAAGGGGAAAAAGCTGCTGCCCAAGGGTTTCTTCGATGAAAACCGGGTGGAAAAGATCACCGGTATCTACGTGCCCTTCTGGCTGTTCCGCACCGACGCGGAGGCGGACTGCACCTACAACGCCACAAAGGTATCCAGCCATCGGTCGGGGAATTATATGGTCACCAATACAGCCCATTATCTGCTGCATCGGGGCGGCTATGTGCGGTTCAATGAGGTGCCGGTGGACGGATCGCAGAAAATGGACGACGACCTGATGGAGTCCATTGAGCCCTTCAGCTATGACGCCACCAAGGGCTTTTCCATCGCTTATCTCAGCGGATATCAGGCCCAGCGGCATGACGTGGACGCCCAGCATTGCCAGCCCCGGGCTAATGAGCGCATCCAAAAAAGCGTAGCCCAGCTGATGAAGGGCACGGTGGGCGGCTATGCCTCCGCGACCCCGGCCAATACCCGGATCCAGCTGCTGAACAGCCAGGTGTCCCAGGTGCTCATGCCCGTATGGATGCTCAATACCCGTTGGCAGGATCATACCTACACCTTCGCCATGAACGGCCAAACGGGCCGGTTTATCGGCGATCTGCCCACGGACAAGGGCAAATTCTGGGGCTGGCTTCTGGGCCTGACCGCCGGGATCGGCCTGGGGGGCTATGTGATCCTGTTCCTGCTGTATACGCTGGGGGTGATATGAGCATGAAACGGTTCTTTTTTCTGCTGCTCATCCTGCTGTGCATCGCAATGCCCGCCCTGGCCGAAAGCAAGGTGCACGATAACGCGGGGCTGTTCACTTCCGGGCAAATCAGCGCCTGGGAGGATCGCATTGCCCAAATCCTGTCGGAGGAGCAGTTTGACGTGGTGCTGGTGACGGAAAACAGCATCGGCTCCTATTCGCCCCAGGATTATGCCGCGGATTTTTACGATTACGGCGGCTATGGATACGGAGAAGACCACGATGGGATCCTGCTGCTGCTCGTGGTGGGCGGCGGCGTGGGCAACCGGGATTTCTATATGCTCACCACCGGCCGGGGGGAAGAAGTGTTTTCCCAATACGTGCTGTACGATATCGAGGATGATATACTGCCGGCGCTGAAACGCAGCAATTTCGTGTCCGCGGTGGATACGTTCCTGAAAGACGTGCAGTCCCGCCTGGTCCGGGCCCATCCCAAGTCTCCGGCTCAGCGGGCAAGGGAAAAGCTGCCTCTGCTGCTGATTGCCGGCCTGGCCGTGGGGCTCATTGCGTCCTTGAGCATGAAGGCAAAGATGCGCACCGTGCGGCGCAAGCAGGACGCCATGTCCTATGTGAAGAAAGATTCCTTCCGGCTGACCCGCTCCCAGGATATTTACCTGTATACCTCCACCACCCGCCAGCGGATCGTGGAACCTTCCCGGAGCGGCGGCGGCGGTGGATCCGGCGGCGGCTTCCATGGCAGTTCCGGCACCCATCACGGCGGACACGGCGGCAAATTCTGAAATCATACGGCGCTAAACAACCGGCCATTTTGGGCGGCTTTTCCGCCCTGGCTTTGCCTCATGCGGCTGAGCCGGGATGAAAAGCCCTCCCAAATCTGCTCATTGATTCAGCTTGAAAGCAGTATAGCAGTTCCGCACAAAAAAGCGGGGCGCGGGGGATATGGCATACCCCCGCGTGCCCCGCTTGTTTTTTTCCGGCCCTTCGGGCCTCCCGGGAAATCTATGGCGCGGCGGTGGGATCCTGCGCCACGTCAGGCGTTGCTGCTGGAGCGGGGGATTCCGCGGACGTGATGGAATTGGGGACCGGCTGATCCTTTCTGTGGGACAGCACGAAAAACACGGCGGCGGCCAGCACCGCCAACAGCAGCATGGTCACAGCGGCTTGTTTCCTTGTCATGGGGTTTTCCCTCCCTGCGCAGATGCGGAAGCGCTCTGCGGCTGTTTTTTCAATCGGCGCAGTCCGCGCCAGGCGGCCCGCAGCAGCATCCGGAGCCCCAGGCAATAGAGCCCGGCCCCGCAGGCCAGCCCCAGCAGGGCATACAGCCTGAGCTGCCGCTCGCCGGATACAACCAGGGCCGTCAGGCAGCTGACCGCCGCCGCCAAGCACCATGCGGCGTCCAGCGCTGCCTGCATCCACCGGGGCGTCCGGCGGCGCATTAGCCTCAGCCCGTCATAGAGCACCGCCGTGCTGAAGCCTGCGGCCAACAGCAGCAGGAACGCCGTGGGCTGACCGGCGGACTCAAAAAACGTCATGCGCCATTTCGCCGCAGCCATCCCCGACGGCGGCTGCGCTGGGTGTAAAAAACGCTGTCGATTTTGCCTTCCACCGACAATTGCCCTTCTTCCAGCATCAGCCGGGTCACGTGCAGCCCCTCTCCGGTCAGGGCCACTTCCCCGGTGTCTGTGCGCAGCACCACCTGATTCTCATCAAAGGCCACCACTTCACTGATGCCCGTCAGCGCGGCCTGCTGCCTGTTTTCCATGGTCAGGGTATGGGGCCGGGCCGGTTCCGGCCGCCGGGCTGCCTGATCTTTCTCCATCCGATCACCCCCTGGTGGCAGGATATGCGCAAAGCCCGTCCGATAGACCCGCGCGCAGGCCGGACGCGGTGCCTTGCCCCATCCGGGGGAACGATTTCCGATCGCAGCGCTGGAGGTACGTAATCCGAAGGGCTCTTCACGGAAAGTCAGGGGATTCGGCTAAAAAGCCGGGCGTGCGCAGCCTGCCTGCATGGCAGAAATCCCCTTCCCTGCAAGAACTCCGCGGCATAGCCGCGAGTCACATGTATACAGAAATTCTAAGAAAATGCGAAGAGACATCTATTTGGCTTTTTCAGCAGCTGATACTATTCTCGAATAAAATCGGCAAGGAAGATAGACGAAGTAAAATGTCATCCCGACCGAAGCGGAGCGAGAGCGAAGCGGAGTGGAGGGATCTGGAAACTGGGCAATATGCTGCTGGGAGTAATCTGTTTCTCAAAAATCCCTCGACTTCGTTCCGCTCTCGCTCCACTCCGCTCGGGATGACAGGAGCGTTTTACTTTTTTACTTGCTATTTTAATTTGAGTATAGTATGAAAGCCAAAAGATATGCTCCCCTCCTGGCAGCTTTTTTCCTGTCTGCCCGGAAGGGAGCATATCATTGTGCAACAGCCCCTGAGCCCCTCCGCCCGGGAGGGGCTCAGGCTTATTTGGAAGATGGATTATTCGGCGGCAGCTTCCGCGGCGGGAGTGACCACGGTGATGGCGGTGGTGTGGGGATTGGCGCCTTCATACCAGTACAGGAACGCTTCCACATCGATTACATCGCCCACGTTCAGCGCTTCCACAGCCTTGTACACGTCGGTATCCTGGCCGCAGAGATAGAATTCCACGCAGAAGTTATAGGTGACGCCATCCTTGGAAACCTTGAAGTACAGGTCGTCGCTCTTCTCTTCTTCGTTCTTGTAAGCGAAGGCAGCGCCGTTTTCATCATAAGCTTCCACGGTCACGCCCTTGAAGGCGACCTTTTCATTCTGATGGGCAATCAGCTCATCCGTGCCCAGCAGAGCGGTCACATCGGCCGGCTCGGCGATGAAGGTGTCACCCTCGACGATTTCGTATGTGGCGTCGATAATTTCCACTTCGCCGCTCCATTCACTCTTGTAGCCAGTCACGATGATCTTGGTACCGGGGACCAGCTTTTCATAGTCTTCCTGGCTGATGGCCATGCTGTAGATGAAGTACGCGCCATCGGGAGACTGGGCATAGATGGTAGCTTTGTTGTCCCACCAGCTCTGCTTGGCCTGCACGTAGGTTTCCACCTTCACTTCGGTGTCCAGCGCGGCAGCCACATATTCTTCGTGAGACATCACGGCGTCGTCAGTTACGTCTTGCTTCTCAGCGGGCTTGTTGGCTTCTTCCAGCTGGGCTTTCAGCTCATTGATGGTGGCTTCCGCCTCAGCTTTGGCGGCAGCCAGCTCTTCCGCGGCCTTGTCGGCGGCGGCAGCAGCGGCTTCCTTGGCAGCGGCGGCTTCGGCCTTGGCGGCATCCAGCGCTTCCGTGGTCTGCTTGACGGCGGCTTCCGCTTCAGCCTTGGCCGTTTCCAGCGCTTCGGCGGCTTCCTTGGCGGCGGCCTCGGCAGCATCCTTGGCAGCGGCCAATTCCTGGGCAGCCTTTTCGGCTTCCGCAGTGCCGGCCTTGGCGTTTTCCAGCTCTTCGGCGGCCTTGGCGGCAGCGGCGGCAGCGGCATCCTTAGCGGCGGAGAGCTCCTCGGCGGCCTTGGCGGCGGCGGCGGCAGCCTCATTCTTCACGCTGGCCAGCTCCTCGGCGGCCTTGGTGGCGGCTTCGGCAGCCTCGGTCTTCACGTTAGCCAGTTCCTCGGCAGCCTTGGCAGCGGCTTCGGCGGCCTCGTTCTTCACGTTGGCCAGTTCTTCAATAAGCTGAGCGGTTTCTTCTTTGGCAGCCTTCAGGGTCGCTTCGGCTTCTTCCTTGGCGCTATTCAGGGCAGCCTCGGCTTCCGCTTTGGCGGCTTCCAGATCAGCAGCGGCCTGGGCGGCGGCTTCTTCCTTGGCGGCGTTCAGGGCAGCCTCGGCTTCCGCTTTGATGGCTTCCAGATCGGCACCCTTGGTGGTGGCTTCTTCCTTGGCGGCCTTCAGGGCAGCCTCGGCTTCCGCTTTGACGGCTTCCAGATCGGCAGCGGCCTTGGCGGCAGCTTCTTCCTTGGCAGCGTTCAGGGCAGCCTCGGCTTCCGCTTTGACGGTTTCCAGATCGGCGGCCTTGGCGGCAGCTTCTTCCTTGGCGGTGTTCAGGGCAGCCTCGGCTTCCGCTTTAGCGGCTTCCAGATCAGCGACCTTGGCGGCAGCTTCTTCTTTGGCAGCGTTCAGGGCAGCCTCAGCTTCCGCTTTAACGGCTTCCAGATCGGCAGCGGCTTTGGCGGCAGCTTCTTCCTTGGCAGCGTTCAGAGCAGCCTCAGCTTCCGCTTTAGCGGCTTCCAGATTGGCGGCGGCTTCTTCCTTGGCGGCGTTCAGGGCAGCGGCAGTATCCGCGTAGGCAGACTCCAGATCGGCAGCGGCCTGGGCAGCGGCGGCCGTTTCAGCCTGAGAAGCGGCCAGCGCCTCTGCAGCAGCAGCCTTGGCGTTTTCCAGCTCCGCGGCGGCGGTATCCCTGGCGGCGGCTAATTCATCAGCGGCGGCCTGGGCAGCGCTTTCCGCCTCTGCCTTTACGGCGGCCAGTTCATCGGCGGCGGCCTGCGCTGCGGCCTCCGCGTCCGCTTTTACGGCAGCCAGTTCCTCAGCGGCCTTGGCGGCTGCGTCGGAAGCGGCGTTCTTGGCGTTTTCCAGATCCACCGCGCTGACGGTGCGCACATTATTCAATTCATTCTGCGCGCTGTTCTTGGCGGAGATGGTGGCCACCAGCGCGATCACCGCGATCAGCGCGATGCAGCAGATGGCAACCCAGGGTTTTTGCTTGAGCATGGAATCCAGTCCTCCTTCAAAGTATTCTGGCGGATCAACCATCCGCGCGTTCCCGATCGCTCCGCCTGAAACGACCGGGCTTTGTGGAACGCGTATGGCATGAAACGGGGGTTAGCGGACAAAGACGAATTGCCGGATGCGGAGCAGTTCCCTGTTTTGATCCGGCTGAGCCCAGGCGGGGGGATGACGTTCATCCTCCAGGACGAAATACAGGGCATGACGACCGCTGATGGGACGGACGGCGGCGCTGATCAGGCCGTCCCCGCCCCGGAAGAACAGGCGGGCGATTTCCTCCCCCGCATCCGGATCGTCCAGCAGCACGCGGATACTCCCCGATTCGCCCAGCCCCTGGGTATCCAGGTGCAGGGTCAGAGGCGAGCTTCCGCCGCGCCGACCGAAGTCAAAATACTTATACCCCACCACGCTGCCGCGGCGCAGGTGGCTGACCACGGTGGCCAGGGGGGATAAATACTGGATCATCCCTTCCCGGAGCACGCAGGCCCGGTGGGCGGGCGTGGGCTCATAGGGATTCAGGGTGGAATCAAAGCCCAGGGAGGTCATTTCCACCTGGGGGATGGACCCGTCGGGCAGGATGGTGATCCGCTCGGCGCAGGCCTGGCGGGAAAACACGGTGCCGTTGGTGGTGCGGTGGTAGAAAATATACCACTGCTCGCCGATGCGGACCAAACCGCCGTGGTTGTTGCCGCCGGGATAATCGACGCCGTTGTCGATGATGACGCCCCGGTAGGTGAACGGCCCCAGGGGAGAGGCGGCGGTGGCATAGACCAATTGACTGCCGGTGCGGGGAGAATAGATCAGGTAGTAGGTATCGCCGATTTTGCGGGGCGACATGGCCTCATAAAACCGGAAGGGCGCTTCCGCCGGCAGGATATCCGCCCGATAGCTGCCGGGGATCACCCGCCAGGGCCGGTCCCTGTCCACTTCCACCGCCCAGGAGCGCTCAAAGCCGCCGTACACGTACACCCGGCCGTCGTCATCCACCAATACGCCGGGATCTACCAGCACGCCGTTTTCGCACACCCCCGGGGGAAACTCGGGGGAATCGCCCCACAGGTAGGGCGAGGCCGTCTGGAAGGGGCCCTCCGGCCGGTCGCTGACCGCCACGCAGCCCTTGCCGTAAAACAGATAGACGAACAGATAGAATCGGCTGCCGATCTGAACCGCGTCCGGGGCGTACAGCATGCCGTTTTCGTGCCAGGCTACGTTGCTGGGGCGGCCGCCTTCCGGCTGACTGAGGAAGATGTCCCCGTGGCAGCCCCAGTGATCCAGATCATCCACATCCGCCGACCATACCTTCAGCCTGCTGTCGCAAAAGGAATCGGACAGCGGCCGGTCATGGGAGCCGTACAGATATACCCGATGGCCAAACAGCCGGGGCTCTCCGTCCGGAACATGCTCCCACAGGGGCAGAATGGGATTGGGCATGGCGCGTCCTCCATTTCAAACGAAGGCTTGGTCAATTTATTATATCATGTTATAATCTGAATGAAAATACAAATTTGAAAAAAATAGCGACGATTCAGCACGGATTGGGCAAAAAAGAACCAAAAAAGAACTGGGATCGGGCCTGTCCGACAGCGCGGGACGGCAACAATTGATACGATTCTCAGGCTAATCCTATATCGCCTTTGGACGTTTTTTCCGCCCGGGCCTGCTTCAAACGCCTTGCGCCCGGCGTATGCGCCTGGGCGCGGGTTTCGTGCGGCAAGTCAAGGATTGTCCGCCCTCAGCCTTATTTCGTTCGGCCGAGTCAGGATGAAAGATCCATCCCAGATCCGATCCTGATTCAGTTTGAGAACATTATGCGCTGAATGAAGAAGGAACGCGCGAGAAAAATGATGGGCATGCTGCTGATCACAGTGCCGTCTATATCATGAAAACAGGCCCGGTCCATCTCCTGTGAGTGGCCGGGCCTGATTTTTGCGCGGGATACTATGGGGTCATCCGGTCGACGGTCACATCATCGCAGCCGGCAAAGGCCGTATCGTGGATCGCGGTACCGGCGGGCACGCGGACGTAGATCAGATGGGGACAATGGTCAAACGCCCCTGCGCCGATGGACTGGCACCCCTCCTGCACGATGACCGCTTCAAAGGCCGCGCCGGCAAAGGCCTCCGCCTCGATGGCGGTCAGGCCGGCGGGGAGGAACAGGGTATCCAATGTTTCCAGACTGACCAGGATGGTATAGGGGATACTGTTTGCCTTGGCGTATGCCAGACCGGCGCTCTTGAGATACACGGAGAGGGTCAGGCTGGGGCAGTCAGAGAAAGCATAATTGCCAATGCTTGTGACGCTTTCCGGGATGGTGACGCTGGCCAGACTGGAGCAGCCATCAAAAGCATAGTCGCCAATGCTGTAGACGCTGCTGGGAACGGTCACGGCGGACAGGCTGGTGCATGCGTCGAAAGCGTGTTCGCCCAAGCGGAGGACGGAGCTTGGCAGGGTGACGCTGGTCAATAAATCGCATCCGCCGAAAGCATACTCCCCGATGTCGAGCACGCCCTCCGCAAGAACAGCGGTGTTTTTGCCGCAGGGATACTGAATGAGCACGGTTCGGGCCTTGTCATACAGCGCATCGGCATAGGAAGCAAACGCCGCGCTGTTTTCGGAAACCAGAATGGAGGTCAAGCCGCTGCAGAAGCGGAAGGCATAGCCGATGGTCTCAACGCCGTCCGGGATGGTGACGTCGGTCAGGCTGTAGCAGCCGGAGAAGGCGTCATTGCCGATGCTGGTCAGGCTGTCGGGGAGGATGACATCGGCCAGATTGCAGCAGTACATGAAGGCACAATCGTTGATATAGGCAACGCCTTCCGAGATGGAGACAGCGGTCAGGCCGTCGCAGTATCCGAAGGCCCAATCTCCGATCGTCGCCACACTGCCCGGAATGATGACGCCGCTCAGGCCGGCGCACCAGCAGAAAGCATAGCTGCCGATGCTGGCGGCTCCGTTTTCGATCACGACGCCTGTGATATCCGTGCCCCAGGGCGCAGGGTCGTCCTCGCTATAATCCGTCATGCCGCCTGTTCCGGTGATGGTGAGGAGGCCGGTTCCGTCCAGCGTCCAGCGCAGGTCCGCGCCGCAGGTGCCGCTGTCTGCGATTTCGGCGGATGCCGCGGTCACGCCCACCATGAGCAGCGCCGCGCACAGGAAGACGGTCAGCAGAAATTTCCAATGCTTTTTCATGGCTGCTTTCTCCTTTGTGTTCTCCGCGCGTGCCTCAAACGTGCCGTTGATCTCCCAAACCGTGAAAGGATCGTGAGGAGCTTCCGTTTAACTGTATTATAATTATAGCAATGAAATCCCGTGAATTCAATCAAAACCTGCATGATCACGAAAACTGCTTCAGCTTTTCCGCCTGCTCGCTGAGGATCAGGCCGTCGATGATCTCATCCAGGTCGCCGTCCACGATGGCGTCGATTTTGTACAGCGTCAGGCCGATGCGGTGATCCGTCACCCGGCCCTGAGGGAAATTGTAGGTGCGGATGCGTTCGTTGCGTTCGCCGCTGCCCACCTGGCTTTTGCGCTGCTGGGCGTAGGCGGCGTCCTTTTCGGTGCGGTACAGGTCATACAGCCGGGAGGCCAGCACCTTCATGGCCTTTTCCTTGTTTTTCAGCTGGCTTTTTTCATCCTGGCAGGTCACCACCAGGCCGGTGGGCAGGTGGGTGATGCGCACGGCGGAATCGGTGCGGTTGATATACTGCCCACCGTGGCCGGAAGCGCGGTAGGTGTCGATGCGCAGATCCTCCGGATGGATATCCACCTCCACGTCCTCCGCCTCGGGCAGCACGGCTACCGTGGCGGTGGAGGTGTGGATACGGCCCCCGGCCTCCGTCACCGGCACCCGCTGAATGCGGTGCACCCCCGATTCATATTTCATGCGGGAAAAAGCGCCGGCGCCGCTCAGCGTGAATACCGCTTCCTTGACGCCGCCCAATTCCGTGTCGGAAATATCCACCGTCTCAAAGCGGTATCCCCGCCGTTCGGCGTAGCGCTGATACATGCGCAGCAGCAACGCGGCGAAGAGGGCCGCCTCCTCGCCGCCGGCCCCGGGACGGATTTCCATCACCACGCTGCGGTCGTCGTTGGGATCGTGGGGGATCAGGAACAGCCGCAGCTGCTCCCGCTCCTTTTCCTCCCGGACGGTCAGCTCCCTGAGCTCTTCCTCCGCCATGTCCGCCATGGCGGGGTCGGCCAGCATGTCCCGGGCGTCGGCCATGTCCCTCAGCAGCTTCTGATAATTCTTCCAGGCGGCCACGGCGGGCTCCAGCTGGGAAATCTCTTTCAGGATCTTCTGCCACCGGGGCACGTCGGCGATGATGTCCGGCTGGGCGGAGGCCACCGTCAATTCCTCCAGGCGTCCTTCCATGGCTTCAAACTGCGCTTCCAGCATGGTCGCTCTCCTCCTTGATCCGGGCGGCAATCACCCGGGGCAAACCGTTCAGGTCGTCGATGCGCCGGGGCGGGTCAAAATCCCGCTCCAGCAAAGCCGCCACAGCGTCCATTTCCCCGTCGCCTACCTCCAGCAGCAGCCAGCCGCCGGAGAACAAGTGCCCGGGCGCCTCCCGCGCGATGCGGCGGTAAAAATCCAGCCCGTCCGCGCCGGCGAACAGGGCCAGGGCAGGCTCCCGCTCCACTTCGGGCTGCAACCGTCCCCGCAGGGCATCCGGGATATAGGGTGGATTGCTCACGATCACGTCAAATCGTTCCCCCGCCACCGGGCTGAATAAATCGCCCTGCACAAAACGCACGTCGGCACCCAATGCCCGCGCGTTTTCCCTTGCCAGGGATAGGGCGTCTTCGCTGATGTCCGCGGCGGTGACGGCGGCGCGGGGACACAGCTTTTTCAGCGCGATGGCGATGGCCCCCGTGCCGGTACACAGATCCAGCACCGCGCTGCCGGGACGGACGGCATCCAGCGCCGCCTGGCCCAGGGCTTCCGTGTCGTACCGCGGGATCAGGGCGCGGGAATCGGTCCGGAAGCAGAATCCCATAAAGTTTTGGCTGCCCAGGATGTACTGCAGCGGTTCCCGTCCCTCCCGGCGGATGATCAGCGCTTCGAAAGCGGCCGTTTCTTCCGCGGTCAGCTCCCGGCGCTGATCCACCAATAACTGCAGCCGGGGAACGCCCAGGATCTCCGCCAGCAGGTATTCCGCGTCCAGCCGGGGATCGGGGATTTCCCGCAGCCTTTCTTCCGCCCCTTGCAGGGCACTTCGCACGTTCATGTGTTTTCTCCGTATACATCGTCGTTCAGCCCGGGCCGCGCAATAATAGAAAGAGACGTTCTTTCCGCGAAAAAAGCGGAAAGAACGCCCCCTGCATGACACGGGCTATTGATTCTCGTTTTCTGTTTCCGTGTTCCGGCCGGCGCGCAGGATCACCCAGCCCTCCTCGGTCTTTTCCCCTTCGGGCAGGCCGTTGAGCGCCGCGTTCATGGAAGCGATGGCCACCTCGCACTGATCGTCGCTGGGCTGGCGGGTGGTGAGCCGCTGCATTTGCAGGCCCGGCCAGCGCAAAAAGCGGGTGACGGGGTTTTCCGCATGGGCCAGGCCCTTGAGGACCTCATAGCTGATGCCCGCCACGCAGGGCAAAAGCGCGATGCGGCTCAGCACCCGCCACAGATAATGCTCGCCCAGGTTGAAGCCCGTCCATTCCAATACCACCACGTCGATGACGGAATAGAACAGGATGGACAGGAAGAAGGTGAGCAGCAGGAAACTGGTGCCGCAGCGGGGATGCAGGGTGGAGAACTGCTGGGCGTTTTTGGGCGTCAGGGGCAGGCTGTGTTCGTGGCAGTACACCGTTTTATGCTCGGAGCCATGGTACTGAAAGGTTTTCCGCATATCGGGAATGCGGCCCACCAGGCTGATGTAAGCGATGAGCAGCGCGATGCGGATGACGCCGCTGGTCAGGTTCTTCAGCAGCAGCGTGCCGTTGCCGCCGCCCTCGGGGAACAGCTTGATGACGGTGTTGGGCAGCAGCACGAACAGGCCGATGCTCAGGGCCAGCGCCATCACGATGGCCACCGCCATGACCACTTTATCAATGCTCTTGCCCAGCTTCCTGGCCAGCCATTTTTCGAATTTACTGGGCTCTTCTTCTTCCTGGCCGCTCATTTTCATGCTGTCTTCCAGCACCCGCATGCCCAGACCCATCATCTGCACCATGTTGACGGAGCCGCGGATAAAGGGCAGGCCCATCCACTTGTGCTTCTTGGCGGGGGACACATAATCCTCCCGCTTCACCACGATATCGCCGTTGGGGCGGCGCACCGCCACGGCCACGGCGTCGGGGGACTTCATCATCACGCCGTCCAGCACCGCCTGGCCGCCGATGTCCACCCGGGGGCACAGGGCGCCGTTATTCTTTTTCGCCATAATTCCTCCTTGATTCTGCCGCGTTTTCCGGAAAACTGAAAAAGCAGCACGCCCCTGCACGGGTCATGCTGCTTTGACGGGGCTTACATGCCGAAGCGCTTCTTAAAGCGATCGACGCGGCCGCCGCTGTCCACCAGCTTCTGCTTGCCGGTGAAGAAGGGATGGCACTTGGAGCAGATTTCAACCCGCAGCTCTTTCTTGGTGGAGCCGGTCTCAAAGGTTTCCCCGCACACGCAGCGCACAATGGCCTTCTGATACTTGGGGTGGATCTTTTCCTTCATTGGATTTCACCTCTTTTGCCCTGAATATCGGATTCATGGGGGGCAGCCCATGAGCCGCGAGACGTATTATACCATGGCCAGGGCCGGAATGCAAGGGCTTTTTGTAAATTGTGGCGGCTACAGCCTGATTTTTCCTGAAACGGCTTGCGGAACCCGGAAGATATATGATATAATTCCGTTGTTTATATCAGATGCTGACTGATGGAATTAAACGCGAAAGAGGTGCGGCTCTCTCATGAAGGCGAATATCGTGCGCTGGTGCCTGGCAGTGCTGATGCTTTTTGGCATGGCCCTGTTTCTTTCTTCGCCCGCTGTGGCGGAGGTGAAGCCCATTCCCCTGGACATGAAGGCCCATGGCGCGCCGGATCCGCGCCAGGGCAAGAAATGGGATACGGAATACGAGGATGAATCCATCCGGGTGCAGCTTTTTTCCGCCGAGCGCAAGCCCAAATCCAGCCTGACCAAGATCACCGCCCATTGGGCGCATATCAAGATCGCCCATCCGTCCCAGCTGCGTACCACCATGAGCAATGAAAGCTATGACGATGCCACGCTGGCCTATCCCTGGCACATGGCTGAAAGCGTGAGCGCCATTGTGGCCTGCAACGGCGATTTCATGAAGTATAAATACAACGTGGGCTATGTGGTGAAGCAGGGCGTGTTCTACCGGGACGCCCTGGACGGCTCCCGGGACATCCTGATCGTGGATGACCGGGGGGATTTCCATGTGGTGTTCAAGGCCACCAGCGACCAGATGGCCCAGAAGATCCGCCAGCTGGAGGCGGAGGGCCGCCAGGTGTGGAACACGTTCTCCTTCGGCCCGGTGCTGGTGCTGGACGGGCAGATTCAGGATACCGTGGCCATGGAATTTGAATCCCACATCGCGGCGCAGCGCATCGTGATCTGCCAGTTGGGCGAATTGGAATACGCCATCATCGAGGTGGACGGCGGCGATGGCTCCGGCATGAACATGCAGGAACTGGCCACGTATGTCACCGTGCTATATCCCGACTGCAAGGTGGCTTATAACCTGGACGGCGGCGGATCCACCCAATTGATCTGGCACAGCGCCCGCCTGCACAAAACCCCCGGCTGCCGCCCTGTTTCCGATATCATTTATTTCGCTTCCGCTGATTATAAGGATTAAAATATGAATGAGAATGTCGCTTCGTCGTTTTATCCCTACGGCCTGTGCGTGGCCTACGCCGCGCTGGCGGCGCTGCTGATGATGCAGGCAAGAAGCAAACGCTTCGGGATCAAGGACGGCACGGTCAGCTATCTGGCGGTGCTGGCCATTCCTCTGGGCGTGCTGTGCGCCCGGATCGGTTATACGCTGATCCGTTTTGACTGGATGCGGACAAAAGGGTTTTCGTTTTTCTTTCAGCTGAACCAGGGCGGGTACGTGCTGTACGGCGCGGCCCTGGGCGTGCTGCTGGCGGCCGTGATCACCGGCCGGCTGACCCGCCAGCCCGTATCCCTTGTCCTGGATGCCGCCGCGGCCCCGGCGGCCCTGATGATCGCCCTGTGCCGTATGGCGGAGGGCCTAGTGGGGCTGGGCTACGGACGCCCGGTGGCGGATTGGTTCGATCCCTTCTCGGAGCAGAGCATGATCGTCTGGGAGGACCCGTCCGTTCTGTACCGTTTTCCGTTTGCCCAGAAGGGCCACTATGGATGGAATTTCTCTATTTTCGTGCCGGAAGCTCTGGCCGCGCTGGTGATCTGCCTGATCCTGCTGACGCGGAAGCGCCGGGCGGCAGGGGGCCTGGCTGCGCTGGGGGCGCTGCTGTATGCTGCCTGCCAGGTGATCCTGGAAAGCATGCGCATGGATGAGCTGACCTGGGGGTTTGTGAAGGTCAGTCAGCTGCTCAGCGCCGTGACCATTGCGGGAATTCTCCTGATCTGCTGCATCCGCATCCCGAAAAGGGAGCGTACGGCCCTGCGGATCGGCGGGGCGTGGGCGCTGACGCTGGGATGCTGCGGGGTGGTCACGGCCATGGAATTTGCCCTGGATCAAAAAATCGGCTTCCTGAAGTGGATGCGGATGGATGTGTGCTACGCCGTGATGGCCCTGGCCTGCGCGGGCTTTGTATTCACCGTGCTGCCCCTGTGGCGGCGGGCGTTCCCGCTGGAGGAAAAAGCCTGAAGGGGCTGCATCATACCTCATTTTTCCGAAGAATAATGGCACGGGATTCTGCCGATCCAGCTGGAATCCCGCGCCATTTTTTCTTGGTTTTCCTACTTTTTGATGCGGCCCCATGCATTCTTATGGGATAGTGAGGATGACGGCGGCATAACCGGGCAAGGCGATTTCCGCGCTGCCGTTTTGGAAAACGACGGTGGAATGCTGTGGGACGACGGTTTCGTTGCCCGGGCCGTTTACGGCCTGTTTTTCACCGGTCAGCAGCACCATATCGCCTTCTGTTCGGTCGGAAAGCGCTTTGCCCAGGATTTGTACGGTGATCTGCCTGTCCTTGCCGGATACGTTCACCAGCTTCACATAGACCTGGCCATCCGCGGCTGCGGATGCCACGTGATAAAGCCCAGCAATCACATCCTTCACGGTTTTCCCGCCCTGATCGGTCATTTTGCTTTGAATGAGCTGATCCCCCAAAGCGGACGCGAACATTTGCTGGATATAGTAATTGGGCGTGCGCACCGCCTGAGCGCCGTTGAACAGGATCAGGTCCGGCGTCCACTGTTCCATGCCCAGCCGGGCCATCAGCGGCGCGTAGCAGCACATCACCACCACGTCGCTGTTGCGTTCAATGCCGGTCAGGTACGCCGCTTCGCACAGGGCGCTGTACAGGTTATTGGGCCGCTTGCCGCCGGCAGCGGGTTCGTGCGCGGCATATTCCCCCAGGAATACTTTCGTGCCCCGGGGATAATGGTCGTAGCGGTGGGTATTGCGCAGGAACCAGGAGGATTCCATGTAATAATGCTCATCCGCGGTATCATCCGGGAAGGAGCGCAGGATCCTGGCGCGGCTGGCGTTGAACAGGCCGCCTTCCGCCACAGGCCCGCAGGCCACGATGCAGGTGATACCGGGCCAGGCCGATTTCACCGCGGCGCTGATGCTTTCATACCGGGTGAAATAGTCGTCCGCCCAGTTTTCGTTGCCGATGGCAAGATAGCGCAGGTCAAACGGCGCGGGATGGCCCATTTCACACCGCAGCGCGCCCCACTCGGTATCCGCCCCGCCCAGGGCAAATTCCATTAGATCCAGAATATCCTGGGTCCATTCCGCCAATTCCTGCTCATTCATGGGGCTTTCCCGTGGCTCCCGGGTTTGGCACAGCACGCCGCTGCCCACCACCGGCAGGGGCAGCGCGCCCAGCTCCTCGCACAGGCAGAAATACTCATAGAAGCCAATGCCGTAGCTCTGCATATAGCCCCAGGTGTTCCAGTTTTCCTTTCTCTGCTCCACCGGGCCTACCGTATCCTTCCAGCGGTACAGATTATCCCACACCCAGGACCCTTCCGCCACGCAGCCGCCCGGGAAACGCAGGAACCGCGGATGCAATTCCTTAAGCGCTTCCACCAGATCCCGGCGCATTCCGCCTCCGGGCCAGGACGCGCCCACGCGGTCCTGCGGCATCAGGGACGCCATATCCGCGTCCACGGTCACGGCGCCGCTCAGGGTGAAGGTGAGGCATGCGTCCTGCGCCTGGGCGTTGGCCGTGAGCACGCCCGCATGACGCTCCCAGCTGTCGCCCGGGGTGAACTGCACCGTATCGCTCAGGCGCTGGCCTGCCCGGGTGGTCAGGGCCGCTTCCACATGCCCCGATCCCTCCGTACAGCGCAGCCACAGGGATACGTCGTAGCGCGCGCCCGGCTCAATGCAGATGCCGCCCCAAAACGCGCTGCTGCCGTAGCCCAGGTTCTGGAAGGCATATCCCGCGCTGCCGGCCTGAATATGCGCATAACAGGGATTGTTTTCGTGCAGAGGATCCGCCGTTTCCAGCACGACTGTGCCGTCGCTCTCCGCCGTGACATTGAATTGCCAGCCGGTTAGATGCTGGTAGGGCGTAGGATTTGTCAAATCCTCGTATTCAAAGGAGCGGTTTTGCAGCAGCTCCGCGTACAGTCCGCCGTCAGCGGCATGGTTGATATCCTCAAAGAACAGGCCGTAGAGGGTATCGCTCATTTCATGCACCGGCTGGGACGCATCGCAGACCAGCGTTTCCATTCGGGCCAGGCCGGGGATCAGCAGCAGGATCAGGAGCAGCAAAAGGATTCTGCGCATGATGACATTCACCTCTGATAAGAAGGGGAGGCGCGGCGGGACCGCGCCGCAGGGTGTCGACACTCTGCTATCGAAAGCCGGCTAAGGGCAGGTTTTCCGGGCGCTCCGTGCCCCGGATCGGCTAAGCCGGCCCTGCGGATTAAAAATCGAAGGGCTGCGGCCCTTCGATGCATCCCAGGAGCACTTGATCGACAATCTGATGGATATGCCCCCGGCGTCTCGCCTTCGTCCTTACTGTTCCTGTGCCGCGTGAGACCCCCACAGGGCAACGCCCGTTTGATCCAGGACGGTAAAGCAGGTCACCCACGCGCTTTCCTTGCTGTCCAGCGCCGTGGTCATCACGCCGGTATACGCCGTGCCGTCCAATTGACAGCGGAAAACGCCGTCCGACTGGCAGCTCCACGTGCCCGTCAGATCACCGGTCACCGTGCCGTCGTCCAGCAGCGTGATCACTTGGCTGGCATGCTCGGTCCTGTTGATGTCCCGTCCGTGCAGGATCACCTTGTAAACGCCGGTTTGCTCATGGTCCATTGGATCAGATCGTCGCTTTTGGCCGCCGTCATGTGGCTGCCGAAAATGTAGAATGTGCCGTCCTCCGCCCGGATCACGGATGGATCATGCACCGAAACCTCTTTGAACTTGGGAATGGGAAGATCGGCGCCTTCCGCCGCTGCGGCGCCCATCAGGCAAAGCAGCGCCATCCATACGGCTGCCATCCATATACTTCTCATCCTGCGCCTCTGCCTTTTATTCTTTGATCAGCCGGATCACGTTCCAGGACAGGGCGGGCAGCCTCACGGTGGCCTGTCCGCCGTCCAGCACGGCCTGCTCGCCCTGTGCCGGCATCACCTCGTCCGGCTTTTCTTCCGTGTTGACGGCTTTCACGTCGTCATGGTGCAGCACGATGTGCTCGGCCGCCCGGAGCGTTCCGAACGCGCGCAGGTCGCACGCCAGCGAAACATCCTCGTTCAGATCCCGGTTGACAGCGAAGATGGTCACGCTGCCGTCGTCGGCCAGGGTGGCGGCTGCGTCCACCAGCGGCACCTTTTCGTAATCGCGGCAATCATACACGGGAGAAGAAACGATGGGCCGCAGCGCCGTGCCCCGGCCGAATCTGCTCGCGTGCATCATGGGATAGAAGATCGTTTGCGCCCAAACGCCGCCGCCGTTCCGGGTCATGATGGGGGCGATCACGTTGACCAGCTGCGCCAGGCAGGCCACCTTCACCCGGTCGGCATTTTTGAGGAACGTGATCAGGATGGCGCCGGCCAGCATCGCGTCCTCGAAATTGTACACATCCTCCAGCAGCGGCAGCGCCCGGCCCCATTTATCGGCCTTCAGCACCTCCTGGTCCTGCTGATTGGAGTGATACCACACGTTCCATTCATCAAAGGACAGATTGAGCTTCTTTTTCGCGTGCTTTTTGCCGCCCACCGCGTCGCAGATGGCCACCACTTCCTTGATGAAAGCATCCAAATCCATGCTGCGGGCCAGGAAACCGGGGGTGTCGCCGGTGGGATTGCCGTAATAGCGGTGCAGGGACACGTAATCCACGTTCTCATAGCACTCGCTGAGCACCTCATATTCCCACGCGCCGTAGGTGCGCATTTCATGGCCGGAAGACCCGCATGCAACCAGCTCGATGGAGGGGTCCACCCATTTCATCATTTTGGCCGCTTCGTTGGCCACCCGGCCGTATTCGCAGGCTGTTTTGCTGCCCATCTGCCAGGGGCCGTCCATTTCGTTGCCCAGGCACCACAGCTTGATGCCGAAGGGCTCCTTCGCGCCGTTTTTGATGCGCAGGTCGGACCAGTAGCTGCCGCTGGGATGGTTGGCGTATTCCACCGCGTTCCGGGCGGCGTCGGGGCCCCGCGTGCCCAGGTTGACGGCATACATCACCTGGGTGTCGGCCTTGCGGGCCCAATCCACAAATTCATGCAGGCCCACCTCGTTGGTTTCCGTGGTGCCCCAGGCCAGATCCAGACGCCGGGGCCGCTGCTCCCGGGGGCCGACGGAATCCTCCCAGTTGAAGCCGGACACAAAATTCCCGCCGGGATAACGCACGATGGGGATATTCAACTGCCGCACTTTTTCGATCACATCCCGGCGGAAGCCGTTCTCATCCGCGGTGGGATGGCCCGGCTCGTAAATGCCGCCGTACACGGCTCGGCCCAGGTGCTCGATGAAGGAACCGTACAGGCGGGGATCCACCCGGCCAATGGAAAAGTCTTTGTCCAGGATCATCGTTGCTTTTTTCATCCGAAACACTGTCCTTTCATCATCAATGGTGCATGAAGCCTGAAAATCGGGGCGGCCGTCATCCGGATAGGTCACGGGCCACGGGAAGCCATGGCACTTGGGATCGCGCAGGGCCGTGTCCGGGACAGTCCCCGAAGAGCAGGCTCCGGATACGCCCCGCTTCCGTCCGGCAGCGGGCTCAGAATTGCTTCAGCGTCTGGTAAATATACCAGTCTGTGCCGTCGCACTCCAGATACACGGTGCCGTCACCGGAAAATTTGAAGGGCAGCCCCCGGTAACGCAGCTGACCCGAGATTTTTTTCACAAGATCGTTGTTGTAATTGGTCACCCACACAAAGCCGGGATCCACAGCGTCCAGAAATTCGGTGACGAAGGGGGTCAGGCCGTGATGCGGGGCCTTCACCACGTCGGCCTTGAGCACCTCCGCATCCAGGGATTTGAGGAAATGACGCTGGGTATCGCCGATGATATCGGCGCACAGCAGGGCGGAGCAGCCGCCGAATTCCAGCCGGGTCATGGCGGACTTGGCGTTGATGGAGGTGCCCTTGTCCCAGAAATAAACGGTCAGCGTGGCGTCGCCCAGGGTGATGGTTTCCCCATCGCTGAGCTGCCGGTAGGGAATGCCCTTCTGGTTGATCACGCGCACGGCCTTGACCTGGTTCTCGTAGGCGTTGGACTGCGGGAACACGGAAATGAACGCATCCACCCCAAAGTCATAGCTCATCAGCATCCGCAGTCCGTCGATGTGATCGTCGTGGGGATGGGTGCTGAACAGGTATTTGAAATGGTCGATGCCCCGCGCAATGAGGGCGTCCCGCAGCTTTTCCCGGTACTTAAAGGGCCCGCCGTCGATCATCATGCATTCTCCGCCCGCCTGCAGCAGCATGGCGTCCCCCTCGCCGGTACGGAACACCGTCAGGCGCAGCAGATCCCTTTCCTGCCAATCCTCCGGCGGATCCTGATCCACATACACGTCGGCCTGAGCGGCAGCGCAGCACAGCAGCAGGCAGCAAAACAGCAGGTAAGACAGGGCTTTTTTGATCATGGGTCGCAGTCTCCTTGTAGCGTGTTTTCACAGATCAAACGCTGATCCAGCCCGGATTCATCCCGGGACGGACCGGTTCTAAAACTGATCGGCGGTCAGCAGCGACAGGGGCAGGGGAAGCCAAGCCGCCAGCAGGGGATCGGCCTGAAGGAAGGCGGAGAGGGGAGAGAAAAAGAAGGAAATGGCCTGTTGCTCGGTCAAGGTGAGATCGGGCGCTTCCCCGGTGGGGAACACCGCGGCTTCGCCCGCCTTCACCAGCAGGCACAGGGCGCCGCAGCCCTCGATGGCGATGACCTTCCGCCCTTCCGGCAGGGGCTGATAGCTGTTTTTGAATTTCAGCGCGGCAAGCAACACCCGGGGCCAATGCAGCACCCGCAGCATTTCAGCGTCCGCCAGCGTATAGCCCTCGGCGACGGAGCGCAGGAAGGCCCCGCGCTCCGTTTGCCCATCCCAGACGCGGAGGGAAAAACCGGCATGATTCCGGCCCCAGGCCTTCAGCACCGGCGCGCAAAGCGCCTCGTCTGTCAGCGTCATTTCAGAAATGTCACTGCCCTGAGCGACGAAATAGCCCCGCAGCGCGCCGCTTGGACGGTCCTCCACCGCATAGGGCACGGCGTTATAGCTGCGCAGGATATCGAAAAGCCGGGCGGGATCCCGGCGGCAGAAGCAGGGCTGGCCCTCGTGCAGGGCGGCGATCCCCAGCAGAGCGGGATCGGCGGCGTCCAGCAGGGGCCGCAGTGCCACAGCGTCCGGGTCCGCTTCCGGCAGGGCATGGCGCATGTTGGCGCTGTTCAGACGGAAGGTCAGGGCGGTTCCGCCGTTTTCAAACCCAAAGTAGCCATAGCGCTGGCGCTGGCCGCCCAGCGCTAAAAAATCGTAAGATTGGCTCCGGGCGGCGTCCAGCTGCAATTGCATCAGGGCTTTCATGTGCCCTTCTCCCCGGCTCTGGCTGTGCACGGCCACAGACCCGACATAACCGCCCTGGAGCAGGCCGCCGGCATAGTGCAGCGTCAGCGGCAGCATCGCGATCACGGCGCGGATACGGTTTTCCCGGACCGCCACGGCATGGAAACCGGCGAAGCCCGGATGAGCGTACACCTTGGGCAGCAGCTTCCGGAAATCGTGGGGGCGGGAGCCCTGGCTGAACACCAGGTCGATCAGATCCAGAATCTGCGGTTCCTCCTCCGGCCGGGCGAAGCGGTATTCTGTCATAAAACCCTCCTGATGGACGGCAGGTTACGCTTTGGTGATGCTCTGACCCTGGGGCGTATCCTTCACGGTGTAGCCGGCGGCGGCCAGGGCGTCCCGCAGTTCGTCGCTGCGCTTCCAGTTCTTGTCCTTCCGGGCCTGGGCGCGCTCATCCGCCAGCGCCTGGATTTCGGCGGGCAGCCCTTCCTCGGCCTTCTTCATCAGCAAGCCCAGCACGTCGGTGAGCTCCAGCAGGGTCTGCAGCGTTTTTTCCACTGCCGCGCGGCTGCTGCTTTCGTTCAGCCCCACGTTGGCTTCCTTCACGATTTCGAAGATGGCGCCCAGGGCGTCGGCGGTGTTCAGATCGTCGTCCATGGCGGCGTCAAACCGGGCGGCGGATTCCGCCACGCGGCCGAGCAGCGCTTCTTCCTCCGCGGTGAGGGGCAGGTCCTTCGCGTTCTTTTTCAGGAACAGCAGATGATCCCGGGCGGTATACAGCCTTTGCAGGGAGGCGTGGGCCTGGGCCACCATGTCCCGGCTGAAATTCACCGGGCTGCGGTACTGGGCGGAGAGCATGAACATGCGGATGTCCTCCGGGTTGTATTCCTTCACGATGTCCCGCACGGTGAAGAAATTGCCCAGAGATTTGCTCATTTTTTCATTGTCGATGTTGATGAAGCCGTTGTGCATCCAATACCGGGCGAAGGGCTTGCCCGTGGCGCACTCGCTCTGCGCCACCTCGTTTTCATGGTGGGGGAAGAGCAGGTCCTTGCCGCCGCAGTGGATATCGAAGGTTTCGCCCAGGTATTTCATGCTCATGGCGCTGCATTCGATGTGCCAGCCGGGCCGGCCCTTGCCCCAGGGGGAATCCCAGGCGGGCTCGCCGGGCTTTTGAGCCTTCCACAGCGCGAAATCGGCGGGGTTCCTTTTCACGTCGTCCACGTCGATGCGGGCGCCCGCTTCCAGGTCCTCCAGGTTCTGGCCGCTGAGCTTGCCATAGCCCTTATCCTTTTCCACGTCGAAGTACACATCGCCGTTGACCTCGTAAGCATAGCCCTTGTCCTGCAATGTTTTGACCAGGCGGATGATTTCCCCGATGTGTTCCGTGGCCCGGGGATGCACCGTGGCGGGGCGGATGCCCAGGGACTGGGCGTCGTGATAGTATTCCTGAATGAAGCGGTCGCCCAGCTCCTTGACGGTGATGCCCTCCCGGTTGGCCCGCTTGATCATTTTGTCGTCGATGTCGGTGAAGTTCTGTACGAAGGTCACTTCGTACCCCCGATGCTCGAAATACCGGCGCAGCACGTCGAAGGTGATGAAGGGCCGGGCATTGCCGATGTGGAAATAATCGTATACCGTGGGGCCGCAGGCGTAAATGCCCACCTTGCCGGGATGCAGGGGCACGAATTCCTCTTTTTTGCGGGTTTGGCTGTTGTAGATCTGCATAACGGATTCCTCCTTCGGATGATGATGAATGAAGCTGATAGCGAAAGCGGAAAAAGGGGAGAGGAGGCGGAGGACGGAGCGAGGAAGGACAGGAGCCCGCCTTCATCATTTCCATCCGCCGCCGGACCTGTTCAGCCCTCAGCTGATCAGGTGCCCTCTGCTTTTTCCTTTCTGTCCGGACAGTCCGCTCGGGGACAGGCGGCGCAATTGTGGGGCGACGCTTCGTTTTCCATTTCCATTTGCTCCAGCTGTTCCAGCTTGTCTTCGATGGCCTCCACCTTTTCCAGCATGGGATCGGGCAGATCCCCATGGTTGAGGTCGATATCCGGGCGAAGGGCGGGCCCGCGGACGATTCGGCCCGGATTGCCCACAACGGTACATCGGTCCGGCACGTCCTTGAGCACGATGGCCCCGGCGCCGATCTTCACGTGGTTTCCGATGACGATGGGCCCCAGCACCTTGCTGCCCGCGCCTACGGTGACGCCGTTGCCCAGGGTGGGATGGCGCTTGCCGGTATCCTTGCCGGTGCCGCCCAGCGTGGATCCCTGGTAAATGGTGCAGTTGTCGCCCACCACGGCGGTTTCGCCGATCACCACGCCGGTGCCGTGATCAATGAACACATTTTTCCCCAGGGTGGCTCCGGGATGAATGTCGATGCCGGTTTTCCGATAGGTGTGGAAATTGATGAGCCGGGCCCAAAAGAAGTGGCCTTTCAAATATGCTTTATGGGCGCGGCGGTGCCGCCGCACGGCGATGAAGCCGGGGTAGCAGAAAAACACCTCCGCCCGGGAATGCGCGGCAGGGTCACGGGCCATGACGGCGTCGATTTCCCGCTTCAGGGCGTCGAACATGATGAAACCTTCCTTCCTGCAAAAAAACATGCCCTTCTCCTCCAGAGAACGGCATGCCGCTGAAAAATCCACTCTTGCTTTTCGCATCGCCTTAACGCGGCGGCCACGGCGGGGCATACTGATTCACTCATGTTCTGCCGCGCAGCTCCCGGGGGCACTGCCTGGGGCCTGTGAGGCGCGCTTGCAGCCGATGACGCGCCCTCTCTTCCACAGCCGGTTCCGGGCTTTTTTCCCGTTCTTCGCTCAGGGATATTATATGCGGGGATGGGAAAAATGTCAATCCCTTCTTGCGGGCTTCGCACGGAACATCATGCGAGCCCTAAAACGGTGCATACTCTCGCAGGTTTTCCCTGGCGCGGGGTTCAGGGGCAGCGCAGGCCCCTGCCTCGTCCTCCTGTTCTTATGTCACTCTTTGCTAATTGTGTTTTAGAACGAGAATAGTATAAACTGGAATTTGTTATTCTGTATCAATTTTTACCTTTATTTCCGTGTCGTTTTGCTCTCTCATTTCGTAAATCATTTCCAGTTCTGCTATAACATCTTCTTTTCTTCGAATAAACCCCTCAAAATGACTGACTAACAAGAAGGTAGCGTTTAGTTTTTTCAAAACCGCTATTTCTTCCTGCAAAAGCCGGGCATCGTATATATAACAGCCATCTCTCACTTTGCTGTAAAGTGCATCGCCCACAAATGCATAAGTATTGTCTACTTCCAAGCCCAAACTGCCTTTTGTATGGCTGGAAGGTAAGGGAAAAATATGCAGATTTCCGATATAGAGGCTTCCACACACAATTTTCCCTTTGGAAATATATTCATACGTTTCTTTTGATAAGTAGAGTTCCCTGGTTTGAATCTTATTAATATTTCCAATATGGTCCTGATGAAAGTGAGACAAAACTATGTTATAGCCTCCATCCAAATCAGTTATATGATTCTCTCCGTTGCCCACATCATAGAGCCAAGTGACGCCGTTATCTCGAATAATCCCAATTTCTGCAGAGAGAGGGTTTTCAGAGGATGCAATGTAACTGATCTTATCATTTATTTTTATTTCGTCCATTTATCGCCACCACCAAACTTCGATTTCCACGTCTGCCATAATACAGATTATGCCGGTTCCTGAAAACCGACACCCCTGAAGCCTAAACGACACCCCTGAGAGGGTAATCGTTAAATTGTATCAAATACCACGTCTTGCTTTCCCCTAAGCTGAGGCATTTGATACAAACACATAATTCCCAGAGGAAAATCTGAACCCCCCTGAAACCCCTAAGTGAAACCCCTTGAAACCCCTTTTGAAACCCCTTAAACGATACGGGTTTCACCATGCGCCTGCACCTCCTCTCGCTATGGATGACCCGATAAATCAATTCGCTACCATATGGAAAAACGTGCCTTCACCGATAGGTGTCGTTTGCTTAATCGGCTCTCCAACAATATGGAAACCAGCTTTCTCATAACATCTGACAGCACGCATATTCCATGTCCGCACTTCCAGATAAACCGGCTTTCCGGGATACAACTGGTGAGCCAGTTCGCATGCTTTCTTGCTCATCTGCTGACCATATCCCTGATCGCAGAAGTTAGGATTTACGCCTATTCCAAAGAAGACCTCTGTCTCTTCTTCGATCAGATTGATATATCCAATCAGTCTGCCTTCATCCATGCATGAATAGAAGTTGTTTTTCGGATTGGCAAAACCCCGATGCATTTTTACTTGCTCTTCATAAGGCGGGTTGTTGTATATAGCATACTCGCCTCCATATTTCCAATCGCAGATAGCGTACTTTTCTTCTTCCGTCGTTTTGTGAAATCCAATCAATTTACCGTCCTCCGCATTTCAGAGTTATTGTACAAGTCCTTCACTCCTGAACTTCGCCAGCATCTCCAGCATCCTACACCGTGATGTTCGTGCCCGTCCCAACGGATCAAGAGACGATCAGCCAGCAGGTGTTTGATGCGGCAGTCAATGAGTTGCTGGATGAAAAGCTCGGCCCCAACCGTCACTCCCGATGCCTGGTTCCGCAACCAGACGGCACGAAAAAAGTCTGCCCGAAAATCAAAGACGGCAACCATGCTCCCTGCGCCACCTGCCCACACAAGGGTGAATATGAGCGTGAGGACAAGAGCACGGTGTCCATTGAGACTCTGAAAGAAAAAGGCCTGTCCATAACGGAGAAGCCTTATATCAAGCCGCTTTCTGCACTGTTACCCCTTCATGGGACTGTATCGAATCCGGTAGCTTAGCATCAGCGGCTTTCCTCTGTGTCCGCCTTCTTTTCCCGCTTTTTCAGCTTTGCCGGCTCGATAAACAGCGCCAGCTATTTGGGTACGGGCGCATACTTCTCCCGCGCGAAAATCCGGTTATTGCAGATCCCGAAGCGCCAGCAGCACGTCCTCATACATTTCCGGATAAGCCCCGGTAAACTTGGTTTCCAGGAACAATCCGCCGCGGTTCACATAGAACGTGGTGGGAATCGCGCTGTATGGGAAGACCATAGCGAATTCCTTCGGAACGAGGATGATCGGATACGTGATCCCGTTTTCGCTGATCAAAGCCCTGGCCTCTTCGATATCCTGATCGATCATCAGGCCGATCACGCCGCAGTCGTTTTCCAGATTCCGGGTATAGATCGCCTGCAATTCAGGAAGTTCACTGATACAGGGCCCGCACCAGGTCGCCCAGACGTTGACCAGAGAGACCGCGTGCCCGCCGCATAATTCCTCCAGGGAAACCGGATGGCCGTCCAGATCCTCCCCGGTGATTCGGATGACCCGGCTGCTCGGGTCGCCGTATTCGTTAAACGGAACATAGCAGGTGAAAGCGGCCGCGATTTCATCCTTCATGCCGCACAGGGAGGCGTACTCCTCCGCGTATTCCGGCTCCACAAGATCGGCAAAATCCGGGTTGAACGCCATGCACAGATAGAACTTCCAATTGTCCAATTCCCCGAGCAGCACCAGGTCCTCCGCCTGGATGCTGAACCCCTGATCGTTCAGCAGCCCGACGTTTTCGGAAACACCCATATCATTTCCGATGGAGAACGTATAGAACATAAAATCCGACTTGAGCCTTTGCGATCCTTTGGCGATCAGCTGCCGGGCTTCGTCGGGGGCCGCAGCGCAATAATACCAGTAGGCATAGTAGATCCCGTGATCCAGATAGCTGACGCCGTCCGCCATCACGGCGCCCTTTATTTCGGTAAACGCCTCGGGCCAGGTCATACGCAGGCCGGCGACCGGCATATCCGTTGTTGCTTTCTTATATTACCACATGTTTTCACGTTTGTCATTATCCTGATGAGCGGCTTTCGTATCCGACTCCTGATATACCTGGAATGCATCCCATCGGACAGATCTGGAAGCGGCTTCGCGCGATGGGATTCAGAAATGAGGGATTGGACCGATGAAACGGTCAAATGCATGAATGGCCGCAAATGGATTGTTGAATGTTTTGATTCGAATTGGTATCAGCCCGCTCCATCAAACAGCGCCCCGGGGCGTCCTGACCGCCTGAAACGGGCCGGCCGCAAGCGCCCCGCCGATTTTTGCGTCAGACGCGCACAAATGCTTTGATGGTCGCCATTTTGCACTTCCCGATGTCCGCCGTGGGACGAATCGTGTAGGGCCCCACCGCCGCGGGCACGATAAACGTTTCCGCGTAATGGACGGGAAAAGGCGCAAACGCGCCCGTGGGGCTCTCCACCAGGGCTTCCCGCCCTTCCACCAGATTCAGCACGTTCAGGTTATCCCGGGTGTCGTGCAGGACCGGCGCGTTGAACCAATGACGCCGCGTTTCGATGAATTCCCGCTCATGCAGCCCGGTGCGCTCCTCTGTCACATGTTCATCCTGATGCAGCGTTTCCACGCGGCCAACCAGGTTTTTCATCACCCACTCCGTGTCCCTGTCCAATTGCAGGCTGTTCATGCCATGTTCGATATGGATCGGACGCGGCCTGCCGTCCAGGCCCAGCCGCCCCCAATCCCACAGCTTGAAGGTGAAGATATAGGGCGTTGCGCTGATTTCCAGCACCATGCAATCCTTGCCGGAGCAATGCATCGTGCCGCCCGGGATCAGAAAATGATCGTGCTTCCGGGCGGGCAGCGCGTTCACGAACTGCTCCGCGTCAAAGCGCCCCGTCGTTTGGCTTTCTTCCAGGGCGCAGCGCAGCTTCTCCCGTTCCGTGCCGGTTTTGCACCCCAGATATACGTGGGCGTTTTCCCCGGCATCCAGCAGGTAATAGCTTTCATCCTGGGTATAATGCATGCCGAAACGATCCTGGATGTATTCGGTCAGCGGATGCACCTGCAGGCTCAGGTTGCCGCCCTGCATGGTATCCAACATGTCGAACCGGATGGGAAACTCCGCCCCGAAACGGGCGTGGGTCTTTTCCCCCAGCAATTCCCGCGGATGATAAAACACCAGATCGATGGCCGGTATTTCCAGCACGATGCCGCCCACTTCCAGGAGCAGGCTGTTTTCTTCCGGCACGCAGTCGAAGCTCCAGGCATAGTTGACCGCGTCCGGCAGGCCGAACTTTTCTTTCATCCATTGACCGCCCCAGACACCCTGATCGAAATACGGCTTGAGCCGAAAAGGCCGCGTTACCGCAGTGTCCAGGCCGCGCCGGAAAGCGTCGCCCGTCATCAGCTTGGGGATGGAAGAATCGTTGGTGTCCAGCACGTAATCGATGCGGGAAAACAATTCCTGCTTGTGCCGGTCCAGCACCCGCCAGTCGATAAAGAAGGCGCGCTTGTACTTGCGCAGAAAATCTTCCTGCTCATTCTGATCCAGCCAATTGGCCAGACGGCCGGAACGGAAGCGCAGCTGGATTTCCCACCGGGCCATGTCCGCATAAACGAGGATATCCGGCCGGCACAGGCGCGCCGCGCCCACGCCGAACACCAGCACCAGCCCCTTTGCCCCGGCGATGGTTCGGCGCATGGCGGCTTCCTTTTCGGGCTCAAAAAAATCCGCCAGCCGATGATGGGACATCACGCCGAACACCCGGTCGTCCGTGATATGGAAGCGCAGCATATCCAGCGCCTTTTCCCTGCTGATCTGCGCGTCGCCGGCACAAAACACCGCGTCCGGCCGGAGCAGATCCCTGAGCTGCGCCAGCGTTTCCCGCTCCCATACGCCATGATAGCAATCCACGCACAGCACTGTACGGTCCGCGCCGCGGGCCCGGACCGCGTCCCGCAGTTCCCGGCCCACAGCGTCCCAGCCCGCCCGGGCATACGCCTTTTCGTTTGTTTCCACATGGATTCGCGGAAACAAATCATAATTGCTCTGACAGCGCACCGTTTTCCCTCTTTTCAAACAGGCTGGACAGCCCCAGCGCTACAGACGCTTCCGGATTCTCCGCGGATGTGACGCGCACATGGCCCCAGGGGGTCCAGCAGTATCGGTCCAAATGCTCCTGGATGGCCGTCCGCAGCGCGCCAATGTGGGCGGCGCCGCCGCTGAGGATCAGCCGTTCGGGATCGTAGGCGTGCACCAGATTGGCCGCCCCGGCGCACAGGGCGCGGCAGGCGTTGCGGAACACATCCCCGCATACGGCGTCTCCCGCTTCACAGCCCGCGGCCAGAGCCCGGTAATCAATGCGCTCCGCGTTCTTCAGCATGCTCTGCCCAAACCCCGGATGCTCGCGCGCGAGGCCCGGCAGCGCCCAGGTGCCGGCGTAGGCTTCCAGACAGCCCACGTTGCCGCAGGTGCATGGCCGGGGGTGATCGAACGAAATGGCGATATGCCCTCCCAGGATGCCCATGGTGCCGTGCTTTCCCGTCAGTACCCGGCCCTGCGAGCAGGCGGCCGTGCCGATCCCGGTGCCCACCATCATAAGCACCGCGCTGTCGCAGCCGCGGCCCGCGCCGTAGGCCATTTCTCCGCAGAGGGCGGCAGCGGCGTCGTTCGTCAGGATCAGCCGCAGCCCGAACCGTTCCCTGGCCCAGCCAGCAAAGTCAGTTTCCGCCGCGTCCGCATATTTGCCGTTGCTGCACAGAACCCGCTGCTTCCCCATGTCCACGATGCCGGGAAACGCAAAGCCAATGCCCCGGCAGCCGGCGATCCCGGCCATGCTGACTGCCTGGTCTTCCACGGCCTTCAGCACGCTCCGCACAGGCGCGTCGCAGCGGATGGGAAAGATTTTTATTTCCTCCACGCAGCCCGCGTCCACGATCGCCAGCTTGACTCTGGATCCACCCAAATCGATGCCCAGTATCTTCATATTTTGTTTCCCCGCAGATGCTCAGTTCGTTTTCCGGTGTGCGGCGGCCGCCGTGGGCATGCAGCCCATCAGCAAACGGCGGCGCGGACCGTCAGCGCTTTCCGGCGGTGAGATGCAGCTCCCTGCCGCGGACCGTCAGGCCGGTCAGCTCAGCAAAAGCCACGTGTTCCGGCAGGAACGCCTGCCCGGGTGTACCTTCCCCGTCCAGGCCGAAGACACCGTAGAGCACCATGGCCAGCAGCGCCAGCGCGCTCCAGGTCTGCCAGGCGCAGGACCGCCATTCCAGGTATTTCCCGCCGCCTTCCTGGATCCCGCCATAGATGCGGCCGTCCTGCGGATGAAAGATTTCCGCAAACTGTCCGTCCCGGACGGCGTGGCCGGCGAGGGAAGAAAGCTCCCGGGAAAACAGGTCGCCGCGGCCGGCGTGAAGCGCCGCCAGCGCCCAGAAGCCCTGGATATGGGGCCATACGGTGCCGCAGTGCCGTCCGAAGCCGGATGCGGCGTAGGGCGGAAAGGGCGGCCACACGCACGGGACGCCATGCTCCGTCACGTGCGCGTGCTCCAGAATGGACCGCGCCCGGTTTTTGTCGGCGATCCCGAACAGAATGGCAAAAGCCAGCCCCAGGCTTTCCTGGGCGTCGCATTCTCCCTGCAAATAATCGTACAGGCCGGTATCCGGATTCCAGAAAGAGCGGTTGACGGCGTCTTTCAGCGCTTCCGCCTGCGCCGAAAAACGCGCGGCATCCTCGCCCAGGGCGTCAGCCAGGCGGGCCAGCACGCGAAAAGCGTGTTCGTATATGCAGTTGGTGGACAGAGCCTTCATGGGGATGCCGCCGCCGATGGGAACGCGGAGATCCGGATGCTCCGCGCTCCAGCGCAGAATGGAAGAAGAAAGGGAAGCGTTCCGGTAACGGATGGGGTAAGCGGAGACGCCGTCGCCGTATACGGCGGGGCCGCGGAACAGCCCGTCGGAAGGATCGTATTCTTCCTGCAGGCAGATTTCCATGGTCCTGCGGATCGCACCGAAGGCAAGGCGGGCAAAGGAACGATCCCCCGTCGTTTCCCAAAGGCGTTCCGCGCCCAGCGCCCAGATGATCCGGTCCCAGTACTGGCCGCCGATCACGGTTTCCCCGCCGCGCGTTTCCAATACGGAAAGGAGGGTGTTCCGGGCGAGAGAAGGGGACAGCAGGGCGGCGGCAAAATACACGTTGATCGCCGCGTCCCTCGTCCAGGGGGACGGATAATCCAGCCCGGCCATCAGGCAGGGCTGCGGGTCCGTCAGCAGGCCGGACGAAACGCGCTTTGTGTTGATGGCAAAAGCCCCCAGCGCCAGACGGAAGGCGCGGTTCAGCGTATCGTCGCTGCAGGAGAAGTCCGGAAGGCAGGCCGGCGTGCTCATTTCTTTCCTCCGTGCGGATCAGGTCCGCGGCCATCCCGAGCGAAAAAGAATCACAGAAAGACCGGCACCGGACACAGCGCGGAAAGCCGCCTGTGCCATTGCCGTACGGTTTCCTCGGCGGGCTGCTGAAAGCCGTCCTTTTTCAGGCCCAGCTGCATCCGCTTGTCGTTGCCCAGGGCGTGATAGGGCAGCAGATCGGCCCGCCGGATACCGGGAAGCTCCCGAAGCAGCGCCGCGATCCCCTCAAAATGGGAGGGCGTATCGTTCACGCCGGGGATCACGGGACAGCGCAGCACGATGGATGCGCCGCGGCTGTGCAGCATGTACAGGTTTTCCCGGATCAGCCGGTTATCCTTGCCGGTCCACCTAAGATGGGCTTCGGGATCGGTGATTTTCCAGTCGTACAGAAAACAGTCGATCAGCGGAAGCAGCGGCCCGATGGCCGTCCAGGGCGCGTATCCGCACGTTTCCAGCATGACGCCGATGCCGTTTTCCCGGAGGAGGGAGGCCAGCTCCAGCACAAAATCCGCCTGGAGCAGGGGCTCTCCTCCGCTGATGGTGACGCCGCCGCGCTGCCGGAAAAAGGGCTTGTCCGGCAGGATGCGGCGCAGCGCTTCCCCGGCGCTCATGATCGCGCCGCTGATCCGGCATGCCTCCGCGGGGCATACGGACACGCACAGCCCGCATCCGGCGCAGCGGGAGGAATCGTATTCCCCCGCCTCTCCCCGGGCGCCCGAGGGGCAGACCCGGCAGGCCCCGCAGTGCGTACACCGGGATGGAAGCACCATCGCCTGCGGATGGCCCCGCTGCATTTCCGGATTGTGGCACCAAGCGCAGCGCAGCGGGCATCCCTTCAGGTACACGCTGGTGCGGATGCCCGGACCGTCGTTGACGGACATGGAAATGATATCGCCGATGATTCCGTTCATAGCATTCCGTCTCAGTAGAGGGCGCGGGCCAGCATATCCGCCTGCGTGCCCGGGTCCAGGTTGACAAAGCGCGCGCTGAAACCGCCCACACGCACAAACAGGTTCTGATGCAATTCGGGATGGATCATGGCGTCCTCCATCTCGCCCCGATCCATCACGCTGATGTTCAGCGACAGGATGCCCAGGTCGAAGGCGGTCTGGATCAGATCTTCCACGGCGTCGGCGTGCCTGGTGAACAGGTTCCTGCTCAGCTTCAGGTTCTGGGCCGTTCCGGCGGTGAGGTCCATCCGCGTGGAGGCCAGGGATCGCAGCATGGCGGGCAGGCCGCTGCGGTCCATGCCGGCCATGGGATTGTTGCCGTTGGACAGATAAGTGCCCGCATGCCGGCCGTCCGCCGTGGCCAGGGTGAATCTGCCCAGATCGACGTTGGCGCCGTTGTTGATCATGACCACCAGATAGGAGGAAAGCCCCTGGGCCTTGGCCTGGCGGGCGGCCGTTTCAAATACGTGGGTGTTCACCCTGTGCGCCGTTTCGTCCGCCACGGGATCGTCGTTGCCGAATTTCGGACAGCGAAGCAGCTGGCGGCGCAGCGCCTCATGCCCCTCAAAATCCGCGTCCAGGATGCCGACCAGTTCCCGGAGAGAGAGCAGCTTTTTTTCGTAGACCACTTCGCGGATGGCGGTCAGGCTGTCGGCCACCGTGGTGTTGCCGTACGTTTCATACGTGCCGGCAAGATACCTGACCCCGCCGGAAAGTAGCGGCTTCGCCCGCGCGACGCAGTCGTCCATCAGCAGGCTCATCATCAGCATCGCGCCGTTTTCCCGCACCGTGTCGTATACCAGCCGCTGATGACGGGCAGCGATTTCCGTAAAGTATTCCACCTGCCGCTGATAGGCGCCCATCAGCTTTTCAAAGGTATCAAAATCCTCCGGCGCGCCCAGATCCAGGCCATGGGGACAGCCCCGGACGGGATCCACCCCGCGGTGCAGCGTCACCTCCAGCGCCTTAGCCAGGTTGATGATATCGTTGGGCGTTCCGATGCTGCGGTGGCCCAGCACATATTCCCCGCAGCCGAAAAAGCCGTACTGCTCCGCTTCCTGAGGCGAAACATGCATGGTGCGCTCCACGGAGGCAACGGAAGCCTCGTCGTTAAAGAGCAGAGGATAGGTCATGCCGTCCTCCAGCATGCGGTAGGCCAGATCCATCACTTCCTTGGAAAGGCCTTTGTACACGCGGAGCGAAAACTCCGGCTTCAGCTCCCTGAACCGCATGCCGGCTTTCATGATCGCCAGGGACACCCGATCCGCGTTTTCCGGGTTCCGGCGGCCCAGGCCGCCCATCACGATCCGTCCGTCCCGGGTATCCGTATCCAGCATCAGGCGGTAAAAGGAAAGCAAAAGCGAAATGGCCTCTTCCTCGGACAGGAGCCCGCTCTCCCGATCCCGCACGTACAGATCGCCCAGATAAACGTCCATCCGGCCGAAATCCCGGCCGCCTGTCATGGCGGAATAGAACCACACCAGCTGAAGCGCGTCCCGGAAGGTTTGGGGAGGGCCGCTTTGAATCCGGGCCAGGCTTTCCAGGATCGGACGGAGCCACGCCGGGTCCGCGCCCGCGCGCAGCTGATCCTGCAGATCGCTTTCATACCGCGCGAGGATCGACAGCAGCAGATCCACCAGCGAAGCAAGCGACGCCAAAAACGCCCGCTGATCGTCGGAAAGGGAGGCGTCCTCCAGCCGCGCCAGCGTTTCCGCCTTCAGGCCGGGCAGGCCGATACGCACCAGCTTGTCGTAATCCAGCTGGGAAAAAACCAGCCGATAAAGACCGAAAATCACGCCGGATTCGGATGCCCAGAGGTCGCTGGGCATTTCACGGCGCATGACTTCATCAAATTTCGCGCGGACCTTGCCGTTGACGTTTTCCTTTTTCCAAAACGCGATCAGTTCCGCGATGGCGGCTTTGCCCTCCTCCGTCTGGGAAGGACGGTTCATGACCCGCTCCAGGCGGCCGAAATCCGCGTAGAAGGAAACGTTGTCCAGCCCGTCCCAATCGTCGTTCCAGTAGCTGGGAGCGACGCCCAGCGGATGGAAAACGCGCCGGCCGACGAGCAGATCCCCTTCCCGGATCGGAGCGGCGGCGGCGGGAAGCGCGACCTCCAGGCATTTCAGCTCGCGAAGGGAAAGCGGAGCGCCCGTATACTGCCGGTAAACCTGCGTGTACAGGAACTCAACGGGCAGATCATCCATCAGGTGCCTGTCGTCCCAGGAATAGTAACCTCTCATTTTGAAAAGCCTCCCATCCGTATTCTCAAGGCGTTTATTTCTTTCATCTCTCTTTTATTATTGTAAGAAAACCGCATTTGAAACAAAGTGCAGGAACAAGCGCATTATATGCAAAAAATAAGATGAAGACAGCCCCAAACGCGGAACGGACGATACCGATACGAATCAATTCTTTACATTTTGACGGAAAGCTGGTATAATATCCGTGTGTGACGGAGGCGTTTGACATGCTGATAGAATATGGCAACACCACGGTGAAACCGAATTGGGAGCTGAACGAGGAGGTGCCCGCCGGTTATTCCCGGATCTATTATGTGATCAGCGGGGATGTGACATATGAATCCGCCGAGGAAAGGCGGAGCATGAAACCCGGATACCTGTACGCGCTGCCCTCCACGGAACAGTATCGCGTGCGGCGCAATCCGGCGCTGGATTTCACCTGCACCTATCTGCATGTGGTTTTCAGCCAATACCGCGTCAACGGACTGATCGAGCTGGACGTGCCGGAAGACAGCTGCCTGCATGAAATGATCCTGGCCGTTCAGAAAGCGATTTCGGAAAAAAGAATCGAGCTGCTGGAGCAGCTGGCGGAAGCGTTTGCCCTGTTCCTCAAGGGGAACGAGCACTTTATCCAGAATTCCCGGATGCTGACACAGGTGCAGCAGTACATCGTCAGCCATATTTCCGAGGAAATGACCATCGAACAGCTCAGCGCGCTGTTCAGCTATCACCCCAACTATTTCATCCGCCTGTTCCGGAAAGAGACGGGATACACCCCTTACCAGTATATTATTCAGCAGAGGATGCAGTACGCCGTGACGCAACTGAACATCGGCCTGCCCAACGACGCGGTCTGCTATGCCTGCGGATATACGGATTCCAGCACGTTTACCCGCGCTTTTCGCAAGTATTACGGGGTCGCTCCGCAAAAATACCGCAAAGGATTCCGCAAGCCCTGATTACGCGCCGCGTTCCGTAAACTTAGTTTTTGCACATTTTACATTCAGCATGGCACTTTTCGGAACGCCTGATCGTTGTATAATTATGTATGATGAATCAGTTGAACAATTTGAAACAAAACAGGGGAGGCCTTACTGTGAACGGACAAGGCATGCGTTCCCTGCAACGGAAAAAAGCGCAGAGCGGGCTTTACGGCTACAAGAAACACTATGAGCTGGTGCTCATGTTTCTTCCTGTTATTGTTTTTTTTGTGATTTTTAAGTATATCCCGATGGCCGGCATCGTGATCGCCTTTAACGACTACAAAATCAAGTATGGCATGTTCGGAAGCGCGTGGGTCGGCATAGGGAATTTTACCAAGGCGTTCATGACGCCCACGTTCGCCCGATCCGTGACCAATACGCTGACCATCAGCGGCCTGAAGCTGCTGTTCGGCTTCCCCGCCCCCATCATCCTGGCGCTGATGCTGAACGAGGTCAGCCACGCACGCTTCAAGAAAACGATTCAAACCATCACTTACCTGCCCCATTTCCTCAGCTGGGTGGTGCTGGCCGGCATGTTCCAGCAGCTGCTCTCGCCCAATAACGGCGCGGTGAACGCGGTGCTGCGGGATGTATTCGGGGTGCAGAAGTCCATCTATTTTCTGGGAGACAACCACTATTTCCGCGGCACGCTGATCGTGACGGACATCTGGAAAAACGTGGGCTGGTCGTCCATTCTGTATCTGGCGACCATCTCCGGCATCGATCAGGCGCTGTACGAGGCGGCCACGGTGGACGGCGCCACCCGCTGGCAATGCACCAGGTACATCACGATCCCGTCCCTGATCAGCACCATCGTGGTGATGCTGATCCTGAGCATCGGCTCCATCATGGACGCGGGCTTCGATCAGGTGTTCAACCTGTACAACAGCGCCGTGTACCAGACCGGCGATATCATCGACACGTATGTGTACCGCTACGGCATGGGGGATATGAAATATTCCCTGGCCACCGCGGTCGGCCTCTTCAAGAATGTGATTGCCTTTATCCTGGTGTTCGGAACCAATCTGATCACCCGCCGCATCAGCGGTGAGGGCATCTGGTAAGGGGGCGGCGAAACGTGGTGAAAACGAGGTTTTCCCTTGGGAAAGCGATCATTTACGTATTGCTGACGATGCTGAGCGCGACCATCGTGATCGCGTTCTGGCATCTGCTGAACCTGAGCTTTTCCCCCAGCCATATCGCCACCAAGGGTGGATTGCTGCTTTACCCGAAGGAGGCCACGCTGGATAATTACACCCGCGTGATCGGCAACCGGTATATCTGGCTGGGATATAAAAACACTTTGATCCGCACGGTGGTGGGCACGGTGCTGCAGCTGTTTTTCACCGCCATGGGCGCGTATGTGCTCAGCAAGCGCTTTTTTCCCCATCGCACCTTCTGGACGCTGTTCATTGTTTTCACCATGTTTTTCTCCGGCGGCCTGATCCCCACCTATCTGGTCGTCAAAAAGCTGGGGCTGCTGGACACCTACGCTTCCATGATCCTGCCCGGCTTCATCAGCGCCTACAACCTGGTCATCATGCGGAACTATTTCCAGTCGCTGCCCGAGGAGATCGAGGAAAGCTGCCTGATCGACGGCGCGGGCCGGTTCAGGATTTTCCTGCAGATCATCCTGCCCCTGTCCAAGCCGATCCTGGCCACGGTGGCGCTGTGGCTGGTGGTGGGCCACTGGAACAGCTGGTTCGACGTGCTGATCTACATCGCGGACGACACGAAATTCACCCTCCAGATCGTGCTTCGCCGGATCATCATCACCGGCAGCAAGGAAATCCTGGATACCAGCGCCGCGGCCAGCGCCGCGGAAATGGAATCTGTGGTTTCGTCCGAGGGCTTGAAAGCCGCCTGCATTTACGTGACCACGCTGCCCATTCTGTGCGCGTACCCCTTCGTGCAGAAGTTCTTCGTCAAGGGGATCATGATCGGATCTTTGAAAGGATGAAATCCTTTCAAAAAATATAAGGAGGTTTTGCTATGAAAGGTATCCGTATTCTGGCACTGGTGCTTGCCGCGATGATGGTCATCGGGCTTGCTCCCGCGGCGCTGGCCGATGACGAGCCTGTGAAGATCTCGGTTGCGAGCTACATGTTCGGGCCGGTCGACAACGAGAAGGACGTCATTACTCCCCTGGTGGAGCAGATGCTGCTGGAAAAGCATGGCATCAACGTGGACATCGAAGTGGTCTACATCGAGCAGGCGAACTACGCTGACATCCTGAACACGCGCCTGAACGGCGGCACCGCGCCGGACGTGTTCCTGGCACAGAGCGCCACCATGCTCAACACCTATTACGATCAGGGCGTGATCAAAACCTGGAGCAAGGAATTCTTCCAGGAGAATGCCCCGGCCGTGTATGAATTCATCACGGGCGGCGCTGCCTACGGCGATTTGGCCGGCGACGTGGATGCCTGGTGGAAGGCGGCCATGAAGGGCGACGAAATGATCGTGCTCCCCTCCTTTAAGCCCGACGGCTCCATGCCCTACAAGACCCTGATCTACCGCGGCGACTGGCTGGATAAGCTGGGCGTCACCGAGGATCAGCTGCCCAAGACCGTGGATGAATTCGTTGCCCTGATGGGACGCTTCGCCACCGAAGACCCCGACAACAACGGCAAGGACGACACCTACGGCTGCTCCATCACCGCCATGAAGGCGCTGTTCGGCGCCTATGGCCTGGGCATCGGCTTCAGCGGCAGCACGTCCTACTGGGTCAATCGGGACGGCGTGCTGGTCAACAGCGACGTAACGCCCGAAGCCAAAGAAGTGATCGGCATCCTGGCTAAGATGTATGCCGACAAGCTGATCGATCCCGAATTCGTGGCCGGCAAGGAATCCGTGGAAGGCAGCTACTGGGCCATCTCCCACGGCATGGTGACCGGGCTGTACGGCGTTTCCGCCAACGCCTCCATCGACCATTACCGCCTCAAGGAAGTCCTGGGTGACGACGGCGGCCGCTGCGCGCAGGAATACTGGGCTGTGAACGGCGAAGGCTCCACCTTCGTATACGGCCCCTGGCCGGCCGGCCCCAACGGCGATTACGGCTGGATGGTGGGCACGCCCGTGGCTGTCAGCGAGAGCGCGGTGTACAATGCCGCAATGTCCGATGAGAAGCTGGCGCTGATCTTCAAGATCCTGGACGCCTTCGCCACGGACGAGGAACTGTATATGACTGCCTTTGCCGGTATCGAAGGCGTGCATTACGAGAAGAATGAGAACGGCACCATCAAGCGCCTGATGGGCAACGAAGACCTGAACGCCGTTGGCGTGTGGGGCTGCCGCAGCCTGTACGGCGCCGACCGCGCCTTCTCCAAGCTGGGCTACGACTTGGCCTTCTACAACGACGTGACCATCGCGAACCGTCTGAACTGGTTCAAGAAGGATCAGTACAACAGTTACATTCAGGATGCCGTGACCGTGACCCTGCCCAGCAACGATCTCTTTGCGGAACTGAACACCATCCGTGACGAGGCCTGGGTGGCCATGATCCGCGGTGAAAAGCCGCTGGACGAATGGGATGCTTATGTGCAGACCTGGCTGGACGCCGGCGGACAGACGCTGACGGACGAGGCCAACGCATGGTATGCCGGCAACTGACGACAACACATGACGCCGGGGGCTGCCGCGTTTTTCGCGGCAGCCCCTCTTCACAGCGGAAAACTCCGGGACCGCGCCGGACTATCGATCCGGAGGAAAGAGGACCCCGATGGAAGTGAAAGCATGGTTTGAGCGTGAGATCGCTTCCCGCGTAAGGGCGGACGGCGGCTGGCTGGAATGGACGGCCATCGACGGCGGAACGGTGGATGTGACCGCCAGGGGCGAGTGCGCGCACTGCGCGGCGCTGGACAGATGCCTTCGATGGGCGCAGATGAAAGCAAAGCAGGAACTGGATATAGACATTCGCTTTTTGGCGAAGCGGGAACCGTTTCTGTGGAGAAAGTGAGCGAAAAAAATGGCGCATGTGAAAGTCATCCGCCGATCCATGCTTCCGGATGAGTGGACCCGGGTGCGTATCGGCTGGCTGAAAAAAAGGCTGATCGCCCAGGAATGGGAAATTACCGGCTGGACGGTGCGCGAGGGCCGGCAGACGGGCGATAACAGCTATGTGATGTATGACGCGGAGCCCCGGCCGCTTCATCAGGGAGACGAATACTTTACCCCGGACGGGACCGCGTTCCTCCACGCGGAGGCCGCTGCGCCTCGCGGCATGGACGGGGCAAACGGCCTGCGTCTCAGGCTCACCACAGCGGGGGAGATGCTGGTAAGGGTGAACGGACGCCTGCACGGGGGCATTGATCCCAATCGGGAAACCATGACGCTTCCGCCTGCGGAGGGGGGGCGCTATGTTTTTGATATCGAGGGATATAACCGCTCCAAGCCGGATGACGACCGGAATGAGGACACCATGCGCTTCAAGGGCTGCCGCCAGGTATTCCAGGGCGCCTTTTTTGTTCTTCCGGACGAGGAGGCTTCCGCGCTTTATCAGGATGCGATGCTTTTCTACAATATCCTGACGGGCGGCGAATTTGACGAGGATTACTGCGCGCTGGTGTCCGACCGGCTGTATCACGCGCTGAACCTGGTGGACTGGAACACCGGCGCGGGCATGCGGGAAGCGCGGGAATACATTGCCCGTGAACTGTACGCCAATCACCTGTACCGCGGATCGGGCTCCGTCGCCCTGGTGGCGCACAGCCATCTGGACATCGCCTATTACTGGCAGCGGAAGCACGCGATCCAGAAAAACGCCCGCACCTGTCTGATCCAGCTGGAGCTGATGGACCGGTACCCGGCGCTGAAATATACACATACGCAGGCTTATCTGTTTGAAACGCTGGAAGAATATTATCCGGATCTGTTTGCCCGCGTCCGGGAAAAGGTGAAAAGCGGGCAGTTTGAACCGGCAGGCGGCATGTATGTCGAGTCGGACTGCAATATTCCCTCCGCCGAAAGCCTGACGAGGCAGTTCCTGTACGGGCAAAGGTATTTCCGTGAAAAGTTCGGAAAGATCTGCGGCAACTGCTGGCTGCCGGACGTGTTCGGCACCAGCGCCATTCTGCCCCAGATCCTGCGCAAGAGCGGCATCCGCTATTATGTGTCGAACAAGATGTCCACCTGGAACGACACCAACCGTTTTCCCCACAACAGCTTTATCTGGCGGGGGCTGGACGGCAGCGAGGTCTATGCCTGCGTACCGCCCACCCATTTCATCACGGCGGCGACGCCCACCGAGATCATGCAGAACTGGAACGCTTACCAGGACAAGAATTCCGGCGCGGCGACGCTTTGCATGTATGGGTACGGGGACGGCGGAAGCGGCGTGACGGAAGAGATGATGCAGACGGTCGGCCGGCTGGGACAGGTTTCCGCCATGCCGGAAATCACCGTCACCGGCGGGCAGGCGTATCTGGAGGAAAACCTGAACGAAAACAAGCGCCTGAGCGTATGGGACGGGGAGCTGTATCTGGAAATGCACCGGGGCACCTTTACCACCAAGGCGGATCTGAAGAGAAACAACCGGCAGCTGGAGATCCTGCTGCGGGACGCGGAGCTCTGCTGCGCGCTGCGCTGGCTGCAGGGCGCGCCGTATCCGGCGGAAACGCTGCGCAAAGCCTGGAAAACGCTCCTCGTCAATCAGTTCCACGATATCCTGCCCGGCAGCCATATCCGCCCCGTGTTCGAGGACGCCATGGCGGATTATGCGCAGATCCGCAAGAACTGCGCTGCGCTGACCGGCCCGGACGCGGGCGTGCTGTACAACACGCTGAGCTTTGCCAGAACGCTCCCGGCCTTTGTTCCCGACGCGGCGGGTGCCGAAACACGTCTGGGCGTGGCCGGCAGGTTTGTGAGGGGCGACATGCCCGCGCTGAGCAAAATCACGGAGCGGCCCGGCGGGACGGATCCGGGCTGGATCTGCGTGGAAATGCTGCCCGGGGAAAGGATCCGCGTCCGCACGGACAGGCTGAGCGCCGTGATTGCCCCGGACGGCAGCATAGAAAGCCTGAAGGATGGGAAGGGACGGGAATACACCCAGGGTGGATTCAACCGTCTGCGCCTGTTCCGGGATGTGCCCGGCAACTACGACGCGTGGGACATTCTGCCCACCTACCGGGAAACGGAGCTGCCGGTGGAAGTGGATCGGCCGGTCAGGGAAGCGTACAGGAACGGGGAAACCGCAGCCTTTACGTGCACGCTGAAAACAGAAAAAAGCCGTTTCGTCCGCACCCTGCGCTTTTTCCGGGGCCGGGGGATCATCGAAGCGGAATATCTGGTCGACTGGCGGGAGGATCACGTACTGGCGAAGGCGGAGTTTGCCTGCGCCGTGCGCGCGCCCTTCGCGCAGTGTGACACCGGCGCGGGCTATATCGTCCGGGAGACCGCCCGGAACACCTCCTGGCAGCAGGCGCGGTATGAGGTATGCCAGCACAAATGGTGTGATCTGAGCGAAACCGGCGGGGGCGTGGCGATCATTAACGATGGGAAATACGGCGTGGGGCTGTGGGAAAACGTCATTTCTCTCAGCCTGCTCAGGGCGACCTGCCGCCCGGATCTTCTTTCTGACCGGGGGGAGCACGCCTTCGCTTACCTGATCGTTCCCCACGAGAGGACCGCACAGGAAGACGGGATCAACCGAATGGCGCTGGAGTACAACACGCCGCTTATGAAGGCGGATCTGCCCTCGCTGGCGCTGCCGGAAATGGGATCCCTGTTTCTGCAGAGCCTCAAGCAGTCCGAGGATGGCAAAAAGCTGATCCTGCGGCTGACGGAGCAGGACGGGCGCAGGGGAGAGATCCGCTTCCCCTTCCCGGTCACACGGGCCAACCTGCTGGAGGACGAAGAAAAAGAGACCGACACGGTTTCGTACGGCCCCTTCGAGATGCTGACGCTGTGCGTGGATCCCGCCCGGATACGCGCATGGCTGCAGTGACCGGGGCGGGCAATTGGGGAGGAGGATAATCGGGATGCAGACGCTGAAAAGAAAGTGGCAGATCCTGGTGCTGCATCATTCCCATACGGATATCGGCTACACGGACAGGCAGGAAATGATCTGCCGTCAGCACGCGGATTTCCTGCGGCAGGCGCTGGATATCCTGCGCCGGATCGACGCGGGCGCGGCGGAGGAGCAGCGCGGCTTTCGCTGGCAGTGCGAAAATTTCTGGCAGATCGAAAACTTTCTGCGCGGCGCGTCCGAAACGGACAGGGCGGACCTGATCCGCTTTGCCCGCGCCGGGCGGATCGGCCTGTCCGCCTCTTATCTGAACCTGACCGATCTGATCGATGAAACGGTGCTGAACGAGCATCTGCAGGCAGCCCGGACATGGGCGGACAGCGCTGGCCTGGCAATGAAAAGCGCCATGACGGCGGACGTGAACGGCTATTCCCCGGCGCTGCCCGACGCCCTCTCCGCCGTCGGTGTAAAATATTTTTACTCGGCCCTGCACACGCACCACGGCATGTACCCCCTGCACCGCAATCCGGCGTTTTTCCGCTGGCGCGGCCCGGAGGGAGGCAGCGTGCTGACCTTTGTGGGCGAGCATTACCATTGGGGGCATGTGCTGGGGCTGTGCCCTCACGGCACGTCCTCCTTCATGCTCAACGACGATCTGCTCCGGGAAATCGAGAGCGGGAAGCGCTTTTCCACGAGCGCGGAATGCACCGAGCGGGAAGAGACGGACCTGGCGTGCAGGCGGATCACCCGCTATTTGGCCGGGCTGGAGGAATCCAGCTGGCCGCTTCCGTTTGTGCCCGTGTTTGTCAGCGGCATCCTATCGGACAACTCCCCTCCCAACGGGCGGGTGGCGGAACGGGTGAACCGGCTGAACGCGCTGCTGGAGGGCAGCGTGAGCCTGGAAATGACCACCCTGGACGCTTTCTTTGAAAAGCTGGAGGCTTCCTGTCCGGACATCCCGGAATACAGCGGCGATTTTACGGACTGGTGGGCGGATGGGATCGCTTCCACGTCGGACGCGGTCAAAATCTACCGGGAGGCGCAGCGGAAGAGGAACCTGGCTGCGCTGCTGGACCCCGGGAAAAAATATACGGACATGGCGCTGTGGCGTCAGTCCGGCCGGAATATGATGCTCTACGCCGAGCACACATGGGGCCATTCCGCGTCCGTGTCCGACCCTTACAAGCCGTTGGTAACGGAGATGGGGCTGAAAAAGACGGCGTACGCGGTGAACGCCCATACCGAGGCGGGCGCGATGCTGGACGGCATTCTGGAAAGGCTGGGCAGCCGGGCAATTTATCCGGACCGTTCCCTGCGCTTCCGCGTACTGAATCCATATCCCTTCCCGATGACGGCGCCGGTCGCCGTTCCTCTGCTGGGGTGGGAATATCCCATGGGCTGCGCGCAGAGGGAGGATCCTCTTTCCCTGTCCGATCTGGGCACGGGAGAGAACCTGCCCACGCAGACGGGCCCGGGTCCCCGGGGGCGGCTGGCGGAAACGGCGCTGACGCTGAACCCGGGCGAAAGCAGGGATCTCCAGCTGTCGTACCGGGAAGCGGGCCGGGAAATGCCGCCCCATACGGCCTGGATGTGCGCGGACGCGGTGAAAGACCTGGCGGAGATCCCGGATCTGACGACGCCGTCCTGTATCGAAAGCCGGTTCTTTACGGTCCGTACGGACGCGCGGAAGGGGATCGGATCCATTGTTTACAGGGACACGGGCACGGAGCTTGTGGATCCCTCCAGCCCCTATGGCACTTTTTCTTGCGTGTACGAAGTGACGCCGGCTTCCGGCCCGCAGACGGCTTCCCGCCGGCGTATGGGCCGCAGCCGGCAAACCATCAACACCAGGCGCTGCCCTGCCCGGCCTGTGCGCTTTGCCGTGGCGGACCAGGGCGAAGCGTCGGCGACGCTGCGCGTCGTGTACAGTCTGGAGGGCACGGACGAATGCACGCTGGATCTGAAGGTATGGCGCCTGATGCCGCGCATCGACGCGGTTCTCCGCATCCGGAAGAAAAGCTGCCCGGACGCAGAGGGGATCCTTGCGATGCTGCCTTTTGTGACAGACGGCGATAACGAAACGTGGATCGACAAAACCGGCTGCGTGATGCGTCCCGGGATCGACCAGCTGCTGGGAACCTGCAAGGAGTTCTGGTGCCTGCAGAACGGGATCCTTCGCCGGGGACGGAAATTCGATCTGGTCATCGGATCGCCGGATGTGCCGCTGGTTTCCTTTGGCGAGGGCGTCCCAGGGCCCGTCACGCTGTGCGACGGGCACGATACGGAGCTGAACCGCGCGGTCATCGTCAGCCGGATGATGAACAATTTCTGGGAAACGAATTTCGCCGTCGATCTGGGCGGCTGGCACGAATTCCGTTATTCCCTCACGGTGTTGCCGCCGGATGATCCCCGAAAGCAGCTGCAAAAATGCGCCGCCGAGAACACCGGATGGCCGGTGCTCAGCCTGTAGTGAACGATACGTTTTTCCCGTATTCAAACAGATGCGGTTCGCTCAGCAGCCCGGTAGGGGTCAGGATATAGCAGCGCGTCCAGCGCATGCCGGCGCTTCGCCAGGCCGCGGGGCCGTACCAGATGACAGAGCGGTCGTTGAGATGCAGGGCGCCGAAGGAATTGATGCGGCTGGGGTATACGGACAATTCCAGCGTATGTTCTCCTTCCGGGAGGAACCCGAGATCGGCTTCCGACGGCGAAAGGGACAAATTCGCGATGCGCTTTCCGTCCAGCTCCGCCGTTACGCAGGGCGCGGAGAAGCGCCCCAGCCGCAGCCGCAGGCTCCGTCCGCCCTTCAAATGCCAGCGATAGGTCATTTTTCCGGAATAAAAGGGGAAGCCCTGGCTGGTCCAGTCGCCGTAGGCCAGCGTCCGCGGCGCGGGAATGATCCGTTTGTCCGCGCCCGTAACCCGGACGCCGAACGCCCCCAGCAGGAACACGTTCTCAACGGATACGGAAGCGGCGATGGGCTTGGTGATCTCCACGGTGTTTTCCCCCGCGAGGATGGGCCCCACCCGGAAGCAGGCGATGGACTGATCCGTGAAGAAACCCGCGGGCGTCCTGTCCAGGGGAACGCCATTGAACAGGATATCGGACTGATCGGCATCCTCCAGCGCCAGCCGCGCGGAAGGCAGGCTGATGTCCGAACAGAACGACAGGCGCAGGGTCAGCTGATGCTCCGCCTTTTCCGGCGGCAGCGCCCAGGGCTGGGCGCCCGACACCGAGGCCGTGGAGATGCCCAGCTTTTCTTTCGCCAGGACGCCGATGCGCAGCATGTCCTCCTCGTCCTGCCATGGGCCGCCGTCCGTGCGCCACCGGGCGGTATCCAGCACCAGCACGTTGTCCTCTTCCGGGATCGCCTCCTCCGGCGGAGGAAGAATAAGCTCGGAGGCCGGTTCGGCAGCGGGGGACAGCTCCTCCACCATGCGGATGCCATAGCTGCCGTTGAGCGCGTTTTCCCGCAGGGATTCCGTCGCAGAATCGGAGGCCGCGGGAGAGAAGCGCAAGAGCAGGCTGTCCTGCCCCCAGCAGGACCACGTCAGCACGGTGCGGTCCGCGCTGTGTTCCGCCGGATACGGGCGTATTTCTCCCGTCATCGTATCATAGACCGTCACATCCCAGCAGCCCTTCATTTCCAGCCGGTATTCTTCGCATGTGTCAGGCGCGCGGTGATCAGCGGGCTGGGTATGGGCGAAAAACGCGTTGCGGCATTCTCCGTCCCGGCGCAGAGCGCAGACCAACCCTTCCGCCGGAGCGCCGCGCCTGTTCAGGATGCGGATTTCCCGCGTCGGCAGCAGGCGCTGGTTCAGCAGGTTTCTGTCCCAGGGAAGATATTCGCATTCCTTGGCGAACGCCTGGACCTCGCCGGAGGGAAGCGCGTCCACGTACGATGGAACGCTGCCCAAAAAGATGACCTGTCCACCCGATTCCCGGAAGGCGCGCAGCCTGTCCAGCGTGGTACGCCTGAGCGTTTCGCAGGCAGGCACGATCACCGCGTCATAGGCCATTTCACCCACCCGGAAGCCGCTTCCGGGCTGATACAGGGACGGCAGCGTGGATTCGCAGATATAATCAAAATCCAGCGTGTCATGAATCAGCCAGTCCGTCAGCTCCGCGAAGCGCCGGTCCAGCTCCGCGCGTTTGAGCCCGGTCAGGTCGTTGGGGCCGTAAGCGATCCAGCAGGATTCGATGGGATGGATCACGCCGATGCGGATCAGGGGTTTGCCGCGGGTCATCAGCGTATTGACCCGGGCGAAATGATCCTCAATCAGCGGGTATTCCTTCCACCAGGGGCTTTGATGGCCGATGGAAGCGGGATAATCGCGCTTGGATTCCCCGTGCATGGAGCACCAATACAGGTGATGGACGCGCACGGAAACGCCCAGCGCCGCCTGCCAGTCGCCCTGCAATTTGTGTCCTTTGAAATCGAAATCCCAGTTGGTTACGCCGTACAGTTCGCTGGTGACCCCCGGACAGTCTTGCTGATGGGCTGCGGACGCGGCCTGCTTGACGGTCACGAATTCGCGGCCATCGCACAATTGATCCACGCCGGGCAGCGTGAAGGCGCGGTATGCGCGCATCGCTTCGCCCACGGACCGGGTCTGGCTTTCCAGGGTGCCCTCGTCCATCATGTGGCCGGTCATCAGGATCCCATGGCTGCGGCACCAGGCGCCGATCTGGTCGCAGAAGGCGGAAACGAACCGCTCCGTGGTATAGTCGTGGAAGCGGTAGCGGACCGGGGAAATGCCGCGCGGCAATTCCCAGATCACTTCCGGAAGATGATCCAGCAGGCTTTCGCCATAGGTGCGGCGGTAGTTCTCCTCCAAGTCCTGCGTCCAGGGGAGAATAACGTCCTGCAAATCGGCGGAGCGGGAGAGCGTCGTCTTGCGCGTCATCTGCGGCTCATCCGTGAAGATGGCCGGGCAGATGGTGCCGATATCCTCGCCGAGCGCCTCCAGATAGCGGTCGTGGGTTATATGGATGAAATCACGGATGGCGGCGGGATTCATGGTGTCCACATACCCGTTGAAATGAAACCAGGCGCTGGGCTTCGTGCGCTGCTCCGATGCGTACCAGAGGGAGGTCCCGCCTTCCTCGTCCTTTTTCAGCCGCCGGTAGGAGGCAAGATATCCCCGGCTGTCCAGGGCCACTTCATAGCGGGCCAGCAGGCTGCTTTCATCCTCCGGCCGGCGGGGAGAAAACAGCAGATAACGCTGCCGGTTTTGTTCCTTTTCCGTGACATACCCGCCGGCAAACCCGGAGGGCCACTTGTCCTCGTCGTACAGCCAGGCCAGCATATGGCGCTTCCGCGCCTCCTCCACGCAGAGGCGGACCTTGGCCATATATTCGTCGGACAGGTATCGGATGCTCATACCGCTGCGGGTGTGCATATGAAACCCGCCCATGCCCATCTGATGCATGACCTCGATTTCGCTGCGAAGCAGGTCGTCGTCCAGATCGCAGTTCCATGCCCAGAAAGGGGCGCCGCGATATTCGGCGGTCGGATGCCGGAACAGATCGGCATCCGGCGTTTTTTCTTTACTGCGGGGATATAGCATATGGCCCTCCTTAAATTTGGACATTCATGCAGAAATGTCAGCAGTGCGCATGGAATCCCGGCGTTTCTTCCCGGCGGGTCCAGCCGGGAGCGGCGTGATCACTGCTGCTTCGACAGGCGCAGGGTGATGATTTCAAACGGCCGGAAGGACAGGCTGAAGGTATGGTCGACGACGGGCAGCGTGTCCCCGTCTTCCTCGGCCAGGGAGCAGCGCCGCACGGAACGGAAGGGCACCAGCGGACGGCAAAGCGTCGTCCGGGAGCCGCCCATGCTTTCAAACAGGCGTACGATCATATCGCCGGAGCCGTCCTCCGCCAGTTTGACGCTTTCCACAGCCACGGAGGGATGGGCCACCTCCAGGATGCGCAGGGGCGCGCAGACGCCGGGCGCCGTGATCAATGGATCATTCAGCGCTTCGGCCGCTTCCTGCACGCCGCTCGTTTCCAGCGGGCCGTTCCATGCGCGGTAAGCGTAGATGAAGCTGTGACGCCCCTGATCGGCCTCGGGATCGGGGAACACCGGAGCGCGCAGAAGGCTCAGGCCGATGACGCCGTCATTCACGGATACGCCGTACTTGCAGTCGTTCAGCAGCGCGGCGCCGCAGGCGGCGTCCGTCAGCGCGGTCCAGGCGTGGGCGCAAACCTCGAACCGGTCCGTGTCGTAATGGCGCGAACGGTGGGCCGGGCGGGAAAGGTAGCCGAACTGGATCTGATGGGCCGCCGTATCCGCGTCGATGCCGGTATCGAAGGAAACCTTCAGCAGGCGGTGCCGTTCATGCCAGTCCGCTTCCGTGATGAATTCCAGCTGTTCTTCCTCCGCCGTGAGCCGGATCCGCTGCACGATCACGGAGGACGAGAACCGGGTGGTCACCTTTAATTCAGCGTACAGCCCGCCGGGACAAGCGATTTCCGCTTCGCATGCCGGGCAGAGCGGCACCTCCCTGCGCTCCGTTTGGCTGTCCAGGTCCCACGCGTCGAACCGGCGGGGCAGATCCCGGTACAGATGGAACACGTTGGAGGCGGAACGGACCCGCTCCCGGCCGTCCGCGAGGGTCTTCATGGAAATCAGCTCTCCGCGGTCATTGAAAATTGCGCGGAGCGCGCTGTTTTCCAGCACATAGCTGTTGCCCTGCTTTTGCAGCGTGACGGGACGGCCCGCGGGTACGTCCGCGGGATACAGGGTGACGGCGGACAGAGGCTCCAGGCTGGCCCACACCAGCGCGCCGTCCCCATCCGGGCACGCGGGAAAGCGCGTTCCGTCCCCGGCGGCGGCCCCTTTTGCAAAGTGGCTGTCCGCGCGGAGCATGCGCGTGACCCGGTGCGCGGAGGGATTGAAAACCGTCAGTCCCTCTCCTTCTGCGCAGAAAGCGCGCAGCGCCTCCTGCGCGCCGCGGAGGGCTTCCTCCCGGATCATCGCCAGATCGGCCCGGGCCCGCTCGTACACCTCGCCAATGGAGGAGCCGGGCAGGATATCGTGGAACTGGTTGATCAAAAGCAGCTTCCAGGTTTTCTCCAGGGATGCGGCGGGGTATTCCGCCCGGCCGGTGAACGCGGCGGCGGCCGAAAGCATTTCCCAGGCACGCAGCGCGTGCTCCGCGCGGCGGTTTCCTTTTTTGACGGCGGCCTGGGTGGTGTAGGTGCCGCGGTGACAGGGCACATAGAGTTCGCCGCGGTATACCGGCAGATTTCCGCTGTTCCGTTTTTTCAGGTAGTCGTCCGGGGAAATCCAGTACAGTTTCGGCGCGCCTTGCAAATCCTTCTGCCGGCGCACCTGCTCCATGTCGTCGCGAGTCGGCCCGCCGCCTCCGTCGCCATAGCCGAAGGGCAGGTAAAAGTCGCAGCTTCCGTCCGTTTCCAGCCGGTTCACCCAGCGCTTGTGCACGGTCGCCGCGTCCACCTGGGTTTCATAGAACATGTGCAGAAAACTGGGAATCATGGTGCCGTCCAGCCCCCGCCACAGGAAAGCGTGGTGAGGGAAGGGCTCCGCGTCGTTGTAGGACCAGAAAATCTTCTGGGTGGTCAGCCCGGTCATGCCAAAGCCTTTGATGATCTGCGGCAGGGCGGCGCTGTAGCCGAAGGTGTCGGGCAGCCAGGCCACCCTGCTGTCCACGCCCAGCACCTCGCGAAAATACCGCCGGCCATACAGGAACTGGCGGACCAGCGCTTCGCCGCCCGCCATATTGGTGTCCGGCTCCACCCACATGCCGCCGTCGGCAATCCAGCGGCCCTCCGCGATGGCGGCCTTCACTTCTTCAAACAGGTCCGGGTAGTACTGCCGGCACAGCTCGTATTCCGCGCACTGGCTGGCCAGAAAAATGGCTTCCGGGTATTCCCTGAGCAGCCGCAGCTGGGCGGCAAAGGTGCGTGCGGTTTTGCGCCGGGTTTCCCCGATGGGCCACAGCCAGGCGAAATCCAGGTGCGAATTGGCCACGACGCCCATGGACGCGGCAAAGGTGCCGTTATGCGCGTTCCGCAAAGGCGCGATCAGCTCCCGGGCCGCAACGCAGGCGCGCCGCCGATCCGGCAGCGGCTGTTCCAGGTCCAGCACATCCAGAAGCCTGGCAAATCCATCCTCCAGCGCTTCGCGGAACCCGTCGTTCCGGTCCAGATAGGCGTGCACGTCCCGCAGGACGGTCAGGTCCAGCCAGAGCTGGTACGCTTCCTCATTCCAGAAGCCGAAGGTGCTGCGGCCGACGACCGCCGGCTCTGTGCGTGTGAACGGGACGCCCTCCTCCGGAAAGACGGGACGGCTGGGATGGGCGGGCAGCGGCGTGCCGGCGTAAACCTCCATGGCGACGGAAAATGTTTCCCCGCCGGACGCCCGGTGAACGACTGTCTGATCCACGATATAATGATGCGGATGGTCCAGGCGATCAGCCCGGCGCGCACCGAAGGGACGCCCGTTGACGAACAGCGTCCCCTCGCCGCCGGGATTAAGATCCATCACGATCCGCTCTCCGCGGGCTTCCGTCGGCACCGAAAAGCGGGTGAACATCCAGGCGTATTCCCTGGGCTGCCCCCATACGGTTCCCTGGGGCCAGGGCGTCCGGGGGAGGCGCTCCGCTTCGGACAGGCTGAGCTCCTGTTCCGTTTTGAAGCCCTCCAGGAGCATTTCGCCCAGCGGATGATACAAATCCGCCGCCAGCGCGTCAATGATATGCTGAAGCTGTTCGGCCAGCTCGTTGATCATTTTCTCCCTCCTCAATAGGTGCCGTCCGTAGAAAAGGTGATGTCCGCTTCTTCCTTGCGGCGGGAATGCCTGCTGCGCTCCATCAGCAGGTTTTTGAACTGTTCTTCGTCAAAGGGCAGATCCACGGGACGGCCCAGCCAGGAGGACAGGTGCATGGCGTTGCTGAGCATCAGGCCGCGGATCCCCTCCCGGCCGTCGGCCACCAGCGGTTCGCCCCGCAGGATGTGCGCCGCGAAGGCGTTGATCACAGCGGGATGCTGGGGGTTCAGCCCGTCGGTTTCCACCTGGAAGGTTTCCCATTCCGGCTTTTTGAAGCCCTCGGGACAGGTGCTGCACCAGACGCGCTCATCCACTGCCAGCCGGGAGAAGGTGAGCACGCCGCCCTCGCACACCACCTTGCCCCGGGTGCCGGTGACCTCCAGGCGGTTGGTGCCGGGGGCGTCGCCGGTGGTGGTGACGAACACGCCCGTGGCGCCGTTTTCAAACTCCAGATACGCGGTCACGTCGTCCTCCACCTCGATATCGTGCCATTTTCCCTCATGGCAGAAGGCACGGACGCGCACGGGCAGCCCGCACAGCCACTGCAGCAGATCCAATTGATGCGGGCACTGGTTCAGCAGCACTCCGCCGCCTTCGCCGGACCAGGTGGCCCGCCAGGCGCCGGAATCATAGTAAATCTGGGTGCGGTACCAGTCGGTGATCAGCCAGGACACCCGCTTGAGCGTTCCAAGCTCGCCGCCGTCGATCATTTCCTTCAGCTTCCGGTACACGCAATTGGTGCGCTGATTGAACATCATGGCGAAGGTCAGCTCCGGGTGCCTGTCCGCCTCCTCGTTCATTTCCCGCACTTGCAGCGTATAGACGCCGGCGGGCTTTTCCACCAGGGTGTGCAGGCCGTGCCGCATGGCGTCGATGGCCAGGGGCGGATGCTGATAATGGGGCACGCAGACCATCACCGCGTCGCAGGCCCCGGAGGCGATCAGGTCGCTTCCCTCCGAAAACACCGCGGCGCCGGGCAGCTTTTCCCGCGCCCATTCCCGCCTGGATTCCCTGCGGTCCGCCACCGCCGTGATTTCCACCTCGGGGCACAGCCCGTCCAGGATGTTGCCCACATGACCGGTGCCGATGTTGCCGACGCCAATGATCCCCAGACGAATTTTATTCATGTTCCTGTTCTCCTTTTTTCGTTTACAGCAGCGCCTTGAGCGCCTGGCACGCCGCGTCGAAGGCGGCGTCGGAAGAGGGATAGGCAAAGCGCGGAACGGGGGTTTTGTGATCCCTTTCCAGATTGGAAAGGCCCTCGAAAACCTGCAAATGAGGCTCCACGGAAACGGCCTCGCCGCCCCGGGCGGCAAAGTCCCCGAGCAGCTCCTTCAGATGGCCGATACCTCTGCCGGCGGGCACCACCGTGCCGTCGGCAAGCGCGTCCTTGATGTGCATATAGTACACCCGGCGGCCCAGCAGCGCCCAGGCTTCCGCGACGTCCTGGCCGCACTGGATAAAGTTGGCCGGATCGAATACGCAGCGCAGGGACGGAACGGCGTCCAGGATCTGGGCGCAGCGCGCGGCATTTTCCCCGTAAATCCCCTTCTCATTCTCGTGGCAGAGCGCCACGCCGGAGCCCGCCGCCGTTTCCGCCATCCGGCCGAGATAATCGATCACCTGGTTTTGGCAGTCCTCCGGACGGGCGTCCTTCGGAAGATAAAAGGAAAACATGCGCAGATTCCCGCACTCAAGCTCATTCGCGATATCCAGCAAATGCCTGAGCAGCTCCAAATGCGCGGCAAAATCACCGTCCAGCGGGATCTTGCCGATGGGCGACCCAATGGACCATACGGAAAGACCGTTCTCCTTCAGCATGCGTTTGATGTCCGCCGCCTTGCTCCTGGTGAGCGTGGAAACGTTCTGCCCGTCCACGCCGCGTATCTCCGTTCCGTCCAGGCCGTTCCGCTTCATAGCGGCGATCTGCCCCTCCATCCGGGAAGCGGCTTCATCCGAAAAGGCGTAAATATGCATGCGCAGCCTCCTTTTTTTATTGTCATTTTTCCCAATCAGCCTGTATCGATCCGATGCGTTTGTCCTCTTTCTTATTATACCCGGCCCGGGTAACGCTGACAAGGGAAAAAACAAAAAAATATGCAGGAATTCACCCCTGCGAAGGGCGTTCCTGCGCCTCCGGAAAACCGGCGGAGAATGAACAAGCATATGTAATGGATGGACGGTAAATCCGGGCTGAATGCTTTTCCAAGCGGAAATCACTTTCTGAACAGTTGTGTAGTCTGGGGCTGCGCGTCCGGCCGACGGCCCATCAATGCATCCGTCATTCGGCGCAGAACAGCAAAATCCCCGCCGCCCGGCAGGGGGAAGCGGGGATGACAAACGGGGAAACATGGGGGAAAGGCTTTTTTGCTTCCCGCTATTTGGCCGCGCCGCTGCAGCCCAGGCTTTTGCTGAGGTTCACGATAAAATCCTGGGCGTTGGTGATGATGCCCTTGGCGGCCAGGCTGCCCCGGTCGCTGAGCTTATTGACGGTGAATTCGGAAATGTCCACGCAATAGAAGTACACCTGACGCACCGTGCCGTCCTGCATCACCCGATAGGAGGGCGTCATGTTGCCCACGGCGATGGAATGCAGCATGGTGGCCATGCAAAGCACGGTGGTGGCGGAGCGCACCTGGTCCCGCATCCGGTCCTGGGCCTCATAGGCGTTGCCGATCACCGAGGGCAGGGGACCGTCGTCCCGGATGGAGCCCGCCAGCACATAGGGCACCCCGTATTTCTCACAGCTGTAAATGATGCCGTTGTCGATATGCTCCGCCTCGATGAAGGGCCGGATGCCGCCCCGCAGCTTCACCTGGTTGATGGTGGTCAGATGATTGTAATGGCCGTTGGGCTGGCTGCGCTGGGAATAGATCTCCTGGCCCAGGGCGGTCCGCATGTAGGCGGCCTCCAGGTCGTGGGTGGCCAGGGCGTTGCCCGCCAGCACGGCGTGGACATACCCGCCGGCGATCAGGCCGGAAAAGGCGTTCCGGGCATCGTAATCAAAGGCAAAAGCGGGGCCCATCACCCACACGATTTTCCCGTGGTCCCGGTCGTGGCGAAGCACGCTGTACAGTTCGTCGTAATCCCGGGAAAAGGCCGTCTCCCGGGATCGGCTTTGACGGAAAGCAAAGGCGTCCGCCGCCTCCCCGGGCCGGTCCCCGAAACCGTGGGGATGCACATAAATGCCTTCTTCGCCGTTTTCCGTGCGGCCTGTCACCACCCAGTCGCCCTTTTTCAGCAGCCGGAATTCCCGCACGGCGATCCGGCCGTCGGCATACACCGGCACGCAGTCCATCCGGCTTTCCTCTGCCAGCAGCCATTGACCGCCGATCTTGAAGTATTCCGGGTAAATGCTCATGGCGTGGAAGTTTTCAGGCGCCACGCCGTCCAGCGGCGCTTCCCGCAATACGGCTTCGGGAGCCCGTACGAATGGATCCTGGGTAAAATCCGGCGCGTGATACGCCCGCAAAGACCATGCCATAAAGCGCCATCTCCTTTGATAAGCCCGGCGGGCCTTCTGTTCGCTTCCATTATATCAGACCGGGGGACGAATGTAAACGGCTGACCGTATAACACTATTCTCAGGCTTGTACGGGCGTCAGGCATCAGTCTGCTTTCTTCGTCAAGTCCATCCTTGAACACCGCATTTCGTGCGGAGGCGCTGACAGCCGTGTTTTCGGCCTGTCGGGCAATTTCATTTGTTTGAAAACACTGTCATCCTGATGCGGAGGGGCAGACGGTGATCCGGCATTAGCCGCATCGGTTGCTCCCGGAATACATTGATTCCGGGGCACCATGCGGATGACAGATCATTTCCGGGGCGCGTAGGTGAAGGTGACGGACAGCGATTGGATGCGGTTCATGGCCGGCAGGCTGCGGTCCAGCAGCGTGGCGGAAATGCCGGTAAGATCGCCGATGGGCACCCGAGCGTTGCTCTGATTGACGCCCTTCATGTTCACCCACTCGTTAAACAGATTGGTGCGGGTACATTTGCCGTCGTCGGAGCAGGTGTAGTTCCGGCCCTTGAGTTTGACGCTTTCCCCGTTGATTTTCAAATCGGTGATTTGGATGCAGTAACCGGGATAATTCAGTTCTCCGTTGGAAATGCCCACGGCGCTGAACGCGGTGTTTTCCGCATAGCCCTTTTCGGTGCCGGTGAAATCCAGGGCCACGGTGTATTCGCCGGGGCCGGTGATTTTCACGTCGGTAGGCACGATGCCGGGGGTGATGGAATCGGGGCTGTATACGTCCCCCACG
>JAFXVJ010000027.1 GCA_017524615.1 Clostridia bacterium | reverse complement strand
TCTGCGCGGCGAAAAGGGCGTGCACCGGCTGGTGCGCATTTCGCCCTTCGACGCCAACGCCCGGCGGCACACCTCCTTCGCCTCCCTGGACGTGGCCCCCATGCTGGAGGACGACGACAGCGAGATCGAAATCGACATGAAGTACGTGCGGGTGGACACCTACCACTCCTCCGGCGCGGGCGGCCAGAACGTGAACAAGACCTCCTCCGCCGTGCGCATGACCTACGTCAAGGATGACGTGACCATCGTCGTTTCCTGCCAGACGGAGCGCGACCAGGTGCAGAACCGCGCCACCTGTATCAAAATGCTCAAGGCCCGGCTGCTGGAATTGCGCGAGCGGGAAAAGGAGCAGGAAATGGCCGACATCAAGGGCGAAATGAAAAAGATCGAATGGGGGAGCCAGATCCGCTCCTACGTTTTCCAGCCCTACACCATGGTGAAGGATCACCGCACCGGCTTTGAATCCGGCAACATCGACGACGTGATGGACGGCAACCTGGAGGGCTTCACCACCGCGTATCTGAAGATGCAGTAATCCGGCGTTTTATCGGGGAACCGCTTTTTGAGGCAAAGGCGGTTTCCCGTCTATCTCCGTTTGGGTTCTGCCCGCATTCATCCCGCGAAAGGACGGAACAGTGAAAAAGACCCCGTATGTATTCCTGGCCCTGATGGCCCTTCTGTCCCTACTGTGCTCGGTTGCCGCGTCCTGCGTTACCAACGAGAACCTGATGCAGCAGGGGTTTTTACAGTTTTCCGATACCCGCCATTTGAACGTGCCGCCCACCCGCTATGCCGATTATGCCCGCGCCATCACCCGCTATCTGGACGGAAAGGCGGAGCGGATCCAGGTGGCTGACCCGGCCAGCGGCGAAATGAGCGACGCCCTTTCGGAAAAGGAAACCGCCCATCTTCGGGATGTAAAATCCATTGTGACAGCGCTCAAATGGGCCCGCTGGCTGGGCGGAGGCGGAGCCGTTCTGACGATCGGCATCCTGTATCTGCTCAGAAAAGACGATCGTCCCCGGCTGCTTTCCTCCCTGGTGCGGGGGTTTGCCCTGGCGTCGCTGATCCTGCTGGCCGCCGCCACCGGCCTGGCCGTGTGGGGAGCAGTCAACTTCAACGGCCTGTTCTGGACCTTCCATCAGGTGATCTTCACCAACAGCATGTGGCAGCTCAATCCGCGGACCGATCTGCTGATGGCGCTGATGCCCCTGTCCTTCTCCGGCTGGTACGCCGGGGAGCTGTGCAAAGCATTGCTGCCGGTGCTGGGCGTGATGCTGCTGGTGATTTTCACCTGGATCCACATCGGAAAAACACAAAAGGAAACAAAGAAGCCATGAATTACCTGGAAAGCTGCAAAGTGAAGCTGCCCGATCTGGCCGCCAAGGATCAGGTCCGCATCCTGGCCATCGAATCCAGCTGCGATGAAACCGCTGCGGCCGTGGTGGAAAACGGGCGCACGATCCTGTCCAACGCTGTTTTTACCCAGATCGACCTGCATGCCCTGTACGGCGGGGTGGTGCCGGAAATTGCCAGCCGGGCCCATGTGGAGAAGGTGGACCGGATGGTGGATCGGGCGCTGAAAGACGCCGGGATGGCTCTGGCCGACGTGGACGCCATCGCCGTCACCTACGGCCCCGGGCTGGTGGGGGCGCTGCTGGTGGGGGTGAGCTGCGCCAAGGCGCTGGCTTTCGCCGCGAACAAGCCCCTGGTGCCCGTCAACCACATCGAGGGCCACATCTGCGCCAATTTCCTCACCCATCCCGATTTGCAGCCGCCCTTTGCCTGCCTGGTGGTGTCCGGCGGGCACAGCCATTTGTTTTCCGTGGAGGATTACGGCGTGTTCCGCATCCTGGGCCAGACCCAGGATGACGCGGCGGGCGAGGCATTTGACAAGGCGGCCCGGGTGCTGAACATCCCCTACCCCGGCGGCCCGCTGCTGGACAGGCTGGCCGAATCGGGCGACCCCCACGCCCTGAAACTGCCCCGGCCCAAGACCGAGGGACGCTACGATTACAGCTTTTCGGGCCTCAAGACCGCCTTCATCAACGCCGTGCACAACGCCCGGCAGAAGGGCGAAGCCCTGAATGACGCCGATCTGGCCGCCTCCTTCCGCGCCGCGGTGGTTTCCTTTCTGGTGGACAAGGCCATGCTGGCCGCCGAGGAGCTAAACCTGCCCAGGATGGCCCTGGCCGGGGGCGTATCGGCCAACAGCCTGCTGCGCCGGGAAATGGAACAGGCGTGCCGGAAGCGCGGCATTCAATTGTATATGCCCGCCCTGAACCTGTGCGGCGACAACGCCGCCATGATCGGCTCCGCCGCCTATTATCACCTGCTGCGCGGCGACATCGCCGGCCTGGAATTGAACGCCCGGCCGGCGCTGCGGCTGTGAGGACGGCGCGGGATTGTCCAGGGGGCCCGTTTTCATCGGTTTTCTCGTCAGCGTCACCAGCATCTGGACTACGCCGCGCCACAGCCCTGGCAATGACATCATCCCCGGCAGCTGTGCCGGGCAGGATTGCACCGACCGACTGAAACGCTGAATCTTCTTTGAACGCGTGGTTTTCTTTTCTCTTGATCGGATGTTATCGGAGGTGTTTTTATGTCCGTTACCCGTATGCCCCTCCGTCACCTTTTGAAGCGTTTCCTGCCCTACTACGGCAAATATAAAAAAGAAATCGCCTTTGACCTGATCTGTGCCCTGCTGACCACCGGGTGCGAAATCGTGTTCCCGCAGATCGTGCGCATGATCACAAATCAGGCGGTGAAGGACGCTTCCCGGATCACCACGGAATGGGTGCTGCAATTGGGCGGGCTGTATCTGCTGCTCCGGGTGATCGACACCGCAGCCAACCATTTCATGCAGTATTGGGGCCACGTCACCGGCGCGAAGCTGGAAACCGACATGCGCACCGATCTGTTCAGCCACCTGCAGATGCTGTCCTTTTCCTACTACAACGAAACCAAGGTGGGCCAGATCATGGCCCGCATCACCAGCGACCTGTTTGACGTAACGGAGTTTTCCCACCATTGCCCCGAGGAATTTTTGATCGCCACGGTGAAAATCACCGCCTCCTTCATCATCCTGGTGCGCATGAACCCGTGGCTGACCCTGCTCATTTTCGTGATGCTGCCCTTTATGCTGGTGGGCACCCGGTATTTCCGCCGGAAAATGCGCGCCGCGTTCAAGGAATCCCGCCACCAGGTGGGCGAAATCAACGCCCAGGTGGAGGACAGCCTGCTGGGCGTGCGGGTGGTGAAATCCTTCGCCAACGAGGACCTGGAACGGGAAAAATTCGACGAGGGCAACCGCAAATTCTACGGCTTCAAGCGCAGGCAGTACCGCTATATGGCGGGGTTCAACACAGTGACCCGGCTGTTTGACGGGCTGATGTACATCACGGTGGTGGTGGGCGGCGCGCTGCTGCTGAACCGGGAGGGCCCCGGCCATCTGGAGGTGGGCGATTACACCGCCTTCCTCCTCTACATCTCCACCTTGCTCACCTCCATCCGCCGCATCGTGGATTTTTCGGAGCAGTTTGAGCGGGGCATGACCGGCATCGAGCGCTTCTGCGAAATCATGGACGCGCCGGTGGAAATCAAGGATAATCCCGGCGCCCAGCCCATCGGCGAGGTCCGGGGCCAGGTGGATTTTGACCAGGTCAGCTTCCACTATTCTGACGATAAGGACCACGAGGTGCTGTCCCATGTGGATCTGCATGTGGTCCCGGGCCAGAACGTGGCCGTGGTGGGCCCCAGCGGATCTGGCAAAACCACGCTGTGCAATCTGATCCCCCGGTTTTATGACGTCACCAGCGGCAGGATCCTGATCGACGGGAAGGACATACAGAAAATCACCCTGAACAGCCTGCGCAACGCCATCGGCATGGTGCAGCAGGACGTGTACCTCTTTTCCGGCACCGTGCGGGAAAACATCGGATACGGCAAGCCCGGTGCTACCGAAGAAGAAATCATCCTGGCCGCCAAGCGCGCCGGCGCCCACGAATTCGTGATGCAGCTGCCCCACGGATACGATACCTACATCGGCGAACGGGGCGTGAAGCTCAGCGGCGGCCAGAAGCAGCGGCTCAGCATCGCCCGGGTGTTCCTCAAAAACCCGCCCATCCTGATTCTGGATGAGGCCACCAGTTCCCTGGACAATGAAAGCGAGCTGCTGGTGCAGCAATCCCTGGAGGAGCTGGCCAAGGGCCGCACCACCTTCACCATCGCCCATCGGCTGACCACCATCCGCAACGCCGACGTGATCCTGGTGCTCACCGATAAGGGCATTGAGGAAATGGGCACCCACGCCCAGCTGATCAAAAAAGGCGGCATATACGCCTCGCTGTACAGCATGTACAGCGGCAGCTGAGCAAAAAACGTAAAAAAACAAACGAAAAACGGCAGGGCGCGTCCGGGCTCCTGCCGTTTTTCATGTTGCCTGTTCCGTTCAAAGCTTCTGGCAGAACAGGCCATGGCGGTTACAGTAAAAAAACAGTTTGCCGTTCCTTGACCGGGGAAAAAAGCGCGCTTCGGCGTTTCCCTCAGGATAAAGGGCCTTCATTTCAAAGCGATTCATGGTCACATAGGCCATAAAAGAAATGAAATGCTCCTTGTCCATGGGATGGGGGATGGTGACGAAATACTCGTTTTCCACGTTTTCAATCATCGCCCGGTGCGCGTCATCCGGCGCCTCTGCCTCCAGGGGCGGCAGTTCAATGCCGCAGCAGGAAATCAGGCTGTCCCCCTTGGCGAACATCACATTGCCGCACACCGGGCACACATGCAGCCTGGATCTGAGCAGGTTGGACGCCCGGTTGCCGTTCACGATCACCCGGCCGGACAGCAATTCCGGCACAGACACGCGCAGCGCCGCTGCCAAAGGCTCCAGCAGCGTCAAATCCGGGAATCCCTTGCCCGTTTCCCACTTGGATACGGCCTTGTCCGTCACGCACAGCCGCTCTGCCAGTTGCGCCTGAGTCATGCCCTGCTTTTCCCGCAGGGATCTGATCACTGCGCCCGTTACATAATGATCCATTGCAGGTCACCTCTTTCGGGCACAGCATAGCAGACTTTCGGCGTTCCCGCAACCTACTGATCGTAGAGCGCCGGTCAGTAAACCTCCTGGGCCCGCAGCTTATACCCGCGCCGGTACACCGTTTCGATGCAGGAGAAGCCCAGCTTTTTCCGCAGCCGCTGCACGTGCACGTCCACCATGCGGGTCTCCCCCGGGCACACGTAGCCCCAGGCGTCCCGCAGCAGCTCTTCTCTCGATACGGCGCGGTCGATGTTCTGCGCCAATTCCTGCAGCAGGGAAAATTCCTGCTGGGTCAGCGCGCAGCGTTCGCCGTCCACATACACCGTCTTTTCCTCTTCGTCAATGGCCAACAGGGTCGGGGCGTTTTCCTTGGGATAAATCGAAAGCATCGTACTCATCTTCGGTCACCTCACTCATATAGACGAATCAGAAAGGCGGATTGTTCCATGAACCGCAAAAAAACTGCAGAATAAAAGGAGAGCCGGTATGACATCCCCCCGCAAGCGCGTTCCGCCCTGCTCCCCTATGCCAAGAACAGTTGCCAAAAAAACAAAACGGCAAGGCACCCGCCGGGCCTTGCCGTTATGTTCGTTCGCGCCGATCATTCCCCGCAGCGAACGGCGTCGGCATAAAACGCGTTCATTTCTTCTTCTGTGGGGAACACCGCCACATACATCTGATTGCCCATGCCGACGGACAGCGCTTCGGGCAGGCGCTCCATCATGCGCATTTGAGCGGCGTATTTTTTCGCCAGCTCCCCGTCGCTCAGCAGATAGGGCTTCCCGTCCCGCCGGCCGATGAAAGCGCAGTAGGCGTGCTGGCCCTGCGGCTTGGTGGAGCGGTTGAAGGCGATCATGTCCGCCCAGATCTTGTACACATCGGTATTATTGGCAAAATTCATCATATCGGGGGAAAACCCGCCGCAAGGGCGCATGTTCACCTCCAGCGCCACCACATCGCCTTTCCTGCCCATGGCTTGATCCTTCGTCAGCCGGAAGAATTCAAAATGCACGAACCGGCTTTTGACCCCGAAGCTCCTGACCGCGGCCCGCCCGGCGGCGCGCACGTCCTCCGCCAAATCCTTCACGATATAATAAAAGGCGTTGTCGGCGTTGTTCACGATATCCATGATAGAGGTGGGGGTCACGCTGCCCGTTTCAAAAATGGGCTGGCCATTGCTGTCGATCACGGCGTCATAGCTGTCCGCTTCGGCGGTGACGAATTCCTCCATGATGAAGCGGATATCCCGGTCCCGCCCATTCAGGAAGGCCCACAGCTCCCCGTCATTGCTCAGCTTATGGGTGTGAGACGCCCCCACGCCGTTATCCGGCTTCACGATCACGGGATAGCCCACCTGGGCGATGAATTTCCGGCAGCTTTCATAATCGTCCACAATGTGATACCGGGCGGTGCGGATGCCGGCGGCCTGATAGTATTCCTTCATGCCGCTTTTGAATTTGATGCGCTTCAGGTCGCTGACCTGCCATCCGCTGGTGATATGGAAATCCTCCCGCAGATGGGCGTCCTGTTCCAGCCAGTATTCATTGTTGCTTTCGATCCACGCGATGCGGCCGTATTTGTGAATGAAAAAGGCCACGGCACGGTAGACCTCATCATAGTTTTCCAGCGATGAAACCTTGTAATACTCGTGCAGACTCATTCGCAATTCGGGAGACAGAGCGTCATAGGGCGAATCGCCGATGCCCAGCACGCGCAGGCCGTTGTTTTTCAGTTCGCGGCAGAATTTCCAATAATTCGTGGGGAAGTTGGGGGAAATAAACACAAAATTATCCATGAATCGCATCACTCCCGTATCCTGATCGGATTGAAATCGCCGTCATTCCAGCAGATGGGGCACATGATAGGCGGTCTGCTTATACCACCAGTCCCAATCGTGCTTCACGTCGTAGCCCCAAATGTCAAACCATACATGAATGCCCTTGCTTTCGCAGATCTCCTTCAGCCGGAAGGTGGTGGCCGGTTCTTCCCAAGGTCCCTGCCCCACCACGATGATTCCCCGGTGGCGGTTATATTCCGCGATGAAGGGGTGATCCGCCGGCATGCCCGCCAAATAATCCACAGGGCTGTTCAGATACACCCGCTCATCCGAATAATGGCCGAAACCGTAGGAGGCGGTGTACATCCCGCTCAGGGCCAGCAGGCCGTCGAACAGGTCAGGCCGGCGGAAATACAGGTTCACCGCGTGGGTGGCGCCCAGGGAGCAGCCAAAGGCGATGACGCCGGGGTAGCCCGTCCAGCCGTTGCGGGTGTTCACCGTTTCCCGGATGAAGGGCACCATTTCATCGAAGATATAGGCCATCCACTGCTCATGCCGGTACGCGCGCCAGCCGGGATCCCCGTTCGTGTTGGACCAGGTTTCCCGGTCGAGGGTGTCGATGGAGAATACCATCACCCGCCCCGCGTCGATCCAGGGCCGCCACACATCGGTCATGTGGAAATTCTCAAAGTCAAAAAAGCGCCCGTCCTGACAGGGGATGAACAGCACCGGCCGACCCGCGTAGCCGTATACCTTGCATTCCATGTCCCGGCCCAGGGATGGGCTGTACCGGCAAAAATACTGGGTCTCCATCCAAGCGATCACTCCCTGCTGTAAAACAGTATGTCCATAAAAACAGGAATCTGCTCCTCCCAACTGGCCTCGCAATGGTCGCCGTTGGGCACGATACGGCAGGTGACGAACACGTTCTTATCCATCAGCGCGCAGGCGGTATCCTGAAAGCAGCGCAGCATCCCGCTGTGGCTGCCCAATTCCCGGCTGCCGTAATCCATGTACACCACGGTGCCCGGAGCGATATCGGCTTTCCGGATCAGGGACGCCATTTGATCCCGCGCCAGCCACACGGAAGGGGACAGCGCCGCCGCCCGGCTGAACACGCGGCTGTATTCCGTCACCGCGTACAGGCTCATCAGCCCGCCCATGCTGCTGCCGGCGATGAAGGTGTGCTCCCGGTCCGGCAGGGTGGGATACCGCCGGTCGATCATGGGCTTGAGGGTGCCGGTCAGCCAGTTCATGAATCGCTTGCCCCTGCCCACCACCCGACCAAACGGTTCGCAGGTAAAGGTGAAGGGCGAATACTCGCTGAGGCGGCCATGGGGCGGCCGATGATTGCAGTCCACCGCCGCCACGATCAGATCCCGGCCGGTTTTGTCCAGATAATCGCCCATGCCCCAGCTTTTCCCGTATGTGGCGTCCGTATCAAAAAACACATTGTTCCCGTCGAACATGTACAGCACCGGGAAACGGGCGAACGGATCCTTTTCCGCCGCCCGGGGCAGATAGACATACACTTTCCGCGGCTCCCTGCCGGTCACCGGCTGCACGGGTACAGCCCATGTTTCGATCATACCGAAGCTCCCTCATTTCTCAGCGCCCCTGCATCGCCCATCAGTGTAGCACAGTCCAGGGAGAGATACAAGGGGACGTCCCGGGGGAAATCTGCACTTTCTGCGTATTTTACCCCGCCTCAGCCTGCATCTGGCCGGCGGATCGGGGAACAGGAATAACGCCGCCGTTCGGTTTATACTAATTCTCATCTAAAACACAATTCGCAAAGAGTGACATAAGAACAGGAGGACGAGGCAGGGGCCTACGCGGCCCCTGAACCCCGCGCCAGGGGATGATCCCCTGGACCCACTCCTCGCGAACCTGCATGATCGATAGAGCCAAGGAATCGTCGCGTGTTACGCTGGGATTGCGGAAAGCTTGAGAGCTTCTGGCCCAGAGAAAGCCGGGGAAATCCCCAGGGAAAAGCGAGCTTTTCCCTGAGGATGATCCCCCGGCTTTCCCCGGATGCATGGCATCCGGGTTGGCCGCTTTCAGCGACCGGGCCAGAAGCTATATGATGACCACCGCCGTTATAGCGCCCTTTCTGGTTCTCTTTCGGGCTAAAGAGAATACCCCGTCGTCCCTTTGCTCTTTTTCATCCTTGCCGATTTGGATCTTAAAAGATTGAAAGATACGGAGCGTATTTTTCGTGCTGGCTAAGCTGAATGAAGGGAGGCGCAGCACCGCTGCGTTGACCGGGATGAAGCAGCGCCAGCGCGGAAAAGACGCCCGTAGATTCATGATTTTAGGTGAGAATTAGTATTATATTGACATTGCGGGCCGAAAATGGTACGATACATCCAGAAGCAATCAAAATATGAAAAGAAGGTGCGCAAGGTGATGAAAATCAAACGGAGTGTGTCGCTGCTGATATCGCTGCTGATGCTTTTCGCCCTGATGCCCGGCATGATCCAGGCGGAAAGCGCGGATGCGCCGGAGGAATACTTCCTGGAAAAGGAGCCGGGCTGCCGCCAGCTGACGCTGTACTGGAGCCATCCCAGCGCGGATTATGAAACGTGCGACGTGTGGATCTGGTTCCCGGGGCGGGATGGCAGGGGGCAATTGTTCTATCCCTGCGATTACGGCGTAAAATGTATGATCAATGTGCCTGAGGATGTGAGTGAAGTGGGTTTTATCGTCCGCCGCAATTGCTCCGACCCCGGCGGCAGCGCCTGGGGGAGCGCCACCAAGGATTTTGAGGATGACCGCTACGCCGTGATGACGGGCGAAGACACGAAAATCTATCTGAAAGCCGGCGACGGCATGCAGTATGAAAGCCCGGACGGCGGGAAGACGCTGAATCCCATCCGCATTTTCCAACTGGCAGGGATCATATCGCCCACCGAAATCCGTTATCTCATCAGCCCCGCCGAACGGATCGAGGATCTGGGCCAGATCCATGTGCGCCAGGACGGCCGGGAGATCGCCGTCGAAAAGCTGTCCACCCTGAACAACAAGGTGGTCACCGGCGTAATCACCGTGCAGGAGCCCTTGGATGTGGCCGCGGTCTACACCGTGGAAATCGAAGGCTACGGTGAAATCACCGCCGTACCCACGGAGATTTTTGACAGCGCGGACTTTGTTGAAAACTTCACCTACGACGGCGACGATCTGGGCGCCGTCGTGCAGGGGGATGAAACCGTGTTCAAGGTGTGGGCCCCCACCGCCAGCGCGGTGCAGCTGAACCTGTTCGAAGCGGGCAACGACTGCGACGCTTACGACACCCTTGGCATGGTGCAGGGAGAAAAGGGAGTCTGGACCGCGCAGGCGCCCTGTGGCCATGGCACCTACTATACCTACACTGTCACCACCGCCCTGGGCACGCAGGAGGCGGTGGATCCCTACGCCCGCACCGTGGGCGTCAACGGCAATCGCGGCATGGTGACCGACTTGTCCCTGACCGACCCGGATGGATTCCGCGAGAGCGCGCCCTTTGACGCCCTCAGCAGTTATCAGGACGCGGTGATCTGGGAAGTGCACGTGCGTGATTTCTCCAACAAAATGGCCGCTTCCCGGTATCCCGGAAAATACCTGGCTTTCACGGAAACGGGGCTCACCAATGCCGCCGGCGTGCCGGTCGGCGTGGATTATCTCAGGCATTTGGGCGTCACCCACGTGCATCTGCAGCCGGTGTACGATTATGCCACCGTGGATGAAAGCAGCGACGCCCCCCAATTCAACTGGGGCTACGATCCCAAGAATTACAACGCGCCGGAGGGCAGCTACGCCACGGATCCCTATCACGGCGAGGTCCGGGTGAAGGAATTCAAGCAAATGGTGCAGGGCCTGCATGAAAACGGCCTGGGCGTGGTGATGGATGTGGTATACAATCACACCTATTCCCTGGATTCCAATCTGAACCGGATCGTGCCTTACTACTATTATCGGTTCGCCTATGACGGCAGCACCGCCAACGGCAGCGGCTGCGGCAATGAAACGGCCTCCAACCGGGTCATGTTCCGCAAATACATGGTGGACAGCGTGCGCTACTGGGCGGAGGAATACCGGCTGGACGGCTTCCGCTTTGACCTGATGGCGCTGCACGATGTGGAAACCATGCAGGCCATCGAGCAGGCAGTGCACGCGGTGAATCCCCACGCGCTGATCTACGGCGAGGGATGGACCGGCGGCACGTCGCCCCTCAGGGAAAACCTGCGAGCCAGCCAGGCCAACATCCGCCAAATCACCGCTACAGGGCAGGGCATCGGCGCGGTGGCCGTGTTCAACGATGTGATCCGCGATGGGCTCAAGGGCAGCGTGTTTGACAGAAAAGACACGGGCTACGCCAACGGCAGCGCCACCAAAACCAACGGAAAACGGGTGATCTTCGGCATCCAGGGCGGCGTGCGCACCGCGGCGGCATCCTGGAATGTGGAGGACGCCATGGTGATCAACTATGTGTCCTCCCATGACAACAATACCCTGTGGGATAAGCTGCTGGCCACCAATCCCGACGCCGACGAAGAAACGCTGCTGGCCATGAACCGCCTGTGCGCCGCCACGGTGCTCCTCAGCCGGGGCACGCCCTTCTTCCTGGCGGGCGAAGAAATGCTGCGCACCAAGCAGGGCGATGAAAACAGCTACGCTTCCTCCGACGAAGTGAACAACATCGACTGGGAGGCGCTCACCCCCGGCAGCAGCGCCCTGCAAATGTCGGAATACTATCGGGGGCTCATCGGCCTGCGCCGGGAGAAATTTGCCGACGCGGATTCCCGCTTCCGCTTCCTGACCGAAATCCAGCCCACGGCTGAGCTGGCTGTACAGAACGCCATCGCCGTTTCCTGGATCGACGGAGAAAAAACCGTCGCCTATGCCGTCATCAATCCCACCTCCGGCGAACTGCACCTGGATCCCCCCGAAGGCTGGGAACAGTATGCCGCCGTGGTGCAGGGCGATCAGGTGGATGTCCAGGCCGCGCCGCAGGCGGGCACCGTGAACGTGGCGCCCCGGAGCGTGACCCTGATCGTGCCGGCCGGTGATTGACGGTACGCCGGGATAGCCGGAAACAGCATCATCCAACCCCAGAGGGCAGCTATGAAGCGCTGCCCTCTGTTTTTTCACCAAACAAAAATAGCCCGCGTTATCCTGTTTTTACAAGCGAGGCTGAGGGAAGGCCATCCCCCGAATGCCGCACAAAACCCGCGCCCAGGCGCAGGGCGCGGGTTGCTTGAAACGATCATCGGGCGGAAAAGACGCCCGCAGATTCCGGATAAAACTTTATTTTGGTCTGAGGATCACTGCTTCTCTTGTATTCTGTCCAGCACCGCGGAGAACAGAAGCAGCAGCGCCCCGCTGATCAGCATGCCGCCCAGGATATCGGTGAACCAGTGCACGCCGGACACCAGCCGCCACAGCACGCCCGCCGCCAGCAGCAGGATGCAGCCGGTGCGCACGATCCACAGCGGCCAGGCGCCTTTGATATACCGTCCCGCCAGCATGGCCGCGCTGCCCAGGATCACGCAGAACATCATGGTGTGCGTGGAGGGAAAGGAAGCCGCCGCCTCAGTCTGGCCTTTGAGCAGAATGGGGCGGTAATTGATCACTACCTTTTCAAACAGCACATACAGAGCGGCCGTCACGGCGTACAGCCCGGCCAGCGCCCACAGCGCGGGATCCACTTTTCTCAGGCTTTTTCTCCGGATCAGCTGTACAACGCCAAAGCAGCCAAAGGCCGCCGCCAGCAGCAAAGACCCATAGCCGATATACTTCGTGATCCTGTACAGCAGCATGTGCGTGCCCAGCGTCTCGTGCACCGCCGTATTCAGCCGATAAAGGCCCATCGGCTTGCCTGTGGCCTCTACGGTGGCCACGTCCACCCGCAGGACCAGGCCGATCAAAAGCACAAACAGAATCAACAGGACTGCCGATAGCACCAGCTTTTTCTTCATAAAATACGGCTCCTTCCTTTCGCATGCCCATCCCGCTTCCGGGCTGACCCTATTATACCGGTATGACGTGAAAGACGCAAGCGGTTATTCGCCATCCAGCTTGCCAAATCCCTCGCCCAGCGTTTCATGGGTGTCGGTAATGAAGACAAACGCCTTGGCGTCCTCCTGCTTCACGATGCGCTTCAGGGGGATCACCTCGCCCATGGATACCACGCTGAGCACCACTGTGCGCTGCTCGCCGCTGTACGCGCCGGTGGCGGACAGCAGGGTGCAGCCCCGGTCCATTTCCTCCATGATGCGCTGCGATATGGCCTCCGAGCGCTTGGAAATGATAAAGCACGCCTTGGCCGAGCCCAAGCCTGCCAGCACCAGATCAATCACCCTTGCGGACACGAAAATGCAGATCAGGGCATACAGCGCCGCATTCGCGTTCATGGTAAAGGCGGCGCACAGGATCACCGCGCAGTCGATCATGAACAGGAAAATGCCCACCGACACCACGGGAAACCGCTTGTGCACCATCTGGGCCACCATATCCGACCCGCCGGTGGTGGCTCCCCCCCGCATGATCAGCCCCAGGCCCAGGCCCAGCACCAGCGCGCCGTAAACCGACGCCAGCAGCGGATCATCCGTCAGCTGCGGCAGCTGCAATAAATCGATGGCAGCGGAAAACAGCAGGGTGGCCACCAGCGAACGAAACGCGAATACACCGCCCAAGGATTTATAACTGATCAAAAACAGCGGCAGGTTCAGTACCATGCTGGTAACGCCTACCGGCCAATTCCACAGATAATTGAAAATCGTCGCGATGCCCGTCACGCCGCCCGGCGCAATATTGTTGGGCACCAAAAAAAGCGGGTACGCCGCGCCGCCGATCACACAGCCAAGCACGATCAAAGCATATGCGCGCACCCGCTCATTGATCACATGCTTCTTGAAAAACGGGCTCAATACCATTCCCCCCATGCCTTATCCTTTCTTTGTATTTCACCGCGCCATCCTGTTTTTCCTGCCTGCGGCGGAATTATTTCGGCGCGGGCAGCTGTTCAGAATAGCGTGGAAAAAGCGCTCCGGCTGTGGTATAATCAATGACGCAATCTGCCGCGGGCAAGACCGTCCGTCCAGCCGCGCCGCGAACAGCGCGCGGCCGGCATGATGGGTTCGGCGGCCCAGCGCGCGAAACAAAGGGGGCGGAGCGGATGAAACTGTTCATTGCGTCGGATCTTCACGGATCGGCCCATTACTGCCGGAAAATGCTGCGGGCCTTTGAACGGGAAGCCGCGGAGCGGATGATTCTGCTGGGCGACATTCTGTACCACGGCCCCCGGAACGATCTGCCCCGTGATTATGCGCCCAAAGAAGTGATTGCCATGCTGAATCCGTACAGGAACATCATCCTGTGCGTGCGGGGCAATTGCGATACGGAAGTGGATCAGATGGTGCTGGATTTCCCCATCCTGGCGGACTATGCCTGGATCGAGGCCCAGGGCCGCGCCCTGTTCGCCACCCACGGGCATGTTTACAATACCGCCCACCTGCCGCCGCTTCGCAAGGGAGATATCCTGCTTCACGGCCACACCCACATGCCCGCCTGGGAGGATCACGGCGATTACCGCTATTTCAATCCCGGTTCCGTCTCCATTCCCAAGGCCCAGTCGCCCCACAGCTGCATGACGCTGGAGAGAGGCGTCTTCCAATGGAAGGATCTGGACGGGAAAGCGTACCACACCTGGCCGGAAGATCCCGGGAAATATTGACACTGCGCGAAAAAAAGGCTATGATACAGGATGCACGGCCAAAGAAACCAGCCTTCAGGGGGCGGAAAGGAAGGAAAGACGCATGCTGTTTTCCAGTCTGACATTCCTTCTGTATTTCCTGCCCGCCGTGGTGCTGATTCATTATTTTCTGCCTCAGCGTTTTCAAAACGTGTTTTTGCTGGCGGCCAGCCTGGTGTTTTACGCCTGGGGCGATGTGCGGCGGGTGCCGCTGTTTGCGGCGCTGCTGGCGGTGGACTGGGGCGTCGGATGGCGGCTGGGGCAGGCAAAGAAGCCGGCCGGGCACAAGGCACTGCTGGCCGTGGGCCTGCTGTGCAATTTCGGCGCGCTGCTTTTTTACAAGTATTCGGGCTTTTTGCTGGGCGTCCTGGGAATCGGAGCCGGGTTCGCCCGGGATCTGACCCTGCCCCTGGGCATCAGCTTTTTCACCTTCCAGGCGGCGGGCTACCTGATCGACGTCTATCGCGGATCGGTGCGGCCCGAGCGCAGCCCCGTTGCTTTCGGCACCTTCATTTTCCTGTTCCCGCAATTGATCGCCGGGCCCATCGTGCGCTACGGCGATTTGCGGGACGCGCTGCATGTGCGCCGGCGGCCCGACGGCCGGGCGCTGGACAGCGGCATGGCCCTGTTTGCCGCGGGGCTGGCGGCCAAGGTGCTCCTGGCCAATCCCTTGGGCGAAGCGTATCAGGCGTATCGCGCGCTGGGAAACGATATGCCCGGCGCCTGGCTGTCCCTGGCCGCTTATTCCCTGCAAATCTATTTTGATTTTCTGGGCTATTCCGTCATGGCGGTGGGCATCGGCCGAATGCTGGGGTTTACCTTCCCACGCAATTTCCGCCATCCCTACGCCGCCGCCACCGTCACCGATTTCTGGCGCAGATGGCATATCACCCTGAGCGGCTGGTTCCGGGATTATGTGTATATCCCCCTGGGCGGCAGCCGAAGGGGCACGGCCCGCACCGTTCTGAACCTGCTGGCGGTGTGGTCGCTGACAGGGTTCTGGCACGGGGCGGATTGGACGTTTTTACTGTGGGGCGTGTGGTACTTTGTGCTGCTGACCGTGGAGAAATTCCTGCTGCGGGACCGCCTGCCCGCGCTCCTTCACCGCATCCTGACGCTGCTGGGCGTGATGCTGGGATGGGCGCTGTTCGTATCCGACGGGCTGCCCGCTTTTTGGGAATACCTGAAGCAGCTGTTCTGCTTCCGGTTCGATACCTCCGTGCTTTTCTGGCTGCGGGAATACGCGGCGCTTTTCCTGCTGGGGGTGCTGTTCTGCGTGCCAAAGGCAGTGGAAACCATGAAAGGTCTGGCCCGGCGCTTCCCCGCTTTGCGGTGGGTGTCCGCCGTGGGGCTGATGCTGCTGTGCCTGGCGGCGCTGGCCCGTTCCACCTATAATCCTTTTCTGTACTTCCGATTCTGAGAGGTGAAGCCGCCATGAAAAAAGCGCCGCTGTTTCTGTCGGTGATCGGGCTGCTGATCCTGCTGATGATCTCGCAGCTGGTTCTTCCCGGACGGGAAATCAGCAAAATGGAAAACCGCATGCTGACTCAGGCCCCGGCCTTCACGGCGGAGGGCTTCGTCAGCGGGGATTGGGTGGACCAGCTGGATCAATTCTCTGCCGATCAATTGCCCTTGCGCGATACTTTCGTGGCCCTCCACGCGGCATGGCAGCATGTGCTGGGCATGCGGGCGGGCGGCGACGTGATCCAGGGCGGCGATTGGCTGTTCGAGCGGTCCGACGGCTGGAGCCCGCGCAGCGTGACCCTGAATGCCAAAGCCCTGGCCAAATTGGCCCAGCGGACGGGCAAGCGGGTGTGCCTGCTGGCCGTTCCCTCCTCTGCGTGCCTGTATCCGGAAAAGGTGCCCGCCTATGCGCCCATGACGGATGAACAAGCCCTGCTGGATACGGCGGCGGAGCAGATTCCGGTCTTGCCTTTGCTGCCCGCTCTGCAAAGCGCCCGGGAGGAACACCCGCTGTACTACCGCACCGACCATCATTGGTCCGGATACGGGGTGCAGGTGGGGTATACAACGGCATGCGCTGCCCTGGGGCTGTCCCCGCTGCCGGAAGAGGAACCGCAGCAGTATCCCGGGTTTTACGGCAGCTATTACGCCCGCCATCCCCTGCCCGGGCTGCCGGGCGACACCCTCGTTTTTTCCTTCCCCGAGGACGTTCGCCTGTCCATCAACGGCGAAGAGAAAGAAGGATTGTGGGATGCCGACGCCCTGGCCGGGCGGGATAAATACGCCGCCCTGCTGTACGGCAATCACGCCGTCATCGAGCTGACCTGCGACAGCGCGCCGGAGGGCACCCTGATTGTGATCAAGGATTCCTACGCCAACGCGCTGCTGCCCCTGCTGGCCCGGCATTACCGCCACGTCGTGGCGGTGGACGCCCGGGACTTTACTGACAACATCGTGGATTTTGTTCAGAAATACGAAGGAGATACCGTGCTATGCGTATACGGCCTGTACACCCTGGCGACCGGCTACAGCATTTATCGGCTGGAAGGGCTGTGATCCTGTTGCTTGCGCTGCTGTGCTGCCTGCCTCATGCGGCGGCGGAAAGCGGCGCGCCCTCCGCCCTGTACAATCCCGATATGCCCCCGCCGATCGCGGAGGAGCATGCCCCCGCCGATGACGGTTATTTCACCGACGCGGTTTTCATCGGCGATTCCATGATGGAGTACGTGGAGCTGTACGAACTGATCCCCACGGCCAACTACGTCTGGAAAATCGGCATGAGCCCGGGATCGGTGAGCCACCGGGATTTCCGGGTCAGGGGCAGCGAACAGCGCCTGTCCGGCTTTGAATACGCCGCTTCCTTTCAGCCCAAAAAGCTGTATGTCTGGCTGGGCGCCAACGGCCTGGACACCAGCCCCTCCGACGCGGTGCTGGCCAATTACGAGATCCTGGCCGGCAAGCTGATCGAATGGTTCCCCGATGCCCTGATCTACGTGATCAGCCCGCCTCCCACCACCTATTCCCGCATGACCGAGCTGGATAAGGTGCCGGTGAAAAGGTACATCAGCTTCGAGAGCAAGCTGCGCGCCCTGGCCGCCAAATGGAATTTCTATTATATTGATATGTATCATTTGGTGGCCAACGAAAACGGCTACCTGCCCAACAATTATTCCCTGGGCGACGGCTATCACCTGAACGAAACAGCCCTGACCCTGATGACGGACTACATACGCACGCACACGGTGCCCTATCCCGCGTCCGCGGAAAAGGAGGCTGAGGAACCATGAAGAATCCTGTCAAACGGCTCTTGGCCGGCTTGCTGCTGGCAGCGGTGTGCCTGGCAATGGCAGGCTGCGGGGCGCCGGCCAGCGATACGCCTGCCCTGTCCTGCCAGGCCCTGGCCGACCGGGTGCAGGCCGCCTGTGAATTCGCCGGGCTTACCGACGTGCCGGAAAGCTATCTGGAAAAGCACCTGCTCATCGACGCCGCAGACCTGGAAGAATGGGCGATGCGCCGGGATACCGACGGGGCCAGCCCGGAAATGATCCTGGTGCTGAAAGTGAAATCCGGCGCAGATCAGGCAGCGATCCGAAAGGCCGTGGAGGAATACCGGGAGGAAAGGATCCTGCAATACAGGGATTACCAGCCCGCCCAGGTGTTCAAGCTGGAAAACAGCAAAGTGCTGCAAAACGGCCCTCTCATCGCCCTGATCGTGGCTCCGGATGCCGCCAAGGCCGTTTCCGCCCTGGGCGGCGGCTGGAACTGACGCCCGTGTTTATTGGCCGGGAAGATGCGGGGCGAAAGAATCGTATTTTTCATACCGGCTATTCAGCCTGATTGGACGCTTCGGCCTCCGGCTGCTTCTCCATGGCTTTTCGTATAGCGTCGCGTATGATCCCCCCGATTTCCTTTTCCGGGCAAGGGGCCGGCGCGGCGGGAGCGCTCCTGCCCAGCAGCAGCCGGTCCACCGTCTGACTGGACAAGAAGGGAACGATCCCCATCACCGCGTCCCAATCCAGCTGCCCTTCCTGCTTGAGGACCGCCCTATCCAGGAATTCCCGGGACACAAAAGGCGCGATGGCCCCCAAAGCGGACGGGTCCATGGAATCCATGTTCGCCTCAAAGAGCGATGTGATCAATTCACGGCTGGCAAAAGGCATCAGCCCCGTCAGCATCCCCCATTCCGGCTTTTCTCCGTCCCGGGCGGCCAGCTTATCCCGGATCAGGCGGTCAACGGCCTGCTGGCTGGCAAAGGGAGCCAGGCCCACGATCCGGTCCCAGCTCAGCGTCGGCATGTCGGTCTGCGCCGCCGTTTCCGGCGCGACAGGGGCTTCCGCCTCCGCCGCGGCGGGCAGGCCGCGTTCCGGCGGGAGAGAAGCGCTCCCCTCCGCCGGTTCCGTGGACAGCTCACGGGTCAGCATTTCCTCCATGGGCGTATCAAAAAACCGGCTCAGGAACAGCATGGTCTGTATATCCGGCAGCGCCGCGCCGTTTTCCCACTTGCTCACCGCCTGGTGGGTCACGCCGCACACCTCCGCCAGCCCCTGCTGGCTCAGGCCCTTTTCCAAACGCAGGATCATGATATTCCTGCCTGTGCGTTCGTTATCGATCATGGTTTCTTCGGCTCCTTTTCGTATTTTTCGTTTTTTTTCGTTTTTTTCGTTTTTGTCAGCGGCCGACTGCGTTTTCAGCATAGCAAAGCCCCTCCGGTTTGGCAAGAAACCATTGGTTGAAATATGCTTTTGCAACCGCAGGTTGCATTTCAAGGTAAAGAAACAGCGCTCAATCCCTCCGGATGGAGCGCTCAGATTGTCGAAAAAGTACTCCTGGGATGCATCGAAGGGCCGCAGCCCTTCGATTTTTAATCCGCAGGACCGGCTTTGCCGGTCTGGGGCACGGAGCGCCCGGAAAACCTGCCCTTGGGCTGGTTTTCAGCGGAGTGCGGGCCGGAAGGCCATGGGCAGGCGGTTATACCGCTTCCTCTATCAATTTTCGGCCGTAAAATGAGCGTTTCTGGGCATTCCTGCCCAGAAATGCCATTTTACAGAAAATTGATGCCCCATCGAAAGACTGCTTTAGCTGGCTTTCGATGGCCAGGGTGTCGACTTTGTCGACACCCTCAGCGCTCCATCCCTCCGGATGAAGCGCTGATGTTTATTTCAGATGCCAGATCTTGCTGTTGTATTCCCGAATGGTGCGGTCGGAGGAGAAAATGCCGGAGCAAGCCGTGTTGGTAATGGCCATGCGCAGCCATTTTTCCCGATCCTGGTAATCGGCGTCCACCCGACGCTGGGCCATCGAATAGGAGCCGAAATCCTTCAGCACGAAATAAGGATCGGAGAAGAGCAGGTTGTGGTAAATATCCTGCAGGGTGGCGGCGTTGTCGGGGAACAGGGTGCCGTCGATGATCTGGGTCAGGGCCCGGCGCAGTTCCGAGTTGCTCTCATAGATGTGCATGGGCGAATAATTGCCCTCCCGATACAGATCGGCCACCGTGTCGGACCGCATGCCGAAAATGTAAATGTTGTCGATGCCCACCTGATCGTGGATTTCCACGTTGGCGCCGTCCATGGTGCCGA
>JAFXVJ010000026.1 GCA_017524615.1 Clostridia bacterium | reverse complement strand
GATGAGTTTTCGTAAAATATCGATTCTTTACATAGAGTTAGGAGAAAGAAACGACCTTGATTGTCATCTTGAGCGGAGTGGAGCGAAAAGTGGAACGGAGTCGAAAGATCTATTTGTCGATATAAAAATCCACACACAGATCCCTCGGCTGCGCTTCGCCTGCCGGCTACGCTGCGCTCGGGATGACACCGATGAGTTTTCGTAAAATATCGATTCTTTACATAGAGTTAGGAGAAAGAAACGACCTTGATTGTCATCTTGAGCGGAGTGGAGCGAAAAGTGGAACGGAGTCGAAAGATCTATTTGTCGGTATAAAAATCCACGCACAGATCCCTCGGCTGCGCTTCGCCTCCCGGCTTCGCTGTGCTCGGGATGACACCGAGGGGGCGTTTCCTTCAAAATCCGTGAAGGCCCGCCAAAGCCCTCTGTTCTCCACATCCTTTTTGCTTTTTCATGAGATTCTGGCCCCCCGACGGCACACGCGAACCGCTTGGAACGCGGCATAAAGCATAAGAAAAACAAAAGACGCAAAAAGGACGCAAAAAGGAAATAATTCATATATATTTTCATTTGACAAATTACCGCCTGAATGTTAAAATTAATACGATATTCTTCTGGAAAAGAAGAAAAGAAAAAAAGGAGGAGCAACAATGAAAAAGATCTTTGCTATGCTGCTGACGCTGGCGATGATCCTGGGCATGGTCCATGTGTATGCGGAGCCCGCCTCTGCGTGGGACGGCGCCTACATGGATGAAGAAGATTTCAAGGCCTATACCAAGTATGACCTGGAAGCTGTTCTGAATGCCATTGAGGATCAGCTGGAAGATGACACCTATGCCGCCGTGAAGGCCGCGATGGAAGAGGGCCAGGCCGCGATTGACGCCGCCGCCACCGTTTCCGACGTTCGCGCTGCCTATCAGGCTGCTTTCGCCGCGATGAGCGATGCGATCCCGCTGGCCGACGGCCTGTTCAACTACAAGAAGTCCGGCAACGCTGAGCGCACCAATCTGCTGGGCCTGCTGGAACAGTACGCTGTGAGTAAGGGCATCACCGGCATCACCATGACCGAAAGCGGCAGCTATGTGATGTACAATCCCCGCATCACGCTGGGCACCGAAAACTACATCCCCGGCTACGGCTTCGGTATCCTTGCCGAAGGCAACATCAACGATGACCTGGAATATGAAACCAACGATGCCTGGAAGCGCTACTATCACAGCTATGAAACCAGCGATCCCGGCACCCTGAACGTGATGAACGACCAGGGCTCTCAGGTCGACGATATTGCCAGCTATATGTTCGCTGGGCATTTTACCAACTTCATGAACGAAACCAAGGACGGCTATGACTGGGTGCCTGAACTGGCCAAGGAAAAGCCCGTGGCTGTGAATGACGACGACGGCGACGGCTTTGCCACCACCTGGCGCTGGGAAGTCCGCACCGGCGCGGACGGCCTGAAGTACAAGACCGCTTCTGAAATCGAGAGCCGCAAGGCCTTCAACGACCGTCCCGTGGAACTGGCTGACTATGAGGTTCCGTGGAAGGTCATGCTGACGCAGCAGAACGGCTTCTACCGCGGCTCTGAGTCTTCCGGCAAGACCAACGGCGCCATCGTGGGTATGAAGGAATTCTACCAGGGCACCGAAAAGGGCTACGACGAGGATCTGTGGCAGAAAGTGGGCATCAAGACCTACGTTGAAGATGGCAAGAACTACTTCGAGGTCACTTATGCTGAGGAGCAGGAGCGCTTCTATGCCATGTACTACCTGCTGACCTACGGCGTCTGCCCGCCCCTTCCTCAGGAATTCGTGGACCTGGTGACGCCCCAGTATCTGCTGGGCTACAACAGCGACAAGACTGAAACTCCTCTGGACAACAGCCTGTCTCTGGGCGCCTATTACATGGAGCGCTACGATCAGGATATGCAGATCGTGTACGCCAAGAACCCCAACTACGTCTTTGCGGACACCAAGTATGCCATTCCCGGCGTCCATCTCAAGATTTTCCCCGCCGCTAAGGATGACAACATGGCTGCCCTGAATGAATTCCTGGCCGGTCACTTCGACGGCTCCGGCACGATCCCGCAGGATGTTCTGGACCAGTATCGGAATGACCCCCGTACCCACACCACCACCGGTTCCTCTAACTTCAAGCTCAACGTCAACGCCACCGATCCCGAGACCTGGGAATACCTGTTCGGCGAGAATGGCTTCGTTAAGCAGACCATGAAGGACGACTACTGGGATCTCAAGCCCGTGATGAGCAACCGTCACTTCGTGCAGGCTCTGGGATACTCCATTGACCGTCTGTCCTATGCCAACGCCCGCGGCAATATTCCTTCGGTGGAATATCTGGCCTCCAGCTACATGAGCGATCCTGAAAACGGTATTTCCTATTCTTCCACGGAAGCCCATAAGAAAGCCATTCAGAGCCTGCTGGAAGACACCGATGGCAACGGCTATTCTCTGGAAATGGCCCGCGACTATTTCCGCATGGCGCTGACTGAACTGGAAGCCGAAGGCGCTTACACCCCCGGCACGCCGGAGAACCCCACCGTCATCGAAATTGAAATCGCGTGGATGTATCCCACTCAGGAAGAAAGCAACCACAACGAAATCAAGAACTATTTCGAGACCGCCTTCAACGACGAGAGCGTCAGCGGCGGCGTCTACCAGCTGAAGGTCAACTTCTGGGTTGGCAACGAATGGAGCGATGTGTACTACAACAAGCTGATGACCGGTCAGTATGACCTGGGCTTCGGCGCCATCTCCGGCAACGCCCTGGATCCCATCGGCTTCGTGTCCGTGCTGTCCAGCGATCCGGAAATCTCCGGCAACTTCACCCTGAACTGGGGCACCGATACCAACGATCCTTCTGTGTATCCTCTGGTTTACAACAACCAGCGCTACAGCTTCGACGCGCTGTACAAGGCCGCCAACGGCAACGCCATCATTGCTCAGGGCGCCAACCGTCCCACCATGACCGTGGATTACAGCGAGATCGTGAAGAATGACGACGGCAGCTACACCGGTTCCTTTACCGTTACCGCCACCCTGCCCGACATCACCACCATCACGCCCACCGGCATCATGTGCTGCAACTATGAACGCTACTACAACGGCGACGGTCAGTACGATGAAACCGAAGTGGAATTCACCGTGGAAGACCAGGGCAATGGCGTGCAGGTGATCACCTTCACCGTGCCCGCTGAACTGGCTGCCGATTATGCTACCGGCTCCGGCACCTCCGAGGCCCCCATGGGCGCCACTGGCTTTGACCTGTATTACAGCATGGTCTTTAACGGCTCCGCCCAGGATGGCCTGTATTACTCCGTAAACGATAACTTCGTTGTGGAGACTGCGGCCGAATAACTTCTGTTCAATGAGGGAGCGATCCCTTCCATGGAAGGGATCGCCTCTCGAAACGCCAACAGCGATGGAGCCGAAAAAAACGGCTCCATCGTTGTTGGTTTCATTGCGGAGGAGCAATACACAGCAAAGGAGAATGCCCATGGGCAAGTATATTCTCAAGCGTATCTGCCTGGCCTTTATCACCACCTTCATCATTCTGTCGCTGACCTTTATCCTGATCAAGCTGCTGCCCTTTCAGCGGCCCATCGGCGGCGATGCCCAGCAGATCGCCTATTTTGACAAGCAGTATAATCTGGGCTATGTATACCGGCTGGATCACGAGGTAGACATTTACGGTTCGCTTCTTTATAAATCTCCTGCCGATCATGGCAGAAGCAATTACTACTATCAGGTTCCCGTGCTGGTGCAGTACGGCAACTGGCTGCGCAATATCGTCACAAAATGGGACTGGGGTTATTCGAAAACCTTCCAGCCCAACGTTTCTGCCTCCGTCATTATCCAATCCCGAATCTGGTATTCTATCAGGCTGAATATAATCTCGGTCATTTTCTCCGTGCCGCTGGGGATCCTGCTGGGCATCTGGGCGGCACTGAAGAAAAACTCCATGACCGATGCTACGATATCCACCATGGTGATGGTCTTTATTGCTATCCCCAGTTTTGTTTTGATTTCTTTTGCCTTGCGAATATTTGCATATGATTTGAACTGGCTCCCCTCCACCTGGCCGGTGGACACGGCTCCTTTGGCAACACGGGTGAAGGGTTATATCATCCCGGTGTTCTGCCTGTCCTTCGGTTCTGTATGCTATTACTGCCGCTACACGCGTGCGGAGCTGTGCGAGGTGATGGAAAGCGAATACCTGCTCCTGGCCCGCACCAAGGGGCTGACCCGTCGGCAGGCCATCGTGCGTCACGCGCTGAAAAACGCGATGGTGCCCATTTTCCCGGTCATCCTGTCTGAATTCATCGGCATCCTGGGCGGTTCCATGATCCTGGAATCCCTGTACGGCATTCCGGGCATCGGCAAGCTGTTTGTGCTGTCCCTGAACTACAAGGATTACGATATCCTGTTTGTCGATATGGCGATCTTCACCACCATCAGCCTGCTTGCCGGCGTGGTGCTGGACCTGAGCTACGGCTTTATCGACCCGAGAATCAGAATGGGGGCGAAAAAGTAAATGAGCGACAAGCAGATCGAATTCAAAAGCAACGATTTTGATCTGGTGCAGGAAAACATCAGAATCACCGATAAAAAGCTGGATTCAAAGCCGACCACATTCTTTAAGGATGCGCTTCGCCGGTTCCGGAAAAACAAATCCTCTGTCGTTGGGGCGATCATTCTGGCGGTTCTGACCACGCTGGCCATTTTTGTGCCGCTGCTGTCGACCAGCAATATCACGGATGTCCGGTCACAGGAAAAGTTCCTGGCGCCCAAGCTCTTCGAAGCGGGAACAGGGTTTTGGGACGGCACCAGGAAATATACGCATGTGACCTACGACCCCATCAATCAGGTGCCTGCCGTTTCCGACAAGTATTCTGCCAAGTCCCTGCAAAACGCCATCGTTTCCATAACGGTCGATGAAACGCCCTCCCTGGAGGACAATAACAGCGCATACTCCACCGGCGGCGTTGTCATGCTGGAAACAGACGCGGAATTGGACAATAAGGACGTATATCTGACCTCAAAGCCGGTTTCCTTTACGGACAAAGGAAAATATACCGTTGATATCATCTTCAGCGATGAAGCGAACGTATACGATCATCAGCTGGGCGAATACTGCGTGTATCTGCAAACGGGGGAGAAGGAAGACGACCGCATCATGATCCGCGATTTCAGCACGGATTACAGCCCCATCTCCTTTGATATCAGCGGCGCGCTCAAGGAAAAGGGCCTTTCTTCCGCGAACGCCCGGCTGGTATTCGAGGTGCGTTCCTCGGCCTCGTCTTTACAGTATATTCTGATCGAGAGCGTTGTGCTCAGCGGCGGAGAGCGGGCGAAAAACCTGGATGTGCTGGCGGAAGTGTCCTTCACCGACGCCGCGTCAATGATCAATAACGCGGATCTGAACAGCATGGCCTACTGGTCCTGCTCGGGCCGCAAGGGCATTCACAACGCCGAGATCTACTACTGCGACTACGTCATTGATACCTACAAGCTGGCTTACGGCGACGCTGATCCGGTCACCTATTCCAAAACGGATTTGGACAACTGGATCAAAAACGGCTACTGCACCTATGATCCGCAGATCGGCCCGGAATCCTTTGTGCGGCTGACGGATGATTGCCCGATTGATCACGTGGAAAGCCAGACGATCAACAACAAAACCAAGAAGCTGGCCAGCATCACGGGCAGCGGCTACAAATACCGGCAGTTTGGCTACAAAGAAATGCCCAAATTCCTGCTGGGCACCGACGCATCGGGCTTTGATTTGATCAAGCGCTCCTTTGCCGGCCTGCGCACCTCCCTGATTCTGGGCATATGCACGGCTGCTTTCTGCTTCCTGTTCGGCCTGGTCTGGGGCGCCATTTCCGGCTACTTCGGCGGCAATGTGGACCTGCTGATGGAACGCTTCTGCGAAATCCTCAGCGGCGTGCCGTGGATCGTGATCATGACGCTGTGCATCCTGCATTTGGGCAACAACTTCCTGACGTTCTTCCTGGCGCTGTGCATGACCGGCTGGATGAGCACCGCCGCCCGCACCCGCACGCAGTTCTACCGCTTCAAGGGCCGTGAATACGTGCTGGCTTCCCGCACGCTGGGCTCCTCGGATATCCGGCTGATCTTCAAGCACATCCTGCCGAACTCCATGGGCACCATCATCACCTCCAGCGTGCTCATGATTCCCAGCGTCATTTTCTCTGAAGCAACCCTGGCTTATTTGAACCTCGGTTTGCAGGGCCAGCAGTCCTTCGGCGTGATGATGTCCACCAACCAGCAGTATCTGAGCATTTATCCCAACCTGGTGATTTTCCCGGCTGTGATCATTGCCCTGATGATGATTTCTTTCAACCTGTTCGGGAACGGGCTGAGAGACGCATTCAACCCATCCTTGAAAGGAAGTGACTAAGATGGCGGAGAAGAAAGAAAAAGTATTGTCCGTGCAGGATCTGGTCATTGATTTCAAGACGGATAACGGCATCCTGAAGGCGGTGCGCGGCGTATCCTTTGATTTGTATCAAGGGGAAACGCTGTGCATCGTCGGCGAGTCCGGTTCGGGAAAATCGGTCACTTCCAAGGCCATCATGGGCATCCTGGCCAACAACGCCATCATCGCCGGCGGCAGCATCATCTACCGCGGTGAAAACCTGCTGGAAGTATCGGAGGACGAGTTTTACAAAATCCGCGGCCATCGGATCGGCATGATCTTCCAGGATCCGCTTTCTTCGCTGAACCCCATCGTCAAAATCGGCAAGCAGATCACCGAAGCGATGCTGATCAATTCGGATAAGCTGAAAACCATGTATAACGATTTGATCAGCGATGATCTGATCCGGTATAAGAACACCCTGGCTAAAATGAACATCGCCATCACCAATGAAAAGAAGAAGCTTGAGGCGTTCATTTCCGAGACCGAGGCCAAGGAAAATCGGTCGAAGGAACAGAAAAGCCAGGATAAGGCGCTGATCAGGAAAAAGCAGCAGGAATTCAGGGAATTTGAGAAAAAGACCCGGGATAAGTACATGGATGAAGCCAAGGGCTACAAGGCGATCCTGACGGAAACTGAAAAACGCGCCAAAAAAGAAGTGGCCGCCTACAAGGAAAAGGTGACCGGCGAATTCAAAGAAAAAGAGCGCGAACTGAAGCAAAAAATCGCCGCCGCTTCCGACAAGGAAGAAAAAGACCGGCTGGACCAGGAGCTCTTGCGGGAAAAAGAGGACTTCACCAACAAGCTGCGCATCACCAAGGCCGAGGCCAAGCGCCGCGCGCTGAAGATCATGCACGAGGTGGGCATCCCGGAGCCTGAAAAACGCTACAATCAATATCCGTTCGAGTTTTCCGGCGGTATGCGGCAAAGGATCGTTATTGCCATCGCCCTGACCGCTTCCCCCGAAATCCTGATCTGCGATGAGCCCACCACGGCCCTGGACGTGACGATTCAGGCCCAGATCCTGGAGCTCATCAACAAGATCAAGGCGGAAAGGAACCTGTCCTGCATTTTCATCACGCACGACCTGGGCGTGGTGGCCAATATGGCTGACCGCGTAGCGGTCATGTATGCCGGCAAGATCGTGGAATACGGCCTGCTGGACGAGGTTTTCTATGATCCGCGCCATCCCTACACCTGGGCGCTGCTGGCCAGCATTCCGGACGTGGACAGCAAAGAAAAGCTGGAATCCATTCCGGGCACGCCGCCGGATATGATCTACCCACCTGTGGGCGATGCGTTTGCCCAGCGGAACAAGTACGCCATGAACATTGACTTCCGTGAGCAGCCGCCCTTCTTCAAAATCTCCGATACGCATAGCGCCGCAACCTGGCTGCTGCATCCCAACGCGCCCAAGGTGGAGATGCCCAAGATTGTCAGTGAACGTATCAAGAATTCTTTGGAGGAGAAGAAAAGATGAATAAACCGATTGACAGCTTTGACGCCTCCAAAGACAGCGCTTCTTTGGCCCAGGAAACATCCCGTCAGGATGCCACGCCCATGGATCAGCAGGCGTTTAACGCCCGCTATAAAATCAACCCGCGGGTCAAGCAAAAGCCAGAACTGCGGGAGCAGAACATCCTGCTGTCTGTGCATCACCTGAAGCAGTTCTTCTTCTTTGGCAAAGGGGCCAAACGCCAGAAGCTGAAAGCAGTTTCCGATGTGTCCTTCGATTTGAAGGAAGGCGAATGCCTGGGCATCGTGGGGGAGTCCGGCTGCGGAAAGACCACCACGGGCCGCTGCATCATCCGTCTGTACGATATCACTTCCGGCTCCATCTACTACCGGGGCGTGCGCATCAGCGGCGGCACCCGCTGGAACCGGAAGGAAATCAAATGGACCCGGATCCGCGCCAATGAAAAAATCAACTCCATTCGCGCCCAGCGCAAGGAAGACCTGCTGAAGGAAGAAAAGGATTCCGCCGAGGTTCAGAAGAATGCAAAGGAATCCATTCAGGAGATTCAGGCGGGCATCAAAAAGATTTCCGCTGAGCAGAAGGGAAAAATCAAGCAAATCAAATATGACAATGCCAATGTGAGCCGAAAGCTGCTCAACGAGATCCAGATGATTTTCCAGGATCCGGTAGGCTCCCTGGATCCCCGCATGACGGTGGAGGATATCATCCAGGAGGGCCTGCGCATTCAAGGCTTCCATAACCGGAAAGAGAACCACAAAAAAGTGGTGGAAATGCTGGAAAAGGTTGGCCTGGTGGAGGAACATGCCTCCCGCTATCCCCATGAGTTTTCCGGCGGCCAGAAGCAGCGCATCGGCATTGCGCGCGCCCTGATCATGAACCCCAGACTGCTGATCTGCGACGAGCCTATTTCAGCTTTGGACGTGTCCATTCGCGCTCAGATCATCAACCTGCTGAATGATCTGAAGCGGGAATTGAACCTGTCCATCATCTTCATTGCGCACGACCTGTCCGTGGTGAAGTATTTCTGCGATTCCATCGTGGTCATGTACTTTGGCAAGATCGTGGAAAAGGCTCCCAGCGATGAACTGTTCCGCCATCCCATGCATCCCTACACCCGTTCGCTGCTGTCCGCCATCCCCAAGCCCAACCCTGAATCGGAGCGCGTCCGGAAACGCATCACGTATAACCCGGCGGAGGCGCACGATTACAGCCATGGCGACGGCCCTGCTTTGCATGAAATCGTTAAGGATCACTTTGTGTACTGCAACGAGGCGGAGCGCCTGCAATACCTGGAGGAGCTGAAAAAAGCAGGTGAATAAAGGAACGATCCCTGGCCGTTTGTTTCGCCATCATCCGCTGCATTACATCGCTGCGGCCATCCTGGGCGCCGCCATCGTCACAGTCATGCTCCTTCACAATCCTTCGCAATCCCGGATGGCGTTCGCGGACGCCTTTTCGGTGGCCGGCGCGGTGGTTGTGCTGCTGGGCTTGCTTTTGCTGGTGAGCTACTTTGGCGCGTTCGAGATTTTCGGCTTCTCTTTTTCTGCTCATGGCGCCCGGAGATACCGCACCCTGTATGAATACAGTGAGGCCAAGAAGGAAAAGCGCAGCAAGGGCGGCTGGACCTTCATGCCCTATATCACGGTAGGCGCTGCGCTGCTTTTGATCGGCCAGGTGATTTGGCTGGTATAAGTTGCACGGTTCCTGCCAACGGATAACTCCCTCCGCTTCTGCCGAGGGAGTTTTTTGCACTGCAATCCTCCTGCCTTCCTCAACGAACAAAAACAGGAAGAAACTCAAAAAAATATATAAACTGGAACGATCATCGAACAAAACCGGCACTTTCAACGTTAATAAAGATGAAGGAGGTGACGGGTGGGATGAACGGCGCTTTGGTACCGGGCGCGGTTCCACAGGAAAGCCCCGAGGAGCGATTGGAAAGATGGATGAATCAATACGGCAATGCTGTTTTGCATATGTGCTTTCTGTGCCTGTCGGACGCGCATTGGGCGGAGGACGCGGCGCAGGATACCTTTGTGAAGGCATGGCGGAGCATGCGCAGATTTGAAAACCGACACGAAGGATCGGAAAAGGCCTGGCTCATGCGCATTGCCCTGAATACCTGCCGGGATTACAAGCGGGGCATGTGGTTCAGGCGGGTGGACCTGGTCGGCGAGATGGAAAAGCTGCCGCCTGCCCTGCTGGCCGTGAACGATGAAGACAGGGAAATCTTTCTGGATGTGATGCGGCTGCCGGGAAAGCTGCGGCAGGTGATCCTGCTGCGATACGATCAGAACATGACGCTCCGGGAGATGGCAGAGGCATTGGGCCTGACCCTTTCCACTGTGCATCACCGGCTGAAACAAGCGGAGGACGCGTTGCGAATGGGCATGGAAGGAGGGGATTCAAATGAAGCGAAATCCTGATGAAATCCGCTCTGCAATACAGCATTCCCTTTCCGGCCTGGAAATGACCGATCAGCAGCGCGCCGCCATCCGCGCCAAACTGCAGGGAGGAGGAAAAACCGTGAAAAGAAAGAGGCCGCTGGCGCTGCTGGTGGCGCTGGCGATCATGCTGATGACGGTAACTGCCTATGCCATTACCAATTGGGAGCAGATCAAGGATTATTTAAGCCATGTAAGAAAGCTGTCGCATGAAACCATGGGCTGGCCTTTGGAAGACCGGCTGGCGCTGGTGGAGCTGATGCATGAGGTCGGGCTTGTTTCGGATGAAGCAGCCTACGCAAAACTGCACGAGGACGGCCTGAGCGATGAAGAAAAGACCCTGTACAGCGACCGGATCATAGAAGCCCGTTACGGCAAGGATTGGTATTGGACGGATTATGACTCCATTGAGGCAATCGAATGGCCGGAGGAAAAACGCTATGAATCCCTGGAAAACCTGATTGAATATGAAAAATGGCGGGATCAGCAGGACCGGGAATGGCAGCAGACGCATCCGGACCGGGAAGAGGCATTTCATTTGCTGACGGAAGCCGAGGCCATGCAGGTTTTCCGGGAAGCGCTGGTTGCGCATTTTGGGTTCACCGAGGAAAGCATGGATCAGAACCAGTTCATCCTGAACCATTTTGCCGATGAGCGCATTTGGGATTGCCACTGCATCCTGACCGCGGATCATCCGGGCTGGCACACGCCCACGCCCGACGATCAGCTGAATCGATTCACCGATGAAATGACGGTGATGGAATACATCAAGCGCTATTCCACGCCCGATTTTTTGCGGGACGCGGTGAGAGAGGACAGCATTGACATCGCATTGACCATGGATGACTGGGGCCGTGATCCCCGCTTGCGCACCATGGACATGGAACACACGATGATCGAGCATATGCATTCCACCCTGACAGAAATCTATAGCTTTACCTATGACAGCGTTGAAACGGATCGGATCCAGGTGCACTACGACGATGAAAGCCGCATCTGGACCGCCGCCTACACCATCGACGCAGATCACCCGGGGGTATATGATAATATCCCCGGCGAGCATGAAGCGGATACCGTGTACGAGGCCCAATGCATGTGGCACGGAGAGCAGCCCTCCTTTACCTTCACCGATCAGAAAACCTTCCTGAACCGGAATCCCAACGAGGATCCTCAGCTGCCTTACGACGAAGGCTTCATCGGTGAAGAGAAGGCCGTTCAGGCGGCGCGCAAGGCCGTGCTGGACGGATACGCCTGCGGGGAAGAAGCGCTGGATGAAATGACCGTATCCGTCCAGACAACGCAGAATGACGGGCGGGACGAATACTACATCGAGTTCATCGGTTATGATCATTTTTCCGCCAATCTGGCGCGCCTGTGGAATTACGCTGCCCGCGTCGATGCGGAAACGGGAGACGTCATCGCGGCGGTCAGCCGGGAGGATTGGGAGCCTATGACCGGCCAGCGCCTGGCGGTGGATGATACCAACCGGGAATATGTGCAGGCGGACCGGAAGCGGCGCGCCCTGCTCCGGGCCGCGGGCGAAACAGACGCGGACATGGAAACCGGCGCGCATCTGTACCTGAAAAACGGCTTGATCTGGTTCATGGATTGGACGCTGGAAGAAAAAGCGGAATACTCCCACACCGTAAAGCCCAGGATCGATCAATTCCTGGCGGAGCACCCGGAGGATATGGACTTTTATCTGCGCGAAGGCCCGTATACCGTTGTGGGTTATTATATCGCAACCACCCGCCATGTCTACGGCCTGCCGGATGACAGGGCCATCCCGCAGGAAGCGGCTTTTGAAAACGCCTGCGAGGCCATCCACGATCAATACGGAACGGACATGGAACGGCTCAAAAAGGGAAGAATCTATGTCTACTACGACGTCACGGACCCGGAAAGCCCCCGATGGAAGTTTCATATCGACATTCTGAATACGGCTGTGGATATGGATACCCCGCCCCTGTACTATATCGAGCTGGATGCGTATACGGGCCAAACCGTCCTTCTGCGGGTGCAAAGCCCGCGTATTCCCGGGGAGTCCTTCACTCCCATGAACACCATGTAATGACATGCCGAAAAATAGAAACAGCGGCTCGCTCCGTTCAGGAGAGGGCCGCTGTTTGATGCATACACCCAGGTTATGCCCAGATGTCGTTCGGATACACGCCCGCTTGCTTCATGCGGGCGATGGCGGACTGCACCAGGGGCAAATCGGGCTGATAGGTGACGCCGTACCATTTTTCGTGGCAGGGCAGCACCCGCACCTGCGCTTTGCCTTCGGCGATCAATTGGTTGGGGATCAGGGGCAGGAAGTATTCGCATTTCAACGGGTTCCGGGGCAGGTTTTCCGCCAGGAACCCAGCGAAGCGGTTTTCGATTTCCGTCAGAATATTCGGCGTGAAGCCCCACAGATTCATGGATACCGTGGTGCCGTCAGGGATAAAGATGAAGGTTTTTCCGTCGTCGTCCGTGTATGCCGCGCCGCCGGGCCGGGGCTCCACATGGGTGCGCTCTACGATGCCGGTCAGGTAAGCGCCGCTTTCATCCATCACGCATACGCCCCGGGCCACATGGCCGTTTTCCGTCAGCGTGTTTTCCACCCGATAGCCCACCATGGCGTATTCATTTGCCGGATGATCGGACACCAGGTAATCGTGAATGGCGGAAAATCCGCCCGCGCCATAAAAATCATCGGCGTTAATGACGGCAAAAGGCGCGTTGATGGCGTCTTTGGCGCACAGGACAGCATGCGCCGTGCCCCAGGGCTTGACCCGTCCTTCGGGAACGGAGAACCCGGCGGGGAGCACCTCCGGCCGCTGATGCACATAAGTTATGCGGGTATGCCGCCCGATCCGCTTCCCCAGCGTGTCGCGGAACAGCGCTTCATTCTCCGGCTTCACGATCAGTATGATTTCTCCAAAACCGGCACGGACAGCGTCAAATATGGAATAATCAATGATCCAATGCCCTTCCGGATCCACGGGCGCCATTTGCTTCAGCCCGCCAAAGCGGCTGCCCAGCCCCGCGGCCATGATCACCAATTGCGGCTTCATCGGATGCAATCCCCTCCCTGACATAAGTGATAAACGTATTATATTACGTTTTGTTTCGTTTGTCCATGCCGGAATCCAGGGCCAGGATGCGCGCGCCAACGTGCTCCAAAAATTCTCGGTCATGCTCCACCAGGATCATGGTGGGGTGAAACTGGGCAATCACTTTTTCGATCTGCATGCGGGAAAGCACGTCAATATAATTCAGCGGCTCATCCCACAGATACAAATGCGCGCGCTGGCACAGGCTGCGGGCGATCAGCACCTTTTTTTGCTGGCCCGCGCTGAAATCCGCCATATCCTTCTCAAATTGTTCCCGCTGGAAATCCAGCTTTCTGAGAATGGTCAGGAACTGTGTTTCATCCAAGGCATTTTCCCGGACAAAATCCATCAGCGATCCGGATAATCGGGCGTGCTGGGGCACAATGGAAAGGATCATTCCGCTGGCCCTCTGCAATTCGCCCGACGAGGGGGAGAGCTCCCCCGCCAGCATCCGGAGCACACTGGTTTTGCCGCAGCCGTTTCGCCCGGTGAACGCCAGGATCTGGCCGTTTTCCAGCGAAAAGCTCAGGCCTTTCAGGATCGTCCTGCCCGGATACGCGATGGCTGCTTCTTTGCAGCGGATCAGGCAGCCGGCAGGGTGGACAAGGGGAAAGATTTTCAGGTCGTCCGTGCGTTCCAAATCCTTCAGCAGCTTTTCCTTTTCCTCGGTCTGCCTTTCCATGCGTGCTTCCAGGTTTTTTCTTCGCTGCTGCATGCGGCGGGATTGCTCGCCTGCGTAGCTTCGCGCGTTCTTGAGCCGATCATGAGCGCCGGGAACCGCGCCGATTTTCGTGCTTTCCGCACGCTCAGCCCATGCCCTGGCCTGCCGCGCGGCCGTCTGATACCCGGCGATTTCCTTTCTTAACCGTCGGTTTTGTTCGATTTCAAATTCATCCTGCCTGCGTTTATTTTCCTCCCACGAAGAAAAATTGCCCTTCTGCACCTGGATGCTGGCCCGATTGATGGACAGGATATGGTCTACGCACTCATCCAGGAACGCGCGATCATGCGACACCAGAATGAATCCCTTTTTCCCGCTCAGATAGCGGCCCACCACCTGCCTGCCCGGCAGATCCAGGTGATTGGTGGGCTCGTCGATCAGCAGAAAGCGTTCCTGCCGGGCAAACAGCAGCGCCAGCAGCACCTTGGCCTGTTCGCCGCCGGACAGGGTGCAAAAGGGCTGCGTGCTGATGCTGTCCGCTGCATCCAAATCGGAAATCTCTTTCAGGAACCGCCATGTCTGGCCTTCCGGGTCCATTTGCGCAGCGATGTCCAAGGGCGTTTGGGTGGGATCGGGCACGGAAAAGGGAAAATAATCGAACTGCACCGGGGAACTGACAGCGCCGTGATCGGGCAGTTCGCCCATCAGAATACGAAGCAGCGTTGTTTTGCCGCGGCCATTCCGGCCAACAAAGCCCAGCTTCCAATCGGTATCCAATTGGAAGGAAACGTCATCAAAAATCAAATCGGGACTTCCTTCATAGGAAAATGTCAGATGGGATACCTGGATTCTCGCCATATAAAACCTCCGGATATGGGTCCGCAGGCCGCAGGAAAAACAGCGCTGTGGTGCGCAGAGGCACACAAAAAAGACGCGCTGCACCCGGCCTGCCTGAAAGCGTATTCAATCAGGGATGACTTATGCCATCCGCAAATCGCTTTCCTGTCTGATTCGACGGCAGATCGGTTACTTGCGCATCTTTTCACCCCTTCCATTGATCTATTCTATATCATACAGGATATTTACGGAAAAAGCAAGCCCGCAATTCTGATAAATGACCGGGAATAAACTGAAAAAGCCGGAAATAACGATAAAAAACGGAAAAGCAGGAAATTACTGCTGCGTATCCAAGGGATCCTTTTCAAGGTCTGCGTCCAAAGTGTCCCGGGGCGTATCATCCACTGTGCCGTAGTCCAATTCTTCAATGCGTTCCCGCAAATAACGGAACAGAACGGCCATTTCTTCCGGCGTATGCCGATCCGTGCCATTGGTCAGGCTGTCAGCCAGCAAAAAATCCAGGCCGACACCCAGGGCATTCGCTATGGCCACCAGCGTATCCACGCTGGGAACGCGCAAGCCCCGCTCAATATTGCCATAAAAGGAGGGGGAGACCCGTACCGCCTTTGCCAGCTCTTTTTGCGACAGTTTCTTGGAACGCCGCTTCATTTTCATCCGGTTTCCCATCAGGGTATAATCAACGATCACTGCCCATAACCTCCGACGCATGATGATATTCGTATTATACGAAATAACGCGCAAATTGTAAAGGATTGTCGAAAACAAGCGGTTTTCATCCTGCGCGTTCGTTTTATTTCTCCGGCGCAGCTTGATTTTCGTGAAGAACCGCTTTCCTGACATTCATCCCTGATTTTATTGCATCTGTGATATATATCCTTCCCATTATTATTCCATAATAAACAAATCTTAAAAAAGTATTAAGGACGTTTTGTGAAGGTTGACACAAAAAAATGCCGGTTGTATAATGTGGTGTAAATAAAGATCAGATTGATCTTTTTTGCGTGCAAAAGAAGCACATTTGTATCCATCAGGTACTGGCGACCCTGTGTAATCATGCAATGACAGGAGAGGCGGATCTATGCAAAAAAAGTGGTTGAAGGCACTGATCAGTATTCTGTGTGTGGCGGCCATCATTGCGGTCATCGTGTTGCTCAACGGCGACAGTCAGGACTTTCATGACAAGTATGCCAAGGAAGACCTGACGGCCGAAGTGTCCGGGCTGGATCGGAGCGATACGTATGACCGTTATATGCTTGCCCACAAGGACGCGCCCCTGGGGGATGAGGCCATCGCGGTGGACATCACTGCCTTTGAGGGCGATGGGGAAGTCACCCAGGATGAAAACGGCGCGCCCTGCGTGTACACCGCGGACGGCTCCTGCGTGACGTGGAAGGTGAACGTAGAAAAAGCCGGCATGTACAACATCATGGTGGAATACCTGGCCAAGACCAAGGATTCCCGCGGCGTGGATATCGAAAGAGAGCTGCACATCAATGGCGAGCTGCCCTTCGCCGGCGCCCGGTCGCTGTCGTTTTCCCGTTTGTGGAAGAACGGCAGTGAAGTGCGCAAGGACAACCAGGGCAACGAGATCCGTCCCACCCAGGTGGAGGAATACGGATGGCAGACCGCTTATTGCAAAGATGATATGGGCTATGTGGTAGAGCCGTATCAATTCTATTTTGATGCGCAGGAAAACACTGTATCGCTTTTGGCCACCAACGAACCCATGGTGCTGCGGTCCATTTCGCTCCAGCCTGTGAAACCTGTTGCCACTTATGAGGAGTATCATGCGTCTCAGCCGCAGACGAGCATGACGGAAGCGGCCAAGGATTGGCAGCAGATCGTGCAGGGCGAAAGCTCCACCCTGCGCTCCGCCCCCTCTCTTTATGCCCGGTATGACCGTTCTTCCCCCGCCACGGATCCCTGCAGCGTGGATACGACCCTGCTCAACTACATCGGCGGCGATCCCTGGAACTACGCGGGACAGTGGATCGAGTGGGAATTTGATGTGCCCGAGGACGGCTGGTATCAGATCACCATCAAGGCCCGCCAGGCCTATCAGCGCGGCGCCCTTTCCTGCCGCACCCTGTATATCGATGGGGAGATCCCCTTCGACGCCATGAGCAGCATTTCCTTCGGCTACAACACGGCCTGGGATCTGTGCACCCTGGCCGATGAAAACGGCAAGCCCTATCAGTTTTATCTGTCTGCCGGCAAGCACACCATCCGCCTGGAGGCGACCCTGGGCGAAATGGGCCCGGTGCTGCAGCAGGTGGAAGACAGCATTTACCGCCTGAACCAGATTTACCGCAAGATTCTGGTGCTCACCGGCCCGAATCCCGACCGCTTCCGCGACTATAACCTGGAAAAGGTGTATCCCGAAGTGATCCAGGCCATGGATCTGGAAAGTAAGCGGCTGTACAAGATCGTGGATGACACCGTGGCCATCACCGGCCAGAAGAGCGACCGCGTTGCCGTGGCCCAGACCCTGGCCGTCCAGCTGGAAGGCTTTGTGGATCATACCGAGCGCATCACCCAGTCTTTCGGCAATTTCAAGGATAACATCACCAGCCTGGGCACCGCCATGCAGAACATGTCCGAAACCAAGCTGGATGTGGATATGATCATCATCGGCGGGGAAAACGCCGCGCTGCCCATCCTGAAACAGGACGCGCTGGCGCAGACGGGCCATGAGATCCGCTCCGCCATCGCTTCATATTATGTGGATTATAACGCCTTGGGCGATGTGTACGACGATAACGACGATGACGCGAGCCTGATCGAGGTGTGGATCGTCACCGGCCGTGACCAGAGCACCGTACTGAAAACCATGATCGACGATACGTTCACCCCCATGACGCGGCAGAACGGCCATGAGATCCGGGTGAACGTGAAGCTGGTTTTGCAGGAGACCCTGCTGACCGCCGTGGTGGCGGGCAACGGGCCGGATGTGGTGCTGTCCCTGGGCACCTGGTTCCCGGTGAACTACGCCATGCGTCACGCCGTCGAGGACCTGACCCAGTTCCCCGATTTTGACGAAGTGGCGTCCGCCTTTGAGCCCAGCGCCCTCACTGCCATGCGGTACAACGGCGGCGTGTACGCGCTGCCCGAAACCCAGGATTTCTCCGTGCTGTTCTACCGCACGGACATCATAGAGGAATTGGGCCTTGAAAATCCCCCCGATACCTGGCAGGAGCTGATTGCCCTGCTGCCCACCATTCAGGGCAACAACATGTCGGTGGGCGTGCCCTATCCCGATATAAACACGTTGGATCTGTCCATCCTGAACTCCATGATCTATCAGCACGGCGGCACCATCTATGATGAAAGCAACATGCACACCATGATCGACAATGAAAACGGAGTGGCCGCCTTCAAGCTGTACACCTCCCTGTATAACGACTACGGCCTGTACACGGTGTACGATTTCGTCAGCCGCTTCCGTTCCGGCGAAATGCCCATGGGCGTGGCCAATTACAGCACATACAACACCCTGATGGTGTCGGCCCCCGAAATCCGCGGCCTGTGGGACTTTGCCATGTTCCCCGGCACCGTGCAGACCGATGCGGACGGAATGCCGATCCTGGATGAGAACGGCGACCCGGTGGTGGATCATTCCGTCCATTCCCAGGGCGTGTGCTGCATGATGATCGCCACGGATGACGAAAACATCAAACAGGACGCCTGGGAGTTCATCAAGTGGTGGGTCAGCGCGGATGCGCAGGTGCGCTTCGGCCGCGAGATCGAAAGCGTGCTGGGCGCCTCCGCTCGCTACACCACCGCCAATAAGGCCGCCCTGCGGCAATTGGCCTGGAACACGGATCAATTGGCTGTGCTGGAGGCGCAGCGCAGCTGGACGGTGGGCTTCCCCGAAATCGCTGGCGGCTACTCCACCACCCGTCATATGTGCAACGCCATCCGTAAGGTCATCAACGAAAAGGTGGACGCCCGTGAGACGCTGCTCACCTACACCAAAACCATCAACGAAGAAATCAAAGTGAAGCGCAGAGAATTCAACCTGCCTACGGAACTGCCGGCCGCTGAAGCGTCCGTGGGCGAAAGCACCGTCCCCGAAAACAAAACAGAACAATAAAGAGAGAAGAGAAAGGAGGGAGACCGAATGCAGTCGTTTCTGAGCAGATACTGGAACATTCGCCGTGAAAAAATGCACTACGGATGGGAAAAGGCCAAACGGCAGAAGGTATGCTATCTCTTTCTGGCGCCTTATGCCATCCTGTTCGTCGCATTTATCATCGTACCCATCGCCATGTCCATCTTCTACAGCTTCACGTACTATAACATTTTGGAAGCGCCGCGTTTTATCGGTTTCCAGAATTACATCAATCTGATCCTTCAGGATGAAGTGTTCCTGATCGCCGTGAGGAACACCTTCGTCATTGCCGTGGTGACAGGGCCGATCGGATACATCCTTTCCTTCCTGTTCGCTTGGTTCATCAACGAATTGCCCCACTGGCTGCGCACCGTCGCCCTGATGGTGTTCTACGCCCCCTCCATTGCCGGCGGCGCGTATACCGTGTTCTCCATCCTGTTCCGCGGCGACGCGTATGGCTGGCTGAACGCCATCCTGCTGAAATACGGCCTGGTGGACGCGCCCATTCTGTTCCTGCTGGATCCCCGGTATATCATGACGATCATCATCATCGTCACGCTGTGGATGAGCATGGGCACCGGCTTCCTTTCCTTCGTAGCCGGCCTGCAGGGCGTGGATCGCAGCCTGTATGAAGCCGGATATGTGGATGGCATCCGCAACCGGTGGCAGGAACTGTACCACATCACCCTGCCCCAAATGAAACCCATGCTGCTCTTCGGCGCGGTGATGAGCATCACCACCGCGTTCAACGTCAGCGACGTGCCCCGCGCCCTGGCCGGCTACCCCAGCACGGACTACGCCGCGCGTACCATCGTAACACATTTGTTCGACTACGGCTTCTCCCGTTTCGAAATGGGCTACGCATCAGCCATCGCCACGGTGCTGTTCCTGTCGATGATTCTGTGCAATAAAGCCATTCAGGCGATGCTGAGGAAGGTGGGCACATGAGCAAGAAGCAAATCGTAAAATTTGAGCAGCCCAAAACCAGCAGCCGGGTTGAACAGCTTCGTTTCCAGGCCATGCTGCGCGGGGAAATCGAGGAAGAAAAGCAGAAGCTCAATGTGAAGCGCTTCCTGATCATATCCGCTATTATCATCGCGATCCTCGTGGGAGGGCTGATTTTCACATCCTCCAAGATCGACGAAATCAACCGGCACAACGAGCAGGCGGCCGCGCAGCAGCTTGCCCAGCAGACCGTTGCGGCGGAAACCGTGACGGCGCCGGAAGAAGCCGTTGACATCCCGCAGGAGGAACTGCCGGAGAGTCAGACGGACGCCGAAGGGGACATCGCGCCGGAAGAGGTTCCCGCAGATGCGGAGACGGAATCCGCTCCCGCCGCGGAGGAACAGGCAGAGGAAACCGCAGAAGAACGGGCGGGCGAAGCCGCTGCCGAAGCAACGGTCAATGAGCCCGCTGCCGCGGCGGCCAGCGAAACAGCGGACGCGGGGAACCAGGCTGCCAGGCCCTTTGAAATCGTGCGCATCATTTTCCTGTTCCTGTTCATCGCATGCGCCGTATGCTTCTATACGATCATGGCGCGCCGCAAGAATGGAAACAGAGATAAAAAGCAAGTCACCCTGATGTGTGCGTTGCTGGCGGTTCTGCTGGTGGGCTTTATCGTATTCGGCATCATCGCAGATCAAAAGAGCTCCGCGGCGGCGAACGGGACGGCCGCGGTGGAAACGGAGTCTGCCGCGGACGCCGGCGAGACCGTGGAGCGCGCCGCCGATACCAGCAATCAGATCGACACGAGCATCGCCACATGGAATCTGGTCCATTTTGCGCTGATCGTGCTGCTGATCGCCTATGGGTTCTTTATGCTGGTGAAGCTGGCCCGTCCCAAACGGCGCAAGCCCAACCGCAGCTTCTGGGGCGACCTGGGCATCTACATTATCATGTTCATCTTCGCGGTGGCCATGGTATTCCCGCTGGTGTTCTCCGTGGCTTCCTCTCTGAAGCCGCTGGATGAACTGTTCCGTTTCCCGCCCCGGGTGTTCCCATCGCATGTGACGCTGGACAACTTCAGCGATTTGATCGTTACCATGGGGCAGAGCTGGGTGCCCTTCTCCCGGTACCTGATCAACACGGTGTTGATTACCTTCGTGGGCACCTTGGGCCACGTGATCATCGCCTCCATGGCGGCGTTCGTGCTGGCCAAGTATGATTTCCCCGGCGGGCGGACCTTCTTCAAAATCGTCGTGACCGCCCTGATGTTCTCCGGTTATGTGACGGGCATTCCCAACTATATCACCATGAGCAGGCTGCACATGATCGATACGTATTGGGCCATCATCCTGCCTGCCTTTGCCGCGCCCATCGGGCTGTTCCTGATGAAGCAGTTCATGGAGAGCCTGCCCAACGCCCTGATCGAGGCGGCTCACCTGGATGGCGCCGGTGAATTCCGTATCTTCTTGAACATCATCATGCCCAACGTGAAGCCCGCATGGCTCACCATCATCATCTTCTCTGTGCAGAGCCTGTGGAATACCAACGCGGCCACCGTCATTTACACGGAAAACAAAAAGACCCTGGTCTACGCGCTGGGGCAGATCCAGGCGGGCGGTATTGCGCGTACCGGCCAGGCGGCTGCTGTTACGGTCATCGTGATGATCGTCCCGATTCTCATTTTCATCCTGTCTCAGAGCCGAATCCTGGAAACCATGGCAAGTTCCGGCCTCAAAGACTAAAGCCATACGCGATCGAACATGAAGACAGGAGGGAAAAAGACGTGAAAATCAATGTGAGGCTGCTGGTTTTGCTGGCCGCTTTGATCATCCTCATGCCCATGGCGGATGCGTATGCGGCGGAGGATGGCTTTACCAGCACCTATACCTATAACTACGACTACTGGGGCGATATCCGGGAAAGCCCGGATGCTTACCGCGTCTCTGACGTGATTTACAGTTCCACCCTGGGCCTGGAAAAGGCGATGCGCTCCCCCAAAAGCCTGTTCGTCCGGGATCAGGATCTGTACATTGTGGACACCGGCAACAACCGCATTCTTCAGCTGACGAAAATCGGAACGCATTTCGAAATGGTGCGGGAGATCGACCATGTGACGATCGGCGCGGACCAAATGGAAGCGTTCAAAGCCCAAAGCGATCTGCTGAAGAATGAAGACGGAAGCGACTATACGGACGAGAACGGCAGCTTTTACTTAAAGCCGCCGCTGGGAAGCTCTGCCGACCGGGGCCCCATGGTGCTGACGGCGGACGGGGTTACCTACTTCAACAATCCCAATGATGTTTCGGTGGATCCGGACGGAAGGATCTATGTGGCCGACAGGGACAACAACCGCGTCATCGTGATGGACAAAGATCTGAACTATCTTCAGATGCTCACCAAGCCGACGGATTCGACCTTCGACCAAAACCAGTCTTTCCTGCCCAACAAGCTCGTGGTGGATACTTCCGGCCGTATTTTCGTGCTGGCCTCCAACATCAACAAGGGCCTGGCCAAGTTCGAGGCGGACGGCTCCTTTACCGGTTTCATCGGCGCCAACACCGTTACCTACAATCTGTGGGATTACATCTGGAAATCCTATTTCATGACCAAGGAGCAGCGCTCCCAGCAAGCGGCCTTCGTGCCTACGGAATATCAGAACATCTATATCGACAAAGAAGGCTTCATCTACGCGACGAACATCTCTTTCAGCGAATATGACCTGCTGTGGGACAACGCAAAGCCCATCCGCCGCCTGAACGCAGTGGGCAGCGATATCCTGATCAAGAACGACCGCTATCCTCCCATCGGCGATTTGCAATGGGTGGAAGGCTCCTCCGATCACGGGGCGTCCAAGCTCTATGACATCACGGTTCTGGACAACGACATGTACGTCGTGATCGACCAGACCCGCGGCCGCGTTTTCGGCTACGACCCCCAGGGCATCATGCTGTGGGCGTTCGGCACCAGCGGCGTTCCGGCGGAAGGCGCCTTCACCCGCGCGGTTTCCATTGAGCATATAGATAAGGACCTGATCGTGCTGGATGAGCTGAACAGCACGGTGACGGTGTTTACGCCTACAGAATACGGCAACCTGATCTATCAGGCGTCGGAACAGTACCTGCTGGGCGATTATGACGGCTCCGCCCAAACCTGGGAAAAGGTGCTGCAGCTCAATGCAAACTACAACCTGGCGTTTATCGGGATCGGCCGATCCAAGATGCGCACCGAGCAGTACAAAGAGGCCATGGACCTTTTCAAAATGGCGCATGACCGCACGAATTACGGCCGGGCATTCCGCTATTATCGCAAGGTGTGGGTTGAACAGAACATCTGGTGGGTGGTCGTCATCATCGCGGCGCTGGTCGTATTCTTCTTCGTGAGAAAGACGATCAGAAAAATGAAATGGGAGGTGGCAGCGTATGAGCATAGCAAAGTCCATAAATGACGCCGTTGCCCGCAAGGAGCATCCGCGGCTGAACCGCTATAAAGAGACGCTCCTGTACGCCAAGTATGTGATCTTCCATCCCTTTGACGGTTTCTGGGATCTGGTGCATGAAAAGCGGGGGTCTCTGGCGGCGGCTCACACCTTTGTGGTGCTGTTCCTGCTGACGTATGTGCTGAAGCTGATGTACACCAGCTTCCAGTTCATCACCGCGAACATCCAGTACATCAACATCTATGAGCGCTGGGCCTCGCTGCTGCTGCCCTTCCTGATCCTTTGCATCGCGAACTGGAGCCTGTCCACCCTGTTCGACGGCAAAGGCCACTTCAAGGACATCTACATGGCCATGAGCTATGCTTTGGTGCCCTACATCATCATCCAGCTGCCGCTGATCCTGGTCAGCAACATTCTGGCCTTCGATGAAGGATCGTTCTATACCGTGCTGATGTCGGTTTCGGAGATATGGTGCCTGTTCCTGGCCTTTGTGGGCCTGATGGAGGTGCACGATTATGGACCGGGCAAGACACTCATCTCCATCGTCGCCACGATCTTTGGCGCAATGGTGATCATCTTCCTGCTGCTCGTTTTCTTCAGCCTTCTCAGCGATGCGTTTGGGTATTTTGCCTCAATGTACCGCGAGATCGTGTTCCGTCTCAGCTGAGGGGGTGAAGTGAAATGAAAACGGAAACCGGCGCACCCAAAAAGCACGTGAAAAAATCGGTCATCATCAAGCGTGTCATTGCAGCCGTGCTGACCCTGGCGATCCTGGGCGGCCTGTATTACCTTGGCACAAAGCTGTGGCCTGCGGAAAGCAAGTCAGGCTTGGAAGATGATAAGATCCATCGGAATTCCTATGACACCAAGACAAAGGACAAGAAAATGTCCAATGAATACCTGGAATTCACGATGTATCCCACCACGAGCCAGTTCTCCCTGAAGGTGAAGCAGACCGGTCAGGTGTGGATGTCCAACCCCGAGGCGGACAAGGGCGGCGTATCGGAGGACCCGGGCAAGGTGGCCATCGGCGCCTCCAAGCTCAATGATATGCGCTCCACCTTGGTCGTGTCTTATTCTTCCTCCTCGGCCGATAAGGACATGAACAACTGGGAATACTCGATCGACAAGCAGGCCTATGTGATCGAGGAAGTCAAGAATGACGACGGTGAGACCACGGAGATCAAGGTCCATTACACCATCGGTCAGATCCAAAGCATCGCGAACATTCCTCAGGTGCTGACAAACGAGCGGTACAATGAGATCCTCGACCGGATCAAGAATTCAGACGACAAAAAGACGAGCCGTTTGGACAAGGCCTTTACGCCCAACTATGAAAACGCGCAGTCCATTCGCGATATGGCCCTGTCCTCCAGGGTTGAGCAGCGCCTGCTGGCTGCCCACGTCCTGCGGCTTTCCATCACCATGAACGCGCTGGAGCTGGAGGAGAACGCTTGGATTCAGCAGCTCATCAGCGATTTGGAAACTGCCTCCATTGTTCCCTATGAACGCGAGGCCGTGCAGGCGATGATCGACGAGCATGCCGACGAGCTTGCGGAGATGGAATCCGTCGCACAATGGGCGCTGTCAGAAGATGAAGAGGAGCGCGCTCAGGCGGCCAATTTGCTGGCGGCGCGGGTGAAGGAACTGGAAAACGCCGGCAGCGATGATGAAAACGGCGAATCCTCCATCGAATGGATGACAGAACTGCAGGATATGGTCGAACGTCCCAATGTGGAGCCGGTTGATCTGGAATCCTTAGCGGCGGCAGTCAGCGAACACCAGGAGTTTTTCAACAGCGATGAGGAGCAGATCGAAGCGATCGTTCAGCTGATCAGTTCCGAAGAATACGCCGACAAAATGACCGCGGCGGAATTGATGAAGACCCGCGTATCCGACGCCGAACTGGCAAAGCCCGATAACGCGTGGGCCGGCGAACTGGCTGACGCGCTGGACGCTTCGGACGTGGAAGGCTTTGACAACAGCGCCGTCAAAGGCATGATTGAGCAGGCCGACACGGTGCCTGAACGGAAGGAAATCCTGGATCGCGCGTTCCGCAGGGCCAAGTTCATGCGGGCCGATGCGAAGGAAAACATCCTGAAAGCGCTCAAGGGCAGCGGCGATACCAAGGGTATTAATTATACCGATGAAGAATATCTCCGGGACGCGGAATGGGATATTTCCGGCGACTCCGGTTCCTCCATCCGTTTCAACGTGACGGTGGTTTACCGTCTGGACGGCCCCGACCTGGTAGTGGAGGTCCCTTACGATGAAATCACCTACAACACCGACGCGCCCATCACCTACATCAATATCCTGCCCATGTTTGGCGCTGTGGGCGCCACCAACGGAACGTATGAGGATGGCTTTATCTTCGTGCCGGAGGGCGGCGGCGCGCTGATCCGCTACAACAACGGCAAGCTGCAGCAGAACAACTACACCGCCAACCTCTATGGCTGGGACTATGCGACCAAGCGCTCTGAGGCGATCACCGAGACCAAGAACACCTTCCCGGTGTTTGGCATGACGAGCAAAGGCAGCTCCTTCATCTGCATGATCGAAGAGGGCGCCTCCTATGCAAGCATCAAAGCGGATATCAACGGCCAGCCCGGCACCAACACCGCTTTCCATCCCAACAGCTACAATACCGCCAGCGCCAGGTATCATGTGCTGCATTCAGACCAGTACAATGTTTCGGCCAAAACGCCCAACATGGTCATCATGTATGAAAAGTCCCTGCCGCAGGAAAGCGTGGTGCAGCGTTACCGCTTCCTGAACAGCGACAATTACGTGGATATGGCCAATGCCTATGGCGATTATCTGCGGGATAAGAATCCGCAGATGCAGAGCGAAAATACGTCCGAGCAGGTCCCTGTGTCCGTTGAGCTCGTTGGCGCCATAGACAAGCGCGTGGTCACGGCAGGTATGCCGGTCAAGCGCGTGCTGCCTACCACCACCTTCGAACAGATGAAGGCCATTATCGGCGACCTGAAAGACAGCGGCGTAGACGCGCTGAATGTGCGGGTCACCGGCTGGTGCAACGGCGGCATCACCCAGCATGTTCTCACCGGCGTCAGCGTGGAAAAATCCCTCGGCGGCGACAATGGCATGAAGAACCTGATCTCGTATGCGCGGGAAAAGGGCGTCAATCTCTATTTCGACGGGATCACCACCTTTGCCTATGATACGAAGCTGTTCCAGGGGTTCACGGCCAGATCCAACGCCGCGCGCTACACCACCCGTGAAATCGTTGAGCTGACGCCGTATTCCAAGGTCTACTATTTGATGGATGATGATCTGGATAAGTATTACCTCACCCGTCCGGATTACGCGCAGCGAAACGCCAGCAACCTGATAAACGCGCTGAAGGATAAAGGCGCCTACGGCGTGGCTTTCCGGGATATCGGCCATTTGCTCAGCGGCAACTATGACCCGCGGGATACCACCACCCGCGAAGCGGTCAAGGGCATGAACGTGGCAACGCTCCAGGAAGCCCATGACAGCGGTCAGAATGTGATGGTCCGGGAAGGATTCGATTATGTCGTGCCCTATGTCGATATCATCACCGATATGGACCTGAGCGGCATCAGCTATTCGCTGCTGGATGAGAAGGTGCCCTTCTTCCAGATCGCGCTTCACGGCACCGTGGACTACACGGGCCCCTCCCTGAATCTTTCCAACGATTGTCAGACCGAATTCCTGCGCTGCGTGGAGTATGGCTCCGGCCTGAACTACACCTTCATGCAGGAGGATGCCAAGATCCTGCAGGATACGACGCACACGGCATACTACGGAGCCAATTACAGCGCATGGCGGGAAGAAGCCATCGCCACCATCAGCCGTTACCAGAAAGAAATGGCGGGCCTCAACCAGCAGCGCATCATCGGCCACATGATACTCCCGATGGATGTCACCATGACGGTGTACGCTGACGGCACAAAGGTTTACGTCAATTACGGGATCCACGATTACATCCTGGATGACGGCACCGCGGTGCCCGCCCGCGACTATATCGTTGTCCGGACGGAGGATCCGGAGGCCGACGCCAAGGTGCAGGCCGTATTCCTGGCCAACGGGGCCCGCAGCCTGGTCAACTTCACGGGTACCGCCCTGACGGCGGGGGACACCGTAATCAAGCCGTATGGCACGGTCGAAATCAAGGATGGAGAAATCTTTGATGTGGTGTTCGCCGATGTCCTGAATAAAGATCTGGAGGAAGGCTGGCATGCCCGCGTGTATGTGAACGCGTCCGATGCGCCGGTCGCTGTCAGCGGCGGCATGACCGTGCCGGCCAAGAACTATGCCTGGGCCACCGATGACACCCAGGCCGAAGCGATCTTCCTGCCGGATGGCAGCCGCATGTATGTAAACTACAGCGGGAACAGCGTCAATTACGGCTATACGTACAAGGATGACGGCAGCGCCGATCAGGCGAAAGCGCTGGGCATGGCCAATTACGTGCGCGTCCGTGACGAACAGCCGGTGGATGCCATGATCCTGGCCGACGGCACGCTTCTGCTGGTCAATTGCACGGATGCGGAGATAACACTCAATGGCGAAGCCATTCCTGCCAGGAGCTGGATCCAGTCCGCTGCCCCCGACGCGGTGCAGGTGGCTTTCCTGACGGACGGCAGCCGGATGTATATCAACCGCACGGAGGCCGATGTCAAGCCCGGCACGCGCACGGTCGGCGCCCTGAACTGGCTGATTGTCCGCGATGACCAGGCGCTGGACATTCTGCCAGTGGGGGACGGAAACCTCGTTTACGTCAACGCTTCGGATACAGCCATTGCCGCCGGCGGCACGGAGATCCCCGCGCGGAGCAGCCTGCTCAAGTCGGCCGAGGGCGATGTGGAAATCATTGATCTGCCGGATGGCAGCCGCATGTACGCCAATTACAGCGACGCCATGGTCAAAACAGATAACAGCAACAAGCGGAATGTGGCCGCCGGCAATTATCTGATTGTGACGGAAGCCATTGATCTGGATCTCCTGATCCTCCCGGATGGCGATCTGTGGGTCAACGGCACCGATACGGACTTTGTATCGGGCGACATCACGGTTCCTGCCAAGGGTACGGCCAGAACGGCTGCGGGGGACGCCGCGGCGGAGATCATCATCCTGCCCGACGGCTCGCGCCGCTACGTGAACCGCGGCACCGCGCCGCTGGTGATCAACAAGGTCAATCTCCTGGGAATGTGCTGGGCGCCGGACGCGGGACAGATTCAGGATGCGCCGCTGCCGGATGGGCTGGAGGCGGTCCGCTACATCAACTTCAGCGACGCAGACGTCGTCTTTGGGGCGGTCAGCATCCCGGCTGGCCAGGTGGTGGATCAGGCGCCTGAACCGGCCATAGAGGAAGCGCCTGAAGAAGCAGTATCTGAGGAAGGGGGTATGTGACATGTCAACCCACAGAAGGAAAAAGGAAAAGCGCGAACGCTGGGGTTTTATGGAATCGATTACCGCGCTGCTGCCACTGAACGATAACTACGACACCATGCGTTCCCGCAATGCACGGACCGGTGTGCTCTTCGTTCTGCCGTTCATTCTGGGCTTCCTCCTCTTCATGGTGACGCCGCTCGTTCAATCCGTCATCATGAGCCTCAACAAGGTGGTGCTGGTCCCGGGCGAAGGGTATCAGTTGACATGGAATAACTTCGAAAACTACAAATACGCCATGGGCGTAGACCCCTATTTCAACCAGTATCTGGTGGATGAAAGCGGGCGCATGGCGATCAACGCTACCGCAACGCTGGTGCTGTCGTTCGTCATCGCGGTCATCCTCAATCAGAAGTTCAAAGGCCGCACCATGGCCCGCGCCATCTTCTTCCTGCCGGTGATCCTGGCTTCCGGCGTGCTGCCCGGCGTGGAAAAGCAGCTGGACTTCAACATGCTGCAGGGTGTTTCCGATGAAATTGCCGCTCAGTCCGGCGTGAATATCTCCGCTTCCCTTCAGAATCTGCTGTCTATATCCGGGGTTGGCAGCGGGGTGTTTGACGTTTTGTTCGATATGATCGATGCGATTTATGACATCGTCATGGCCAGCGGCATCCAGATCATCGTGTTCCTTTCCGGATTGTCCGCCATTTCACCCTCACTCTATGAAGCGGCCGATGTGGAAGGGTGCACCGCTTGGGAAGCTTTCTGGAAGATCACTTTCCCGATGGTCAGCCCGCTGCTGCTGGTGAATGCCATCTACACCATTATCGACTTCTTCATGAAGAACGACAACAAGGTGATGGAGTGGATCAACACGCAGTTTACCCGTACCCGGTACGGCGAAAGCACGGCGGAAAGCTGGATCTATTTTGGAGTGGCGCTTGCTTTCATCGGGATTGCGTCCCTCGTCATAAGCAGGGTGGTGAAACAGTATGACAGCTAAGACAGAATCGCTTTCGCGCGAAAAAGCGCGCAGCGCCAATAAAAAAAGCGGCGGTTATCTGTTCAGGAGCGGTGTCAAGCGGTGGACGATTTCCATCGTTCGCGGGCTGCTGATCTTTGGCCTGTGCTTTATGATCATCCAGCCCATGCTGACCCGATTTGGCTCCAGCCTGATGGAGGAAAGAGACCTGTACGATGCAACCATCGTGCTGCTGCCCCGCAATGTGACGCTGGATAACTATCGGATCGTGTTCGATCTGACCACCTTCCCGCGTTCTATGATCAACACGGCGTGGACATCGCTGATCGTGAGCGTGCTGCAGGTGATCGCCTGCACCCTGGTGGGCTACGGCTTCGCCCGGTATGAGTTCCCGCTCAAGCGCTTCTGGTTTGCCTGTGTGGTGCTGATGATCATCATTCCGCCGCAAACCATCGCCACCCCGCTGTATATGAACTTCCGCTACTTCGATATTGCGGGGATCATCAAAACCTTCAGGGGCGAACCCTTGAACCTGCTGAGCAACATCACCCCCTACATGCTCATGAGCGCAACGTGCATGGGCCTGAAGGATGGATTGTATATCTACATGCTTCGGCAGTATTTCAAGGGGATCCCCAAGTCTCTGGAAGAAGCCGCGTATGTGGATGGCTGCTCCACGCTGCGCACCTTCACCACCATCATGCTGCCGGACGCTTTGCCCACGGTGCTCAGCTGCTTCCTGTTCTCCTTCGTCTGGCAGTGGACGGACCTGTTCTACACCCGCAATTTCCTCAAGAGCATGCCCATCTACTCCACCGAGCTATCTTCCATCCTCACCCGCATGGGCCGCTACTTCTCGGCCGACGCCGAAAAGGCGGTCATCATTCCGCCGGCGCGTCAGCAGCAATTGGTTTCCATCGGCGTGCTGATTTGCTGCATCCCGTTGATCATACTCTACATTTTTACACAGAGAACTTTCGTTGAAAGTATTGCAATGTCGGGTTCAAAGGAGTAAAATAGGATTGTCGGAACCGGCAGGTGCCGGATAAAAATGAATCTATGCATACACTCGGTCCTTGGACGGATGGATGCGTGGAAAATAAAAAAGGAGGAACCCCAACATGAAGAAACTCTTTTCCCTGTTCCTGGCGATCGCCATCGTGATGGTGAGCTGCGCGGCGCTGGCCGAAGCTCCGGAAGGATATCCGGAAGTGCGTGAAGGCATCGACTTTGGTGGCGCTACCATCGAAATCCTGGACTACTGGTCTGGCGATGTGGGCAGCGACGCCCGCAAGGACGATCCTACCGAGGAAGAGGCTGCGCTGTATGCCTATCGCGATTGGCTGGATCAGACCTACAACTGCCATATCGTTGCCAAGCAGGGCGGCGACTGGGGCTCTCAGATCACTGAGTTCACCAACTTCGTTTCTGCTCCCGATGGCAGCCTGCGCCTCTACATCCTGGAGCCCGGCTCTGTTGCCACCCCCATTAAGGCTGGCTACTGCAAAGCCTGGAACGATTTCGTGGATCTGACCGACGAAAAGTGGAACAAGCAGGATATGGCGTTCACCACCAAGCAGGGCCTGACCTATGGTCTGTTTGCCGGCGAAGCTGAACCCCGTCAGTGCCTGTACTTCAACAAGAAGGTCCTTTCTGAAGCGGGTATCGACTATGAAGAAATTTACGACATGCAGGAAGCTGGCACCTGGACCTGGGATGCTTTCGTGGAACTGCTGCAGAAGCTGACCCGTGACACCGATGGCGACGGCATCAACGATGTGTACGGCCTGATCGGCGACGGCACTGACTTCTACATCATGTCCGTGTTCTCCAACAGCGGCTCCTTCTTCGCTGTGGATGACGAAGGCAAGCTGAAGCCCGTGATGGACAGCGACGTGGCCATGGAAGGCATGAACTGGGGCAAAGAAATCTGGGCGACCTATTCCGCTCCCGCTGGCGAAGGCGCCAACTGGGATTGGTACAAGAATGCCTGGAAGCAGGGCTACTGCGGCTTCTATATGTACCAGACCTACGGTGGATTCAACGACAACTCCGAAATGGCCGACATGGCTGATCCGTGGGGCTGCGTTGCGTTCCCCATCGGCCCCAAGGGCGACACCTACAAGCACGTTGTTTCCGACAACATCACCCTGATGCCCAACGTCTATGATGACGAGACCGCTGCTAAGCTGGCCTTCATCTATGATATGTGGACCAACCCCACCCCTGGCTATGACGATGAGTTCGCCTGGGTGCAGAACAAGCTGAACTACACCGATGACCGCGCTGTGTACGAGACCTACGCCATGCTGCGTGAGCCCGAACATTCCGCCTTCAACATGACCCTGGCTCTGGGCACCAACAATGATATCATTGGCAGCACCCTGCTGTGGAACCTGGGCTGGGATACCCCCGCTTCCCAGATTGAGCAGTCCATGCCCACCTGGATCAGCCTGTGCGATGAGTACAACGGACAGTAATTCTCATTCGCGTTAATGACGGCCCCTGGAGCAATCCAGGGGCTTTTTTCGATCCTTCACGGAAAGTCAGGGAGAGGAAACGGCCTTTCTTGTCATCTTGAGCGGATCGAGAACGGAACGGAGCTGAAAGATCTGTTTGTATGTTCAACGATTCACGCACAGATCCCTTGCGCAGCGCCTCCCGGCTATGCTTCATTCGGGATGACCCCGAAGGGTTTTCGTTTCTCTAACAGTCCATGAAAAAACCTTATACTATACTCAAATTAGAATAACAAGAAAAAGTAAAACGCTCCTGTCATCCCGAGCGGAGTGGAGCGAGAGCGGAACGAAGTCGAGGGATCTTTGAGAAACGGATTACTTCCAGCAGCATATTGCCCATTTTCCAGATCCCTCCACGCCGCTTCGCTCTTGCTCCGCTTCGGTCGGGATGACATTGTAACTTCGTTTATCTTCCTTGCCGATTTTATTTGAGAATAGTATTATTTCAGAAAAATGAAGATGGATGGAAAGGGAGATGCCGGGCGATGCGCCCTCTTCATCAGGCAGTTCTGCGCAAGAATGGCGGGAAGCGGTCCTCCCGACCGCCCGTTATTTATGCCTCGCTGCTATAAAGAAAATCTCCATCACGCAATGACCGTGATGGAGATTTCCGTATATCCGGGCAGAGAAAGCAAGCAGGCCGGTTATTGCTTGGCCTTTTGCCCCAGCTTATTCTCCGTGCCGTTTTTGAGCCGTTCCAGGTTGCTGCGGTGGCGGTACACGCCCAAGGCCAGCAGGCACAGCGCCCACACGGCATAGGGCCAGAAAGGCTGGGTGATCGCCATCAGCAGGAAGAACACGGCCAGCATGGTCAGGCTGCCCAGGGAAATGTAGCGGGTGAGATAAATCACCAGCACGCACAGGGCGATGGCCACTAACCCCTGCCAGGGAAACAGCAGCGGCAGCACGGCGGTGGAGCAAGCAATGCCTTTGCCGCCCTTGAAGTCAAACATCAGTGGCCAGTTATGCCCGATCACCACGAACAGGCCGCCCACCATGCCGCCGTATAGCCCGGCCATCCACTTGCCGGCCAGCACGGCGATGGCTGCCTTGAGAAAATCACCCAGAAAGGTCAGGGCGCCGCCCTTCAGGCCCAGCACGCGCAGGGCGTTGCTGGCGCCGGTGTTATGACTGCCTTCCTCCCGGATATTGTGGCCGCTGTTTTCGGCCACCAGGATGCCGGTGGAGATGCTGCCCAGCAGATAGCCCACCAGGGCGCAGATGACAAAGCTGATGATGTTCATGAGCGGATGTCCTCCTTCTTCTTTTCACGCAGGGAAAAGCGGATCGGGGTGCCTTCAAAGCCAAACGCCTTCCTCAGGCAGTTTTCCAGATACCGTTCATAGGAAAAATGCATCAGTTCTTCCGCGTTGATGAACAAGGCGAAAGTGGGCGGGCAGACGGATGCCTGGGTGCCGTAATAGATTTTCAGCTTGCGGCCCGCGATGGTGGGGGGCTGCAGGGCCATTTGCGCGTCGCCCAGCACGTCGTTCAGGGCGCCTGTGCCCACCCGGCGGCTGGCCTGCTCCCACACCTTGTTCACCTCGGGCAGCACGTTTTGAGCGCGCTGGCCGGTGAGGGCGGATATGAACAGCACGGGGGCGTAATCCATGAATTTCAGGTCTTCAATGACTTGCTTTTTGTACTTTTCCAGGGTGCCCGTTTCTTTTTCCAGGGCATCCCACTTATTCACGATCACCACGGCGGCCTTGCCTTCCTCGTGGATCATGCCGGCGATGCGGGCGTCCTGCTCGGTGACGCCTTCCTGGGCGTCGATGAGCAGCAGGGCAACGTCGCACCGGCGAATGGCAGCAATGGAACGCAGCACGCTGTAGCGCTCCAGGGATTCATCTTCAATGGCCCGCTTGCGCCGGATGCCGGCGGTGTCGATGATATTGTAGGCGGTGCCGTCCGGGCCTGAGAATTGCGTGTCAATGGCGTCCCGGGTGGTGCCGGGAATGTCGGACACCATGGTGCGCTCCTGGCCCAGCAGGCGATTGGTCAGGCTGGATTTGCCCACGTTGGGCCGGCCTACCACCGCCAGCTGGATCACATGGCGCTCATCGTCCTCTTCCTCCTCGCTCTTGGGAGGCAGGCGCTTGACGATCTCATCCAGCAGATCGCCCAGGCCCAGCATATTGGTGCTGGAAATGCCGATGGGATCGCCCAGTCCCAGGGCGTAGAACTCGTACTGCACGTCGTTGAGCCCCGCATGATCCAGCTTATTCACCACCAGCAGCACCGGCTTGTGGGTTTTGCGCAGCATGGTGGCCACTTCCTCATCGTCAGGGGCGAGGCCGGAGCGCGCGTCGGTGAAAAAACAGATCACATCCGCCATCTCCATGGCGATTTCGGCCTGGCGGCGCATTTGGGACAAAAGCACGTCCTCGCTGCGGGGGTCGATGCCGCCGGTATCAATGAGGGTGAATTTGCGGCCGGTCCATTCCACGTCGGCGTAGATGCGATCCCGGGTCACGCCGGGCACATCCTCCACGATGGCGATGCGCTGGCCGGAAATCTTATTGAAAAAGGTGGACTTGCCCACGTTGGGACGGCCCACGATGGCAACAAGCGGTTTTGTGTTCATGCCAAACTCCTTTTCAGCCCAGCAAGGCGGCGTACAGGGCGTCGCCCCGATTGGGGACGATGGTAAGGGGAAGGGGGAGAGCGGCGCGGAAATCGGCAAGGGGCATATCATCCAGGAACAGATCCCCGGCTTCCCGCAGGGTAACGCTGCACAGCAGCATTTCATCGGCGTCGCCGGGCTCCAGCTGTTCCAGGATATCGCGGCCGGTGAGCAGCCCCGTGACGGTGACCGTTTCCCCGAAAAAATGATTGACGATGGGCTGTACCCGCACGCTGACGCCCCGGGGGCCGTAAGCGTCGATCCACTTCTGCATATAGGGGGCGATGCTGACCCCGCAGGGAATGACCACACGCCGTGCGTGGGCGGGCGCATCCGCCTGATTCCGTGACGCGGAAATGAAGCCGGATAAAAACTGCCGCATCAGGCCCACGCCGTTTTCGATCTGGGGGTAGTTTTCGTAAAAATCTTCTTCCGGCAATGCCCGGCCGGCGATGCACAGCATTTCATCGGACGGGAATACGAAGCGGGTGCCGAAATCCCGAAGACACCGGGCCTGCCATTCGTCGCAGAGGCTGAGCACGGCTTGGGCTTCCTCCCGGGTATAGGGCCGCAGCTTTTCCAGCCTGTCCCGGAACTTGGTCAGCCCCACCGGCACCAGGGCGGCGCTTTGGGCCGCGGGCCACAGGGAGGTCAGGGTGCGCAGCGTGTCGCGCAGGATGTCCCCATCGTTCCAGCCAGGACACAGCACGATCTGACAGTGAAACTTGATGCCGTGATCCCGGAGGGCGTTCAGCCGGTCCAGGATGAAGCGCGCATTGGGGTTTTTCATCATCCGCACCCGCACGTCGGGGTCTGTGGCATGCACGGAAATGTACAGGGGGCTGGCCTTCCTGCGCAGGATGCGATCAAATTCCCGGTCGTCCACATTGGTCAGGGTGATGAAGTTTCCCATCATCAGGGACAGGCGCCAATCGTCGTCCTTCACATACAGGGTTTCCCGCATGCCGGGAGGCATTTGATCGATGAAACAAAAAACGCATTTATTCTTACACTGCCGGGGGGTGCAGGCCAGGGTATCGGCAATGCGCAGGCCCAGCGGCGCGTCCTTGGCTTTGATGATGCGCACGGTGGCCGGCGTGCCATCGGCGCGGATCAGGTCGATATCCAGGCGGGAACGGTTGGCCAGCGCCTGATAGTCGATTTCATCCAGGATGTTTTCGCCGTTGATGGCCACCAGGCTGTCGCCCGCCCGGATGCCCCGGCGGTACGCGATACCGTGGGGCTGCACAGCCTCGATGATGTGCGCCATAAACAGCTTTCCTCCTTTGCGATGACAATTCATTATCGTATAACGCGGGAAAAAAGTCAAGGGACAGCGTCACGCCAGGGAATACCGCTCCCACTTTTCCTGTTTGCCCAGCCGTACGGCGTGATCGTACCCCAGGGACAAAAGCAGCGCCTGAGCGTCTGAAAACCCGTAGTCCAGATAGCGCATGTCGTGGCAATCCGAATTGATGATCACCTCGCCGCCCCAGGACAGCCATTCCTTGAGCAGAAACGGCGCCGGGTAGGGCGTTTTCAGGTATCCCCGGGCCATGGCGCCGGTGTTGACCTCCAGCAGGGCGCCGGTGTCCCGCAGGGGACGCAGGGCGTCCAGGGCCAGGCGGCGATACGGGGGACTGTCTTCGTCATAGAGGCGCAGCACGGCGTTGTTTTTCCGCACCAGATCAAAATGCGCGATGATTTGAGGCTTCATGGCCAGCACGTCGCCCCGGAGCAGGGAAAAATACTGCGCCGCCATCATCAGCCCGTCTCCGCCGCAATACAGATCGGTGTAGCGCCGCAAATCCTCGGGGCGGCCGTCCACTGCCGTGTGATGGCCGTCTGGATGCGGCAGATAATGCACCGCGGAGAGGAAATAATCATATCCGTCGGGAGAGGCACAGGAAAAAGCGTCCCGCTCCATGCCCAGATAAACAGCCATGCGGCCCGCGTACTGCCGGGAGATGGCGCGGATTTCCGCCTTGTAATCATCTTCGCGCTCGGGAGGAATGCAGTAGCAGGGGTCAAAGATCTGGGGAGCGTGGGAAGAAAAGCCCAGGGACACGAAGCCCAGCTCAAAAGCGTGCAGGGCCATGTCCGCCGCCGGCGTTTTGCCGTCGCAGTAGGTGGTGTGGGTATGGGCGCAGGATAATACGTTCACGGGCTTTCCTCCGTCAGGATGCTCAGGGCCTGCTGCTCACAGGATGCGCTGCAGGCCAGTATGCCGCAGGCGTCGTCGTAATAAGGCGCGTCATGTCCCAGAGAAATGAACCGGCCGCCTGCCTCCCGCACGATCAGGGAGCCTGCCGCCACATCCCAGGGACGCAGGCGCAATTCGAAGAAAATGTCTGATCGGCCGCAGGCCACGTCGCACAGATCCAGCGCTGCGGAGCCGGTGCGGCGCAGATCCCCGGCCCGGAGCAGGAACCGGCGGGCGATGTTCAGGGTGCGGTTTGCCAGATCGGCGTCATAGGGGGAGGTGCCGAAGGACACCAGGGCGTTTTCAAATGCCGTTTGGGATACGTGTATGGGCCGTTCATTGCAGGACGCGCCCTGCCCCTTTTCCGCGGTGAACGCTTCATCGGCATAGGGGTTATAAATCACGCCCAGCACCGGCGTTTTGTTCCGCAGCAGAGCGATGGACACGACGGAGGCGTTGCGGTGCCGCATGAAATTCAAGGTGCCGTCGATGGGATCCACCACAAAGGTGGGGGCGTTGGTGAGAGGCGCGTTATCCTGCTCCTCGGCGAAGAAACGGGATTCCGGCAGCAGGCGCAGCAATTCCCGCTTCAGAAAATCCTGAACGGCTACGTCCGCGTCCGTGACGAAATTGAAGTGGCCTTCCTTCCGGTGCGTGGCGGCGTCCCGATAGCGGAGCATGATTTCTCCCGCATGACGGGCCAACAGGGTGATTTCTTCAAGCATAGCGATCATTTCCCTCTGGGTGCAGGATCAAAAAGCCGTCCGCGCGGGGGACGGCGGCGGGATCAATCCAAACGGATCTCTTCGTGCCGGGCAGCTGAATCGTAAATTGCCTGCATCATCCGGGCGGTGACGGCTACGGTGTCAATGTGGGAGGGCAGCTTTTTGCCGGTCTGCACACAGTCCACAAAGGCGTCGATTTCATTCTGGAACATGTCCGTCATTTCAAATTCGGGCTGATAAGAAATCAGCGAGCCGAATTCGGCACCGTAGAAGGTGAATTTTCCGCCGTAATCCAGCCGGATACCGCCCTTGTCGCCCATAAAATCGATATAGGTTTCCTTAACGCCGATGTTCTGGGCCCAGGCGCCGTGCACAGTGATCACCGGGCCTTCCGTGCGGATCAGGGCGGTGACGGAATCATCCACGTCGTATGTGCCGTTCACATCCCGGGTGCGGCTGGACCACATGTTGGTGTAGACGTAATCCGGAATATCCCGCCCCAGCTGGCAGAAGGTTTCTCCGGACACGGTTTTGGTCTGAGGATCACCCAGGCAGTACATGACGATATCCAGGTAATGCACCCCCCAGTCGATCAGCGCGCCGCCCCCGGCGATGGCCCGGGTGGTGAAGGGGCCGCCGATGCCGGGGATGGAGCGATGCGCCCGGAAGGACACATACACGTGATACACATGGCCCAGCTTGCCCGCGTCAATGTATTGCTTGATGCGGCGCACGCTGTCGTTGAAACGGTTCACAACGCCGATATTCAGCGTCATGCCCGTTTCGTGCTGCACGCGGATCATTTCCTGCACTTCATCCCAGGTGCGGGAGGCGGGCTTTTCACACAGCACGTGTTTCTCGGCGCGCATGGCGTCGATGGCGATGGGCGCGTGCACGTTGTTGGGCGTGCAGATCGAAAGGGCGGCCACCTCCGGATCCTGGAGCACCGCATGATAGTCCGTCACCGCCGTGCCGCACTGATACTTTTCCACCGCGGCATGCGCGCGCTCCGGAACGATATCGCAGAAATACTTGATTTCCACATGGGGATTCTTCAGATAAGCGGGAATGTGTTCGGCGTTGGCAATGGTGCCGCAGCCAATAACGGCGACCTTCATGGATGGATGCCTCCCTTAGATATTCTCAAAGAACGCTTCTCCGCTTTCCTGATAGCGGAGCACGTCCATATCGTCAAATTTCAGATAAGTGGGCTGGGATTCCATGTATTTGAGGATTTCGTCCAGACGCACGCTTTCGGTGAAGCACAGCAGCGTCAGCGCCACGCCGTGCTTCCGCGCCCGGCCCGTGCGGCCGATGCGATGGAGGTAGTATTCGTTTTCGGTCGGCAGATCGTAATTGATCACCGCCTCCACATCGTCCACGTCGATGCCTCGGGCAGCCACGTCCGTGCACACCAGGATGGGGAATTTGCCCCGCTTGAAGCTGTTCATCACCTGGTTGCGCTTGGATTGGGGGATATCCCCGTGCAGCGCCTCGGTCTGGTAGCCCGCTTTGTTGAGCCGCTCGCTCAGGCGGCGGCACATATCCTTGGTGTTGGTAAAAATCATGATCCGGCCGTACACGTCGGCATCCAGCAGATACAGCAGATGATCGTATTTCTCTTCCCGGGTAGTGGGGATCACGTACTGAGTGATTTTGGGCTTGTTTTCTTTGGTGGCCGGGATGGTGATTTCAATGGGATCATGCTGGTATTTCCAGGAGATGGTGAGCACATCCTGATTGGTGGTGGCGGAAAACATGACGAACTGCCGGGTGGGGGGGATGGCCTCGATGATTTTGCAAACGTCCTTCACAAAGCCCATTTTCAGCATTTCGTCCGCTTCGTCGATCACCAGGGTGTGCACGGCGCTCAGGCGCGCCGTGCCCCGCTGCATGTGATCCAGCATGCGGCCCGGAGTAGCCACGATGATTTGCGGCTTGCGCTTCAATTGGTTCAGCTGCTTGGAGATGGGCTGGCCGCCGTACAGCACGGCAATGCGCACCTCGGGAATGAAGGCTGCCAGCTTGGTCATTTCATCGCCGATCTGCTGGGCCAGTTCCCGGGTAGGCGCCAGCACCAATTCCTGAATGCGGCTGTCGGTGAGGGAAATGTATTCCAGCATGGGGATGCCAAACGCGCACGTTTTGCCCGTGCCCGTGGGGGCGATGGCGATCACGTCGTGACCTTCCATCATGATGGGGATGGTTTTTTCCTGCACGGGTGTGGCCTGGGTAAAGCCCATTTTGGCCACGGCCCGCATGATTTCGTCCGAGAGATCCAGGTTATCAAAACCTGCGATGGGAAGCTGCTTTTGCTCAGTCAATGTTCTGTCCTTTCCGCGGCGGGGCCCGGCCCCGCGATTCTGCCAATATTTTTACAGCATAGTATACCACAAAAAGAGCCGTCCGGTCAATCGCCGGACGGCAAATGTTGTGGAATACGGACGACAAATGATATAGGAGAGGGACGTCTGTTCAGACCTTGGCCGAACAGATGCGGAGAAATCATTGCCGCTTCATCTGCCGCAGGAACGCCCACACCGCAGCGGCCAGGGTGAGGGCCATGTAACCCAGCACCCAATAGAGATGGGGCAGGATGCCGGCGGTGTTTCCGGCAAGGGCAGCCCGCTCCATGTCCACGGCGTGCACAAAGGGCAGAAGATCAGCCGCCTTTTTGAACGCGCCTCCCACCAGATTCAGATCGAACCAGATGCCCGACAGCCAGGCGGACAGGTTGGTCAGCAGCGCGCCGCAGACGCCGCCCACCTGCTTATCGGTGAACACGCTGCCGCACAGCAGCCCCAGGGCGATATAGAACACCGCCACCGGCAGGATGGTGAGGAGCGCCAGCAGGATATGGACGGTGGGGGTCAGGCCCAGGGCCAGCGCCAGCAGATAGCACACCGCCGTCTGCGCCAGGCTGATGGGCAGCAGGGGCAGGGTGTAGCCCAGGATGAAGTCCGAGGCGGTCAGGGGCGCGGTATACAGTCGCTGCAGCAGGGAGGTGCCCCGGTCCTTGGCGATGAGGGTGGCGGAAAACAGCGTCATGAAGGACAGGCCGAACACCGTGATGCCGGGAGCCAGCTTTTCAATGCGGAATAAGTCCATCTGCTGTTTGGCTTCCTGGGGGATATTGGCCTGGATGGCGGAGAGCAGCAGCAGGATCACCACCGGAAAGCCGATGCCAAAGAGCAGGTTCAGTTTGTCCCGCAGGATTTCCTGCGCGTTCCGACGGGCAAAAGTCAGCATCTTCATTGCGCGGCCCCCTTTACGATGTTCACGAAAGCGTCCTCCATTTTGTCGGAGCCGCCCAGCTGCTTGATTTCCGCGGCGGTGCCGCAGGCGACGAGCCGGCCCGTTTTCATGATGCCGATGCGGTCCGACAGCGCCTCTGCCTCCTCCATATAGTGGGTGGTCAGAATGATGGTGGATTTGCCTTTCAGTTCGCGGATCACATCCCACAGTTCGCTGCGGGCCAGCACGTCCAGGCCCAGGGTGGGCTCATCCAAAAACAGGATTTTCGGTTCGCTGATCAGCGCCATGGCGATGCTCAGACGCCGCTGCCAGCCGCCGGACAGCTTCCCTGCCGCCTTGCGGGCGACGGAGGACAGATCCAGCCGCTGAATCATTGCATCGCAGGCGTCAGCGCTCTTCTGCCGGGAAAAGCCGTGCACCCCCGCCATCAACTCCAGGTTTTCCCGGACAGTCAGATGGGGGGCTACCGCCGTTTCCTGGGGCGATACGGCAATCACGGATTTCACCTGGCTTGCTTCTTTCACAATGCTGTGGCCGCACAGCAGGGCGTCGCCGGATGTGGGGGCGGTAAGGCAGGACAGCATTTTGATGGTGGTGGTTTTACCCGCGCCGTTGACACCCAGCAGGGAAAACAGTTCGCCCGCATGAATGGACAGGGTGAGGCCGCTGACAGCGGTCACATCCCGGTATTGCTTGGTGAGGTCACGGATCTCAATGGCTTCCATACAGATTCACTCCTTGTGTGCGTATTGCTTCGCCATGGCCTGGTATTGATCGGTGAGCATGCGGCTGATCAATCCCCAATCCCACGGCAGGAAATCGGTGGCGATCATGGAGGCGATGCCATGCACATACACCCACATTTCCAGATGGAAAAACCGAGCGTCGTCGGGGGACAGGGCCAACTGACCCTGCACCAGGGAAGACATGGCCTGCAGCTCCGGGTTGGGAAGGCCGATGTCTTCCGCTTTTCTGTCCCGCATGAACAGCAGCCTGAACAGATGCCTTTCCTCCTGGGCAAAGCGGATGTAGGCCATGCCGCTGGCCTTGTATGGAGGGAAATCCCCTTTGGACATGGCTTCTTTTTGCTGGGTCAGATAGATTTCATACGCCCGCTCAATCACAGCCTGCCGCAGATCCGCCATGGAAGAGAAATTGGAGAATACAGGCTGGGTGGAGCAATGCAGGGCGACTGCCACGCTGCGCGCGTTACAGGCCTCCGCGCCGTCTCTGCGGATGATGCGGATGGCGGTGGCCAGGATATCCTCGCGGGTGATTTTGACCTTGGGCGGCATGGGCACCTCCTTGAAATAACGGGCGATATATAACGTGTGATATTTTACAGCCGGATTCCGAGTGTGTCAAGAGGGCCGGGGGAGAAAAGGAGAAAAAAGAGACGGACATGGAAATGAATGGTTGCAATTGTGAGGGAACTGGGGTATAATAGACCGGTAACGCCGGTAGGCGTTCTTTGCCGTAGCCGGATGTACCGGCGGAAGGAAGGGCGCATGAACGGATTGAGCATTTGGATGGGAGCCGTATGCGTACTGGCGCTGCTGGGAATGCTGCATCTGTTTTTGATCGCGCCCAACACGAAAAGGAAAGCGCGGGAGATGCGCCCGGTGAAAACGGTCCTGTATGCTCATCGGGGGCTGCATGACGGGAGTGCGCCGGAAAACTCCCTGGCCGCTTTCCGCCGCGCGATGGAGAAGGGCTGCGGCATCGAATGGGATGTACGGTCTACACGGGATGGAGAACTGATCATCCATCATGATCCTTCCGCCCTGCGCCTGTGCGGCGTGGACCATCCGCTGGGGGAAATGACGCTGGAAGAAGTGCGTCAACTGCGCCTGGCGGGCACGGACGAGGGCATTCCCACGCTGGCTGAGGCCCTGGCGCTGGTGGATGGCAGCGTGCCGCTGATCGTGGAAATCAAGCATGATCAGCCGCTGGGCGTTGCCTTGGCCGGGCGGGTGTATGACCAGATGAAGGACTATGCAGGCCCTTGGTGGATGGAATCCTTCGATCCCAGGATCGTGCGGTGGTTCCGCCGCCATGCGCCGGAGGTCATCCGGGGCCAATTGGCCTATGATCCGCGCCGTCTGGGCAAAAAAAGAACGCTGATGGAGACGCTGGGCGCCCATCTGCTGATGAACGTCCTGTCCCGGCCGGATTTTGTGGCATACGGCTGCAAAACCAGCCGCAATTATTCCTTTCGCGTCCTGCGGCGGCTGTTTCACCCCGTCACCGCTGCCTGGACCGTGGACAGCCAAGAGGAAAGCCAAAGGCTGCGCAGTCAGTTTGACGTGCAGATTTTTGAAGGCTTTGAGCCTGACCTGCATCAAATATGGAACCGAGAAGAAAAGGAGAAATTATCATGAGCGAGCATGAACACAGCAACAGAACGGTGGTATCCCAGGAAGGCCTGCGCCAGATGGAAGAAAAACTGAAGTATATGACCACCGTCCGGCGGGCCGAGGTGGCGGAGCATCTGTCCATCGCCCGCGGATTTGGCGATTTGAGTGAAAACGCGGAATACGACGAGGCTAAGGACGAACAGGCCAAGCTGGAGGCAGACATCGTCGAATTGGAAAACGCGCTGCGGACCGTCGTCGTGATCGACGATGAAAACGTATCCACCGACGCCGTGAACGTGGGCACCACCGTGCGGGTGCTGTATCTGGACGAGGGCGACGAAGAAGAATTCACCATCGTGGGCGCCCGGGAAAGCGATCCCATGAACAACCGCATTTCCAACGAATCCCCCGTAGGCGCGGCGCTGCTGGGCCACAAGGTGGGCGACACGGTGACGGTGGAAGCGCCGGAAGCCCCCTATGACCTGAAAATCATGGAAATCCGCCTGTGAAAAGTGCCACAAAACCAATGAAGTGAGGATGCCGTCATGCCGCAGGAACAAAATACAGCCATTTATTCTGAACAGGAGCAAATCCGCCGGGACAAGCTCAGCGCCCTTCGCGAAAAAGGCCGCGACCCCTATTTGCTGACCCGGGTGGACGTGACCGCTAAAAGCGGGGAAATCATCGCCGATTATGATGCCTTTGAGAATCGGGAAGTGACCGTGGCCGGCCGCATGATGAGCCGCCGGATCATGGGCAAAGCGTCGTTTGCCCATCTGCTGGATACAGATGGAGAAATCCAGTTCTATATCCGCAGAGACGATGTGGGCGAGGAAAGCTACGCTGCCTTCAAGGAAGCGGATATCGGTGATCTGGTTTCCATCCGGGGCAAGGTGTTCAAGACCAAAACCGGGGAGATTTCCATCCATACGGAAGAATGGACGCTGCTGGCCAAGTGCCTGAAGCCTCTGCCCGAAAAATTCCACGGCCTGACGGATATGGATCTGCGCTACCGTCAGCGGTATCTGGACATGGTGGTGAATCCCGAGGTGCGCGCCACCTTCCGCAAGCGCAGCCAGATCATCACGGCCCTGCGTACCTTCCTGGACCAGAAGGGCTTCCTGGAGGTGGAAACCCCCGTGCTGCACACCCAGGCGGGCGGTGCGGCGGCCCGGCCTTTCATCACCCACCACAACACGCTGGATATCGACATGTACCTGCGCATCGCGCTGGAATTGCATCTGAAGCGCCTCATCGTGGGCGGCTTTGACCGGGTGTACGAAATCGGCCGCGTGTTCCGCAATGAGGGCATGGACCCCAAGCACAACCCTGAATTCACGATGCTGGAGCTGTATCAGGCGTTTACCGATTTCCAGGGCATGATGGATATCACCGAGGAAATGTTCCGCTATGTTGCCCGGGCAGTCAACGGCACGGCCATGGTGCAGTATGGCGATACGCTGATCGACCTGGAAAAGCCCTTCGCCCGGATGAGTATGGTGGAGGCGGTAAAGAAATACTCCGGCGTGGATTTTGACGAAATCCACACGCTGGAGGAGGCCCGCGCCGTGGCGGACGAGCGGAAGATCCACTACGAGAAGCGCCATCAAAAAGGGGATATTCTGAACCTGTTCTTCGACGAGTATGTGGAGGAACACCTGGTACAGCCCACCTTCATTTACGGCCATCCGGTGGAGATTTCTCCCCTTGCGAAAAAGAACCCCAAGGATCCCGCGTATACGGAGCGGTTCGAGATTTTCATCCTGGGCCGGGAGCATGGCAACGCCTTCTCCGAGCTCAACGATCCCATCGACCAGCGCCAGCGGTTCGAGGCCCAGGCGGCGCTGAAAGCCCAAGGCGACGAAGAGGCCCACGGCGTTGACGAGGATTTCCTCAACGCCCTGGAAATCGGCATGCCGCCCACCGGCGGCCTGGGCGTGGGCGTGGACCGGCTGGTGATGCTGCTCACCGCAACGCCCTCCATCCGCGATGTGCTGCTGTTCCCGACGATGAAGCCCATGGATTGATAAGCTGCCGAGGAAGGCCCTGCGCCCCTCGGCTTTCTTATGGATGTGACGGATGCCCGCCAGAACACCGTCATGGATTGACGCATCAGGGCGGACGTGGTAAAATACGGTCATCAAGGCGAATCGGCATTTGCCGGCGGTTCGCTGTTAAAGGAGCTAAATGGAATGCGCATCAAAACGCCGATCAACAAGGAAACCGTAAGCGGGCATATGCATTACAGCCTATGGAAATACGCGCTGATCATCGCGGCGGCCTGGATGGGGTGGAGCCTCCTGTTTACCGTAACTGCCTATCGCTCCCCTCAGAACAAACGCATTGATCTGTATGTCCAGTCCTTTACCGCTACTTCGGAAAGCATCAACGCGTTCATCGAGCCGATTTGGAAGGAAACGGTGCCGGAGATGGAAACGGTGGAGGGTGTCGTGCTGATGCCGTTGGATGATTACACCACCTCCCAACAGCTGATGACCTATACCATGGCCGGGGACATGGATGTGGTGTTCCTGAATAATCAGTATTTCAAAAACCTGGCGGAGCAGAACACGCTGATCCCGCTGGATGACCTGGTGGCAGACGGCACCCTGGATGTGGGAGACGTGGATTTGACCAACGGGTACGTGACCGTCGTGGCGGAATACGATGAACAGGATCGGCCGGTGAAAACTGCCCGGCGCCTGTACGGGATCCCGCTGGATGCATTCGATGGCTTCGTGAACGGCATGCAGCTGGACAATCGGGGGATGTACGCGGCGATCATGGTCAACAATGGCAACGATGCCAACGTGGTCCCGTTTTTCAACGCGCTGCTTCAGGCCGGACTGCAGGGGCAGGAAAGCGCCCAGAGCAGCGACACGGAAACGAAATGAGGCGAAAAGCATGAAGATACGGTTGGCCGGCATCGTGGATGACAGCATCGTGGATGGGCCGGGGCTTCGTTTTTCGGTGTTCACCCAGGGATGCTCCCATCATTGCCCCGGGTGCCACAACCCGGAAACCCACGATCCCATGGGTGGACATGAGGAAGATACGGAGGCCTTGGTCGCCCGGATGAAGAAAAATCCGCTGCTCAGCGGCATCACCCTGTCCGGCGGCGATCCGATGGAGCAGGGAGCGCCCTGCGCGGAGCTGGCAAAGGCAGCCCATGGCCTGGGGCTCAACGTGTGGACCTATACCGGCTACACCTGGGAGCAGCTTCTGCAGGAAAACGATCCGGACAAAATGGCGCTGCTTCGGGAAACGGACGTGCTGGTGGACGGTCCCTTTCTCCTGAACCAGCGGTCTCTGGAACTGAATTTCTGCGGCAGCAAGAATCAGCGGCTGATCGACGTGCCCGCTTCCCTGCGGTCAGGCAGCGTCACGCTGTGGACACCGCCGGTGTGGTGACGGAGTGATATTCCGTCTGTTCGGCGCATAACAGACCGGATTCTAATGCGTGAGGCATCCCCGCGGAGCTTTTCAGCCTGTGCCGCCTCAGCCGCCGAAAACTGAATAAACGAAAAGGCACGCCTTTCCATCGGAAAAGCGTGCCTTTTGACTGTTTCGTTCGATGGGCTTATTACTTGCCGCGGGGAGCGCTCCAGTCATAGTTCTTCAGGTGGATGTTCAGGTGACGGGGGAGACCCTCAACCATCACGGGCGCGTAGTTGCCCTGGATCAGGGGACGCACATAGTCCAGGAATTCTTCGGTCACATAGTTGCCGGCCTTGTTGATCCACTTGCGCGGAACCACTTTTTCGTCGTTTGCGATGCGGTGCACGTCATAGACGCCGGTGGCGCTCTGATAAGGATCGTCAGACACGCGGTCGATCACCACCATCACGCCGGTGGAGCCTTCGTCAGCGGCCTTCACGGTAGCGCCGCCCACGTTGAACGCTTCGTCCACGTCGATCTTGCTGGCCAAGTGCGCGGCGGCGCGCTGCAGGGTGGAAAGCTCCACGGCGCGGGTCTTGCAGCCCAGCTGATTCTTGATCACCGACGCCAGATAGGAGGCAGTGCCGGACATCTGGATGTGGCCAAATGCGTCCGTGGTGGTGGAACTGGTGGCGTATTCGCAGACATACTTGCCTTCCTCGGTCTTGATGCCTTCGGAAACGACGGCCACAACCACGTCCTTCTTCTCCAGCAGCTTTTTCACTTCTTCAACGAAGTTTTCGATGCTGAAGGGGAGCTCAGGCAGGTAAATCAGATCGGGGCCTTCGCAGTCCTCGCTGCGGGACAGGGCGGCGGCGCCGGTGAGCCAGCCCGCGTTGCGGCCCATGATTTCCACGATGTTCACGTTCTTCTTCTTATAGGAGAAGCCCATGGCGTCGCAGATGATTTCTTTGGTGGAGGTGGCAATGTACTTGGCGGCGCTGCCGAAGCCGGGGGTATGGTCGGTGATGGCCAGGTCATTGTCGATGGTCTTGGGGCAGCCAACAAATTTCTGCTTCGCGCCGGTCAGCAGGGAATAGTCCGACAGCTTGCGGATGGTGTCCATGGAATCGTTGCCGCCGATGTAGATGAACACTTCAATGTCCAGTTTGTCCAGCAGTTCAAAAATGCGCTCATAAACCGACTTGTCCTCATGGATTTCCGGCAGCTTATAGCGGCAGGTGCCCAGGAAAGCGGAGGGAGTGCGCTTGAGCAGCTCCAGATCCAGCTCATTTTTGATGTGTTCGGAAAGATCGACATACTGTTCATCCATGAAGCCCTGGATGCCGTAACGCATGCCGTACACCTTGCTGTAGCCGCGCTCCATGGCGGTTTTGAACACGCCCGCAAGGCTGGAGTTGATGACGGCCGTGGGGCCGCCGGACTGACCGACGAGAACGTTACCCTTCATGCTGTTTCCTCATTTCTATAGTGTATTGATATCATCACTGATCGCCGGAGGGCGGTCAATGCATCGACGGATGGGATGCGCGGCTGCGACGCGCGACGGCCCGTCTGAATCCCACAGGATGCGGCCTGATCGGGTCATGGCCCGCGCCTGTCGAGAAAGCGTGAAATCTGACGGAAGATTTCAACTGGTGTATTATACTACCGATGAAAAAGCTTGTCAATCATTCTCCATCCGGTTCAAGCCTATCTGAAAGAATTTCCTGGCGCAATCATGCGCAAAAATATGAAATATTTTCTGATGAACCCGTTGACAAAGCGCGGGAAATTTCGTATAATACTCGATGCGTCAATAGACTCCGCTAGCCCCGGGTGCTATTGTTCACCGCCAGACGGTGCGACCATCACCGCATGGCAACACAAAGTTTACCTGATTTTCAAGGAGGAAATTCACTTGAATACCTTTATGGCAAATGCGCAGAACGTAGAGCGCAAGTGGTATGTCGTTGATGCAGACGGCATGGTGCTTGGCCGCCTCGCCAGCCAGGTAGCCAATATCCTGCGCGGCAAGAACAAGCCCACCTATACCCCCCATGTGGATACCGGTGATCACGTGATCATCATCAATGCCGCTAAGATCGTCATGACCGGCAAAAAGCTGGATCAGAAGATTTATTACCATCATTCCGGTTATGCCGGTGGCCTGAAAGAAATCAAATACCGCAAGCTGATCGCTGAAAAGCCCGAATTCGCGGTGCGCCATGCCATCGTGGGCATGCTGCCGAAGGGCCCGCTGGGCCGTCAGATGGCCACCAAGCTGCGCATCTATGCCGGCCCCGAGCATGAGCAGGCCGCGCAGAAGCCCGAAAAGCTGGAACTGATCAAGTAAGCTGAGCGGAAGGAGCAAACATCATGGCGAATGATTTCAATGCCGTTGGCCGCAGAAAGAGCGCGGTCGCCCGTGTGCGTCTGGTGCCCGGGGAAGGCAAAATTTTGGTAAACAAGCGCGACATCAATGATTATTTTGGTCTGGAAACCCTGAAGATGACCATCCGCCAGCCCATGGAACTGGTGAAGGTGGGCGGCAGCTTCGACGTGCTGGTGAATGTCCGCGGCGGCGGTCTGACCGGTCAGGCCGGCGCCATCCGTCATGGCATCAGCCGCGCCCTGTGCAAGGTCAACCCCGAACTGCGGGCCGACCTGAAGAAAGCCGGCTTCCTCACCCGCGATCCTCGTATGAAGGAACGCAAGAAGTACGGCCTCAAGGCTGCCCGTCGGGCGCCCCAGTTCTCCAAACGTTAATGGGCCAACAAAACCCTGGAAATGCAACGATTTCCGGGGTTTTTCTTTTTTGCCGTTTTGTTCTCGTATGGATGCTCTGACCGAGCTTCAGCGCTGTGGTTTAACGCCCGCACACAATAAACTGAAAAAATGCCGAATCTTCTGTTGACATAAAGGATAAATGTACGGTATAATTTTCAAAATACTTGGAGAGGGGTTGAGGAAAGGATGCTTCAGAAAACCGTGCGGGAAGGATTGACTTTTGACGATGTGCTGCTGGTGCCCCGCCGCAGCGAAATATTGCCCAAGGATGTGTCCCTGGGCGTGCAGCTGACCCCGAAAATCAAATTGAACATTCCTTTGCTGTCCGCCGCTATGGACACCGTCACCGATTCCCGGCTGGCCATTGCCATCGCCCGGGAGGGCGGCCTGGGCGTGATCCATAAAAACATGACCATCGCCGAGCAGGCTTCTCAGGTGGATAAGGTGAAGCGCAGCGAGCACGGCGTGATCACCGATCCTTTCTTCCTGTCTCCCGAACATTTGATTGCCGACGCCAAGGCATTGATGTCCCGATACCGCATCAGCGGCGTGCCCATCACGGAGGGCACCAAGCTGGTGGGCATTCTGACCAACCGGGATCTGCGCTTTGAAACGGATGACGCCCGTCCCATCGGTCAGGTGATGACCAGCGAAAACCTGATCACGGCCCGGGAGGGGACCACCCTGGAGGAGGCCCAGGCTATCCTGGCCAAGCATCGCATTGAAAAGCTGCCTATCGTGGATGAAGAGGGCAACCTGCGGGGCCTGATCACCATCAAGGACATCGAGAAGGCCACCAAATATCCCAACAGCGCCAAGGACGAAAACGGCCGGCTGCTGTGCGCCGCTGCCGTGGGCGTCAGCCACGACGTGATGGAGCGCATTGAAGCGCTGGTGGCTGCCAAGGTGGACGTTATTTCCATCGACACCGCCCATGGCCACAGCCTGGGCGTGCTGAAGACCATCGAAAGGATCCGCGCTGCCTATCCCCATATTCAGCTGTTCGCCGGCAACGTAGCCACTGCCGCGGCTACCCATGATCTGATCGCGGCGGGCGTGGACTGCGTGAAGGTGGGCATCGGCCCGGGCAGCATCTGCACCACCCGCGTGGTGGCCGGCATCGGCGTGCCGCAGATCACCGCGGTTGCCGACTGCGCCGAGGAAGCGGACAAGTACGGCATTCCCATCATTTCCGACGGCGGTATCAAGTACTCCGGCGACATTGCCAAGGCCATCGCTGCCGGCGCCAAAGCCGTGATGCTGGGCAGCCTGTTCGCCGGCACGGAAGAAGCCCCCGGCGAAATGGAAATCTATCAGGGCCGTTCCTTCAAGACCTACCGTGGCATGGGCTCTCTGGCCGCCATGGCCAACGGCAGCAAGGACCGCTATTTCCAGGAGGACGCCAAGAAGCTGGTGCCCGAGGGCGTAGAGGGCCGCGTGCCGTACAAGGGCGCGCTCAGCGACACCGTGTTCCAGCTGATGGGCGGGCTGCGTTCCTCCATGGGATACTGCGGCACCCCCACCATTGAAGATCTGCGGCGGGACGGCGAATTCATCCGCATCACCGGCGCGGGCCTGACCGAAAGCCATCCCCACGATATTTACATCACCAAGGAAGCGCCCAACTACTCCCGGATGGATCATTAACCGGAGGCGTGCTATCCTTTTCATCTGAACGCGCACATCGGGACCTGGAGGAGACATGATCAGGAATGTTGCGATTGTTAGCCTTTCAAGCGGGATCGCAGGCGAAAAGTCCGTTCAGTTTGAAGTGGAGATTGGCCTCCGCCGGCTGAAGGAATATGGCCTGAAGGTCAGATTCATGCCGCATGCCCTGATGGGGGAGGAATATGTAAAGGCCCATCCGGAAAAGCGGGCGGAAGACCTTTTGCAGGCATTTCGCGATCCGGAGATTGATATGATCCTGTGCGCGGCCGGCGGAGACGATACCTATCGGCTGCTGCCGTATCTGTTTGACCATCAGGAACTGGCAAAGGCGGCTGCGGACAAGGTGTTTCTCGGCTTTTCCGATACCACCGTCAATCACCTGATGCTGCACAAGGTCGGGCTACGCACATTCTACGGCCAGGCATTCCTTGCGGATATCTGCGAGCTGGGACCGGATATGCATCCGTATACCCGGAAGTATTTTGAAGAACTGATCACGACAGGACGGATCCGGGAGATCACTCCCAGTGATGTGTGGTATGCGGAAAGAGAAAGCTTTTCGCCCGATCAGATCGGAAAACAGCTGCCTGCCCGTCCCGACCACGGATTCGAGCTGCTGCAGGGCCCGCCGGTTTTTTCAGGAAAGATCCTCGGCGGCTGCATTGATACGATGTATGATTTCTTCAACGGCGATCGGTATGCGGACATGCCGGAGATGTGCCGGAAGTATCGTCTTTTTCCGGATGAGAAGGACTGGAAGGGCCGCATCCTGCTGCTGGAATCCAGCGAGGAAAAACCGACGCCCGAACAATACCGCCAGGCACTGGAATACCTGAAAGAAACGGGTGTATTTGAGGCGGTTTCCGGCGTGCTGGCCGGAAAACCGATGGACGGGACCTATGCGCAGGAGTACAGGCAGCTTTTGGTGGAAACGATTGCCAAGCCTGACCTCCCGATCGTTTTTAATCTGAACATCGGCCACGCGATGCCCCGATGCATCATGCCCTTTGGCGTTGACGCAGTTGTTGATGCGGAAAGGCAAACGATCCGATTTGCTGACTGATACTGTCCTCTGCTTAAAAGCAGACATCCTTTCGGCCCTTTATCGCCCTGGCTGCGATACATAACCGCATAAGAAACAGCAAAAAACAGCGGGGGAAACGAACTACGTCCCTTCCCCGCTGTTTTTCATGTGCCTGGTTTTAGATGAAAAAAGAACAAAGGGACGACGGGGGTGTTCTCTTTCGGAGCCCGAAAGAGAACCAGAAAGGGCGCAATCCCAGCGTAACACGCGACGATTCCTTGGTTCTATCGGTCAAGTAGCTTCGCGAGGAGTGGGTCCAGGGGATCATCCCCTGGCGCGGGGTTCAGGAGCCGCGAAGGCCCCTGCCTCGTCGTCCTGTTCTTCTCTCACTCTTTGCGAATTGTGTTTTATACTATTCTCAAATAAAATCGGCAAGGAAGATAGACGAAGTTACAATGTCATCCCGACCGAAGCGGAGCAAGAGCGAAGCGGAGTGGAGGGATCTGGAAACTGGGTAATATGCTGCTGGAAGTAATCTGTTTCTCAAAGATCCCTCGACTTCGTTCCGCTCCCGCTCCACTCCGCTCGGGATGACAGGAGCGTTTTACTTTTTTCTTGCTATTTTAATTTGAGTATAGTATAAGATCCAAATTGAGACGATCTTTGTCAAGGGTGAATTAAGATTATTTTGAGTTTCACTGTTAAACTCTATTGCTGTAAGTACACAAATTGCAGTAGATCATTTCCACCCACGCAAGTTTTTGGTTTGTCAGAACCAATCTTTGTTTCCTTGCTTTAGACTTTATTAGATTCACCCGTTATTATTCTTTCTCAAGCACGTCGAAGCAGCCCGCGACCATCCTTTCCATAAACGCCCAACGATCCAATGAGCAAGTGCGCCTAGCGCGATTCCCAGCACGATGCCAGCAAGCACATCCGTAGGATAATGCAGGAACATATACAGCCGGCTAAAGGCGATCAAGGCAGCGGCAATGAAGGCGGCGACACCCGTCTTTCTATGCTGCATGAAAATGGCTGTGGCAGCGCCAAAGGCCCATGCGGAATGGGTTGATGGAAAGGATGAACTGGACGGTCTGGAAACGAGCAGCGCAAAATCCAGGTCGATTTGGCAGGGCCGCGGCCTGGAAATCAAGTTTTTCAGCACAAGCTGTCCCATTAGGAATACAGATGCGTAGGCAAGAAGCACCGCGACACCTGCTCTCCTGGTCTTTTTTGAAAACCAGCAAAACTACAGCAACAATCATCCACAGCTGCCCATAAGACCCTGCAATCTTCGTTACAGACAAGAAGAAGCGGTCCAATACTGCCGTATGGGGAATGGCGTAGAGAAATGAGATTTCCATAGTTATTCACGTTTTCCTCTTACTTTTTGCCGAACAGCAGGCCGAAACTGCCGCCTTCGCCGTCAAGGGCGCTGGTCCTGGCAAAGGCCATGGCGACGACAAACAACAGATCCAGGTTCTTTTCCTGTGTCTGGATGCGAAAATAGCCCCGAGCGGGAATTATCTTAGCCAGTTTGCCATCCTGCGCGGCGTCCTCCTCATGGACGTGCACGCCGCTGGACTCAAGCAAGCCGATTTCCTCGCCGTCCCGCAGCACCCGATATTGGGGCCAGAGGGGTTTGCCAGGCATGAAGCTCGATTCGATGACGACACCGTTTTGTTTGAGGTGTTTCCAGATATCTTCGCCGTCGAGCTTGAAGCCGGAGTGATTGTCAATCAGGATGGAATTGTATTCCGTATTGATCTCGTGGCCCACCTGATGGGGCGTGGTCGTGCCCTTCTCGTGGTCGATGAAATCCATGCCGGTAGCACCGATGAGGGAAAACTTGGTGACCTTCGCTTCATAGAGCACCTTTCTGTCCGCGTCCTCCAGCCGGTGTCCGGCCTTTGCCGTGCCGGTGTCAGTCAGAAAATATAGCTGACGCGGCGCTCCCTTGACAGACGGCGCATAGGAAGAGCCGGATTTGCTTGAATTGTCACTACCGTTATCTTTCTTAGCGAAAAATCCGCTGAAAATACCCATTTGTATGCCTCCTATCCGATTGTGTTTTATCGGTTGCGTAAATCCCTTACCAGCAGAACCGCCGCTATGACGGCGACAGCCGCGCCTGCGATCATGAAGATGAACCAGATCGTCTTGCCTGGCAGAACGATCCCCTCAGGGTTATTCGGGTTAAACCGGATATCGATTCCCTTGCCTACCGTGAAATCGTCCTTTTTGGGCCCAGGTCGGAAACAACGTCCTTGCCGTCTACCGAATATGCAACCATGACCTCGCGGGTGTCGGTTTCGTTTGAATCCATCGCCTCATAGGTGCGTTCCATGGACCGGATCACAGCCTTGGTTGGAGTCGTCCTGACGAATGCCGATTACGCCGACGATGATGAAGGCCAGACCGAATAGGACCGCGCCGACTTTCATCTGGCGCTTCAGGGTGTTGGAAAGACGGATCATGTGGTTTTCCTTCCTTTCTTTTTATCCGGCCGCATCCAGCCGCTGCCGTGCCACCAGCTCGGCGAAATGGCCGTTCTGCGCGATCAGGTCATCATACGTGCCTTCCTCTATGATCGTCCCTTTGTCCATGACCAGAATCCGGTCGCAGTTGCGGATGGTGGAGAGGCGGTGGGCGATCACGATGCGGGTGCAGTTCAGCTTGTCCAGCGCGCCAGACACCTGCTTTTGCGTCTTGTTGTCCAGGGCACTGGTGGCTTCGTCGAAAATCAGGATACTGGGCTTGGGGGCGACGGCCCGGGCGATCATCAGCCGCTGCTTCTGTCCACCGGAGATTCCCCCCTGGCCCTCGGAGATCAGGGTCTGCATGCCCATGGGCATGTCCCTTATATCCTGGGCGATGCCCGCCATCTCCGCCGCTTCCCAGGCTTCATCCAGCGTCAGATCGGGAGCGGAAATGGTAATATTGGAGAAAATGTCGCCCTGGAACAGCTGCCCGTTCTGGATCACCACGCCAATGTGCTTGCGCAGGGAACGGGGATCGAGGCTGTTCAGGTCGTGCCGGTCGTAGAATATCCCACCCTTTTCCGGCTTTTCAAAGCCCAGCAGCAGCCGCACCAGCGTGGATTTGCCGCAGCCCGTGCGGCCCACGATGGCCACATATTCCCCGGCCTTGATATCCAGGGAAAGATCATTCAGCACATAGGGCGTGTTTTCCTCATACCGGAAGGAAACATGGCTCATTTCAATGTGCCCCGTCACGCGGTCAACGGGCTGCTTGTCTGCGGCTACTTCAGGTTCGGCTTTCAGGATAGGCTCGGCCATTTCCAGCACCGGACGGATGGAGGCCACCGAGACGGCGATGCCGGCCAGCGCGGAGAACGCGCCCATGACCCGGCCATAGGCAGCCGTGAAAGCGTAATACTGGCTGACGCCCACATTCGTTTGAATCGCCAGATAATACAGTACGATGGTGCCGATCAGCGAAATAGACGTGGTGATGACGGTGTTGATTTTCAGGAACATGGGCGGGTTGTATTCCAGCCGCGCGCCCTTGGCGTACAGCTGTCCCCACCGGGCAAAGATTCGCTTTTCGGAGCCGGACAAACGGATTTTCTGTATTCCGTTCAGGATGGCATAGCTCATGCCCTGCTCCTCGGCGCTCAGCTTCATCCGCTTCCTCGAAATGCCCATTTGTACAAAGGATACCGCCAGGCTCATGACCACCGTAGATAGGATGATCAGCAGCGACGGCCACACCAGCGCCGGGGCGAAGCTGAAGATCTGCGCCACATAGAGCAGGGACAGGAGGCTGCTCAGGCCGATGGACAGAATGTTATTCAGCATCATGCTGCACAGGGAATTGACGCTGTTTGCCCGGCTGGACAGCTCGCCGGAGGAATACTTGCGGAAAAAGCTCACCGGCAGGGACAAAATGCGCATCATCACCGAGGCCTGCACCGCCTGAGAGGTTTTGGTGTTGATCCTTTGCATCAGCAGGTTCCGCACAAGCCCAATCAACTGGGCGGCAAAGGCGCTGGTCAGCAGAAACACGCCCACGCCCGCCATCAGGTTCATATTGTGGCTTTGCAGGATCTTGCCCGTCACCAGGCTGTACACCCGGGGTTCGATCATGCCCACCAGCTGCACAGCCAGGGTGGCCAGCAGGATCACCGCCAGGTCTCCGTGGGTGATGCTGTTTTTCATGTAGAGCAGCAGATCGGGAATGCCCAGCTTTTTCATAGGCAGCGGCTGATAGAAGCACAGCGCTTCCCGAGAAAACAGCTTGGCGGTTTTCCGGGTAACGCGGGTTTTCTTTCCCGTAGCCGGGTCTTTGTAATAATAGCCGTAAATCGTCCCCGGCAGCAGGGCCACCGCGGTTCCCGCTTCCTTGAGATAGCCCAGCATGGGGCCGTAGGCGTCGTTCTGCCAGCCCTCCTCCAGTTCCACTTCCCGGGTCATCAGGCCCGTGGGGCGCAGTACATATTCCAGCTGATCGTTGACATCCTTGATCTGTTCAGGAATTTCAACGGGTTTTTGATGATAGAATCTCAGGATTTCGTCGATGGCTTCCTTGGCGATCTGGCGCTTGTCCTCCAGACGATTGGCGTCCCACTTGTCCATGACCACGCTGGCCATGCGGAAAAAGGAGTCTTCCAATACGTTCTGGTCATTTTCCGCTCGCTGCCTGATCTGTTCGGTAAACCAACCCATAACAGAAGTCCTCCTTTCTTATTCGCTGGTCACAAGTTCGGCGTAAGCGCCGCCCTTGGCGTAAAGCTCCTCGTGCGTGCCGCGTTCCACAATACGGCCCTTATCCAGCACGATGATCTCGTCGCAGTCCCGGATGGTGGAAAGCCGATGGGCCACCACAATGCAGGAAATGCCGCGATTCTTGATGGCCTTCACCAGCTCGTATTCCGTTTTGGCGTCCAGGGCGCTGGTGGCCTCGTCCAAAATAATAATAGAGGGGTCTTGGGCCAGCACCCGGGCGATCTCGATGCGCTGCCGCTGGCCGCCGGACAGATCCTTGCCGTTCTCCGTCAGCCTGCCTTGGTATCCTCCGGGACGCTGCATAATATCATGATGAATCTGAGCATCCCGGGCCGCCAGGATCACTTCATAATCCTCGATGGTGTCATCCCACATGCGGATATTGTTGGCGATGGTGTCCTCAAACAGCATGATGTCCTGATCCACCATAGCGACGCTGCCTGTAAAAATGTTCCGTGGTATCTGACTGATGGGCTTGCCGTCAAACAGGATTTCCCCTTCCCAGGGGTGATAAAGGCCCATGATCAGCTTGCTGACGGTAGATTTGCCGCAGCCGCTGGCCCCCACGATGGCGATGCGCTGGCCTTGTTTCAGGTGCATGGAAAAATCGGACACGGTGGGATTGCCCAGCCGGGAATAGCCGAAGCTGACGTGCTTCAGCTCCACATCGCCGCTGAGCTTGGCATAGTCTTCCGATGCGCAATCCGCGCCGAATTGCAATGCCGGGTCGTCCGGGTTTTCCATCACGTCCTCCACCCGCTCCATCTCGGTGCGCATTTCCTGGATGGTCTGGCCCGCTTCCACCAGCGTCATGGCCGGGCCCATAAAAGAGGAGAGCAGGCCCTGGAAGGTGACGATCATGCCGATGGTGAAGCTGCCCTGCATCGCCAGGCTGACGCCCAGGAACAGCACCAGGTAATTGCTGGCCGAGCTGATGAGCTGAGGAATCAGACCGATGTGGGCGTTGAGGGTGGCAAACTTCACCTGCTGGGTGTTCACCGACGCCTGGTAGCCGCTCCATTTGCGGAAGAAGCCGGCCTCCGCCCCGGAGGATTTGATGGTCTCCGTCATGCTGATGCCCGCCAGGGTGGCGGAAGCCAGCTTGCCCGCGTCCCGCATTTCCACCCGCATCAGGTTGATGCGCTTATTGGACAGATACCGGGCCACGGCGAGGTTCAGGGCCAGGGACGCAACGCCCACCAGGGTCATGACCGCGCTGTAGCGCAGCATGACCACCAGATAGAACACCATCATCAGGGTGTTCAGCGCCAGCGGGGCCACGGTGTTCACCAGCGTGCCCGCGATGGAGGCGTTGGTGCCCTGCCGCTGCAGAATATCGCCAGTCATGCGCTGGGAGAAAAACTCCATGGGCAATTTCAATACCTTCCACATAAAGGAGGCGTTGCCCTCGATGGCCATTTTGCCGTTGATCTTCAGGCTGTAAACGGCTTGTGCCCATTGCACGACGATCTGGAAGCCCGCCAGCAGGATCATGGCCGTGATAAAGGGATACAGCCAATCCGGGGCCTGGCCGGTCAGCAGCCGGTCAAAGAAGATGCGGGACATGACGGGATTGATGATGCCGAACAAATAAGAAATGATGGAGGTCAGCACGATAAAGGCCACGGCGGGGGCCGCGCCCTTCAGGCGCTTCCGGGCAAACGCCAGGGTGCTCTTGCGCTTGCCGGAGGGCGTGAAGCCTTTCCCGGGCTTGAAGGTCAGCACCAGGCCGGTGAAGGATTGGTCAAACTGCTCCATGGGCACCTGCACCATGCCCCGGGCAGGATCGTTGAGCACAGCCTTGTCGCCCTTGAAGCCGTCCAGCACCACGAAATGATTGAAATTCCAATGGATGATGCAGGGAAAGGAAGTCTCCTTTTTCAAGGCTTCCACTTCCATGCGGTAGCCGTGCACCTCCAGCCCATAGCTCTGGGCGGCCAGGTACACATTTTTCATATTGGAGCCGTCCCGGCTTACGCCGCAATCTGCGCGCACAACCTCCAGGGGAATCCATTTCTGATAGTACGCCAGCACCATGGCAAGGCTGGCCGCGCCGCACTCCAGCGCTTCCATTTGCATGATCACCGGCACCTTCGCGATCCCGTTTTTGACGGGCTGCTTCACTCTCTTTTCAGCCATAGACAGCCCCCGTCAATTCCACAGGAAGCTGATGGGCGTGGTGGATTCCAGCACCAGCTCTGCCTCGTAGTCCCCCTCCGGAAGCGGAACATAAAGATTGTCTGTTGAAATCTCAAGTACGACTTCGTTATTGGGCTGCACGCCAATCCAGCTGATATAGCCTTCTACTTTTCCCAATCGGACCTTCATACCCAGATCCACCTGATCCTTGATGGCATGTGGAAGGTAGGCCACCATCCCTGTGAGTTTTTCCGTCTCCCCGCTGGCAGTATCCTCTCCCGGAATCTCATAGTGTGACAATGACACCGTGATGGGCATCGTGTTTTCCATCGTAGCCGTGGAGGCGTACACGATAAAGCCTACCAGCAGCGCCACGATTGCGCCAAGGATCATCCACAGCCTGGGGCTGGTGACGCGCATGTAATCATGCAGCTCCTCCGGGGAGGAAATGCGCTCCATGCTCTTTTTTCTGAACAGTCCGTTTTCCATCGGATTCTCCTCTTTTCTCGCCCCGACAGCCTCTCCATCCCCAGGCGGAAGTCATGTGATACGGCGTCTCCCGATCAGTCTTTGATCCATTGGCTGCATTCTGTGCATTTCTTATACAGGCGTCTGAAGCCACGGCCGGAAAGATCGGTCAATTCTTAACGAGGTAAACTTTTTTGTTGAGACTGTCCCAGCGGAGGTAGAAAGACTTCACGCAGGCATCGCATATGAATGCTACTTCGAAGGAACT
>JAFXVJ010000025.1 GCA_017524615.1 Clostridia bacterium | reverse complement strand
GGTTCCGCACATGCTGGACAAAAGCCGCTGTCCGCCCCGGCTCTCCGACCGCTTGAAAGAAGCCTTCGGCCCAGGCCAAATTGCCTTCGATCCTGCAATGGATACCTGAAAGCATGCCGAACCCGGCAGCGTCCAGTTCAAAATGCAGATACGGCTTCATACTTCCCATGCCCGCCACCCAATCCACCGCCGCCTGAGCCTGAACCAAAGAATGGTCGGCAATCCGGCGGCCGGGAGAAAAGAAGCGGGGGTTATGGATCACCAGGGCGTCATAGTCCGGCGCACCCAGAAGCGGAGCTTCCACGAAGCAGGAGGCGGACGGATTGCCCGCCAGCGTCAGCCGCCTGGAAGCGTCCAGCAATCGTTCAGCGCCGCCCCCCATGAGCAGTTCTTCCCGTCCAGCCCCAAAGGCGTGGTTCCATGTGTATTGCATCGGTTCATCTCCTTTCCGCGCTTCTATGCTATAAACAAATGAACAGGGCGATTGGAGACGTTTTTTTGAAAATGTTCAAAGAATTTTATTCCAACAGTTCCCGGCATTTCGCCAACAGCCTTTGGTATCGCTTGTTGACGGCTTTTTCCGATAAGCCCAGAAGCGACGCGATTTCTCTGTCCTTTAGTTCCATGACATAGCGCATATTGAGCAGTTCCCGTTCCTCTATTTTCAGCTTCGCGTAAAGCCGGAGAACCAGATCGGACGCATCCAGGCTGCCGGTAAAATCCTTTTCATCGGGCAGTTCACTTGGCAATTCTGTCCGCTTCCGATAGGCAAAGGAGGTCATGAGGTTGACGGCGCGGTTATGCGCCACCCGCGTCAGGTAAGCCGCGATCCCTGGATTGTCCGGGTCCCGGCACTGGTAACGCTGGAGGAAAGTCAGGAAGGTTTCAGCGGTCACGTCCTCGGCGTCATGGCGATTGAGCAGCAGCGTATAAGCGTACTTGAACACACGGTCATAGTAAGCGTCATAAACCGCCTCAAAATCAATGCCACCGGAGTGAAAAACCATGTGATTCATGCCTGCGCCGCCGTATCCAGCCGCTGGCGCTCCACCAGTGAGGCAAAATAGCCGCCCTTTTCGATCAGTTGGTCGTATGTGCCGTCCTCGATGATCCTGCCGCCCTCCAGCACCAGGATCCTGTCGCAATGGCGAATGGTAGAAAGCCGGTGAGCGATGACCAGACGGGTGCAGCCCATTTTGTCCAGGGCTTCGGAGACCTGCTTCTGGGTCTTGTTATCCAGGGCGGATGTGGCCTCGTCGAAGATCAGCAGCTTGGGCTTGGGCGCGATGGCCCGGGCGATCATGATGCGCTGCTTCTGCCCGCCGGAAATGCCGCCTTGCCCTTCGGAAATCAGGGTGTTCATGCCCATGGGCATGGCGCGGATGTCGTCCGCGATCCCGGCCTTTTCCGCCGCTTCCCAGGCTTCGTCCAGGGTCAGCTGCGGGGCGGTAATCACGATGTTTGCGTAGATCTCCGCCGGGAACAGGCCCGCGTCCTGCATGACGGTTCCGATTTTCCGGCGCAGGGAAGGAAGGTCCAGGCTGTTCATATCCTTGCCGTCGTAATAGATCGCGCCCTTCTCCGGCTGTTCAAAGCCCAGCAGCAAACGCACCAGGGTGGATTTGCCGCATCCCGTCCTGCCCACCACGGCCACGTATTCACCGGGACGGATTTTCAGCGACAGGTCGTTCAGGATATAGGGGCTGTCCTCACTGTATCGGAAGGAAACGTGATTCAGCTCGATCCCGCCGGAAAGGTTCGTGACGATTTCCTTTCCCTGGGTGGTTTCCGGTTCGGTTTTCAGAAACGGTTCCGCCATTTCCAGGATGGGCTGAATCTGCGCCGCTGACAGGGCGACGCCGGACACCGACATGAACGCGCCCATCAGCATCCCGTAAGCGGCGATAAAGGCGAAATAGGAGGATTGACCGATGCCGCTCTCCGCCGCCAGAAAATACAGCAGGATATTGGAAAACAGGCTGATGGCCGTGGAAATGACGGAATTGATCTTGATAAACGTGGGCGGGTTATAGGTCAGCTTCGCGCCTTCCGCGAACATACCGAGCCATTTGGCAAAGACGCGCTTTTCCGCCCCTGCCAGCTTGATTTTCTGCACCCCGGTCACCAGAGAGTAGGTCAGGCCGGATTCCTTGGCCCCATGCTCCATCATCCTGCGGTTGATGCGAATCTGGATCAGGGTGGTCAGGGTGGAAAAGCCCACGGTAACCAGGATGATGAGGATGGCGGGCACAACCAGCGCGGGCGCAAAGTGGAAAATCTGGCCCACATACAAAAGAGAGGTCAGGGAAGTAAGGCCCGTGTTCATCACCATATTCATCAGCGTGGAACAGAGCTTGTTGACAGAATTGGCGCGGTTGGTCAGCTCGCCGGGGCTGTATTTCCTGAAAAAGCTGGCCGGAAGGGAGAGCAGGCGTATCATCATGGACGCTTCCACCCCCAGGGAGGTTTTGGCCCCCAGCCTGCTTTGGATCATACTGCTCACGCTGCCGATCAATTGGGAGGAAAGCAGCACGCAGACCATACAGATGGCAATGGCGATCAGCGCGTCGGACCGGCCGCTGGACATGACCGGGCCCGTCAGCGTCCGGCTGATCTGGGGCATGAGCAGCCCCACCAGCGTGACCGCCAGCGTCCCCCCCACGATCATGACGGCGTCGCTGAAAGAAACGCAGCGTTTCAGGTACAGCAGCAAATCAGGAATCCCCAGCTTTTTCTGCGGCAGGGGACGATAAAAGCAAATTGCCTCAAGGTCAAACAGCGCGGCGGTTTTGGCGTTTATTTTCTCACGATTGCCTGTTTTCGGATCGGTATAGAAATATCCCGCAACCGTACCCGGCAGCAGGGCCACGGGCAGGCCCTCCTCCCTGGTAAAGGCGAGCATGGGGCCGTAAGCGTCCTTATACCAGCCTTCCGTCAGCGAGACATTCCGGCGCATCAGGCCGTGGGGCCGCAGGGAATAATCCAACTGTTCCTCGGAGGTCTTTATGCTCTCCGGAATCTCCACAGGTTTGCAGTGATAGTATTTCAGGATTTCGTCAATAGCGCTTTTCGCAATGATCCGGTGATCGCTGATGCGCTCTGCGGTGCGTTGCCCCAGCACCACACCGGCAAGGATTTCAAAGGAGTCTTCCAAAAGCTGCTGGTCGGCAGCCCGACGTTCCTCGATTTGGTTTTCAAACCATCCCATGGCATTCGACCCCTTTCCTTACTCATTCGCCACAAGGTCGGCATAAGCGCCGCCCCGCTTGATCAGTTCGTCATGGGTGCCGCGCTCCGCCACCTTGCCGTGCTCCAGCACGATGATTTCATCGCAGTCCCGCACGGTGGAAAGGCGGTGGGCGATGACCACGCAGGTGATGCCCCGGTCCCGGATGGCGTTTACCACGTCATGCTCCGTCCGGGCGTCCAGGGCGCTGGTGGCCTCATCCAGAATAATGATGGTGGGGTCCTGGGCCAGCACCCGGGCGATTTCCATGCGCTGCCGCTGTCCCCCGGACAGGTTTTTGCCGCCGCTTGTCAGCTTGTGCTGATAGCCGCCGGGAAGCTGGGTAATATCGTCGTGAAGCTGAGCATCCCTGGCCGCCAGGATCATTTCAAAATCCTGAATGGAATCATCCCACATTTTGATGTTGTTGGCGATGGTATCTTCAAACATGATGATGTCCTGATCCACCACCGCCAGGGAGCCAGCCACCACGTCCCGGGGATAAGCGCTCCGGGGCTTGCCGTCAAACAGGATTTCCCCGCTCCAGGGCTGGTAAAGCCCGGATACCAGCTTGGACACCGTGGATTTGCCGCTGCCGGAAGAGCCCACCAGGGCCACCCGCTGGCCGGTTTTGAGGGTCAGGGAAAAGTTCTCGATTAAGGGCTTTTCCAGCCGGGAATATCCGAAGGTGATGTTTTTCAGCTCCAGATTCCCCTTGAGCTTACTCAGCTCTGTTCCTTCTGTTTCATGCTCCCGGACGGCTTCATCCTCCGGGTATTCCATCACGTCCTCCACGCGCTCCATCTGGGTGCGCATTTCCTGGATGGTCTGTCCGGCGGAAATCAGCGTCTTGGCGGGGGACATGAAGGAACTCAGGAAGCCCTGGAACATGAGCACACCGCCCAGGGTGTAGGTTCCCTGCATGGTCAGCCATACGCCCAGCACCAGCACGGCGTAATTGGCAAGGCTGGAGAAAAAGGCGGGGATCATGCCGATCAAATGCTCGGTTTTGTTGGCCTTCACGCTCTGGGTGTTCACCGAGGCCTGATACCCGGCCCACTTCTGGAAAAACCCGTTTTCCGCGCCGCTGGATTTGATGGTCTCGATCATGGAAATGCCGCCTGCCGCGGTGGAATGCAGCTTGGCGCTGTCCCGCATCTGCACCCGGGTAATGTTGATGCGTTTATTGGAAATGACCCGGGACATGAAGATGTTCAGCACCAGCGTAAAAAGCCCGATGAGGGTCAGCAGCGTGCTTTGCCGCAGCATCAGCACCAGGTAAAACACCATCATGGTGGTGTTGAGCAAAAGCGGCCCAAACGTATTCACCAGCGTTCCGGCGATGGAGGCGTTCAGGGAAAGCCGCCCCTGAATATCCCCCGCCTGCCGCTGGGAATAGAATTCCATGGGCAGGCGCAGCACCTTCCACATATAGGACGTGCTGCCGATGGCAGCCATTTTCCCGTTGATTTTCAGGGTATAAACGGCCTGGGCCCAGGCGACCACGATTTGAATGATTCCCAGCAGGATCAGGAGCGATATATAGGGGTACAGCCATTCTCTGTTTTCCCCTGTCAGCAGCCGATCCATAAAGATGCGGGAGGTGACCGAATTGATGATGCCGAACAGATAACTGATGGCCGTGGTCAGCATGACGAAGGCTACCGCCGCCCCCGCGCCGATGAGCCGTTTGCGGGCAAAATCCAAGGTGCTTTTGGGCTTGCCGCTGGGCGTAAAGTTTTCGCCGGGGACGACAGTGATGGTGATCCCTGTAAAAGCCGCGTCAAATTCCTCCATCGTCACCCGGACGGTGCCCCGGGCCGGGTCGTTAAGATAAGCGTATTTCCCCTTGAATCCGTCCAGCACCACAAAATGGTTCATGTTCCAATGGATGATACAGGGAAACGTAGCCTGATCCCGGATGGCTTCCGGGCTGTAGCGGAAAGCCTTTACCTGAAAGCCGTAATGAATCGCGGCCAGCGCGACGTTTTTGGCTTTGCTGCCATCCCGGGAAACCCCGCAGTCCGTGCGCACCTGCTCCAGGGGCACCCATTTCCCATAATAGGCCATCAGCATGGCCAGGGAAGCCGCGCCGCATTCCAGCTCCTCCAACTGCATGACCACGGGCACCTTGGCGACGCCCTTTTTCACAGGCGGGTTGATTTTTTTCTTCATCATGCGATCACCTGCTCGTCAGTAAAAACTGGATGGGATGCACGGCCTCCGTGACCACGACGCCATCGTAAGCCCCATCCGGCAGATTGACCTCCGCCATGCCAAAGGGCCGTCCGAATTCATCTGTCTCCGCCGACAGGATCACCGTTTCCTGTCCGGCGACCCGCAGGGTCATCCCCGCGTTCAGGCTTTCCGCCCCGGCAGGCACGACCTGGGCGATATGGTTTTCCATAATCACCCGGGCTTCCGCCGTGGTTTCCAGGGTGCCAACCATGGACCAGACAAAAATGCCAGCCAGCAGCACGATCACAGCGGCAAGGATCACCCAAATACCCGGATTGGTGACGCGCAGATAATCCGTCAATTGCTCCGGGGAGGAAATGCGATCCAGCGTCTTTTTGCGAAATACGGATACTTTCTTTTGTTCAGCCATGCTGTCAACTCCTTACTTTTATCGAAACTTTGTACCTGTCACCAGTGTCAATCTATATAATAGTATACAAAACGAAGTGCAACAGAAGTGCAACACGGGATAGGCAGATTT
>JAFXVJ010000024.1 GCA_017524615.1 Clostridia bacterium | reverse complement strand
CTGAACGCGGTGTTTTCCGCATAGCCCTTTTCGGTGCCGGTGAAATCCAGGGCCACGGTGTATTCGCCGGGGCCGGTGATTTTCACGTCGGTAGGCACGATGCCGGGGGTGATGGAATCGGGGCTGTATACGTCCCCCACGCTGTAGCTCAGCGCCCAGCTGCCCTCGCTGAACATGATCCAGGCCACGCTGGCGCCGTCCGATACCTGCAAGGCGTCCTCCCGCAGGGTGGCCGGGGCGTTGGCGGCCGCTTCCTCTACGCCTTTTTTGCCGGCCTCGGTGATGAGGGCGTAATCCTTCCCTGCCTCGGAAGCGGCGTTGCGCCCGGCGTACACCGCCGCCATTTCAGGCTCCAAGATTTTCAACTCCTTGCGCACGAAAAAGCCGCTGCAGTCCCAGAGGCAGGAGGTGAAGTCCAGCGCGTCGCAGCAATCGAGGAAGGCCTTGTGGTACGCCGGCGCGTTCTTTTTCATCACGTTATCGCTTCCCGGCAGCGCGCCGTATTCGCCGATCACCACGCCGTAGCCCTGGCTGACGAACTTGCTCATTTTGCTCAGCGTGCGGTACATCCCGTCGAAATCCGCCGCCTTGCCCCACAGCGTGGCGCCCGCCGCGCTGGACGCGCCGCAGTAGCTCCAGGGATCGTAATAGTGCACCGAGATCATCAGCTTCTTTTCCGCTGAATCGGCGGGCATTTTGAAGCGGGAATCGAAGGTATAGTCGATATTGGTGTTGTAGCCCGCAATGAGCAAAAAGCGCTGGGCGTTATTGCCGCCGACGGCGCGCACGGTATCCACAAACGCCTGGTTGATCCGGTTGGCCAAGGCATATTTTTCGTTGTCGCTCAGGTAATTGGCTACGGAATCCTTACAGTAGCAGGGGGAATTCTGATCGAAGGAGCTGCCCAGCTCTTCATTGGCGCTTTCAAAAATTACGTAATCGGAATAATCCCGGAAATACTCGGCGATCTGCTTCCACATGCCGCGGTAGGCCTCCATGGCGAAGGAAACGGTGTCCGGGTCCTCCGAGCCGAACATGCCCCACCAGCCGCCGTCCCAGTGATCGTTGAGGATCACATACATATCGGCGTTCCGGGCATAATCCACGATCTCCCGCACCCGGGCCAGATACGCTTCGCTGATGGTATAATCCTTCATCGCATAAGGCATGGCCGTGGCGTTGGTCATCCAGGCCACGGGGATCCGGACGGTATCAAAGCCGGCCGCCTTCATGGCGCTGAGCATGTCCTGGGTGGTCACGGGCTGGCCCCAGTAGGTTTCGTACGCCGTGGGGTCGTCCGAGAAATTGCCCCGGGTGTAATCGCAGGCTTCCATGGTGTTTCCCAGATTGATGCCGTTTCCCATCAGCCGGGTCGCTTCAACGGCTGTGAGCGAAAGGCGGATGGAACCGTCGTCTCCGGAAGGGGTTTCCGCGGCGCAGGAAAACGCCGGGATCAGCAGGGCAAGCGCCATGCAGAGCAGGAAAAGCTGCTTCATGTTTATTCTTCCGTCCTTTCCATAAATCAATCCCCTCCCCGTCAAGGGGGAGGGGACAGGGGAAAATGCCCTTTACGGCTGAGTCACCGCCGCCTGGGCCTGCTGGGCCGCCCAGCACAGGGCCGCCTGCTCCTCGCACCAGGCCACGCACTCCGGATAGCCGTAGGCGTTGCAGTCCTTGAGCATCTGGTTCAGGTGGAAGTTGAATTCCCCGTCGTTCTTGGCGTAGATAGCCCGCCAGCTGTAGGTTTTCACCGCGGTCTGGATCTGGCTCCATTTGGTGTCCAGCACCTGATCCCGCTTGGCGGGGGCGTAGGTGCCCTTGTCCAGCATCACCTTGTACGGATGGTTTTCCAGGTACTGCTGGGTGGAGGCTGCGCCGGCCCATTCGCACCAGGCCTGCTGGATGGGCTTCAGATCGGCGCCGAGCACGCTGACCCAGCCTTCCTTGTCCAAGGTTTCGATCTTCCTGCTGTCGGGGTTCTGCTGGCTGGAGGTCAGGGTGGTGTTGTTGATCTGCAGCGCGCCGTCATTATAGGTGCCGCTCTGGGGGTATTCTTTGCCCGTACGCGGTCCCACCAACACGGTGCCCGTCATGTCATAGGCAGGATCCTGGCTGGTTTTCAGGCCCAGCTCGGTAAAGTATGCGCCGCCCTCCTCGTCGTAATCCCAGGTCATCCCCTTGGGGCCGTACCACATGGTCAGGCTCCCTTCGGGCGTGGCCAGGTAATCAATGATTGCCAGGCACAGCTCGGGATATTCGGCGTCCGCGCCGATGGTCCAGAGCCGGTTGCCGCCGGTGAGGGACAAGCCGTAGGTGATGGGCGTCGCCTCCTGGGGCACCATGGTGTACATGTATTTGCCCGCGTCCAGATGCTCGGTGGTGTTGAAGATGGAGGAGCCGGCAAAGTTAAAGATGCTCCAGAAGGTGCCGCCGGCCTTCACCTTTTCGCCCATGGTGGAATAGGTCTGGCTGGCGGAGTTGGGGTCCAGCAGCCCTTCGCGGTAGAGCTTATTGAAGAATTTCAGGCTTTGGATATACAGGCCGTCGGGCTCCAGGCAGCCCTGGAACTGCCCGTTTTCGGTGTTGATGAGCCCCATTTCAAATTCGTCCCAGCCGTAATAGGCGGTGGCCAGGGATTTGACGTACATGACCATGTTGCCGTCCCAGTCCGGCCAGATGGAAACGGCGTAGGTTTCGTTGCCGTTTTCATCCTTGGGGCAGATTTCCTTCATGGCCTTGAACAGGTCGATCATGCCGTCCAGGTCCTTCACCTCGGGGCAGCCCAATTGCTGATACAGATCCCAGCGGATATCCCAGGTGTAGAAGAAGTTTTCATGGCTGCCCGCTTTCAGGGCCACGTTATGGCCGAAGCCGTGGATTTTGCCGTCGGGGCTCTTGGCGCGGTTGGTTTCCAGGGCGATCTGGTAGTTCTCCCACAGGTAGGGGGCGTATTCCTCCGCCAGGCCGTCCTCCTCCCAGTCCAGGAGCAGCCCCTGGTTCACCGCGTCCTGGTACTGGTCGCCGTCCGCGCCCCAAACCACGATGTCCCCCAGGTTGCCGCTTTCCATGCGGGTGGCGTACGTACCGTCGGACTCGGGGATGATATTGATCCTCACGTTGAACATATCCAGCAGCAGATCGGCGCTCCAGTGCGCCTGGATGCCGCTGTAATTGGCCAGTTGGGTATAGACGTTGATGGTGATGGGGTCGCCGTCGTACACGCCGATTTCTTCCAGCTTGGCGTAGATATCCCGATCCTCCGCCGAGACGGCGCCGAAGCAGGCGGCCGTTAAAACGGCTGCCAGAACCAATGCCAACAGTTTCTTCATAGGGTTCGTACCTCCTGTCAATGATCGTCTGCGCCTTACCCCTTCACCGCGCCCAGCATAATGCCCTTGACGAAGTAGCGCTGCATGAAAGGATACACCAGCAGGATGGGAATGATGCTGACCATGGAGACCGTGTACTGGATCACCCGCTGATTCAGCATGCTTTGGGCCGCCTGTTCGCTGATGGTGCCGCCCTGGCTCATCATGGCGCCCAGGTTGCTGGAGGAATTCAGGTAGATGTACAGCCGGTGCTGGAGCGTATAGAGATCCGGCCGGTTGTTCATCAGCAGCAGGGAATCCTGGAAGGAATTCCAGTTCCCTACCGCGCCGAAAATGGCGATGGTGGCCAGGATCGGCACGCTGAGGGGCAGGATGATCCGGAGCCAGACCTTCACCGTGGACGCGCCGTCGATCACCGCGCTTTCCTCCAGCGAGGATGGGATGGATTCGATGTAGGTTTTCACCAGGATAATGTTGTAGGGCGCCACCATCCCGGGAATGATATAGGCCAGGAAATTATCCGTCAGGCCCATCATCAGCATGTTCATGTACCAGGGCACCAGGCCGGCGTTGAAATACATGGTGACCACCAGGAAACGGTACCAGAAGGAGCGTTTCCACATTTTCTGCTTGGTCACCAGGTATCCCGCCCAAGCGGAGGTGACGACCATCAGGGCCGTTCCCAATACGGTGCGGGCGACCGTTACAAGCACGGAGGAGCCCAGGTCCTGCACGTTCCGCAAGGCCGCGTAATTGTTCAGCTGCACGCCGAAGGCGGCCCGGCCCTCCGCATCTTTCAGCATGGGATAGAAGTTCACCCGCCCGCTGGTCACCAGATCGTTATCCGATATGGTATTGATGAGCAGGTAGTAGAAGGGAAAAACACAAATGAATGTGAAAACGCAGAAGAAAACGACGACGGCGGCTTCAAATACCCAATCCCCGGCGGTACGCCTGATATGAAGGACAGAGGCCTTTTCTTTTTTTCTCATTCCGATCGCCTCCCCCTTATATGATGCTTTCGCCGCGGATGGCCTTCGATATGCCGTTCGCCGCGAAGAGCAGCGTGATGCCGATCAGGGACTTGGAAATGCCCACCACCGTGCTCAGGGAGATACGGTTCTGCCCGATGCCGATGTTGTACACGTACAGATCCAGCACCTCGATCACATCTTTGTTCATGGCGTTGGAAAACACCAGATACTGCTCCATGCCGTTGCTCAGGATGCCCGCAATGCTCATCAGCAGCATCACCATGTAAGTGGGAATCAACCCGGGAATGGTGATGTGCCAGATGCAGCGGAAGCGGTTGGCGCCGTCTACCTTCGCCGCTTCATACAGCTGCTGGTCGATGCCCGCGATGCCGGCGATATAGATGATGGCGCTCCAGCCCACGCCCTTCCAGGTGCCCCACAGAAGCATTTTCAGCCAGGTATGGTCGGCGATCTGCAGGTAATTGGTATTGGCTCCGGACACGTGCATCACGTTGGTCAGGAAGGAATTGACAAAGCCGTCGGTGGAGAAAATGCAGATGGCGATGGCGTATACCAGCACCCAGGAAATGAAGTTGGGAATGGTGGTGAAGGTTTGCACGAAACGCTGGAACTTGGTGGAGCGCATTTCCGCCAGCAGAATGGCGAACGCGATGGGCAGCCAGGAGGTGGCGATGCCCAGGCCGCTCATAACCAGCGTATTGCGCAGCACCCGCAGCAGATCCTTGGTGGTGGCGGGATCACTGAAAAGGAAGCTGAACCACTTGAAGCCCACATAGTTGTCCGCGCCGATGCTGCCGCCGGGCGTGTAATCGAAAAACGCGAAGCGCCAGCCCCAGATGGGCAGGTAAGCGAACACCAGCGAGAGCAGGATGACCGGCAGCATCATCAGGAACAGCCGGTACTTTTCCTCCATTTCCATTTTTGCCGCCGGATCGGCTTCCTTTCCGGTGGACAGGAAAGCGATCAGCGCCGTCAGGAACAGCAGCCCCGCGAACGCGCAGAACACCCAAAACCCATCCGGGACCATGATGCCGAGCTTGTCCAGCTTGCCCACTTCCTCGCCGTGGGCCAGCATCCTGTCATAGGTACGGCGGATCAGCAGCAGCCCCGCGCCCATGACCGGCGCGCCAATCAGGGGCAAGGCCAGCCCTGCCCGACGCATTTTGCGGTTGCCCAGGCTCATGCACCCGCCGGCGCCGCAGAGAATCACCCCTGCCATGACCGCCACGCAGGCGAGCATCAGCAGCTTGATGTCCGCGTCCTGGATCCATTGGGAGCGCAGGATGCGGCCCATGCTGTTGGTGATGGTGCCGTAGCTGACGCCGGTGGTGAACAGGCTGGCGGAGGCATTGATCTTTTCGCTGATCCGGCCCGGATTGGCGGGCGGAAAAAAGACGGAAATGCCTGCCAGCAGCGCGGCGGCGCGGAACACCCACAGCGGAAGCCTGCGGCCCAGGGATTCCCTTTCCTCCCGGGGGAGCGCTTGGATGGCGGTGCTCATGTGCAAATCACTTCCTCGACGGTATTCGTTGAAAACAGACCGGGGAGCGCCCCATTCGCAGGGCGCGCCCCGGTCATGGCCGCGGCATTACCAGCCGCTGACGGTAAAGCTGATGGTGACGGTCTCGTTGGGACCGGGCACGGAGTAGACGATGGCGGGCGCATTGGCCTGGTTGTACACATCGATGATCTTGATCGCCGCATATTCGCCGTCGGAGGTCACTTCGGTGTATTCCTGGGTGGCGCCGGAGCCAAACTTCACCTTCACGTTGTCGATGGTCAGGAAGCCGTCCCGCACCAGCGCGCCGGGAATATCGGTGGAAACGAAGAGCATGTTGTAATCCTTGGTTTCGCCCATGCCCATATCGCCGGTGGTGAGGGAAACGGTGTAATCGCCGTTGCCGGTGATCTCGGCGTCCACGAAGGTGCCGCCGTAGTCCACGGCGTTATCTCCATCCCAGCCGGTCAGCCGGCCGAAGAAGTCGGGATGCTCCTGGCTGTCGCGGCCGTAGTTGGCTTCTTCCCAGCTGTTGCGGAACACGTAGGTGTCTTTGCCCTGCACGCCGAAGTAGGCGTGGAAGGTGGCATCCTTCTTGAGGGCGTCCGCTTCTTCCTGGGTCAGGGGCGCGCCTTCATCCTTGACGATGGGCTTGCCGTAGATGTAGTTGAAGGTGATTTCCACAGTCTTGACGGCGGCGAAGGCTTCCTTGTCCACGATGATGGGGGAGGCGCCTTCCAGGTCGCCGTCCGCTCGGCGGGCGTCGGTGGGCAATTCGCCGACCCATTCGTTGTAGATGTTCTCGCGGGTTTCCACGCCGTTATCGGACGAGGTGTAGCCCTTGCCGATTTCGATGGGCTCGCCGTTCACCTTGATTTCGGTGATGTCGATGAAATAGCCGTTGAAGGTCTTTTCGCCGTTCACGATGCCCAGCGCGGTGAAGGCCAGGCCCTGGGCTTCTTCGTTGAATTCCAGGCCTACGGTGTAGGTGCCGGCCCCGGTGATTTCCGCGGTGGTCGCCTTCACGGGATATTCGTTGCCGTCCATCCAGAAGCAGTTGGCCCAGGCGGCGTCGGCATACATGATGTAGGCCACGTCGGTGACGGGCAGGAGGGAGAAGTCGATTTCAAAGCTCTTGACGGAGGCGAACAGTTCCTTGTCCACGATGATGGGCTTGGCGTCGTCGGTCTTGCCGTCGAAGGAGCGGGCGTCCTCGGGCAGCTCGCCCACCCATTCGTTGTAGATGTTCATGCGGGTCTCGATGCCGTTGTCAGAGGAGGTGTAGCCCTTTTCAAAGGCGATTTCCTCGCCGTTCACGCGGATGGCGTTGATGCGGATATACGCGCCGGGGTAGGTCTTTTCGCCGTTCACGATGCCCAGCGCGGTGAAGGCCAGGCCCTGGGCTTCTTCATTGAATTCCAGGCCTACGGTGTAATCGCCGAAGCCGTCGATCACAGCGGTCTTGGCGGTCACGGGGTATTCGTTGCCGTCCATCCAGAAGCAGTTGGCCCAGGAAGCGTCGGCATACATGATGTAGGCGGTGTCCACGCCGAACTGGTGCAGCACAAAGTCGATTTCAAAGCTCTTGACGGAAGCGAACAGCTCCTTGTCCACGATGACGGGCTTGGCGTCATCGGTCTTGCCGTCGAAAGAACGGGCGTCCTTGGGCAGCTCGCTCACCCATTCGTTGTAGATGTTCATGCGGGTCTCGATGCCGTCGTCAGAGGAGGTGTAGCCCTTTTCAAAGGCGATTTCCTCACCGTTGACGCGCATGGCCTTGATTTCAATGGTATAGCCGGGCAGCGCGTTTTCGCCGCCCACGATGCCCAGCGCGGTGAAGGCCAGGCCCTGGGCTTCTTCATTGAATTCCAGGCCCACGGTGTAGGCGCCCGCGCCGGTGATTTCGGCGGTGGCGGCCTTGACGGGATACTCGTTGCCGTCCATCCAGAAGCAGTTGGCCCAGGAGCTGTCGGCATACATGATGTACGCCACAGGGGACGCAGCATCCTCCGCCGCGGCGGGCAGAACGCCCATCAGGCCGATGATCAGCGTCAGGCTCAGGATCGTTGCCAGGGTTCTTTTCATGTTGGTTCCTCCTTTAATGATTGTTCGTATCTATCGCTTCTGCCATGCGGCAGGTAAGCCCGCTCATCGCGCCGCGCCAAGCGTTTCTCCCGGAAAAAGCGTTTCCTCCACCACGGTGATCTGCGGCTCATGGTTTTCCGGGTTTTCAATGGCGTCCAGCAGCTGCTCAATCACCCGCCGGGCGATGCCCGCGGCATCCTGGCGGACGGTGGTCAAAAACGGATGCAGCATCCGGCCCATGCGGATGCCGTCAAAGCCCGCCAGGCTGATATCCCGCGGCACGCGGATCCGCCTTTCCTCCAGCGCCGTCATAACGCCCAGGCAGCTGATATCATCGGGACAAAGGATGCAGGTGGGCGCTTCCGGACCCTGCAGAAGGGCATCCACACTGCGGATGCAGGCATCGGGCTGATGGAAATGCCCTTCCGGCACGTATTCTGCCGGCACGCGCACGCCCAGCTCCGCGCACTGCTTGTAAAACCCGGCCAGCCTCTCCCGGGTGACCACGCTGTCTTCCCCTCGGATATACGCGATCCGCCTGTGCCCTTTCTCCCAGGCCATGCGCACCAGGACCTCCATGCCCGCGCGGTTGTCGCTCATCACGCAGTCGCAGCCCTCGTAGGCATGGTCGATCACCACGGTGGGAAAGCCGTCCGCCGCCAGACGTATCACGTCCGCGGCGTTGAAATCAGCCTGCACCACGATCACGCCGTCCAGGCTGCGCCGCCGGGCACGGCCATAATACGTTCCTTCCTCCTGCGTGTTCGACGAGCGGCGGATGAAGGTCAGGTCATAGCCCCGCTCCTCCGCCCCGAAGCGCAGTTCGTTCAGCAGCAGGCTGAAATACTCGTGATCCATCCGGTCTTCATACAGGATACCGATGTTATGGGATCGGCTGGTTTTCAAAATGCGGGCGGCGGCATTGGGGAAATAGCCCATTTCCTTGGCCTTCTGCCGAATGAAAGCCGCTTTCTTTTTGTCCGGGTTCGTTTGACCGTTCAGCGCCCTGGAAACGGTGGCGACGGATACGCCGCACGTCAGAGCGATATCCTTCATTTTGACCACAGGCGCGCCCCCTCACGGTACAGAAAAGAAAATGAAATCGTTTGCACTTTTACTATATCCCCGCAGCGTGCTTTTGTCAACCCTTTTTTGTGCGATTATCGCATTATTTTTGCCAAATCAATGCGGATTCATGTACCCTTTCCGACGGAAGCGGCGAACGGGAAAGAAAAAGTGCAAACGTATTCTGTTTTCATTCCCATGAATCAGCGGTTTTCTGAACAGGCGTACGGGATCGACGCACAAGGCGCCGGGACGCCGTTTCGGAAGCGCCTGCTGTCCGGAATTCCATCCCGGATGGGTCGGATACCCAATGAATATGCCGAAAAACCTCCTTCACTAAGAATGCCAAAATTGTATTTCACATGATTCAGCGTTGTGGGCTTTGACTTCAGTTCTTCGAGCGCGGCATTGTCACTTTCTTTCTGTGCGCGCAGCGAATCATGGAACATTCCTGGACATTTCGAGGTGTATTAGGGTAAGTAGAATGAATAACTCATTCTCTTGATTGCTTTACAAATAACGTTTGCTATGGTATAATCCCCAAAACAACAAAGGAGGGGCCGACATGAAACGGACGATGTCAGTCGAATTTATCAAGACGGCTCCGAACGCCGGTTATTACCTGGGAACAAGCATGGAACATTTCTTTTGTCTGTTTAAATGCCCACACTGCGGCGCTTATAATCTGCATCAAATCGAGGTGCGGATCAACGCGACGGACAGTAAATCGGAAGCGGCGGTAGATGATAAGCTGAAAGCAACAGCCGAGACGGCCGCCGAAAGCCTGACCAATGCCCGCACCAGAGAATACGAATGCCTGGTGGGCGTGGAAATCGTGGATAGCTGCTCTCAATGCCAAAAAGCCCCCGGTTGGGCAACGCGGGCTTTAAAGAAAAAACGACTGTGGCTTCCCATGGCTTTATCAATTTGCATCATGCTGTTTTTCCCGTTTTTGCTCGAGCCGCTGGGGATATGGCCTCTGGTGATGATCCTGGCGGGGATGCTGACGCTGATCACGATCTATATTGCGTGCAGCAAGAAGATCCAGGCGGCTGTTGACAGGAAAAGAACGCAAAAAATTAAGGAACAAATGGAGCAGAATCCGCCGCTGTTTGGGGACAGCATCGACGCGCTTACGGAGCAGGCTCAGGAATTTGAAATTTATCGCATGTTGGATTTGAAAGACGCAAAGAAGCGTTATAACTCCAAAGGGATCGGTTTGGAATGCTATCAGGGCATTTACTTGCAATAAGGAATGCGAATCGACTACAGGAAAGGAAGCGACTCGGTCATGAAAGAAACTGCGCCGTATAAATGCCCGAAATGCGGGGAACAAAAGCTGTGGCGCGCCATATCGAATCCGGCCACAAGCGGCAGAAAGCTCCTGATGAGCATGCTGTTTGGCATTTTCGCAGTTTCCGCCAGGGGAACCGTTGTATATCGCTGCGATGCCTGCGGCTATCAGGACAAGTATCTGGAGAGAAAGCGAAAACGCGGCAGCGAATGACGCGCGCCTGCCGGTGGACCGCGAATTCCCTGACGCCGCCAAACCCTGAGAGATCCATGCGATGCATGAGCGGATAAAGCGAAGCAAGATTTGAGCTTCCAGGCAATACCCTCAAGGATACTGCCGCGGCGAAGGGCATTCTGGCCAACACGATCGTGGAGGCGCGGAGCCTTCCGCCGCCTGTGGCAGAAGCAGACAGGCGGAAGCGTGGTGAGCAGGTGGGATTCCCGAGCAGTCTCCCGTTTGCGAAGGAAAGCTCCCCTGCAAACCTGACCGAGCGCAGCGAGACAATAGGTTCGAGCTCTACTAATCCTACCACGGAACCCCTTGAGAATCAGGGTGTTCCGCTTCTTTTTGGTACGGAAATTGTTGAGTTACAATACATCGGAAACATAGGGTATAGAAAAACAGAGAGTCAAATGAGTCTCGAATTTTGGAAGATAACCGTATAACGATTTACGGAGAGTGTAGGGGTGTTATTTCATACACAACAATTCTGGGAAGTACAGTAACGATTCCTGGTATCAATGCGATGCTGGTTGAACAATAACAAAGAGTACATTCGAGTGAACTTCAGTAGGATCAAAAACTGATAATAATGGATTATTGAATGCATTCAGAATTGAAATAGTATTATTCAAAAAATAACCGCTGACATGGGCTTTGTCAACGGTGTGAGCGAGGGGCGCCGGGCGCCCATTGCTGCTTTCATGATGAAACGCGTATGGATAATCACAGGTTTTTCCGAATCGTGAGAATGTTCTTTCCGCCTTCATGCCGGTATTCCATGCCATCCATGCTCTTTTTGACCATGAAGATGCCAAGCCCACCGATCTTCCTTTCCTCCGCGGAAAGCGTCACGTCGGGATCGGGCTTTTTCAGCGGGTTGTAGGGAACGCCGCTGTCGATGAAGGTGATGGAAACGGAGAGCGGATCCTGTTTCGTTTCCACCCGAATGGCGGCATCGCCCGTTCCGGGTGCGTAGGCGTAGCTGGCGATGTTGACGAACAGCTCCTCCACAGCCACGTCGATCTGCATCCTGGTTTTCATGGGGCAATCCAGGCTTTCCAGACGCTCGTCCACGAAGGCCAGCACCTGATCCAGGTTCTCCACTTTCGCTTCAATTATCAGTTCATTCATGGCGCTTTTCCTCCGGCCCGGCATACTGGATATTCAGCATGGTGATATCGTCAAACTGCGGGGCCTCGCCCACAAAGGCGTCGATGTCCCTGCGCACCGTCCGCAACAGCTCACTCGGATTCGCGTTCGGATTCCGGTTCAGAGCGGCCAGCATGCGCTCCGATCCGAACAGCTCGTTCGCCGCGTTCGAGGCCTCCGGCACGCCGTCGGTATACACGAACAGGCTGTCGCCGGGATGCAGTTCAATGGAATGCTCCCTGAAGCGGATGCCCTCCATGGTGGCCACGGCGGGAGAATGGCGGTACTCAACCAGCTCGTACCGGCCGCCCGCGCGCCGGAGCACGGGATGCTCGTGGCCGGCGTTGGCGGCCAGGCCGCGACCGGTGGAAATCTCGATCACCGCCAGCCAAACGGTCACGAACAGCTCCGCCTCGTTGCCCTCGCACAGTTGCTCGTTCACGTTTTTCAGAATCTCCGCCGGGCTGTCGCCCATCTGCGCCCGGTTTTTGATGAGCGTTTTGGCGATGACCATGAACAGGGCGGCGGGCACGCCCTTGCCGGAAACGTCGGCCATTACCAGGGCGACGTGATCGTCGTCCACCAGGAAGAAATCGTAGAAATCGCCGCCCACTTCCTTAGCCGGATCCATGGTGGCGTAGAGATCAAATTCATGGCGGTCCGGGAAGGGCGGGAAGATGCGGGGCAGCATGTCCGCCTGAATCTGGGTGGCCACGTTCAGCTCCGCGCCGATGCGCTCCTTCTCCGCCGTGATGGTGCGGATGTTGGCGATATACTTGACGATATCGTCCTCCATCGTGTGGATGGATCTTGCCAGATCCTGTATCTCGTCCTTTGTCCGGATACCTTCGAGCGACGTGGTGGTCTCCGTCTCGTTTTGCGCGAACTCCGTGACGTTTTTGCGGATCCGCATCAGCGGCCCGATGAAATTTCTGCGCATGAAGAACCAGTACGCGACGCAGAAAACCGCCAGAGTGCCCAGGGAGATCAGGATCATTCTTATGATATAGCCGCGCAGCGTGGTCATGATCAATTCCATCCAGACGTCCACGAACAGCAGCGCGACGATATTGTTCTGGCTGTCGATCACGGGCACCATGCTCGAGGTCAGAAAACCGTATTTCTTTGAGTGGCGAACCATATAGTTGTCGGTTCGCTCGCCCTTCGTATAGGCTGCCCAGACTTCGTCAAAAAATGCCGAAACCGGATCGGTACCCCCGATGGCCACACCGGAGGAATCATAGATATACCGCACGGTTTGATCCTCATTGACGGTCACGATGTAGATATACGCCGCGCCGGAGGCCTTTTCCACGCTTCTCAGATAATCCGCCATCTCCGCATAATCCTCGTCCTCTGTCCAGGTCTGCGCGTAAAGGCCGATCTTGTCGTGGTCAATATGATCCAAAATGATGTTGGCAATCACATAGCCGTTGTCATTATAGAGCTTGCGGATTGTGTTGCTGTACTGATAGTAGCCGCTGAACGTGGAAACCATGCAGATCAAAACTGTCAGCAGGACGACGCTCAGCAGCATCTTCTTGCTGATGCCGAATCGGATGCGCCGGGGTTTCGCAGCATTATTCACTGAAATCCTCACTCTCCGTTTCGTCTAACTTTTTCATGTAGAATACCGCATCGCAGATACAGTAGCCTCGCTTACAGTAAGGGCAATATCCGCGGATGCCCGCCCAAGGCCGCCATATGTCCGAAATCGCGGTAAAGCCGTTCTCCAGGAATATATGCTTCATCGGAGCCTCCCGCCCCGAGGGGCGCAGCGCCGTGGCAAGTATCATCTTCGCGCCGCGTTTCTGAACCACCGGCTGAAGGCTGCGGACGAAGGACGAGCATATCCCGTGTTTCCGATAGGCATTCTCCGTGCTTGACGCCTTGTAGACCGCCACAAGCGCGTCTCCTCCGTATTCGGGCAGCGGCTCCGGCTTATCAGGCACATGAAGGATTTGAAGCGCTTCGTCCAGCGTGGAGAGGAACGCGTAAAAAAACGAGATGACCGCATTCCCCCTATCCGCGTCGGTTACGACATAAAACAGATTCCGATCCCCGCGCAGCATCCCCTCCAGAGCCTCCAGAGAGTAATAATCCTGGGAGAGATACTCGTCCGCCAGACGCTTGATTTCAGGCAAATCCGGGGCTTGGGCATCCCTCACTTCGAGCTTCATTCATTTTTCTCCTCTCAGGATAATTTGCAGCGTGTTGACGCCAAAGGCGCTCTGGTAATTGACTATCTCCACCATCTTTTTGATCATCCGAACGCCCATATACATATCGTCCTCGACGTTCACCGTGCCGGGCGCAAAGTAAAACGGGTTAAACGGAATGCCGCTGTAACGGATGCGAATGCCATTGACGCCGCTGATCGAATAGGCGCGCAGGTCAAATTGAAGATTCTTCGCGCCCTTATCTTCATTGACCTGGCGGATCAGCGTCATCACTTCCTCCATGCTCATTTCCAGGCGCATGGTTTCCTTGATGTTCATGCCGTTCATCGCGCAGAATTCGCTGATGCGCTCGCTGGCGCTTACGATTTCATCGACGTCCGCGCTCACGGAGAAGTTCAGCACCTTCCCGCTTCTTTCGTTGGCGAGATCGGTCATCAGATATCGGGAAAGCTGCGGGTGCCGCCGCTGATACAGCCCCGTGGCGGCCCACCAGAGGATCAGCGCGGCCAGCTCCGAAAACAGCAGGAACGAGAATATGGAAAAACGCGCGGCGATACACAGGCGCAGCCCCGCATAGGTCATCACAATCACCCGCAGGAATATCAGCGCGTTTGACCAGATGTTCAGGCCGGACATGTTATAATATGTGGTCAGGATCTGCAAAAGCAGGGCCGGAAAGACGGAGAGGGCCATCCACATCAGCGGAACCAGAATGTTCCCGGACAGGCCGTACATCCTTGGAATCGCTCCGGACAGCGCCGCGCACAGCGCCAGAAAGACGGCTCCCGCGATACAGCCGATCTTACATTCCTCGCGGAGCAGCAGGCGGCAGCTTCCGTTGTCACGCTCGCCGCTGAACACCCCCAGCATCGCGCTGCCCGCGGCGGGCACGCCCAGCGTGACGCACTCTCCAAAGCCCCATATGCCATTGACGGCGGTGAACACCGCCACCAGTTCCGCGCCGCCGTGGGTCATCAGCATGCCGTTGATGATCAGCAGCCGGATGGTCGAACAGAGGTTGTTGAAGGCCGACGGAAAACCCGCCGAAGCGATGGTGAGCCAGTCGTCCCGTTTGCGCACAAACGTCGCCCGCCATCTGTAGGGGCTTCCCCTGGAAAACAGGCGTACCAGTCCGTAGAGGCAGGCCAGCGCCGTGGCGATCACGCTGGCCAATCCCGCGCCAAACACGCCCATGTCCCAATAACGCACAAACAGCACGTCCAGCACGATGTTTATAACCGTCATGCCGGCCATCATGACGGTCACGTCGGCGTTTTTCCCGTCAAGGCGCAGATACCAGAACGGGATATAGATCACGATCTTGGGCAGCGCCCCGATCACCGTGATCACCACATACTGCATCACATATTCGCGGGTCGATGCGTCGCTGCAGAGAAAAGACACCAGCGGCCCGCGAAACGCCAGGGCGAGCAGGGTGACGATCACCGAGACCAGCACCGAGGCGTTCAGGCCGGTGCAAAAAAAAGCGTTCCTTCTCTCCTCATCGCCAATGCCAATGGCGCGGGCGGCGGGGATCTCGGTGCCGGCGGCGAGGAATGATCCCAGGACGCACAGCACCCAATACACCGGCAGGCTCAGATTGATGGCCGCAAGCGCCTCGGAGCCGATCTGTCTGCCCACCAGAATGCCGTCCACAAACACGTTGATATTGACGCTCAGGATCGAGAGCATCCCCGTGATAACGGCTTTTCGATAGGCGCCGTGAATAAACGCGGCGTTTTGAGCCAGTCCGGTTTCCCTCTGGTTCTCTTTTGTCCTATCCATGGAATGCGCCACTTCTCTCAATTATTATCGGTATCCATTGCAGCGGAAAAGGGCGAACCATCCATATATTCATGGAAAATCCCGACGCGCAAACGTACTTTCTCCGCCCGTTACTCGATGTTCAGAATATCCGTGAAGCCGGTCACGTCGAAAATCTCCATGATTTCCGGCTTGGTGTTACGGATCACCATCTTGCCCTGCCGGTTCATCACCTTCTGGGCGGAGAGCAGCACACGCAGCCCGGCGGAAGAGATATAATCCAGCTGGCTCAGGTCAAAGGCCAGTTCCTCGATTCCTTTCACGGCGGCGCGCAGTTCGCCTTCGAGCTGCGGGGCGGTGGTGGTGTCCAGGCGGCCCTCCAGGGCCACGGTCAGGGTGGTTCCGGCTTGGGTTTTGTTGATGTTCAGCATTGTCAATCTCTCCTTTTATCGTCACTCAGGTTTCTGCCTGTTTTTTCCGGCGTTCGTCATTCAAAACGGGAGTCCTGGCCTCGGGCCCGGTTTCGCATCGGCGCCGTCCTTTCGAGCTTTGATGACAAACCTATTACGATCATCATTTTATCGTTAAAAAGCAACAATATCAACTGTTTTATGGCAGACCGGAAAAATTTTCCCGTCATCACCGTGTCGGACGCCGCTCGGTCAGTGGCGAAGCGCCCTGTACATCCGCGTGAGCACAGGCCAGCTTTCATCCATGCTGTCGCCGTGCGTCTGCCGCACGATCCACTGAAGTGAAACGAAAACGGAGCCTGGCGGATCAAAAGAAGCAAGGTCGCAGCGTTTGTGGAGGAGTTCTCCTTTTATGGGAGCCTGGCTCTGCAAACGCCAATTCTGTCAAGACCATTTTAGCCCCATTCTTATCGTGCTGTCAAGTGTTATTAGATCCGTCGAAACGCCTTGAAACGCCGGCATTTAGGAAGTTGAAGCGCCCGGATTCTCCCATCGCTTTTGATTTGCTTCCGCCTGTTTCAAGGGCGCGCATGAGGGAAGATTCAAGGGAAAATGTGCGTTGAAATCCGGCGCTGTGATATTGTGCCTGATGCCCCGATGCGGCAAGGGTGGAAACGTCTTCGGTCCTTTTCCACGCTTTCCACAGCCCCCCGCTCTATCAATAATATCCTATGGCCTCCCTCTGCCTTTATTTTGTGTTTTTCTTGACAGAGGATCAGTTTTTTGGTTATAATAGGAAACAGAAAGGTATGCGGAATCATCCTGCGTTTTCAGAAGAAGCGGGCAGGAGAGAAAACAGATGAAAGATAACAGCCAAGGCACAATCATCAATGACGGCGCGCTGGATCAGGTGTCCGGCGGAACCGGAAGCGAAACTGCTCAAAAGGAATTGTGGACATGTGAAGACTGCGGGGGCACGCGGAATGTGACGCGCGTTCTTCCGGAAATTGATCCCTCGTCGCAGCACGCGCAGGACAACTGATATTCTGATTTTTGTGTTATGGAACGAAAGCCATTTGAAGCGGTTTACCGCGAAAATTACAAGCCGATCTACAACTATGTCTTCATGCAGCTGCTGCACCGGCAGGAGGCGGAGGACATCGTGTCGGACGTGTTCATGAAGGCATACGATGCCTATGTTTTTTACGACCCCTCCTCCGCCTCGGAAAAGACCTGGCTGTTCCGCATCGCGAAAAACCGCCTCATCGACCACTACCGCCGCCGGGCGGTCAGGCCGGTGGACACCGTGGAGGACGAGGTGCTGGAGGCCGTGCCCACCGACGGCGGCGAATTCGACGCCATCGAGGACGACACGAACCGGATCGTGTATTCCGTGCTCAGCAGGCTTCGGCCCGAGGAACGCGAGATCCTGCTGATGCGCTATATCCGCGAAATGAAGAACCCCGAAATTGCCGCGGAGCTGGGCATCGCGGAAAAGGCGGCAAGCGAGCGCATCCGCCGGGCGCTGGCCAAATGCCGGAAGATCATGGAGGAAATTTCCGAATAAACCTTTCGCCAGCGTGGATTTCGACGGACTCGCTCGTATATAAGGGTGTAAGTGGAACGCGAGAGCGCTCCACGCAATACGACATAATTTAGAAGGAGGATACCACAATGGCAAATGAAGAGACCAAGAAGGATGCGGAACTGGAAGGCAAGAAGCTGGAAGATGAAAAGACCGAAGACGCGGCGGGCGGTTTCGATATCAACAGCCTTCCGAACGATTACGGCTGGGCGGGCGTGACCTGGGAGCACAACTTCTGGTCCAAGGATCGGTTCTTCATCCGCGGCGTGGAGATCACCAAGGAAATGGCCGATAAGATCGTCGACAAGGCATACGAATTGGGTCGTCCCCTCACCGACGAGGAGCTCCGCCAGCTCTTCGGAATCCACGTGTGACGGAACGAACCGGGGCATCCGCCCCATGCGGCGCAGGCGAGCCGGGAGGCCGCCGGCCCTGACGGAAGCCTGAAAAAGATTTTCAAAACAGCGTGGATTTCGACGAACTCATTCGTATATAAGGGTGTAAGGGGAACGCGGGAGCGCCCCACGCAATACAACATAATTTAGAAGGAGGATACCACAATGGCAAATGAAGAGATCAAGAAGGATGCGGAACTGGAAGGCAAGGAGCTGGAAGGCAAGAAGCTGGAAGATGAGAAGACCGAAGACGCGGCG
>JAFXVJ010000023.1 GCA_017524615.1 Clostridia bacterium | reverse complement strand
GGCGATTGGGCTTTCTGTAACTGTTCCGGCCTGGCCAGCGTCTCCATCCCCGACGGCGTCACAAGCATTGGCGAGTATGCTTTCGATGGCTGCTACGGCCTGACCAGCGTCTCCATCCCGAACAGCGTTACCAGTATTGATGACTATGCTTTCCAGTACTGCTCCGGCCTGACCAGCATTTCTATACCAGACAGTGTCACAAGCATTGGCGATGCTGCTTTCATGAACTGCTCCGGTCTGACCAGCATCACCATCCCCGACGGCGTCACAAACATTGGCAAGGATGCTTTCAAAGGTTGTGACAGTTTGACATTATCTGGATATTCCGGTTCCGCAGCGGAAACATATGCCGCGGAAAACGGCTTCCCCTTCGTCGCGCTGGTCATAGCCACCTGCGGCGAGAACCTGACCTGGACACTGGACAGCACCGGCCTGCTCATCATCCGGGGGACGGGAGACATGGCAGACTACACCTACAAAAAAGAGAACGGCACCAGTATAACTACCGCGCCGTGGGGCACGTCTCCGACCGGAATCGTTATAGAGTCCGGCGTCACAGACATTGGGGAATTTACTTTCACGGGCTGCACCGGCTTGACCAGCATCTCCATCCCGGACAGCGTCACAAGTATTGCCACGGGCGCTTTCGCGGGCTGCTCCTGCCTGACCAGCGTCACCATCCCGAACAGTGTTACCAGTATTGGTGATTATGCTTTCCAGTGCTGCTCCGGCTTGGCCACCATCACCATCCCCAATGGTATCACATGCATTGGTAATTCTGCTTTTTGGGGCTGCTACGGCCTGACCAGCATCACCATCCCCGGCAGCGTCACAAGCATTGCCACGAATGCTTTCGCGTACTGCTATGGTCTGTCCAGCGTCTCCATCGATAACGGCGTCACAAATATTGGCGAGGCTGCTTTCTCGTTATGTACCGCCCTAACCAGCATCACCATCCCCGGTAGTGTCACAAGCATTGGTGAGTGGGCTTTCACCGGCTGTGTCAATTTGACAATATCCGGATACGCCGGTTCCGCGGCGGAAACATATGCCGCGAAAAACGGCATCCCCTTCGTCGCGCTGCGCTGATTACAGTAACCAGCGTCCCCTGTCCCGTCGTCCCCTGTGGGCGGCGGGATTTTTCTGCCTTCCTCTCCATGCATTTCCATCCCCTCCCCCATGGACAAATCGCGGCTTTTATGGTACACTGCAAATGATTACGAAAATATTACAGTAGATCACACAAAGCTGCAACGGAGGAAACAGGGATGTACAAGCGGTTATGGAGCTTTATCATGATAGGGTGTCTGCTGGCGGGGCTGTGGGCCTGCCCGGCGGGGGCCTGGGCGGACAGCGCCCTGAAAAGCGCGCCGTTGACCTCGGGCAACACCCGAAACGGCATGGTGCGGGTGCGCCTGTCATCCCTGGGCAATCCCGCCACCCTGAACCTGACCGTGCAGGGCAGCTACAGCGTCAACGGCCAGCCGTCCCGGGCCCTTCCCAGCGGAACCAAGGCGACCGTGCATTTTAACGCGTCCACCGGCCAATTATCTTTCACCAGCGGCGGCAGCACATCCAATATGGGCGCATCATTTTCCCTGCGCCGTCATGAAACCGCAGGAGCAAACGGTATCAAGATCGCCCAGGGCAGGATCCCCGATAACCTGTATCCCGGCGATTTGACGTTCACTGTCCGCAATAACAGCGGCGCGTATACCCTGTACGTGATCGCATCCATTTATATGGAAGATTATCTCTACGGCGTGCTGCCCTACGAAATGGGCAATTCCTCCGGCCTGGAAGCGCTGAAGGCCCAGGCCGTGGCAGCCCGCACCTACACCCTGCGGGCCATGGCCGCCTCATCCTCCACCCTGTATGACGTGGTGGACACCACCGGCGACCAGGTTTACTCCGGCACTCCCTCCGGCAACGCCAACTGCGTCATCGCGGTGGATCAAACCAAGGGCATCGCCCTGAAAAACGGTTCCTCTTTCACCGCCACCTACTACACCGCCTCCAACGGCGGGCAGACCGAATCCATCAAAAACGCCTGGGGCACCACCGGCAATACCTATCTGATCGTCAAGGATGATCCCTATGACCTGGCCAATCCCGAATCCAGAAAGGTGTCCTTTTCCGTCACTGCCTCCGGCAGCCAGAAAAACAGTGTTCTGGGCAGCCTGCTGAATAAAAAAGCCGCCCAGGTCTTCGGCTCCGGTGCCACGGTGACCGGCGTCAGCGCCGTCACGCCCCACTCGCCCAAATACGCCGTTCCCAGCCGACTGTATACCAAGCTGGATTTTGACGTCACCTATACCCGCGGCGGCCAGTCGGCCACGGGTACATTGACCTTCGACATTTTCAGCGAGCTGGAAGGCCCCCTGTCCATGAGCATCAACACCGGCAGCAATGAATTGTGGTCCGTATCCGAGGCGGTGGGCGGCTTTCTGGTCACCGCCAGGCGCTACGGCCACGGGATCGGCCTGAGCCAGCGGGGCGCCATGCAGATGGCCAAAATGGGATATACCTACGACCAGATCCTGGCCTTCTACTTTGAGGGCTGTACCCGGGTGCAGTACACCCTCACCCGCTCCATCCTCAGCTCCCTCTCCTCCGGTCAAAGCAGTCAGGAGCAGGTGATCGAAGAGCCGCCGGCGCCCATTGAAAACCCGGACGCGCCCACCGTCCCCGTTCCGGACGGCACCTACGCCCGGGTCACCACCGCATCCGGTTCCCTGAACCTGCGCGCCAGCGCCTCCGGCACCGCGAAGGTGCTTTGCACCATCCCCAGGGACACGGTCATTCCCATTCTGGAGCAGGGCAGCCTGTGGTGCAAAACCGTCTATAACGAACAGACCGGCTTCGTCATGGCCAAGTACCTCACCTTTACCGGTTCCTCCGCTTCCACGCCCGCTCCCTCATCCACGGCCACCCCCGCGCCGGCGACGGGCAGCGCTTACGCGCAGATCACCACGGCCGGCGGTTCCCTGAACCTGCGCGCCAGCGCCTCCGGCACGGCCCGGGTGCTGCGCACCATCCCGCAGGGTGCCGTGATCCCCATTCTGGAGCAGGGGCCGGCCTGGTGCAAAACTGTGTATGGCAGCGATACAGGCTATGTGATGACGCAGTTCCTCACCTTCATCGGCGACAGCGTTCCCACGGCCACCCCCGCGCCGACCGCCCCTCCCCAACCCGAAACGGGCAGCGCCTATGCCCGGGTGACCACCGCGTCCGGCTCCCTGAACCTGCGCGCCAGCGCCTCCGGCAGCGCTCGGGTGCTGTGCACCATCCCCCAATACGCCGTGATCCCCATTTTAGAGCAAGGCGCGGTATGGTGCAAAACCGTTTACGCCAATCATTCCGGCTATGTGATGACCGCGTTTTTGACCTTCACGGATGACGGCGAGGCAGCGCACGCCGTTCCCACGCCGACCGCAGCGCCCACCGCCGCCCCGGCGTCCGGGGATGCTCCCTATGCGCAGGTCACCACGCCCTCCGGCTCCCTGAACCTGCGCGCCGCCGCCCGGGACACCGCCCGGGTGCTGCGCACCATTCCGCAGTTTGATTATGTCACGGTGCTGCAGTGGGACAGCCATTGGTGCCGCGTCACCTATGCCGGCACCACCGGCTATGCCATGCGCGCGTTCCTGACGCCCCGGGACAGCCTGCCCGCACCGGCGCCTACAGTCATCCCCGGCCCGACCTCCACGCCAGCCGGCCTCACCGCCCGGGTGAATACCGGGAAGGGCTCCCTGAACCTGCGCGCCGCCGCCCGGGATACCGCCCGGGTGCTGACCACCATCCCCCTGGGCGCCACCGTGCAGGTGACGCAGTACGGCGCGGACTGGTGCCAAGTGCGTTACAGCGGCAAGACCGGCTATGTCATGACGGGCTTTTTGGCCTTTGACGGCGGGCTGCCCACCGTCACGCCCACTCCGGCTGCCGATGGCGCGCTGCAGCCTCTGGCCGCACCCATCACCGGTCGGGTCGTCTCCACCTCCGGCAGTCTGAACCTGCGGGCCGCCTGCTCCGCCTCCGCCGCCGTGCTGACAGAAATCCCCCGCGGCGATTATGTGGTCATCACCGCCGTAAGCGACGCCTGGTGCGCCGTGGAATACGAGGGCGTGGCCGGCTTCTGTATGTCCAAGTATCTGGAGTATCCACGCTATGACTGACGAACAAGCGTTATTGCTGCCCGGCGAGCGGATCGACGATCTGCAATGGATGGGCCTGCGCATCATTCAGTCCCCCGATGCCTTTCGCTTCGGCATGGACGCGGTGCTGCTGGCCGATTTTGCCGGCGTGCGGCCCGGCAGCCGGGTCTGTGATCTGGGCACGGGCACAGGCATTTTGCCGCTGCTGCTCTATGGGCGGACGCAGGATATCAGCTGCGACGCGGTGGAAATACAGCCCGTCGCGGCGGAACGCGCCCAACGCACCATGCTGCTGAACGGCCTGGAGAACCGGATCACGGTGCATTGCCGGGATCTGCGGGAGGTGAAGCAGTTCCTTTCCCATGCCCGGTACGACCTGGTGATCTGCAATCCGCCCTACAGCCCCCGGGACGCTTCCCTCCCCAGCCCCAAGCCTGCCCTGCGCACGGCCCGGCAGGAGGGCGAATGTACCCTTTCGGATGTGGCCGTCGCGGCCAAATGGCTGCTGCGGCATCATGGCCGCTTAACGCTGATGCTGCCCGCCGTCCGGCTGGCGGATGCGCTGGAAACCCTGCGGCAGCACCGCTTGGAGCCCAAACGCCTTCGCTTGGTGCACGCCAGGGTGGACCGGCCCGCGCGGCTGGCGCTGATCGAGGGGATGTTTGAAGCGCGTCCCGGCCTGACCATCCAGCCGCCTTTGATTACGCAAAACCCCGACGGCTCAGAGACGAGGAGATCCGCCGGATCTACCATATAGACTGAGCCGGGCAGGGGATTCTCTGATGCTTTCCGCCTGCCGCCACGGCTCCCGGCCCCCTGCTTGCATCGTCACATAGACGTCATTCGTCACGAGGTGGAAGACGCGGCATGGGCAGCGCAGGAAGCGCCGATGATTGCCGCGCAGGTAGCCGATTGCTGCGCGGCCACCATGGCGATTGTGCCGGTCAAGGCGGCCGTGTCCACCACCTGACGGGCGGCATAAGCATCCGACACGATCATGGCAGCGTTCATGGCGCGCGTACGCCGATCCAGGCCCCAGAAGCCGTAGCCCTTCTGCCGGGACAGCCATTCATCCACATCCATGATATCGGCGGCGGTCGCGGGAACATCCACCGGCAGAATCGCCAGCGCGGCCAGGGTGGCCAGCTGATATTCCTTGCCATACTTGGCCCCCGCCGCCCGGATCGCGTCAAACAAATCCATCAGGCGGCCGGCTTTCTCCTCAGGCTGGCCGTCAGCCAGGGCCAGCACGTGGGAAACGGACTGCACCGCATTGGCGCTGTGAAAGCGCTGCTTCACGAGCCTGTAGCACGCTTCCATATCCCGCACCAGCGCGTCATCGGTTTTATCGGAAAAGGCCATCAGCACCGCGAACACGCTGTCCTCCTGCGCTGTCAGGAAGGGATGCTCTTTTTTCATCCGGTCGTAAATGTCCTTGCCCCGGGCGGCGTAATCCACCGCTTCCTTATCACCGGTCATATCCGCCAGCAGGTAAGCCGCCAGCGCCAGATACTCGGATCCCCAGAAATACTGCTTGAGGTGCTGATACTGGCGCAGCATATCGGCCATTTTCTTGTCCGGATCCTCCGACAGGGCCAGCATGCAGGCCAGCGCGGGCCGCACCGTGCCCCGGAAATTGGAAAACAGCCCCGTCTGATCCTTGATCAGCTGCTTGGCATAGACCAGCCGCTGCCGGTCCGTATCCACCCCCGCGGCGCAGAACAGATTGGCGCACACGGGATACAGATAGCCGCTTTCCATCCGGAATTCGCTTTTCACCAGATCCCGATTGATCAAAAACCGATCACACAACGATTGCAGCGACGCTTTCATGCGCATTCTCCTTCCGTTCCTTTCAGGAACAGGTTCATTATACAGCAAATGGGACGGCCCTTCAATCTCCTGCCGTCCCAATGCCTCGTTTTGCATGTCCAAATGTCGTATGGGTCACCCGCCGGGCCGTCACATCCAGCCCTGGTGGGTGGCTTTATATTTTTTTGCGTCCGCGTCTGCCTCCCGGATCAATTGCTCCATTTCCTCCCGGCTGTACACGGTGGCCCCGCTGGCGCAGGCATGGCCGCCGCCGTGGTGGCGTTCCGCCAGTTGGTTCACCGTCATGAACCGGGAGCGCAGCCGCACCCGCACGCCCTCCTCCGGCTTTTCCCCCTCAATGAAAGCCAGCCAGCACAGGCAGTCCCGGATGCCCTCCAGATAAGAAATGGCGTTGCAGGCAGCCTCAAAGCTCAGGCCGAACTGCGCCTGCATGTCCGCGGTCACGTGGATATACGCCGCGCCGTTCTCCGTCCGGCGCATGTGCTCATACACGTACGCCTTGAACTTCAGCGCCTCATAATCCTGCAAATACAAATGGGCGTACAGGGTTTCCGTGTCCACGCCCTGATCCAGCATCAGCCCCGCCAGGCGCAGGCTGTCGCCGTTGATGCCGCTGTAGCGGAAGCGGCCGGAATCCGTCACCATCCCCAGGTAGAGAAAGGTCGCCGCCCGGGTATCGATCTTCATTTCGTTCGCGTGATTTGCGTAAAGTGCGGCGATCATTTCACACGCGGAGGGCCGATCCTCCTCCACCCAATTGATGCACCCATAATGATCCACCGGAATGTGGTGGTCGATTTTGATGATTTCCCGACACAGGGCGTACTGCTGGTTGGATATCCGCTGGTGATCAGCGGTATCCACCACGATGCCCAAAGCCTGCCGGCAGAATTCATCCGGCACCGGCCCGTCGTCCGGGCCGAGAAACGCAAGGAAATCCGACGTTTGCGCGTCCACGATACGGATATCCTTGTCCGGATAGGTCAATTCCAGCAGGGCTTTCAGGCCCTTGCTGGCCCCCACGCAGTCCCCGTCCATGCGGATGTGGCGGAACAGCATGATCCGCTGATACTCTTTGATTTTTTCAAGGATGGCCCTTGTCACATCCCGATTGCTCATTGATTTTCCTCCAACAAAGCGTCCAGATCCTGCAGCATCCGCATGGCCTCCGCCCGATCCTTCACCGTGGCGCCGCTGGCCTTTTTATGGCCGCCGCCGCCATATTTCACCGCAACGGGGTTGATATTGCGGCTTCCGGAGCGCAGCTCGCACAGCACGCCGTTTTCCGTTTCGGTGAAATTCACCCAGATGTCCACGCCGCGGATGTCCCCCATCAGGTTCACCATTCCCCGGGACACGCTGAAAGCGTCCAGCGGCAGGGAGTGCAATTCCTGCAGGGTGGTATACATGTAGGCCACGCCGCGGGGCGTCAGGGTGATTTTCTGGGTAAAGGCCGCCCGCAGCTTCACCTGCTCCAAATCGCTGGCGTACAGGTTGCGGTAGATTGTGGCGGTATCGATGTTCCGTTCCATCAGCAAGGCTGCCTGGCGGAAGGTGCGGGCCGTGGTGGCGTCGTAGCGGAAGCGGCCGGAATCCGTCACCATGCCGGTGAACAGGGATCGGGCGGCCAGATCGGGAATCCGCCAGCCGCACTCTGCCGCCATGGACACAATCAGCCCGCAGCAGCTTTCGTAGGATGCGTCGGTGACCTCTTCCTGGGCGATGCGCTCCACGAACAGGTGATGATCCAGGCGCGCCGTGGCGGCGGCCCGGGCATAGCGCTCATCACTGATCAGGCTTTTTCCGGAGGTATCCAGCACGATGGCCAAGGCAGTGCGGTACGCTTCATCCGGCACCGGATCCATGACGCAATCCTCCATAAAATCATACCGGCCTGCCGGATCCCCTACCATGTATACGGATTTGCCGGGATAATTGGCCAGAATCAAATGCTTCAGCCCGATCTGGCTGCCCAATGCGTCGCCGTCAGGGTTCCGGTGGCGGTGCAGGATCACCGGGTCATAGGACCGGATCAGTTGTTCAATACGTTCAAACATGCCGCTTCTCTCCCGTGCGGGCGCGCCGGCGCCCCTATTCTCCATCATTATATAGTATCCTCACCGCTTTGGCAAATCATTTTCACGATTCCGGCGCATAGGAAAAGCCCCTCCGCCTGGGAGGGGCCTGCTTTTTGGATTATTGATTATTCGGCGGCAGCTTCCGCGGCGGGAGCGGCGGGAGTGACCACGGTGATGGCGGTGGTGTGGGGATTGGCGCCTTCATACCAGTACAGGAACGCTTCCACATCGATCACATCGCCCACGTTCAGCGCTTCCACAGCCTTGTACACGTCGGTATCCTGGCCGCAGAGATAGAATTCCACGCAGAAGTTATAGGTGACGCCATCCTTGGAAACCTTGAAGTACAGGTCGTCGCTCTTCTCTTCTTCATTCTTGTAAGCGAAGGCAGCGCCCTTTTCATCATAAGCTTCCACGGTCACGCCCTTGAAGGCGACCTTTTCATTCTGATGGGCAATCAGCTCATCCGTGCCCAGCAGAGCGGTCATATCGGCCGGCTCGGCGATGAAGGTGTCACCCTCGACGATTTCGTATGTGGCGTCGACGATTTCCACTTCGCCGCTCCATTCAGCCTTGTAGCCAGTCACGATGATCTTGGTGCCGGGAACCAGCTTTTCATAATCTTCCTGGCTGATGCCCATGTTGTAAATGAAGTACGCGCCATCGGGAGACTGGGCATAGATGGTGGCTTTGTTGTCCCACCAGCTCTGCTTGGCCTGGACGTAGGTTTCCACCTTCACTTCGGTGTCCAGCGCGGCGGCCACATATTCTTCGTGAGACATCACGGCGACTTCGGCCACGGCGTCAGTCACTTCTTCCACAGCGCCTTCCACGGCATCGGCGGCATTCTCGGCCACTTCCGCAACGGCATCGGCGGTTTCTTCCACAGCGCCTTCCACGGTTTCAGCGGCATTCTCAGCAGCTTCCTGAGCGGCTTCGGCAGTTTCCTTCACGGTATCAGTGACGTTTTCCACCACTTCCGCAGCAGTCTCGGCAGCGCCTTCCACCGCTTCTTCAACGGCTTCGGGGGCCGCTTCCACGGCGTCTTCCACAGTTTCCACCACATTTTCCACCGCTTCTGCAGCGGGCTTGACAGCCTCTTCCAGCTGAGCCTTCAGTTCATTGATAGTGGCTTCCGCTTCATCCTTGGCGGCGGCCAGCTCGGCGGCGGCAGCTTCCTTGGCGGCGGCCAGCTCGGCGGCGGCTTCTTCCTTAGCGGCGGCCAGTTCGGCAGCGGCAGCTTCCTTGGCGGAATCCAAAGCGGCGGCGGCTTCTTCCTGGGCGGCAGTCACGGCGGCTTCGCCATCCTTTACAGCCTTATCCAGCTGGGATTCCAGCGCTGTCTTTTCATTGCGCAGATTCTGGTTGCTGCTGTTGGTGGTGACGGCGAACACAATCGCCGCGATGGCCAGAACAGCCAGCACGATCGTCAGAGCGTTCTTTTTCATTCCAATGTGCCTCCTTCAAAATTGCGTTGTTTTCCAACTTCCAACACATTATATTGTATTCAGTATCCCATGTCAAGCATTTTGGCAATGCTTTACGGATGTTTTTTCCACCTGATGACCCGGGCCAGCGCGTAAGCGCCGATCAGCAGCCACACCCCGCCCAGCGCGCACAGCAGCGCCACCGCCGTGCCGGGCAGCGGGCCCATCTCCTCGTCGGCATTCTCAGTGTCCCCCGTTCGCTGGATTTCATCCAGCCGGTTATCATCGGACACCTTCCGGAACACCGTGTCCAGATATGCCTCATCCACGGTCAGGGTTTTGCCGGAGGCCTTGCTGCGGCGCACACCCTTGGCCACCTCCTCGATCAATTGGCCCGCGGCCTGGCGCAAGGAGGTGGAGCCGTCGAACACTGGGGTGACGAAGGTATCCGCCGTGTGGGCCATGAGCAGCTTGGCGGCGTCGATTTTCACATAGTAGTGCTCGTTGTTGTCCTCCCCCCGGCGGGCCAGATAGTCCTGGTATTCCTCCGTCCGCTGGGCCTTCAGGGTCACGGGCAAATAGCCCTCCGTCTGGGAATAGCCGATCTGCACGCTGTCGGTGAGCAGGAACTGGGCAAACAGCCAGCTGGCCAGCACCTCCTGGGGATCCTCCCGGTTGAACACGCACACCGAGGGGCCCTGGGAAATCATGCGCGGGCTGTTCCAATCGAACTGGGGAACGGGCAGCACCACTGTTTCAAACTGCGCTACCTGGTTGTTGTGGATATCCATATTGGGCGCGTCGGTGCCCATCCAGGTGGCGCCGGCGGTGGAGTCAATGGCGAAGATGCATTCGCCGGCATTGAGGAAATTGCCGGGATAGCTGGAAATCTTGAAGGTGGAGAAAGCGCCCAGCTGTACCTGCTCCGCCACGGTGTACAGGATGCTCCTGGTCTGATCGTTGAAAATCAGCACGCTGCCGTCCGCCTCGGAATACGGGGCGTTCAGCTGCCTGAGCATTTGAATCATCATGTTGTCGGTGGATTTGTAGATGCAAGGGATCATCACGTCCTTGCCGTTCACCAGAAACGTGCCGTCTTCCGCCTTCTGCATGGCGGCGTCGGACACCTCCCACACGAAATCCCAGGTGAGCTGATCCGGCAGGGTGAAGCCCAGCTTTTCCACATACGTTTTATTCACGTAGCACGCTTCGGTGGAGCGCATGTAGGGCAGGGCGTAGTGCCGGCCGCCGATGACGCACTCCTCCAGGAACTGGGGCACGATCTCCTCCCGGGTGGGGCCGTCAAATTTCAGCTTGCTTCCGCCCAGACCGTACAGTTCATTGGTCATCAGGTCGTCCAGCGGCGCCACGATATCCTGGCCCGTCAGGTAGGTGGCGATATGGTCGGGATAGGTGATGCAGACATTGGGCGTGGTGCCGGTGCTGATGTTGTTTTTCACATCCTTGAAAATCTCGCCGTAATCGGTATACAGCCGCATCTCCACGTGGATATTGGGGTACAGCGCCTCAAAATCGGCAATGGCCTGACGGTACTGGGCCGTCTGCACCTTATTGGTATCGTTCTTAGCCCAGAACACCACTTCGTACTGTCTTGCCTCGTCCAGAGAATAGTACACCTTTTTTTCAATATCGGCGGATTCCATCAGTTCTCCCTGGCCGTCCCCGCCGTGGCAGCCGCACAGCAGCATCGCCAGGCACAGGAGCATTGCCATGGCCGCCGTTTTCTTTCCGTTTTTCATCCCTTCAGCCCTCCTCTGGACACGCCTTCCATGATCTTGTTCCTGAACACCAGGAACAGCACGATCAGCGGCAGGGAAATGACCACCACGGCCGCCATCATGGCCGGATAGTTGTCCCGGCCGAAGGAACTGACACGGATCTGCTGAATGCCGTTGGACACCAGGAAATGGCTGCTCTTGGTGGTGATCAGCCGGGGCCACACATAGGCGTTCCAGCATTCGATCACCTTCAGGATGGTGATGGTGATCAGCGTAGGCCGGCTGATAGGGATCATCACGCGCACCAGGTATTCCAGATCCGTGGTGCCGTCCACCCTGGCGGCCTTGTACAGTTCATCCGGGATCTGCTCAAAATTCTCCTTGAGCAGATAGATGTAGAACACGCTGGTCACCGAGGGCAGGATCAGGCCTGTGAAGGTGTTTCGCAGGTGCCAGTTGGTGATGGTGACATAGTTGGTGATGATGACCAATTCGTTGGGGATCATCATCAGCGACAGGAACAGGGTGAACACCAGATGCTTGCCCCGGAATTCCAGCCGCGCAAAGGCAAATGCCGCCGGGATGATCACCAGCATCATCAGGCCGGTGGTGGCCAGGGTGAAAATAACGGTGTTCAGGAAATACCGGCCCAGGTTCACCTGCTCGTCAGTAAAGGCGCTGACATAGTTTTGTAAGGTGGGATTCAGCGTGAAAAACACCGGCACCTTTTCGCTGTTGTACGCCGCCTGATCCTTGAGGGAGGTGAGCACCATCCAGTAAAAAGGAAACAGCACGATCAGCGCCCACAGGGCCAGCAGCACGTAAATCACCGTTTGGGACGTGCGCCTGCGCGCCGCGGCCCGGCGCTCAATGCGATCGAAATCCATGGATGTCACTGCGTTCAATTGTTTATCCATCTCGCTTCACCTCATCAGTAACGCACGCGCTTTTTGCTGATCAGCAGGTTGATGCAGGTGATGGTGAGCACGATGGCGAACAGGATCAGCGCCGCGGCGGAGGCGTAGGAGGGATAGCCGCCCCGGTCGCCGTACAGGGAATCGTACACATAGCCCACCATGGTGTTCATGCCCGCCTTGCCCAATTCCACGCCAAACAGCGCCACGGCGTCGGAATACGCCTTAAACGCGCCGATAAAGCCGGTGATCACCAGATAATAGATCATGGGCGAAATCATGGGCAGGGTGATTTTCCTGAACACCCGCCAGGGCGAAGCCGCATCCATTTTGGCGGCGTTATAGTATTCCTGATCCACCGAGGCGAGGGCGCTGGTCAGAATCAGCACCTTGAACGGCATGACCACCCAGACGGTGTACAGACACAAAACCAGCATTTTGGCCCAATAAGGGCCGTCGATGAAGTCCACCTGCCGCATCCCCAAGGCGCTGAGCAAAGAATTGATCAGGCCGCTGCTGTAATCCGTGGTTTTGAACAGCACCATGAATACCAGGCCCACGGCCAGGGTATTGGTCACATAAGGCAGGAAATAAATGGTCTGGAACATTTTGCGCAGGGGTTTGATGGCGTTGAGCCCCAGGGAGATCAGCAGCGCGATGCCGGTCGACAGGGGCACGGTGATGATCACCAGCAGGAAGGTATTCTTGACCGCGTCCAGGAACTGGTGATCCCGGAGCACCTTGGCGTAATTGAACAGGCCGATGCCCTGGCTGGTCTGGGTGACGAAATTGTATTTTTCCTCAAAGGAGTACACCAGCACGTCGATGAGCGGATACACCATGAACACGCCCAGGAACAGGATGGCGGGCAGCAGATACAGCCACGCCTTCATTTGATTCTGTTTCATGCCCGTCCCTCCGCCTCACAGGTCAAACCGGACGCGGTTTCCCGTTTCCGGATCGAACAGGTGCACCTTTTCCGGCATCAGGGAAAACCGCACGGTTTCCAGGGCCGCGTCCGGCCTTTGCCGGGCGGGAATGATCGAGCGGACCACCGCGTTGCGGGAAGCCGGATGGGTGGATACCACGCTGGTGTCCCGGCCCATCACCTCCACCCGCTGCAGCGCGCACCGGAAGGGGCCCGCCGCGTCCAGTACAAAGCCTTCCGGACGGATGGCGGCAGTCACGGGCCCGTCCGGCGCTCCCTTCACGGGCAGCACAGCCTGATCCCCCAGCATCAGCATGCCGTTTGCCACCCGACCGTCGAACACGTTGATGGGAGGCGTGCCCAGGAACGTGGCCACGAACAGGTTTTCGGGATCATCGTACACATCCTGCGGCTGACCGATCTGCTGCACCACGCCGGCCTTCATCACCACGATCATGTCGGAGATGCTCATGGCTTCATCCTGGTCGTGCGTCACGAAAATGGTGGTGACGCCCGTCTCCTGCTGGATGCGGCGGATCTCCTCGCGGGTCTGCAGGCGCAGGCGGGCGTCCAGGTTGCTCAGGGGCTCATCCAGCAAAAGCACCCGGGGCATTTTGACCAGGGCGCGGGCGATGGCCACGCGCTGCTGCTGGCCGCCGGACAATTCGCTGGGCTTGCGGTCCATCAGTTCGTCGATCTGCACCAGGCGGGCCGCTTCCCGCGCTTTGTCCAGCATTTCCTGCTTGCCCGGCTTGTTTTTTCCCTTCATGCTCTGCAGCGGGAAGAGGATATTGTCCTGCACCGTCAAGTGGGGATACAGGGCGTAATTCTGAAACACCAGCCCCACGCCCCGGTTTTCCGGCGGCAGGCGGGTCACATCGTCATCCCCAAAAAAGATCTGGCCGCTGGTGGGTGCCTCCAGGCCGCTGATCAGGTTCAGGGTGGTGCTTTTTCCGCAGCCCGAGGGCCCCAGCAGGCCGATGAGCTTTCCGTCGGGGATCTCAAAATTGAAGTCGTTCACGGCAATCACGTCGTCGCCCTTTTTCGTGCGGCTGGGGAACCTTTTCGTCAGGTTTTTCAATACGACCTTCATGATGCTTCGTCCCTTTTTTCTCTGGATTTGGCAGTGTTTGCCCATGCAGGTTTATTGTATGCCTGCCGGCATAAAAAGTCAATTCCTTTCCGATTTGTATCTGTTCCGCCGGGGATGATCCAGCCGCGCGCGGGCGGGCATCGCATATCTCCCGCAGGCGCGTTTTTTCCCTGTCTTTTGATTTCGTGACTGATTATCTGCCGAAAACGCAAAAAAGAAACAGCTTTTTTCCGGATTTCATGCCAAAATCTATCGGAGAAGTGCTGTTTTTTATCCAATATCTGTGATATAATGACTTCAATCATTCTAAAGGAGGGGTTTACCCACATGAAACGCTTTCTTTCGATTCTGCTGGCGCTGGCCATGATGCTCAGCGCTCTGCCCGTGCTGGCCGACAGCGCCGTTATGGTTTCCCGCATCTCCGTCAAGGGCACCCAGACCAAGGAGCCTGTGGCCCTGCCCGCGGTGGGGGACGTGATCAACGGCTTTGAAACGCTGGACATCCGCGATTTTCCGCTGATCGGCGCCCAGCTGGTGCTGTTCGAGCATCAGAAAACCGGCGCGAAGCTGACGTACGTGGTCAATGACGACACCAACCGCGTCTTCCAGCTCACCTTCGCCACCCGGCCCATCGACAACACCGGCCTCCCCCATGTGTTTGAACACGCCACGCTGTCCGGCTCGGAGAAATATCCCTCCGCGGCGCTGTTCATGAACCTGAGCTATCAGACCTACAACACCTACATGAACGCCTATACGACCGACGCCATGACCTGCTATCCCATCGCGTCGCTGTCCGAAGCGCAGCTGCTGAAATACGCCGATTACTACACCGACAGCTGCCTGCATCCCAGCATCCTGACCGATGAAAGCATCTACCGCACCGAGGCGTGGCGCTATCGCATGGCCAGCGCGGATGACGATCTGACCCTCGAAGGCACCGTCTATTCCGAAATGCTGGGCTCCTACAACCTCAACCGCGCCGCGCTGCTCAACGCCAACCGGGCCACCTTCCCCGGCGCTGCCCTGACCTTTGACCAGGGCGGCGATCCCGATTTCATTCCCGATATGACCTGGGATGATCTGAAAGCCTATCACGGAAAATTCTATCATCCCTCCAACTGCATGGCGTATCTGTACGGTCAGTTTGACGATTACACCGCTTTCCTGGCTTTGCTGGACGAAGCCTTCGCCCCCTATGAAAAAGCGGATTTCCACTATGAAGATGTGGATTACGCCCGCATCACCGCTCCTGTGGAAAGCAAGATTGGCTTCCCCATGGCGGATGGCACTGATCCCGTCAACCAGTCTTATGTGTACTACTACATCGTCTGCCCCGGCATGAAGGGCGATTTGGAGCAGGAGGGCATCATCGACAACCTGTGCAGCCTGCTGAACCAGTCCTCCTCCCTGCTGAGCCAGAACCTGAAAAAGGTCCTGCCCGCCGCGTCCTTCTCCTTTGGCCGTGAGTTGGCCGCCCCGGACGATGCCATCCTGTTCATGGCCGCCAACGTCAACGAGGACGACGCCGCCCTGTTCAAATCCACCGTGGATGATTCCCTGCGGCAGATCGCCGAAACCGGCTTCCCCCAGGATATGATGGACAGCGTTACCGCCTCCCTTCGGCTGTCCACCAAGCTGGCTCCCGAAACCGCCGATCCTGTGGAAGGCGTGCTGTACTCCCTGGCCTATCAGTATGTCACGACGGGCGATCCCTTCGCCTACCTGAGCGGCCTGGACGATCTGGACCGCATCGACGAAATGAACCAGCAGGGCCTGTATCAGGCCGCCATTTCCCAGTGGCTGCAGGATCCGGCGCTCTACACCCTCACCACCACTTATCCCGAACCCGGCCAGAAGGAAGTGAAGGATGCCGCCCTGGCCGAAAAACTGGCCGGCGCGAAGGCCGCCATGACCGAGGAAGAAATCCAGGCCGTCATCGACGCCACCAACAATCCTCCCCAGGAAGACGACGCCTCCGCTCTGGTGGCCCAGTTGCAGGCCGTCACGGTGGAAAGCCTGCCTGAAGAAGTGAAAACCTACAATGTCAGCGACGTCACCGGCGATGACGGCATCCGCCGCATCGACGTGACCGCCGGCGTGGACGGCGTAGGAACGGTGTCCCTCTATCTGGACGCTCAGGCCGTGCCCCAGGAGGATCTGCACTTCTTCCGCCTGTTTACCCGCATGATGGGCCAGCTGGACACCGACAAGCATACCAAGGAAGAATTGGACGTGCTCACAGCCCGTTACCTCTATGATTCCACCTTCGGCATCAGCCTGATCGGCCAGGAGGATGATTCGTATCATCCCTATCTGGTCGTGGAATGGACCGCAATGGATGAAGACCTGGCGGCGGGGTATGACCTGGTGAAGGAAATGCTGTTTGGCACCCAGTTCACCGACACTCAAAAGCTGTTGGAAAAGGTGCAGGCGCAGAAGACCAGCGTGCGCAACACCATCAACAGCAACTCCTACAGCATTATGCTCTATCGCGGCCTGGCCGTGGATGTGCCGATGTACCGCTATTACAGCTACCTGAATTATCTGGATCTGTATGATTTCCTGAACGAACTGGAAACCATGCTGACCGAGGATCCCGAGGCCGTCACCGCCCGGTTTGAGGCGCTTCAATCCTTTTTCGCCAACAGCTTCGGCGCAGTGTCCGCCTTTGCCGGAAACGCCGAAAGCATCCAGGTGAATCGCGCCTTGGCCGATCAGTTCCTGGCCGATCTGCCGTCCGCAGCGAAGGAGCCTGTGGTCTACGATCTGCCCGTGCCCGCCAAGCGGGAAGCGCTGATCATCGACGGCAACGTACAGTTCAACAATATTATTGCCTCCTATGACGCTCTGGGGCTGGATGATTTCGACGCCTCTCTGAACGTCATCACCACCCTGGTCACCGACCAGTTCCTCGCCCCCATCCTGCGCGACCAGTACGGCGTATACACGCCTTTCAACGGCGTCAATCAGGACGGCGGCTTCTACCTCATCACCTACCGTGACCCCAACGTGACCGAAACCTTCGATGTGTACGCCGCGCTGCCCGACATGATCCGCGGCCTTGATGTGACCCAGGACGTGCTGGACGGCTATATCATGAACAATTATTCCGACCTGGCCGAAGGCACCGGCGAGCTTGCCGGCGCCGTATCCGCCATCAGCTATGCCCTGGCCGGCAAATCGCAGGAACTGCCCCTGGAATACATGCGCCAGCTGAAAGCCATCACCCCCGAAAAGGTGAAGGAAGCCGCTGACCTGTATCAGCAGGCCTGGGACGAGGGCGTGCATTCCACCGCCGGCAGCGCCGCCGCCATCAACGCGCATGCCGACCTGTACGACGTGATTCTGAACCCCTTCAACGCCCAGGATTCCTCTCAGATCGAACTGGTCGATGTGCCCGAAGGCAGCGAATACTATGAGGCCGTCCGCTTCGTGTTTGAAAGCGGCTTCATGGCCCCGCTGACGGAAGATACCTTCGGCGTGGATGAGGACGCCATCAATGCGGACTTCCTGGCTCCGATCTCCTATGCCGTGGGCGGGCCCGCGGACGCCGAGGCCGGCCGCGACTTCCTGGCTCAGTACGGCCTGGTGGATCCCGAACTGGATCTGAGCGCCGGCTTGACCGAGGGCTTCGTCTGCTCGCTGCTGAACAATCTGGGCGTTGGTCTCTCCACCGATACGCCCGATGCGGTGATGAGCCGCGGCGATCTGGCGGATCTGCTCTTCCAGCTGCTCAGCGAATAAACCGCAAAACCGTATCATCTTCCCCGCGCTGCTGCGTCAGCGCGGGGTTTTCTTGTGCAGTTTCAGGTTTTCTTGTGCAGTTTCAGAACAGCTCTTGCTTTTCCGTCCGCCTTCCATTATAATTGGATCAACCCCATGTGAAAACAATATACGGTTTTTCCAAATCACCCACATCCCATCAAGGAGGGCAAAGCATGCTGAAAAAATTCGAATGGAAAAAAACGGAGGATAAGGAGCAGCTGAGCGGCGAGATCAAGGCGCTGCGGGATGAACTGCTGGGTCAGCAGCAATTGCTTCGGGAAAAAAAGCTGCCCATCCTGGTGCTCATTGAGGGATGGGCTGCCGCGGGCAAGGGCAGCCTGATCAAGGAGCTGATCAGCGAAATCGATCCCCGGTTTTATAACGTGGTCTCCCCCGCCGTCACCCCGGAAAGCGAAGCGCGCTATCCCTTCCTGTACCCGTACGCCGCCGCCATTCCGGAAAATGGCAAAATCATGTTCCTGGATTCCGGCTGGATGGAAAGCACCGTGCGCAAATACCTGCGCCGGGAAATCACCCAGGAGGAATACAAGCGACGGGTTCGGTCCGTGAATGAATTCGAGCGGCAATTGCGGGACGGCGGCTACCTGCTGCTGAAGATTTTCCTGCACATCGATAAAAAGGAGCAATTCCAGCGTCTGGCCGCCCTGACGGAGCACGCCGACACCGAATGGCGCGTCACCCACGAGGATCTGTGGCAGCACAGGGAATACGCACGTTTCCTGAATGCTTACGACGAATTTATGGAAAAAACGAACGATCCCGTCAAATGGCACATCCTGGACGGTTCCAAGCGGAAAACCGCCGTCCGGGATGCCATGAAGCTGCTGGTGAAGAAAACGGAAAAAGCCCTGGCGGAGGGCCGATACGTGGGAGAGCCCTTTGAAGAGGACTTCCCACTGATCAAGATGCCCAGGCTCAAGGATGTGGACTTGTCCTACTGCATGGACGAAGAAACCTATAAAAAAGAGCTGAAAAAGCTGCAGGGCCGGCTGAGCGAATTGCACAACACGGTCTATCGGAAAAAGATCCCCGTTATCCTGTGCTATGAAGGCTGGGACGCCGCGGGCAAGGGCGGCAACATCCGGCGGGTGGCCTATCCCCTGGATCCCCGCGGATTTGACGTAAAGCCCATCGCCTCCCCCGAGCCTCACGAGCTGAACCGCCAGTATCTGTGGCGGTTCTGGACCCGCCTTCCCCGCACGGGACACATCTGCATCTTTGACCGCACCTGGTATGGCCGGGTGATGGTGGAGCGGCTGGAAGGCTTCTGCAGCGAAAAGGACTGGAAGCGTGCGTACAATGAAATCAATGAGTTTGAGCGGCAGTTGACAGACTGGGGAGCGGTGGTGCTCAAATTCTGGATCCATATCGACCAGGAGACGCAGCTGGCCCGGTTTACCGAACGGCAGAACACCCCGGAAAAGCAATGGAAAATCACGGATGAGGATTGGCGCAACCGGGAAAAGTGGCCGCAATATGAAATCGCCGTGGATGAAATGCTGCAAAAAACCAGCACGGAAAACGCGCCCTGGTACATCATCGAATCCAACGACAAAAAATACGCCCGGATCAAAACCCTGAAAATCATCATCAAGGCGCTGGAAAAGGCCTGCGAGGAGCAATTCGGTAAATCCATGGGCTGATCCCCGATAAAAAGCATCACCCTTGCGCTATGCGGCACAAGGGTGATTTTTTATGCGAGTGGCGGGGGTCGAACCCGCACGCCCAGAGGGCACAAGATTTTAAGTCTCGGTTGTCTGCCTGTTCCAACACACTCGCGAACAATTGTATTATAGCCTACGTCCCCAATTAAAGTCAAGGCCATTCCCGGGCGTCCGGCAACTTTCCCGCAGGATATCCGTCCAGCCGAGGGATGAACGGAAACGGGAAAGAGGGGATGAACGCGAAAAACGCGAAAGATGGGAAATACGCGCGGGGATAAAGCGCACAGTCGCCGCCGGCGCGTTTCGCCCGGCTTCTCCATTCCAGGAAGGAACAGTTTCCCGGATCAAAAATATTTTTTCGGGAAGTATTGACATTATACGGAAAAGGTGCTATTCTGTTATCGGTGGTTAGCACTCAACGGTCGAGAGTGCTAACAATCGCCCACCCTGACCAGAAAGGAGCGGATGCCTGATGGATGATCGGCCCATTGACTCGCGGAAGGAACGCATCCTGCGCGCCATCATTGACGACTATATCCAGACCGCATCGCCGGTAGGCAGCCGCACCATTTCCCGCAAGTATGAAACCAGCCTCTCCAGCGCCACCATCCGCAATGAGATGAGCGACCTGGAGGAATTGGGCTATCTGGCCCAGCCGCACGTGTCCGCCGGGCGTGTGCCCAGCGTGAAGGCGTATCGCCTGTATGTGGACAGATTGCTTGAACCGGGCACCGTGCCCCAGGATCCCCAGGCCAAGGCATACTTTTCCCAGCGGGTTCACCAAATGGAAGATGTGATCACCACAGCAGCGCAGGCCATATCCGAATTCACCCGCTACACCGCGGTGGTGATGATGCCCAAGCAATTGGAATTGCGGGTGTCCACCCTGCAGTTGGTGCCCATGCCCCGGGGATCGGCGCTGTTGGTGATCGTCACCGACACCGGCGCCATCCGGGACACGGTGATCCGGGTATCCGAAGGGCTGGACGGCGATGCGCTGTACGCCATTTCCCGGATGCTCACCGAGCACTTGGCGGGCCGTACCCTGCAGGATGTGCAGGAAATGCTGGGCACTTATTCCCGGCAGATGGGCGGCGACGCCCAGGTGCTGCAGGGGATCGCCGATCTGGCATCCCAGATGGCGCGTCAGTCCGCCACCGACACCGTCACCGTGGGCGGCAGCCACAACATCCTGAATTACCCCGAATACTCCGATGTGGAAAAGGCGCGGGCCTTCCTGTCGGTACTGGAAGAGAAAGAAAAACTGATGGCCTTGCTGCCGGACGGCCGGGATGCGTTCACTGTGCGGATCGGTCCGGAAATGGGCATGGAGGAAATGGATGGCTGCTCGGTTGTCACCGCAAGCTATCAGGTAGGCGCGGATCACAACGGCTTCGTGGGCGTCATCGGCCCCACGCGGATGCCCTACGGCCGGGTGCTTTCCGCCCTGTCCGCCGTGGGCAGCGCTCTGAGCGAAATGCTGGGTGAATAGAAGGCGACAAAGCATGCGAAATAAAAGCAAAAAGAGGAACAGAACCATGGCAATGGATGAAGAAAACCTGAATCCCGCAGAACAGCCGGAGGAAACGCCTCAGGCTGAGGCCCCTGCCGAAGCGGAGGCCGCTCCGGCCGAGGCAGCCGATCCCCTGGCGGAAGCCGAAGCCAAGGCAGAGGAATACCTGAACCTGGCACAGCGCGTACAGGCGGATTTCGACAATTACCGCCGCAGGACGAAAGCCATCCGTGCGGAAGCGTACGAGGATGGCGCCCGGGAATTCATCAAGCAGCTGCTTCCCGTGGTCGACAATCTGGAACGAGCCGTCGCCCAGGAAAGCAGCGACGAACAGCTGCTGACGGGCGTGAAGCTGGTGCATAAACAGCTGATGGAGGCCCTGGAAAAGCGGGGCGTCACCGTGATCGACCGCCCGGGCGAGAAATTCGATCCCACTCTGGAAAACGCCGTGCTGCAGGGCACGCCGGAGGAAGGAGAGCCCGGCGCCGTCTGCGCGGTGCTGCAAAAGGGCTACAAAATGGGTGATTTCGTGCTGCGCCACGCCATGGTCAAGGTCGTGGCGGACGGACAGGAATAAAGGCCCAGGTTGAGCGGAAAACATCGTTCAAACAGAATCAGCCGCGCCGAAAGCCGTTCCTTCCGACAGCCGTGAATCACACACACCGCAATCAATTTGACCGCAAGGTCATTTGATATAGAATTGACAACAACCCAATCAAAGCAGATAGATTTGTAAGGAGGACAGAACAATGAGTAAGATTATCGGTATCGACCTGGGTACTACCAACAGCTGCGTGGCCATCATGGAAGGCGGAGAGCCCACCGTGATCGCCAATCCCGAAGGCAGCCGCACCACCCCTTCCGTGGTGGCTTTCACCAAGGACGGCGAGCGTCTGGTGGGTCAGATCGCCAAGCGTCAGGCCATCACCAACCCGGACCGCACCATCTCTTCCATCAAGCGTCAGATGGGCACCAATTACAAGGTAACCATTGACGGCAAAAACTACAATCCCCAGGAAATCAGCGCCATGATCCTGCAGAAGCTGAAGGCGGACGCCGAAGCTTACCTGGGCGAAACCGTCACCCAGGCGGTCATCACCGTGCCCGCTTACTTCTCCGACAGCCAGCGCCAGGCTACCAAGGACGCCGGCCGCATC
>JAFXVJ010000022.1 GCA_017524615.1 Clostridia bacterium | reverse complement strand
TCCCCTGGACCCACTCCTCGCGAAGTTACTTGATCGATAGATCCAAGAAATCGTCGCGTGTTACGCTGGGATTGCGAACGTTTGGGGCTTCTGGCCCAATGAAAGCCGGGATCATCCTCAGAGAAAAGCGAGCTTTTCCCTTGGGATGATTCCCCGGCTTTCCCCGGATGCATTGCATCCGGGTTGGCCGCTTTCAGCGGCCGGGCCAGAAGCTATACGATGACCTCCGCCGTTATAGCGCCCTTTCTGGTTATCTTTCGGGCTCCGAAAGAGAATACCCCGTCGTCCCTTTGCTCTTATTTTTCATCCTTGCCAATTTGGATCTTAGAACGCAAATAGTATAAAACGGCTGTCAAAAGCCGTTACGGAAGTAAGCCACAATCATCCGGAAGGGCTCAAAGGCGCAGAAGCGACGGCTGTGGCGGTTTTCCTGGCGCGTACAGCTCATTCAAAAGATGAGATACTGGAGCACATGCGTACGTATTATTATCCCCTTGATTTTCCGCTGGATCAGATTCGGCCCACATATCAGTTTGACGTTACGCATTTCAGGTGTGGGGCAGGCTCGCACGCACCAGCGTGTCCCCGGGAAATTCCGCAGAATACCAGTCTTCATTGAAAGGTATCATCTTTGAAAAGCATCATCTTTCTCATGGAGACGGCCTCCTTCCGGTCATTCTTTCACCGGGATGGTCAACTCGGCGCTGTCCAGCCCTTCCGCCGTGATGGTTAATGTGGCTTTTCCGGCTTCGGTTCCGGAGCGGAGGATTGCCAGTGCTTTGCCCTGATAGCTGGTGAACTGTCCCCTGGTGTAGTTTTCATCGGTGATGGGATTGCCGCTGCCAAAGCCCAGCAGCTCCGCTCCGCCGGTCACCTGCGCGGTCAGAAGCGTATCGGCGTCGGGCACCGTGTTCCCGTTTTCGTCGATCAGCTCGGCCTGTACATAGCACAGGGAAGCGCCGTCGGCTTTCAGGCTGTCCGTTTCAGCGGTCATTCGGATGGTTACAGGTTTTCCCGTGGTTTTCAGCACGGCATGGGAAACCTGCTTGCCGCCTGAATAACTGACCGCCTCCACGGCGCCGGGGGCATAAACCGCCTCGAACAGAAAGGTCAGCGGCATGTCGTGAATCAGCGCTTCCCCGGCTTTTTTGCGGCCGAGGCTGACGCCGTTCACCAGCAGCTCCACTTCATCCGCCCCGCTGAACACGGCGATTTTTACAGGCTTTCCTTCCTGTCCTGCCCAGTTCCAGCGCTTCCACACGCCGGGGAAGCCCCAATTGGACAGGGTTTCCACTTTGCCGAAATTTGCGGGATCGTAGGAAAACAGCGCTGTTTCTTTGCCGCCCCACACGATGCGGCGGTATTCGCCCTGGGGACGGACGCAGCCGGTGATATCGAAGTCCGCGTCGTTGGCGGTGCGCCAGGGATAGGGCGAACCCGCGCCCCAGGGGTTGCCGATCAGGGGATCGCCGGGTTCATAGAACATGGCTTTGCCGATGCCCGCTTCGCCGATGTAATCCCAGGCCGTCCAGGTGAAGTCCCCGATGATCCAGGGTGTTTTTTCGATCATGGGCCAGTGCATCCCGATTTCCTTGGGAAAGTTCTCACTGCCCAGCATCACCCGCTCGGGGAACAGCCGGTGATCCTGATCGTATTTTCCTTCCATGTAGTTGTAGCCCGCCACGTCCAGGCCGTTCGTGAAGGCTTCGGTGTATTCCTCCCAGAGCAGGTCGTCCTTCCCGCCCAAATCGGCGTTCTGCAGGCTGTCCGCCGCGTTCCATCTGCGGTACTGTTCCGCCAGCGTCTGGTCGTCCAGTCCGCTCCAGAAGGAGCAGATGGCGTTGGAAACGGGGCGGCTCCCGTCGTGCTTCCGAATGGCTTCCGCCAGCCTCACCGCCCACAGATAGCCGCTGTCCAGGCCCCCGCGCTCGGTGATTTCATTGCCCGTGGACCAGAGAAGGACGGAGGGGTGGCAGCGGTCCCGGCGCACGAACGCAGCCAAATCCTTCTCCCAGTCGGTGTCAAAGAACTGGTTGTAATCGCCGGGCTGCTTGCCCATGCCCCACACGTCAAAGGCCTCGTCAAACACGTACATCCCCAGCCGGTCGCAGGCTTCGATCAGCGCGGCGGAGGGCGGGTTGTGGGTAGTGCGGATGGCGTTGAAGCCGATTTCCTTCAGCTTTTTCACCTTCCGGTCTTCGGCGTCATACAGGCTCACCGCGCCGATCACGCCGTTGTCGTGGTGCAGGCAGCCGCCCCTGAGCTTGACGGTTTTGCCGTTGACGCGCAGGCCGTGCTTCACGTCGGCTTCCACGGTACGGATGCCAAAGAGCACGCTTTCCGCGTCCTCGGTGGGATGCTTGGCGGGAATGATGCGGGTCTTGTAGGTGCCGATTTCCTTCACCCGGGCCCGGAGCCGGTACAGGTTGGGCGCGTCGGCGCTCCACAGCAGGGGCTTGTCCACGGTCAGGGTCATATAGGCCGTGCCGGAAGAGAGGGGTTCGATCTGCGTGACCGTTTTCCGGGACAGCACGGTTTCCCCGCTGTCCTCCCGGATCAGGTCGAACCACACCTCCGCCACTCGGTTTTCGGCATGTTCGTTCCGGATCTCGGCGGACAGATGCAAATAGGCGGTTTCGGGGTTTCCTGCATTGTCGTATTCGATCTTCTTTGTAAAGCCGTACAGCCCGCCAAACGCCACATGCAGCCTGGGCATATGCGCAAGCTCGAGGCCCCGGAACAGCCCCGCGCCGGAATACCAGCGGGAATTGGGCTGCATGCTGGGATTCACGGTGATAACGATGCTGTTCTTTTCTCCCGGATACGCAAGGCGGGTGATGTCCGCTTCAAAAGGTGCGTAGCCGTAATGCTGGAGCGCGGCCTTGTCGCCGTTCACTTCAACGGTGGCGTTCATCATGGCCCCGTCCAGCCGCAGGGCGATACGGTCATCCCGCCATGCCGCGGGAATGTCGATCTCCTTCACGTAATGGGCCACGCCCGCGTTATAGTATCCGCTGGCTGAGCCGGAGGGAGCGTCCGCGTATACGTCGCTCGCGATCATATAATCATGGGGCAGGTTCACGACGCAGTCGCCGAACTCGCCTTTCAGGCGCTTGCCGATGTCCATTTGTCCCAAGCCAAAATGCCAGTGCCGGTTGATTTTCATGCTGCGCATAGTTTCTTCCTCCTTATGCTTCGGCTGTCCAGAAGGTATACTTTCCTTTTTCCACCTGGCGTTTTTCTCCGTTCAGGCAGATGAGGGTACGCACCGGGGTTTCCAAATCGAAGCGCACAGCGTTGTCCCTGTACGCCCACAAAGCGCCGACCGGGCCATGGCGGGTTTTCAGCTTTGCCTGCAGCCAGCCCAGGCGCTTGTCGGGATGCGGCGCGTAAATCAATTCTTCAAAAGCGGGTTTATCCTCCGCATGGCGGATGCCCGCCGCCTGCTCGAACACCCAGTCCGCCACCGCGCCGTAAGCGTAATGATTGAAGGAGTTCATATCCTTCGACCAGAAAGAGCCATCCTCCCGGATGCCGTCCCAATGCTCCCAAATGGTGGTCGCGCCCTTCGTGACCGGGTACAGCCAGCCGGGATATTCCCGGCGCAGCAGCAGATCCCAGGCCAGATCGCCATGGCCGTAATCGCTCAGCACATGCAGCAGATAGGGCGTGCCCATGGCCTTTCGCTCCTTATTCAATGATTTGTACAAGCCTATAGAATGCCCTGCTGCGCCCTTCCGGCCAGGCGTTTTCCATCAGCGCCTGTAAAAGGCTTTTGCAATCCGGATGCAGCTGCTTCAATAAATATTGCTGAATTCTTCGGCTTCATCATCCTGCACGCTGCAGCCGGGGATACGCTTCATTCTCAGCGTTTCCGTGTCGTCCCCGGCGCCGACGCCCGCCATGGAATTCATGGCCGCGTGCTGGGCGTCCACCGTGGCTGAGAAAAGCAGCCAACCGCTCTTTTGCGTTTTTCACGGCAAAAACGCCTGTCAGCTGAGCCGTTTTTTCATCCGGGTTCATTTCTTTCAGCAGCTGTGCCCGCTTTTTCGGCGAAATTGAAGTATTCAGGTATTCCTGCATGCCAGCATCCTTCTCACATCCGAGCAATCAGCACAGCCATGCCCTCTTTGGCGGGCAGCTTCACCAGGGTTTTGCCGCCGGCGTTTTCCAGGATCGTTTTCCGGGTCATTTCCCACACGTCGATCAGTTCCACGCGGTATTGCTTCTCTTCAGGAAGTTCAAAGGGGAATTCGGCGCAGGTCTGCAGGTCAAAGAATTTGAGGAACGCTTGATCCCCGCAGCGGGAAGCCCAGCTGTGATCGGCCTGCATGTGCGTCGCCCGCTCCGCTTCGCTCATACGCGCGAGGCTGTTCAGCGCCAGCAGCGTGAAGCCCTCGGGCGCGGGCCGGGCGGCCAGCATGGCCCGGATGCTTTGCGCTGACAATAAGGGCAGCCGGCTCCATTCGGTGAGCCAGGGCGTCAGCGGGCCGGGCAGGCTTTCCATGATTTCCCGCAGGAACGCAATCCGTTTGGGGCTTTCCCCTTTGAGCTGCCCGCCGCGGGCCCACCAAAGGATTTCATCATTGGATAAGAACGTCTCCCCATGGGTACAGGAAGCGCCGGAAGCATAGCAGCGCCAGAAGCGGTACACCATTTCCTTCCCGGAAATGCTGCCCCAGGGGTGCGGCAGATTGCCTTCATACGCGCATTCATCAATCACCACGGGCTTATGATATGTTTCCATCCAGCGGGGGATTTCAGTGAGCGCCTTGGTCTGAATGCTGCAATGGGTCACGTTTTCCCGGCTGAAATCCCAATGGCAGAAGCAGTTGTGGCTGGAAAGCAGATGACGGTACGGGTCGTTGGCCGCTACGAATTCTTCGATTTCCTCCCAGTCTTTCAGTGACTTGGCCGGCATGCACAGATCGTATTCGTTGGCCAGCGACCACCAGATGTTCGGCATGGCGGCGAGGCGGCGCAGCAGGTAATCCAGGTATTCAAGATTCGCCTGCTGCGGCAGGGAGGCAAAGCCCCAGCGGTCATAGGGATGGAAGAGGATCAGGTCGATTTGAATGTTCATGGCCTGGATGCGGTTCAGGATCTTCTCCAACCGATGCCAGAAGGGGATGCAGGGCCGCCCGGTATCCCAGCCGCCTTCCGCGCGTTTTTCAAAGGCGAAGAAGGGCGGCTCGTTATGGTTGTAATCGTAATGCTTGGGGAATACGCACATGCGCACCTTATTGAAAGGGGCGCTTTTCAGTGTTTCCAGCGTTTCCTCCACCAGTTCATCCTCCTGGGAAGCCAAGGCGTACACCGTGGTGCCGAAGGGAATGAACAAGCTGCCGTCGGCGTATTCAAAGTGCGTGTCCGCCGCCCTGACCGGGCCATGCCGACCCTCGGCTGGCCCGCAGATTTCTTTTCCTTCCGCGCGGATGACGCCGCTGACCTTCCATGAATAATCGCCGGGCTCCTCCGGCAGGAAACGGATCACGTACTGCCCTTCGCCGTCGTAAAAGCCCTTCACGGTTTTGCTTTCGCCGTCATGGGTGAAAACGGCGGTCAGATCGATGCCTGCCCAGGCCTCCTGCAGGGTTTCGCCTGAAAAATGAAGCTCAAAGGTTTCATACTGCTTCATGTGTTATATCTCCTTTTATTAATTCATCCAGCGACCATTGTCCGCGCCGGTCCAGGATGCCCATGTCCCCTCAAAGCGGTAGGGCAACCATACATAGCGGGCCTTTGAGGCATTCAGATGCACGTCGGAAGGAAGGCATTCCAGCAATTTCGCCATGCGCCCCTGTTCTTTCTGCGTGGGGTTCTCCGAGAAGCGGATGCGGAGCCACGCGCTGTGATCCTCATATCACAGAGCCGTGGGCCTGGATGGGCTTGCCGGTTAGGCCCAGCCATTCCCGGCCGGGATAAAAGGCATGCAGCAGACAGTTCTCCGTTCCTTTTCAAGAAGCCGCCGTCCTTAACAGACGACGGCTTTCTGGTTCGCTGATGGTTTGCTTATTCGGTCACGAATTTCAGGGTCTGCTCGATGTCTCCGAAGGGCGCGACAGAATGCTCATAGTTCAGCATCCTATCGGCGGCATCGCCCTCGGCGGTCAGGACGCCTGCGCCTTCAAAGTGGAGAGCGAAGGAATAGGCGGCCATATCGATCCCATCGGTGCCCTCGTCCACATCCATCTGGTTGCCCATGAAGTCGGCGTAGATCTCTATCCTGTATTATACAGCAAAAGATTGCTGTTGAAAAGGAAAAATGCAGCCTGCGTCAAACAGGCTGCAAAAAAGATTCGCATTTGTGTATGCCTTGACTTTGCCATTTGCGTTCCCGGTTTTCCAGAACAGGCTGCTTCCGGCGCTCTTGCGGGACAGGGCCTTGGAAGCCACCAGCAGAATTGTGCTGACGAGCGACCGGAACAGCTCGGAAGCCGCAGACAGGGAATCGTTGGTATTGCCGCCCCCGAAGGTTTAATCCCATCTCAAAAAAGCAAAAAAGCATAATGCCGTTGTTTGTATATAAATGCGCCAAATTGCATTAAATTCATGACATTGATTAAAACAGTATCATCGAAAAAATGGTTCTTCACGGATTGTGAGGGAAACGGGAACCCTTCGGCGTCATCCCGTGCAAAGCGAAGGCGCGAGGCGGAGCGCAGCCGAGGGATCAGGCAAGGCCGTTTCTTTCTCCCGGACATTCCGTGAAGAACCTTTTTTTGTTTCCGGGTCATCCTTCCAGCAGTTCCTGTATGATTTCCTTCGGCGAAAGCGGCGTCCAATGCCCGTCCAGGCAGATGACCGGATGGATGCTCCGGACAGTTTCCGCCAGCTTCGCCGCCAGCGCGGGGTCCACTGTCCAATCAGGGAACGTTCCGCCCGTGGAATCGCCAAGGATCAGCACCCGCTCGCCGGGGATCTCAACCAGGGTGGAATCATCCGTGTGCGGCGCTTCCGCCTGAAATACCCGGATGGGACAGTTGCCCGGATCCAGCGTCATTTCTCCGCGGAAGACCATATCGGCAAGGGTGATGATCACCGGCTTCCCGTCCGCATATTCCCGACGGATGCTGTCATGCATCGCAAGAAAGAAATCCGTTCCCTCGCTTGCGACCCTGTCCCGAAAGACCGCCAGATGATGATTTGTCCTTTCGTTTGCCAGGCAGAGCCCGTGCACCGCGTGCATGCCGAACGTGTGATCCCAGTGCCAGTGCGTCAGCACGGTCAGGGCCGGCAGCGGCAATCCGGCCGCTTCCAGCGCCGCATAGAACGCGCGGGTGTGGCTTGCGGAATGCCCCGCATCCACCGCCAGGCTCCAGCGATCGCCCCGGATATAGGTCAGGTTCGGGCGGTCCCGTTCTTCCTCGTAAGGATATACCCAGATTCTGTCCGTTAATCTGTCCAGTTTCATCCTTTGTATCCCTTTCTGCCCGTCTGGTCCATCATGTGTCCGCTGAGTGGAACAGCGTGCATCCGATGCTCTTAAAGTAGGCGATCCGCTCCTGTATATCAGCGGGGGTCACCTGGAAATGCGCCGCCAGGCAGGCTACGCACAGGAAACTTGTGGCGCCCCGATTGATCAGTTTTTTGGATACGGCCACTTCGTCGCCGGTCAGCGGGCGGCCGCACTGACGGCAGCGCTCCGTCATCCGATTTTCTCCAGCCGCCCCAGCAGCACCCGGCAGCCGTGCCCGTCCACGGTCAGGTCATAACGGTCCTGCTGCAGCCCCAGATCCCGGCCCGTCATGGCATCCCGGAGCCGCAATCCGAAGCCGCTGGCGGCGGGCAGGCCCGCGTCGGCGAACAGGCAGGGCACCTCGCCGGCCAGAGGCGCGAAATTGAAATATCCAATGGCGAATTCGCCGCCGCTCAGGTGCTTGAACAGGGTCAGGCCGCAGTCGGGATATTCATGCCAGCGGCCGCCGGTGGCGGGATCGGCCTCCCGGCTGACGACGCGGCCCCGGTATACGATTTGGGGCGGACGGCACTCGGGATCCTGATTGATGCGCAGCAGCCCATCGTTTTTCAGCAGGCTTTCGCAGTCCGGATCCATCCGGCGCACGTCGCCGCCCAGCATCAGCGGCGCGCTGAGCATGCACCACAGAGCAAACTGGGTCTGATAATCCCGGGTGGTGCAGGCTTCGCCCAGGGCCACGTTGCCCTTGCCGTACATGCCGATGGTGAGCATGTCGATGTCATTGAAGCAGTGGGGACCGCTCATGCAGAAGTTGTTCAGCTGGGATTTGGCGATGTCCGTGAAGGACTGGAAATTGTCGTGAATATCGCCGGTGGAGCGATACATGTGCACGCCGATGGAATCCATCCATTTCCAGGGCTCGTCGGTGCCCCAATTGCAGGCGGAAAACAGGATATCCCGCCCGGTGGCCTTCAGGGCCATGCTCATCATGGCGTAGCGCTGCCTGCCGTTGGCATAGGGAGGAAAATTGCAAAAGTCGTATTTCAGGAAATCCACGCCCCAGTCGGCGAAGGTTTGCGCGTCGATGAATTCATGGTCGAAGGAGGAAGGATAGCCCGCGCAGGTCAGCAGCCCGGCGCAGGAATACATGCCGAATTTGAAGCCCAGGGCGTGGATATCGTCCGCCAGAGCCTTCATGCCCCGGGGGAATTTCTCCGGATCGGGCACCAGGCGGACGTTCTCGTCCCGCTCGTGCAGGCTCCAGATGTCGTCAATGACCACGTATTCGTAGCCCTTTTCCAGGTAGCCCTTTTCTTTCATGGCCCGGGCCGTTTCCACGATCAGCTGATCGGATATATCGGGCCCAAAGGTGTTCCAGCTGTTCCAGCCCATGGGTGGCAGTGCGATGTTCATGGCGCGTTCCTCCGTCTTCATTGGATTGGATGATGGTGGCGGGAAGCACGCCGATGGCGGCCTCCCTTTTGTTTGGGTATTCTGTGTTCGACGGGCTTTTCCTTCCGAGTCCCCGCTGTTTTCTTGCATTTTCCGCATTCTATCGGGGATTGGAAGGGTGCGCGGGACGCGCGGGACATGCGCGGGCGGGCACATCCCCCCGCAGGCGCGCTGCGCTGAACGGTTGCCGTTTCCCATCCCGGGAGATGGAAAAAACCCGCCCCCCGGTTTCCCGGAAGGCGGGCGCGGAAGCCGGCGGGCAGGCTTATTTGCCGCTCATCTGCCGCTCCTGCTGTTCGATCATGCGCTTGAACGTGTGGCCCGTACGACGCCGAAGATCCTGCAGGGTCTTCTGCTCCGTTTCGCCGGTGAAAATGCGGATATCCAGCAGAAGCGAGCCATCTTCCTGCGGCGTTGCCAGAATCCTGTCGATGTACTGTTCCACAAACGCCTTGCTGATGATGCCCTTTGCGGCGTCCTTCCGGGCGTCGGAAAGGGCTTTTCTGATGCGGTCCGTTTTTTTCCTGTATTCCTCGCCGGCGTCCAGCTGACGGTTCAGGCGGTCGATCTCTTGCTGCGTTCGGTCGATTTCGCTGTTGCAGTCATCGGTCATTTTTTTGAAATCCCGGTCGGAAATCATGCCGTCCACGCTCAGTTGCAGCAATTTCGCTTTTTTCTTTTCCGCGTTGGCGATGATCCGCTGCCGCTCGGCGATCTGGCCGGGCAGGGCGCTGTGATCGATGATTTCTGTGTAGAGGCGGATGTACTCCTCGGCCAGCGCGTCGGCGTCGGCCTTCGTATCCTGGAACACCTCCAGCAGCAGCGGCTGGATTTCCGATTCGTAAATGGGGAAAGAGGCGCAGGTGCCGGCGCCGTTTTTGATCTTGCCGGAGCACACCCATTTCGAGTTGTTGGGACCGTACACCTTTTTGGATTCCCGCCGGTAGTACGGCTCCCCGCAGCAGGTGCAGAAGAGCTTGCCCGTCAGCAGGTTCGGGTGGTTGCACACGCCCTGGCGGTTTTTCACGTCCTCACTGCGGCGGCGCAGGATGGCGTTGGCCTTGTCCCACAGGGCTTCACTGACGATGGCCGGCACGATCTCTCCCGTTTCGTCTTTGAACATCACCCATTCTTCCGGCGGCAGGAACTTCTGCTTCTTGGTGAACATGTCGACGATCTTCACCTTGTTGCCCACGTAATAGCCCTTGTATTTGGGGTTGGCGATCATGTTGCTCATGGTGCCGTGGGCGATGCGGTTGCCGTTCAGGTTACGGTATCCCCTGTCCCAGAAGATGCCCTCGATCTGCTTCATGCTGTAATGGTCGGTGGCGTACAATTCGAATAATTCCCGCACCATGGGCGCTTCCGTTTCATCGATCACCAGGCGTTTGCTGTCTTTTTTGTAGCCGAAAATGCGGCTGTTGCCCAGCACCACGCTGGATTTGATGGCCTGCTGATGGCCGAATCTCACCCGGCTGGAGAGCTTCCGCAGTTCATCCTGGGCGATGCCCGACATGATGGTCAGCCGCAGCTCCGAATCCTCGTCCAGGGTATTGATATTGTCGTTCTGGAAATAGACCGCCACGCCGCAGGCCAGCAGGCCGCGGGTGAATTGGATGGAATCCAGGGTATTGCGGGCGAACCGGGTGATTTCCTTGGTGATGACCAGATCGAACGCGCCGGCCTTGCCATCCTCCACCATGCGGTTGAAATTTTCCCGCTTTTTCGTGGAAATGCCGGATAACCCCTCGTCGACGTATCCCGGCACAAACGTCCACGCCTTGTTTTTGCGGATCATATCCTCGTAATAGCGCACCTGGTTTTCCAGCGAGTTCAGCTGTTCATCCTTGTCCGTGGACACCCGGGCATAAAACGTCACCCGCAGGGGCAGATCATAGATCGTCTTTTTCTTCAGCTCCGTCCGCGCCGCAAGGATGTCCATGGCTGTTTCCTCCAAAGATTCGCAAAATCATTATCTGTAATATAACATAGGATGATCGTGAAAACAAATGTATATTGAAGGGGCCATTGCCATCTTTTTCCGGTTGTATGCTGTATTCAGACTAAAAACGGTTCTTCACGGATTGTGAGGGAAACGAACCCCCTCCGCGCTCTCCACACCGCTCAAGAGGACTTTCCCGGAAAGGGATGGGGGGAACCCACTCTTTCGCCTCCAAAGAGCGGGTTCCCCCCACAAGCTTTTGCATTGAGCGCCTCATTGGGACCGTGTGCACACGCCCGCATGCGCTGCGCCGGAACGATGGCTGATCTGATGGATCATGCGGTTGCGTTCCCGCTCCGTGATCAGCCCTTTTTCATACAGCACACGGTTGTAATAGAGCAAGTATGCTTTTTCCACTGCCTGCCGTTTCATTTGCTGACGGCTCGCATCCTGTTCGCTGCGCACGGCGCCCTCCGATTCCCGCGTTTTCTCACAGTATGCTTCCGTTTTCTCCGGTTTATACGCAGGACGCAATGCGTCGGCGCCGAATCTGGCAGGCTTTCTTGATCAACCGGCAAATAGTTCCCGATTTGAGAGAGTTTCTTATCATAAAACAGGGGATTGACGGCGCGGGCCCCGCGGTCGGCGGGCAGAGGAAACCGGCTCTGACCGGCAGTGCGCCGCTGCATCCGCATCCCTCGCTGGCCGCGAAAGCGCAGGACGGCATCCGGACAGCTGGCGCGTTACAGCAGATTCCTTTGGATCTTGCCGCTGATGGTTTTGGGCAGCTCGTCCCGGAATACCACGATGCGGGGATACTTGTAGGGCGCGGTGCGCTGCTTGACATAGGACTGGATTTCTTTTTTCAATTCCTCCGTGCCCTCCTTGCCCTTCACCAGCACGATGCTGGCCTTGACCACCTGGCCGCGGATGGGGTCAGGCGCGGCGCTGACGCCGCACTCCAGCACGTAGGGCAGTTCCATGATGACGGACTCGATTTCGAACGGCCCGATCCGGTAGCCGGAGGACTTGATCACATCGTCCAGGCGGCCCACATACCAGAAATACCCGTCCTCATCCCGCCAGGCGGTGTCGCCGGTGTGGTACAGGCCGTCCGGGTGATCGTCTTCGATGCCCATATAGCCCAGATACAGGCCGCAGGCCGGCTTTCCTTCGCCCAGCCGGATCACGATTTCGCCCGTTTCGCCGGTGGGCACGGGATTGCCCTGGGGATCCACGATGTCCACGTCAAACAGGGGGGACGGCTTGCCCATGGAGCCCACCTTGGGGGTCATGCCCACCAGATTGCCGATGGACAGGGTGGTTTCGGTTTGCCCGAAGCCCTCCATGAGCGACAGGCCCGTGGCTTTTTGGAACTGATAGAACACTTCGGGGTTCAGCGCTTCGCCGGCCACGGTGGCGTGGTGGATGGAGGAAAGATCGTATTTGCTCAGATCCTCCTTGATCAGCATGCGCAGCATGGTGGGCGGGGCGCAGAAGGTGGTGATATGGTACTGCCTGAACAGCGGCAGGATCTCTTCGGCGTGGAAGCGGTCGAAATCGTAGGCGAATACGGCCGCCTCGCACAGCCATTGGCCATACAGCTTGCCCCACAGGGCCTTGCCCCAGCCGGTGTCGGAAATGGTCAGGTGCAGCTTGCCTGGCTCCACGCAGTGCCAGTATTTGGCGGTGATAAAGTGGCCCATGGGATAGGTGTGGGCGTGGGCCACCAGCTTGGGATAGCCGGTAGTGCCGCTGGTAAAGAACATCACCATGGGATCCCGTCCGCAGGCGGTGTCCGCCGTGCGGTCGAAATGGGAGGAGAATACGGCGTATTCCTGATCGAAATCGTGCCAGCCCTCCCGGTGCGCGCCGCAGAGGATGAGGGTTTTCACGGTGGGTGAAACGGGCAGGGCTTCTTCCACGTGCTCCGCGGCCTTTCCGTGGCCGGTGCACAGAATGGCGGTGACCTCCGCCTTGTTGAAGCGGTATTCGTAATCGTGGGCCAGCAACTGATCGGTGGCGGGGATGGCGATGGCGCCCAGCTTGCACAGGCCCATCATGCTGATCCAGAAGTGATATTGCCGGCGCAGCACCACCAGCACCTTATCGCCCTTTTTGATGCCCAGGGAGCGGAAGTAATTGGCCGCGCGGGCGGACTGCTTTTTCATGTCCAGGAAGGTAAAGCGCCGCTCCTGCCGGTTTTCGTCCAGGTGCAGCATGGCCAGGGCCTGGGGCTTTGTTTCGGCCAGGGCGTCCACCACGTCGAAGGCGAAATTGAAGGTGTCCAGCCCGGTAAAGGAAATGGACTGGAGCGCGCCGGTTTCGTCCTCCACGGGATGGGCGAATTTTTCGTACACGAAATGCTCGTCCGCGGGCACCTGGCTGGCCTTGATGGTTTCCATCACCTGGCGCTCTTCCACCTCTTCGCCGGGCAGCACCACCGCCAGGAACACGCAGTCCCCGCCCTCGGCGGCGATCATGCCATGGGGCGTGGAGGAATCGTAGTAAATGGAGTCGCCCTCGCGAAGCAGCTCCACATGCGCGCCCACCTGCACCTTCATGGCGCCGGAGAGGATGTAGTCAAATTCCTGGCCGGAGTGGGTGGTGGTGTGGATGGGCTGATCCTGCAGGGCGGGATCATAGGAATAGCGCACGAAATAGGGCTCCGAAATCTTTTTGCGGAACATGGGCGCCAGGTTGCGGATATCGATGCCCTGCTCCCGGGCGGTCACCTCGCCCGCGCCCTTGCGGGTGATGGTGTAGGAGGACAGGGGCGCGCTGCGGCCCTCCATCAGGTCGATCATGTCCACCTTGAAGGTCAGGGCGCATTTATGCAGGAAAGTAAAGGGCAGATCTACCCGGGCGTTTTCATAGTCCAGGTACATTTGCTCGCTCACGTCGGTCATGCGGGCCATTTCCGCCACGCTGTAGCCGCTGATTTCCCTGAGCTCCCGGATGCGGGCTGCCACCTCGCGGACCTGGTCGGGGATATGCTGGGCCTGGGTCACATCCATTGGATTCATCCTCCGTTTCTTTCCCGGGACGGCTGCTGGCACAGAAAAGCCCGTCCCAAAGTTTTTCCTTTGAGACGGGCTGAATGTCAGCTCGCGGTACCACTCAAATTGCGCTTGGAAAGCGCCGCTCATCGGGCTCGTGCTTCAAGCCCTGCGCACTGACGCGGCCTCACGGGACACAGCTACTGGCGATCCTTGCGTTCACCGGTCCGGCTCGGAAGGGATGGGCGTGATGGGGAGAGATGCGCCGCCGGTTTTCAGCTGCCCCGGCTCTCTGGATGCGATCCCGGCCCCTGCCGTCTTCGTCATCGCCTTTGATATGGAATTGGTGACAGTGTAGCATCCCTCCGGCGGTTTGTCAAGCGGTTTCATCCCAGTCGTCACCGTTTTTTTCTTGTATTTGGCTGCCGTTCAGCCTTCGGCTTCACAGTAGCGCGCGGGCGGGCATTGCTTTCGCGTGTTCCTTCATCCTGTGTTTACTGTGATCATTTCAGAAGATCCCCAGGAATGATGCGATATACGCCGCGTTTTCCTCCGGGGGCCGGGTCCCGTCCACGCGAAGCACCGGGCAGGACAGGCGCCGCGCCAGCCAGTTTTCCACCTCATCCTCGGGCCGGGCGGACACTGCCCGGAAAAAGGCGTTTTCCCGGTCATACAAATCGCCGCCCGGCGCGACCCACTCCCCGAACCGGAGAGCGGAGCGGTCATGCACCCGCTGCAGCCGGATCGGCCTGGGGGTCTCCACCAGCACAGCCAGCGTCAGCCGATCCAAGAAGGCCGGGCCAAACTCTCCCTTTACGGCGGCGAAAACGAAGGAATCGTCGGCAGCTGTCCTTTCGTTTAGCAGGCGGGCCGCCTCCTCCTTTGCGCGCGGGCAGGCATAGGCATAGCCGTGGTCCGTCTTGGGAAAATACAGGTCCTCTGCGTCAATCAAGGAGTAACCCAGCCTGTCCGCCAGCGCCCGGCCCAGCGTGCTCTTCCCCGCACCGTTCAGGCCGCATATCAGGATGCCCATCCGCCCGCCTCCCCCCGTGACTGGAATCCTTCCCGACGGGTAAAAAACCGCTCGGCGGACTGCCTCATCGGCGTCCGCTGCGCGGTTCAGGCTTGTCGAAGGTCACTGCACGGCGTGCTTCACGCGGTCGCGCTCCTCGGCGCGCTTGGCGTTGTTGAACCGGTCCAGCGTGCCCACCAGATAACCGGTGATGCGGCGGATGCGGTGGAAGGGGACGTGACCGAAATCGTAGGACAATTCCACATATTCGCCGTCCACCTTGATGTCGATGCCCTGGGGCTTGGCCCCAAATTTCTGTTCCGCCCGCTGAATATAAGCGTCAATCTCGGCCTGCGGCAGTTCGCCGCCCGTTACATGCACATTGCAATCCATGGTAGTACACCATCCTTTCGGACAAGATTATACACCATCCGTAGTGGTTTGAAACACTTTTTTTGAAAATATTTTTGGCACAATGAAAAACTTTGCGGGATCTGCCCATCCGGTTTTCCCCGCAAGCTTTTGCGCTGAGCCCCGCCTTATATTTCTTTCAGGGCGATGCGCGCGGCCACGGCCATCAGCCCACGGCGGTGATAGCGGTAAATCTGCCTCTCGGCGTAGTTCATCCGCATGGCGATGCGAAAAAAGGGCAGCCCTTCCAGGTAGCGCATTTCCAGCACCGTCCGATGGCGCTCGTCCGGCACCGCCCGGATGACGGCGGCAATATCCCGCTGCCGCCGGGTCAAGGCGGTGTAATCCGAAAGGATATCCGCTTCCAGCGCCGCTGTTTCCTCCTCCGGGCCGGGGCGGAGCGGTGCCATCCGGGCGGCCCGGGCCTTCATCTGATCCAGCCGGGCCAGCTTCACGGCGATCATGGCGTCCAGCCGCAGATAGCCGCTCAGATAATCCCGGGCAGCGCACAGCCCGGCGTCTGACCGCGCAAAGGCGATCAGCTCCTCAGGCGTCATGGCCGTCCTCCCTCCGGGCAAACAGCGTGTCCAGGTTCATGCCGCATTGCAGCGCCTGCTGGATCTGGCGGGCCTCCTCCAGGTTCATGGGGGACGCGCCCCGCAGCTTCCGCCGCAGGGAGGGATAGCTGATCCCCGCTTTTTCCGCCAGGGTGCGGCTGTCCCACCCCTTCAGATACATTTGTACCATTACCTGTAAATAAACACATTCGCCTCGCATGCTTTTACGCCCCCTCTCGAAGTAAGAACAAATGTTCTCTTTATTGAGAAAGTATAGCGTCGGTCGGCGGGTTTGTCAAGGAGGAGGGCATAAAAACCTGGATAGGATTACCAAAAGAATCAAATTTGCGCTGTGATGGAACGAATGTGACCACTGCGGTTTCGCCGCAAGAAAAAAAGCCCCTGCCGGGGGCAGGAAGCGCATCAAACGAATCGCCATGGCGGGCGCGCCCGCTATTTCTGCGTGGCGTCATCCGAAAGAAAAGCGCGCCGGTGCTGCTCAAAGAAATCGAAATAAGCCCGCACGTTGGGCAATTCCGTCCACTTCTGCACCCGGGGCGGGTCCGCGTCCAGGTTATAGACGCGGGCGTCCCGCAGCGCCAGCAGGAAGGGGGAGTGGGTGGCGATGATGAACTGACAGCCGAAAAAGCGCACCGACTGCTCGATCAGCTCCCGCAGGTCCACCTGCCGCTGAGGGGACAGGCTGTTTTCCGGCTCATCCAGCAGATACAGGCAGTTTTCCCCGATCATGTGGGAAAAATAGGCATAGGCGCTTTCCCCGTTGGATTGCTCCCTGATGTTGTCGGGCAGGAACTGCCGGGTGAAGCGGGACTGGGTTTTGTGCCGGGCCGCATTGAGCTTTTTCAGCTGCTCATAATCCGCTATGGAGCGCAGGCGGAATTGGCTGTACCGATTGCCGGGATTGGCGTCGCGCAGCGCCAGGTATTCCTCAAACACATCCTCCCGCTTCAGATCGATGCCCTGATTCACGGCGCGCACATCCAGCATGAAATCAAACACGTCGTCGCTGGTGATGACGCGGCTGCCCGGCGGGATGGGACGGTGGATGGAATAATCGCACAGGGCGATGTACTTTTCAAAAAAACCGGAACGGTTGTACAGCGCGCCGCGCTGCAGCGCCAGCTTTTCCGCCATCACGTTCAGCGCCGTGGTTTTCCCCGACCCGTTGCCGCCGTACAGCAGCGTGATATGATCCATTTCCAGGCTGCTCAGCCCGCGGCCCGACAGCACGTGGAACGGATACACGGAATCAAAGCAGGTGCGTTTTTCGCTCATCCGGAAGGAAAATTCCGCGTCCCTGTCGGGGAAATAGAAAGCGGACAGGTATATCATGGGGATCTCCTCAGGCCATCACCAGCTCCACCGGGCAATGGTCGGAGCCGAAAATTTCCGGATGGATGCATGCGCTGATCAGCCGGGGCTTCAGCGCTTCTGAAACGATGAAGTAATCAATGCGCCATCCGGTATTGTTTTCCCGGGCGTGGAAGCGGTAGCTCCACCAGCTGTAGGCCCCGGCCTGGTCCGGATGGAAATAGCGGAAGGTGTCCACAAAGCCGCTGGAGAGCAGGGCGGTCATCTTGTCCCGCTCCTCCTGGGTAAAGCCCGCGTTGTGGATGTTGGCCTTGGGATTCTTGATGTCGATTTCCCGGTGCGCCACATTGAGATCGCCGCAGAACACCACGGGCTTTGTTTTTTCCAGATTCTTCAGATAGGAAAGGAACGCATCCTCCCACGCCATGCGATAGGGCAGGCGCGCCAGGCCGTCCTGGGAATTGGGGGTGTAGACGGTGATGAAATAACAGTCCGGATACTCCAGCGTGATCACCCGGCCTTCGTGGTCAAATTCGTCGATCCCCAGGCCGTAGGCCACGGACAGGGCTGGGGCCTTGCTGAACACCGCCGTGCCGGAATAGCCTTTTTTTTCGGCGTAATTCCAGTATTGATGATAGCCCGGCAGCTCCAGGCTGATCTGGCCGGCCTGCAGTTTGGTTTCCTGCAAACAGAAGATATCTGCGTCCAGGGCGCTGAATACCTCCGGAAAGCCCTTGTCCATCACAGCCCGCAATCCATTCACATTCCAGGAAATCAGCTTCATGGATTTTCCTCCGCTCTTTTGTGTTTATTGCCAGGATACGGTTTTTCCGTCCGGCAGGGCCCGCCGGAGCGCCTTTTTCGGGTTCACCAGCACCGGATGGCCGCACAGGCGCAGCATGGGCGCGTCGCTTTTGCTGTCGCCAAAGGCCCAGGACTGTTCCCAGTCGGCCGCGATGCCGTTTTCATCCAGCCATTCCAGCACCCGCCTGGCTTTTTCTTCGCCCTTGCAGTTGCGCTTAACCGATCCGTCCGCTTCGATCGGCGTGCACAGGAGCGCGTCTGTTCCCAGGGCGTCCGCCACATACCGCATGTAATTATCCGTCGACGCGCTGACCAGCACCGCCAGCCGCCCTTCCCGTTTCTGGCGCTGTATTTCGTTTTGCCCGTCCCGGTACACCTTTGGCAGCAGGCAGTCGCGAACGAAGCCGGACGCCAGATCGTCCCGCTGCCGCGGGGTCAGGCCGGTCAAAAACCGCAGGGATCGGGTTTTGATCTCCGCGTCGGTCATTCCGCCCAGCAGGTAGCGCGCCGTCTGGCCCAGCACGGCCCCGTATCCCCCCAGGGACAGGGCCCCTTTCCGCCGGGCATAGCCCACGAAGGCCACAATGCTGTCGCCGGGGATCAGGGTGCCGTCAAAATCGAACAGGGCCAGGGGCGTTTGTTCCATGGCCATGCGTCCGCCTCCTTTTCCTTTGCGTTCATGGTAACACGGCGGGAAACGCCTGTCAAGTGATACCGGCACCGCGGAAAAGACGCCCAAAGAGGATTTGGGCTTGCCTGAAAACGGGATCAGCCGGGGACGGATCGCAGACGCGGGATACGCGCGGGCGGGGATTGCATATTCGCCGCGGCGGAACGGCCGGACGCCGGGGCATAATACGGCCTTTCCGTTCATACCCTGTGGCATGGACTGGCTGGCGATGCTGCCCGGCGGCGGGGCGGGATTTACGAAAGAGGAAGCGGAACGGGCCAGGGAGATCCGTCTGCGGCCCGGGCAGAGAATGTGGGCGCTGCTGCCGGACGGATGCCGATGGCTGGGGCCCGTCCTGACGCCGGAAATGATTGCCCAGACGGCCCGGGCGCTGAGCGGCCATTCTCTGGCCGCGCGGCAGGGGGAATTGGCCGCGGGGTTCCTGCCTTTGCCCGGGGGACACCGGCTGGGGGTGTGCGGCGTGATGGGCAAAGAGGGGCTGAAGGAAATATCCAGCCTGTGCCTGCGCCTGGCCCATCAGATCAAGGGCGTGGGGCGGGAGGTGTTTCCCAGGATCGCCCATTGCCACACCCTGATCGTCGGCCCGCCCGGCGCGGGCAAAACCACGCTGCTGCGGGATCTGATCCGCCTGTATGGGGAAAACGGGGTGCAGGTGGGCGTGGCGGACGAACGGGGCGAAATCGCCGCGTGCCGCGAGGGCGCGCCGCAATTGGACGTGGGGCCCGCCGCCGACGTGGCAACGGGCCTGGAAAAGGGGGCCGCCATGCTGCTGCTGATCCGGGCCATGGCGCCTCAGGTGGTGGCGACCGATGAACTGGGCGGAGCGCGGGATGCCCGGGCCGTGCGGGAAGCCGTTCAATGCGGCGTGACGGTGCTGGCCACGGCCCACGGGCGAAGCTGGGAGGATGCCCGGCGGCGGCTTTTCGGCGAGGCGGGGCCCTTTGAGCGCCTGGTGATCCTGGAACAACCCGGCCGGCCGCCCCGGGTGGAGGTTCTGAGCGGCGAGGAGGGATCGGCATGCGATGGCTGATCGGTTTGCTGGCCGCCGGGGCATGCGCAGCGCTGGGCGGCTGGGCCGCCAGGTGCCTGAGCCTGCGGGTGGATACGCTGAACGCCTGGGAGGGGGCCTTGTCCCGCATGGAGGGGATGGCACAGCACCTGGCCATGGGGCTGCCGGATATGCTGCGCCGGGCCAGCGGCGGACAAATCCCCTGCCTGGATATTTTAGCGGACCGGATCGTCAGCGATCCCACCCGTGCGCCGGAGGAATTGCTTCGGGATCTGCCCTGGGAGCCCTGGCTGTCCGGAGAGGAACGGGAAACAGCCCGGGACTGCCTGCTGGGCCTGTTCGCGCCCACGGCGGATCAGCAGCTGCGGGCCATCCGCTTCGCCGGTGAGCAATGGCAGCATTTCCGGCGGATCAGCCGGGAACAGTGGGAGAGGAACGGCCGGCTTTACCGCTCCCTGGGCTGGCTGGGCGGAGCGGCGCTGTTCATTTTGATGTGTTAGGGGATAGGGGCATGCAAATTGATGTGCTGCTGAAAATCGCCGGGATCGGCATGCTGGTCACGGTGATCTGCCAGGTGCTCACCCGGGCGGGGCGGGAGGACATCGCCACCCTGGCCACGGTGGCGGGGATCATGCTGGTGCTGCTGACGGTGGTTTCCATGGCGGGAGAACTGCTGACGCAGGTGCAGGCGGTGTTTCATCTGCCATGAATGAAGCGCTGCGCATGACGGGCTTTGCCGTTACCGCCGCCATGATGGCCATGACCCTGCGCCAGGCCAACCGCCAGGCCGGGACGGGAGTGGCCCTGGCGGCGGGGCTGATGCTGTTTTTTTCCGCGATCACCCAGGGCGCCGGGGCGGTGGAAGCGCTGCGGAGCTTATCCCGGCAGGCGGGGGTAGGCGACGGCACGGTGACGCTGCTGATGAAGCTGCTGGCCATGGCGTATGTGACGGAATTTGCCGTGCAGGCTTGCCGGGACGCGGGGGAGGAAGGCCTGGCCGCCCGGGCGGCGCTGTGCGGCAAAATGCTGCTGATGGCGCAGACGCTGCCCCTGATCCTGGAAATCGGGCAGCTGACCCTGTCCCTGGTGCCGTGAGGCGCGGGGTCCTGGCGCTGCTGGCAGTGGCCGCGTGGCTGCTGTTATGCTCCCGGGGGCTGGGAGAGAGCCTGGATGGCGCGCTGCGGCAGCAATTGGATACCCTGCCCCTGCAGGACTGGCAGCAGGCGTATCAGCGGGCTTTCCCGGAAGGGGAGGATTTTTCCGCGCTGATCCTGCGCCTGGCCCGGGGAGAGAGGGCGCTGGACGCCGCGGAATTGCTGCGCATATTGGCGGGACGGCTGCTGTCCGCCCTGACGGGCAGCGTGTGGCGGCTGGCGCGGCTGACGGTGCCGGCCGTCCTGTGCGGCGTGCTGGCCCGCATGCGCGCTTCCTTTTTTCGGCAGGCCATGGGAAGCGCGGTGAATGCGGCCTGCTTTCTGCTGCTGGCCGGGTGCATGGCCCAGGATCTGGGCAGTCATATCCGATTGGCCCAGGAGGCGGTGACCCGCATGGCGGATCTGATGCAGGCCCTGTTTCCCCTGCTGCTGACCCTGCTGGCGGCGGTGGGGGGCACGGCGGGCACGGCCTTTTTCCAGCCGGCGGTGGTGGCGGCCTGCGGCACCATGACGGGGCTGGTGCGGTCGGTGACGCTGCCCTTGGCCCTGTCATCCGGCGTCGCGGCTATCCTGAACCATCTGTCGCCGCCCATGCGTCTGGGCCGCCTGTCCGCGCTGCTGAAAACAGCGGCCGGCTGGACCCTGGGCGTGAGCTTTACGGTGTTCATTTCCGTTACCACCCTGCAATCCCTGGGAGCGGCAGCCGCCGACGGGGTATCCATCCGCACGGCCAAATACGCGGTGGATCATTTCGTGCCGGTGGTGGGCGGCATGGTGGCCGACACCATGGACACGCTGGTGGGCGCATCGCTGCTGATCAAGAATGCGCTGGGGCTGACGGGCCTGATGCTGCTGCTGTCGGTGGCGGCGGTGCCCATGCTGCAAACCCTGGCCGCGGTGATCCTGTACCGGGCGGCGGCCGCGCTGCTGGAGCCCCTGGCGGATGCCCGGGCGGGTGCCTGCCTGCAGGATTTTTCCGATGTGCTGATGCTGCTGTTCGTGATTCAGCTGTCGGTTGGGGCCATGTTTCTTCTGCTGGTGGCGCAGATGCTGGTGGTGGGGAATCTGACGGTGATGCTGCGATGAGGGATTTTCTGCGTGAGATGGTCGGTCTGTGCCTGGTTCGCATGGTGATGGACGGACTGCTGCCGGAGAACGACAGCGCGAAATATGCCGATCTGGGCGTGGGACTGTGCATCATGCTGTGCATGCTGCGCGCGTTTCTTTCCTTTTTGCGGGAGGCGGCATGAGAAAATGGCTGGAAAGGATCAAGGATCTCAAGGCGGCGCCTTGGGTGGCGGTGGCGCTGGCCTGCGCGCTGGCCTGGGCGCTGATGTCGCTGCCCAGCCGGGGGAACAGCGGCATGACGGAGGAGGAACAGCGCGTCAGCGCCACCCTGTCCCGCATCGCGGGGGCGGGAGACACCCGGATCTCCATTTTTTACGCCCAGGAATCCTCCGCCTTTGGCATCGGCAGCCGAACCCCGGTCGGCGCGGTGATCGTGGCCCGGGGAGCGGGGGACGTGGCGGTGCGGCTGGATCTGATCCGGGCGGCGGAAGCGCTGCTGGGGCTGACGGACGGCCAGGTGGAGGTGTTTCCCATGGAAGACGCACCGTAAAGGACCGTTTCGTGAACGCGCTGCTGATGGCGACGGTGGCCGCCGCCCTGGCAGTGACCCTGACGCGGCCTGACGCGCCGGATACGGAAGCCGCCCTGTGGACGGCGCCGCCCACGGCCGCGCCCACGGCCGTTCCCGATCCCGTGCAAATGTACCGCGCTCGCCGGCGGGACACCCGGACGCAGGATCAGGCCGCGCTGACGGCCCTGGCTGAAACGGAGGACGCCGATCCGGAGGCCAGGCGCCTGGCCCGGACCATGCTGATTGAAACGTCGGAAAACGATGAGATCGAATTGGCGGTGGAGGCAGCCCTGGCGGCTCAGGGCATGAGCGATGCGCTGTGCGTGGCCCGGCGGGGCGGTGTGACGGTGCTTCTGTCCGGACAGCTGACCGAAAGACAGGCCGCGCTGATCCTGGATATTGCCCGGCAGGCGTCGGGCCAGGACGTGGAAAATATCCGGGTGGCGGGGTTCTAATTTCTTCGGGAGTGTGATATAATAGCGAGGCGGATGAAGCATTACGTATTGGCGTGTCCTGAAAGGGTACGCGCCGGGCGTCAGAAGAATGTGAGACGAAGAAAGCGGAGCTTTCTGTCCCGGCGGGCCCCGAATGGGTGCACGCCGGGCGTCAATATAAAGGAGGACACGGCATGCAGCGCACGGGAAAGGTCGTGGCGTCGGCGGACGGCCTGCTGGAGGTTTGCTTTGAAAGGCCGGAGGCTTGCGCCCATTGCGGGGCATGCGGCGGACAAAAGGCGGAGACGCTGGTGAAAATTCCCGGCGATGTGCCGGTGGGCCGCTGGATCGAGGTGGACATGCCTGAAAAACAGGTGCTGAAAGCATCGGCGCTGGCGTATGTGATGCCCATGCTGCTGCTGCTGGGGGGCATTGCCCTGGGCAGCGTGCTGTTTCAGCAGGAGGCGCTGTGGGCCATCACCGGCCTGGCGTGCATGGGCGTAAGCTGGTTCATCCTGCGCTGGATGGAAAAAAAGACCAGCCGGAAAGCGGGCTGGCAGCCCCGGGTGGTGAAGGTGTACGAGGACGTGCCCGACAGCGGCTTGCAGGCATAGGCGAAATAACGAAACCCCTGAGAAGAACTGGGCCGTTTTTCTCAGGGGTTATTGTTTGATTTTCTTCGGCGCGTTTTTCGCGCCGGCCCGCGGCCTTATACTCATTCTCATCTAATACTATGCTCAAACTAAAATAGCAAGAAAAAGTAAAACGCTCCTGTCATCCCGAGCGGAGTGGAGCGAGAGCGGAACGAAGTCGAGGGATCTTTGAGAAACAGATTACTTCCAGCAGCATATTGCCCAGTTTCCAGATTCCTCCACTCCGCTTCGCTCTCGCTCCGCTTCGGTCGGGATGACATTGTAACTTCGTCTATCTTCCTTGCCGATTTTATTTGAGAATAGTATAAGGGACGACGGGGTATTCTCATTAGCCCGAAAGAGAACCAGAAAGGGCATTTTGACAGCTGCGTTGACCTACAGC
>JAFXVJ010000021.1 GCA_017524615.1 Clostridia bacterium | reverse complement strand
GTTGCATGCAACTCCTCCTGCCGTGCTTTGTAGTTTGCCTCTCTTAAGCACATTGTACCACATGAAAACGGAAAATTCTGCGGCTCCCGTTTTCATTCCTATTTGTGCCGGTGCCGCACCGGCATGGGGATTAAAATGAACCATGTATCAGGCAGCGTCCGGGTATGGCAGGAAACAGTCATGATCCCTACCTACGGCATCGGGAAGGCCGATAAAAATCCCATGTTCCTGGAAAAACGGGTATACCAGGGCAGCAGCGGCAAGGTGTATCCCCTGCCGGTAGTCGATAAGATCCTGGATGAAAAAGAAGACAGGCCTTACACTGCCGTATGGCTGGAAAACGATTATCTCCGCGTCATGGTGCTGCCCGAATTGGGCGGCCGCATCCAGCGCGCCTATGACAAGACCAACGGCTATGATTTTGTTTACTATAACGAGGTGATCAAGCCCGCGCTGGTGGGATTGACCGGCCCGTGGATCAGCGGCGGCGTCGAATTCAACTGGCCTCAGCATCACCGCCCCACCACCTTCGGGCCCACCGATTTCCGCACGGTGGAGAATCCGGACGGCAGCGCATCGGTGGAATTATCCGAGGTCGACCAGATGTACGGCACCAAGGGAAAAATGACCATCACCCTCTATTCGGACAAGGCGTATATCGAAATCAAGGGCCAGCTGTACAACCGCACCAGCCTGCCCCAGACCTTCCTGTGGTGGGCCAATCCTGCCGTGGCGGTGAACGAAAACACGCAAAGTGTTTTCCCGCCGGACGTGAGCGCCGTATTTGACCACGGAAAGCGGGATGTAAGCAAATTTCCCATCGCCACAGGGGTATACTATAAACACGATTATGGCGCAGGGGTGGATATTTCCCGCTATAAAAATATACCCGTACCCACTTCCTACATGTGCGCGCACAGCGATTATGATTTTGTGGGCGGCTACGATTACGGCGTGGGCGCCGGCATCCTGCACGTCGCGGATCATCACGTCAGCCCCGGTAAAAAGCAATGGACCTGGGGCAACGGCGATTTCGGCCGGGCATGGGACAGAAACCTGACGGACAAAAACGGCCCCTATATTGAGCTGATGACCGGCATGTACTGCGATAACCAGCCGGATTTCACCTGGCTCAAGCCTTTTGAGGAAAAGGCCTTCACCCAGTATTTCATGCCCTACAAGGCAGCTGGATACGTGAAAAACGCCAGCCGGGAATGCGTGCTCAATCTGGACGTGAAAGACGGCAAAGCGGCCTTTGTGGTTTACGCCACCCAGTCCTTTGCGCAGGCGCGTGTGACGCTGACGGCGAGCGGAAAAACCGTGTATGAAAAAATCGCCGATCTGAGCCCGGTGAACGTATTCAAGGACGAAGCCGAAGTGACCGCATGCGAAACGGATCTGACCCTGGCCGTTTACACAGCCGCCGGCCGAAAGCTGCTCAGCTACACGCCGCAGCCCAAAAAGATCGACAAGATCCCGGATCCCATGCAGCCGGCCAAGCTGCCGGAAGAAATACGCACCAATGAGGAGCTGTACCTCACCGGCCTCCATCTGGAACAGTACCGCCACGCCACTTACCTGCCCGATCCCTATTATCTGGAAGCGCTGAAACGGGATCCGGGCGACATCCGGGCCAATAACGCCTATGGCACGCTGCTGCTGCGAAGGGGCAAATTCGCGGAAAGCGAACGCTACTTCCGCGCCGCCATCGCCCGCATGACGGAGCGCAATCCCAACCCCTACGACAGTGAAGCCCGGCTCAATCTGGGGCTGGCCCTCCGGTATCAGGGACGGGACGCCGAAGCCTACGACGCTTTCTTCAAGGCCGCCTGGACCGCGGCGGAGCAGGAAGCCGGATACTATCATATCGCCTGCATCGACTGCAAGCGGGGCGAATACGCCTTGGCCCTGGAGCATATCGAACGCAGCCTGGTCAGGAACTGCCACAATCTGAAAGCCAGGGCGCTGAAAGGCCTGATCCTGGATTCCCTGGGAAGGGGCGCGGAAGCCGAAGCCTGGTACGAGGACAATCTGAAGCTGGACGCGTTCGATTACGTTTCCCGCATCGAATCCGGCGATTTGGAAGGAGCGCTCTGCCTCATGAACGGCCGGGCCAGCAGCTTCATCGAATGCGCCATCGACTACGCCGAGGCGGGCTACTATACCGACGCCATGTTCATCCTGGAATGCTGTCCCGTGCCGACGCCCCTGGTGTGGTATCATCTGGCGCTGTATGCGCATTGGAACGGCGACGCGGAATACGCCGCGCAGGCCCTGGATCACGCCGCGAAAGCCGATCCCCTGTATTGCTTCCCCAACAGGCTGGAAGACATCACCGCCCTGCAGTACGCCATTGCGCACAATGAAAAGGACGCCAAAGCGCCATACTACCTGGGCTGCCTGTGGTATGACAAACGGCAGTATGACGACGCCATTGCCTGCTGGGAAACATCCGCCGGATCGGACGGCAGTTTTCCCACCGTGTGGCGAAACCTCAGCCTGGCCTATTTCAACAAGCGGCAGGATGCCGAAAAAGCCCGCCGCTGCATGGAGCGGGCCTACATGCTGGATGAAAGCGACGCCCGGGTATTGCTGGAGCTGCATCAGCTGTATGGCAAGCTGAACTATTCCGTGAAGGACCGCTTCGCGTTTCTGGACGCTCACAGGGAAACCGCATGCCAGCGGGACGATCTCTACACCGAATACTGTACGTTGCTGAACGACATGGGCCGGCATGAAGAAGCATTGCGCCTCATCATGGCCCACACCTTCCACCCCTGGGAGGGCGGCGAGGGAAAGGTGACCACCCAATATGCCGTGGCGCTGACCCAACTGGGGATCCGAGCGCTGCAATCGGGGGCTGCGGCCCAAGCCAGGGAGCTGCTGGAAAGGGCGCTGGTTTTCCCCCATAACCTGGGCGAAGGAAAGCTGGAAGGCGCGAAAGACAACAACATTCATTATTATCTGGGCCTGGCTGAAAAAGCACTGGGAAACGAAACGGAATCCCTGCGTCATTTGCAATCCGCCGCAGCAGGAAACGAGGAGCCCGCCTCTGCCCTGTATTACAACGATCAGCCCGCCGACATGATCCTGTATCAGGGCCTGGACAACCGCGCTTTAGGCCGTGAAGACAAGGCCCGCAGCCGGTTTTACAAGCTGATTTCTTACGGTGAAAAGCACTACTACGATCAGGTGAAAATGGATTACTTTGCCGTGTCCCTGCCGGATCTGCAGCTGTTTGACGACGATCTGTCCCTTCGCAGCCGCATCCACTGCGAGTATCTGATCGCCCTGGGCAGTTGGGGCCTGGGAGACACGGAACGGGCGGAAAAATGCTTCGCCGCCGTGCTGTCCATGGATCCCGCGCACCAGGGGGCCATCCTGCACAGGCGCCTGCTAACCGCTGGCAAATAAATGAATGGCCGGGGATCTCCCCGGTCATTCATGCTGTATCCATCCTGCTATGTCTCCGTTACGCCTTTATGAAGCGCTTCCTTCGATCGTGGACGCATTGCTGCTCATGCCTGCGATGCGCAGCATTTCACCCCGCAGGTATTCGCAGAGCCGGTCCTTTTCCTCGTTGGGCGGGACCTCGGCGTTATAACGGGTGGGCACACCGAAGGTGATGACGCGCTTATGCTTATCGGCGTACAATGGCACAAACAGCGGGCATTTGCCCGTTTTTTTGCTGTACAGTTGGCCGATCATGGTAAACCCGGTGAAGAATTCCGACACGCCCTCTTTCACATATCTGTGATCGGCCGAGGTGCCGGCATTTTCAGGAAAGAGCAGGATATTGTCGCCCGCTTCCATGGCAGCGGTGGTTTCCCGGAAAGTCTGCATCAGCTTCCGGGGATTGTCGTGATACACGGGGATGCAGTCCACCGACCGCATCACCCACGTCAGGAACGGCGCGCCCACGTGATTCATCAGCCATCCCAGGATCTTCCGCCGCCGGCCGGTCACATTCTGAAACACGCCGTCCATGGTGTGCCGTGCGATTGCCTGCTTGTCCGTCATTTCAGAAGCCACCCAGGGCCGGAAGGAATAGGGCACATACAAATTGGTGACGATGGGCCCGTATATTTCCCCGTGATTGCACACGAACACGCAGGGCGTGTCCTCGTCCAGGCGCAGGTTTTCCTTCCCCCGGATTTTATGGTAATACAGCGGCCGCAGCACGAAGGCGATCAGCTTGATGCCATAGTGCTTCAGGCTGCGCTGCACGACCACCGCCTCCAATTGATCGTGGAGCGGAGCGTTTTCCCGGTCCTGTTCGTGCAGTTCGGTGTACCGGCGCAGCTTGCTCAGATGCTCCCTGGTCAGGGGAAACAGCAACGCGAACAGAATGGCCACCGCCACCAGCGCCAGCGCGGGCAGGGTGAGCAGCGGGCTGAAGGAACGGAACACGGCGTCCCAATCGTTGGGAAAATCCGTGGGGGTAAAAATCGAAATCAGGGTCAAGCCCAGCAGGGCGACGGCCTGGCCCAGCAGGGCGGCGAAATCAATGCGCACCTGGCGGATCACGTCCATCCCTTTGCCGGGGGTGTGGCCGATGCCAAAAGCGGCCACCCTGCGCATATCCTCCTCCATGCGGATCAGCACCCGCACGCATACCGTGGCGCCCACCGTGCACAGCGCCAGGGACAGGTAACTTTCCACCGAGCCCAGCATGTCCAGCGATCGGGTAAACAGCACAAGCCCGTACAGCCAGGCGATCAGGCCGAACACCATCAGGAAGCTGGGATCGGATTTGCGGTCCAGGGTGCGGCGCAGGGCGACATCGGTCACGGCGCTGGCCACATACGTGCACAGCAGAGCAATGGCCATGCACAGGATCAGCGCGTCGGCAGTGACGGCGATGTAGGTATAGCTCATCACCTGCGTTACCTGCAGCGCCGCCGCGGTCACCAGCAACACGACCTGGAAAATCTTGAAGGCGTGCACCTTCTTCAGCGCCTGCATTTCCGCGATATCCTCCGCCGATACGGAGCGCATCCGATCCCGCATCCGATCCAGGGGAAACGATTCCAGGATGCCGCTGACCGCATAGCCGCCGATCAGCGCCCACACCGAGGTGCGCGCCATGGGGCTCAGCAGCAGCATCAGCAGCAGCGGGGGCAGAAACACCAGCTGCACCGCCAGGATGCGGAACAGGATATTCATGGTTTTTTTCCGGGCGATCAGCGCGCGCTCCAGCTCATATCGGGTCAGGCTGGGCCGCAAAATGATGCACAGCACAATGCCGGACAGCCGCCAGAAATCCGGGCTGTCCAGCCCGATCGGATACACCGTCATCAACGCCATCAGGGCAAGAAACAGGATCACCAGCAGCGCCATGCAGGTGTTGCGCATGGGCCGGGACACAATGCTTTCCTGACTGGGCCGGCGCAGCATGCCAAACAGGGCCGTGCATCGGCCCGCCAAATATAAGGTGCCTCCCAGAATGGGCATGGACAGCATCACGTTGGACGCCAGCATGCAATACAGAAAAGAATACAGCGTGCCAATGGTCATAAAGCCGCGAACAGCGCTGTTGGTTTGCCGGTTCTCCTGCACGAACGCAGCCTCCTCTCCGGTATACCTGTTTATTGTATCGCCTTTTGGGAAAAATCGCAAGGGCTGGCCGGAAAGAAAAAAGCGGCGCGGGCACACCGTCCCGTTCCGCCGCTTGCGCGCAACGAAAAAGGGCCGCCGCGGCGATCCCGCGAAAACGGCCCCTGATACGCGTCCAGGCGCAATGATTCGTTTTTACTCGTTCAGCTTCTTGGCCAAATTGATGCTGTCCTCGGAGCGCTGCACCACCTCGCCCAGTCCGGCCAGCACCAGATAGCTCAGCCAGGACAGCGCCACGCCGATCAGCACCACGCTGACACCCACCATCACGAATTGATAGTTTTCCTCCGCCACCATGGGGAACAGGCCGAACAGGTTGACCACATAGGTGCCATCCACCACGGAAATGGGGTAAACACCCATCACGTTGATGAGCTGCGCGCCGTATTCCGCGCCTATTTCACTGACCTCCTCATCCACATAATACCCCCGCATAATCTGCACGCCCTTGACCACAGAGAAGATGATGCCCAGCAGGAAGATGATGATGGCCACCTTTTTCAGTTTTTTGCCGATATTCTCAAACATATGATGCCCTCCCCATCCGTATTTGCAATGAACCATATGGGGAGACGCTTTTCTTCGCCTCTCCATCCAAATTATAGTATTCTTCCGTTTTTGCTGTCAACCGGTTCGGGTAGGAAAATCCTGCATTGGACAGAGGATAATTTGAAACAAGCTGACGAGGCGCGCGCCGCACGCGCATGTCTCGCAAGCCGGGCTTATCCTGTTCACAAATCAGGAACACCATAAAAAGCGGGGCTCCCCTGCCCCGCTCGGTTTCGTCAAATGTGATTGGTTGCCTTCCACGGAAAGCAAACGGCTTACTGGCACTGTATGATCATAGCCCGGTCGGCGGTTAAGTACAATGGCCCACTGACGGGCTGCGCCGCGCCGTTGACCGTCCATTGGGCACCGCCGGCCGCAGTCGTCAGAACGATGGCCGTGCCCCGGGGCACGTAACCCGTTTGGGCGTTCAGGTATCCCCCGCCCGAGAAGGTACAGCCCGCGCACTGGACCTGAGCGAAGCGGATCATATCCGTCTGCTGGGCCGAAGCGGGCGCATTGAGCAGCGGCTCATAGGTTTGACTTTCCGCCAGGCCATGCACAAAGAAGAAGGTGACCGGCACATCAAACTGCAGAAGCGCCCCGTTCAATTGCCATCCAATCACCTGGCCGCCCGCCGGCAGCCGCGCCATGACGCACAGGCTGATCTGCCCGCCCGGCACTGTCTGGCCGTTGGCCAGGTTCACATAGCTGTCGGTGAAATTGTATTGGGTGAAGTAGCCGCCCGGGTTGGCCCCTTCTTCCTTTATGTGGCACATATCCGCGTTCACTGCGCGGACCCATAGCGGTTCCCCGGCGGCGGGCGCAGCAAGCAGCGTCTGGGCTGTGCTGCCCTGATACACCGCCTCCAGGGTATCGTTTTCATTCATCCCCTGCACGGTGATGGCCTGAGGCACCCGGTCAAAATCATACCGCGCCCCATTGATGACCCAGTAAGCCACGTTGGCCTGATCGGCCGTGACACGGCAGGCCTGTCCATCCAGAACTGCTGACGCGCCGATCACCCGGGGCATGTTCCCGGCGGGCTGCGCCGGCGTTTCCGGAGCCTGGGTGGGCGGCGGCGGGGGCGGCGTGGCCGCCGATGCGTTGATGGGGTTCCCCTGCCTGTCGGTAACGGTCAGGGTGGCGTATTCCGTTTCCACCTTGCCCTTGCTATTGGCCAGGGTGCAATACACCTGCCAGCCGTCCATTTCGCCGGGAATGCTGGACAGGCGCAGCTTTTCAGAATTCTGGCCGGACACCTTCAGCCCCTTGAATCGGCGGTTGGCCTGGCTGGCCAGCACCGTTTCACCGGTCTGCGGGTGATAGAAGCGCCAGGTGATGCCCGTGGCGCCGCTCTGCTTCACGGTGAAATTGCATTTCTCGCCTTCCTTCACGGTTTGATCCGTGGGCTGAACGCTGATGGTGGGCGATCCCTTGGGAGCGGCCTGAGCCACGGGCAGCAGACAGATCAACAATGCGGCGGCGATCAGCAGGGCCGCGCCGCGCCGTCTGAATTGCGCTGACATGTATTTTCCCCCTTTTCTATCAATCGGATGGGAATCCTGCAGTGGTATGAACACAGTGGGCGAGCCGGCCTTCCCGAACCTTTAGCAGTCAGCGGCCGGCAATGCCGTTACCAGCTTTCGGACAGGATGATCACCAAATCACGCACCAGAGCGCCGGTGGTCTCCGCCACGGTATCGGGCTGATTGGGATACAGGCTCTGCATGAAGGCGGCGCGCTTTTCCAGCATCCGATCCAGCATCATGCGAAGCAGGGCAATGGCCTGCCGCTCCGCTTCGTCCGCCTGCCGGCAGCGCGTGTTGCAGGCGCGGCTCAGTTCGAGTTTCCACAGGCTCTGGGCGTCCGCGAAGGCCTGGGCATGCTGTGCGCGGGTGACGGCCTGCTCCTGGGCGCGCTTCACCGTTTCCTCTACCCGGCCATGCTCCACGCTCAGGGCCAGATGGATCAATGCTTCGTTTTTCCCGCTGCTCATTTCCGTACGCAGGCTGTGCGCCATGGGCATGCTGCCCGTCAGCAGATCATACCGCCCGGTGATCAGGCTGTCCCTGCGGGCGCCCGGCGCTTTATGGAGCACGTAGCACAGTTCGGTGCAGCGATTCTGCAATTGTTCGGCGATGATCTTCGCCACTTTCTCGGGATGATCGGCATAGGCGCGGTTCAGCACCTCCTCCAGGCTGCCCAGATACAGGTAGAACACGCTCCGGTCATCCATCACGGCGGCTTTGGCCGTGCCCGTCGCCTCGTTCAGGCACTTCATGTACAGCTTATCCAATTCTTCACGCCAGCTGTCCCCCGCCGCCTGCCAGGCGCGCAGCGCATCCGTTTCCGTCCGGGCAGCTAGCGCTTCCGCTTCCAGCCGGGAACGCAGGGCGGCGTGCTCCGCGCAGTAATGCTGGCTGTAATCCAGGGCATAGGTGCCGTGGGCAGTCAGGGTCAATTCGCAGCAATCGGCCTGCTGCGGCGTCCGCCGGGGCGGTGTGGGAGGCTTTTTGCCCACCTTGCTGTACACCCAGTCGGATTCCGCGGTAAAGAGCATCTGGAACCCCTGGATCAGGTTGGGCGCGTTGTGATAGCGGATGCTGGCGCGATTGGCCACCTGGCCTGCCGGCAGATCTTCTTCCGTAACCGTATAGGCAAACAGAATGACTTTTTCTTCGCCCGGACCCAGCACGTCGATATGGTCGATCAGCCCTTCCAAACCGGGCGCCAGCACATCCATTACATCAATATCGGTAAAGGAAGCGCCGGTGTTGGGATTCCGAACGGTAATGCTGTACTGGATGGTGTCGCTCACTTCATAGTAGCTGCCGTTCACCGGCTTGCTGACTTCCTCCTTGATCACTTCCAGCGGCGCCAGCAGGGAGAAGGTATAGGAAGGAACGCCGGTGAGCACCGTCACCTCGTTGCTGAACACGTCGTACCCCTCGCCTTCGGACGTCTGCACGTGGCAGTAGGCCGCATTGGAAATGCTGCCCAGAATCGCGTCCTCCTGGGTCACTGTGTATTCGAAGGTGACCGAATCATGGAAGCCGGCGGGCACTTCACTGTAGCCGGCCAGGGTGCTGCCAAGTTCCTCCATGGGGATCAGGGGATCCTTCACAAACACGTTCTCCAGGTCCACAGAGGAAGGATTGTCGATATCCACCTGGAAGATGATCTGCTCACCCTCCACATAGTATTCACCGTTCTCAGGCCCCTTGACCACTGATTTGACCAGGGTCAGAGCGCTTTCCGGCGCTTCCTCGTCCGTGGTGCTGAACACATTGTTGGAATAGGAGGTCACCTCCTGGCCGGTGACGGGATCGATCCATTCCACATATGCCTTGTTCTTCACATAGCCCCAGCCTGCGTCAAAGGGCGTAACCGTGTAGATAAATGTGTCGGTGCGGGTCTCGCCATCCTCCATGTCATGAATAACGCCGATCAGCGAAGAGCCGTAGCCGTCGTCCGCCAGGATATCATAGAGGTACACGTCACTGATGGTGAAGCCGGTATGATTGGTCACTTCGATCTGGTATACGATGTTCTCATCGGCCAGATAGCCGTTATCATGCAGGGGCTTGCTGATCTCCGTTTTCACCACGGTGAATTCCTCGGGATCGGGGATGGGGCCGGGAATGGGTTCCTCGTCCAGGATCACATGCTCCAGAACGCAGACGTTGGAGTGCAGCGCCACCTCTTCCGAGCCCGCATAGCAGCCCTCATACTGGAACTTGACCTCCACGATGCCCCGTACGCCCGGCTCTTCCGTGCCGGCCAGGATATCGCCCAGCACCAGCCGGGTCCCCTCCAGCGTATAATCCACAAAGTCATGAGGATAGAGGACGCCCAGGCCGGGGAAGATGTGCTGGACGGTGCCGCCGATGGTGATGATGAAATCCACGAATTCAAAGGGCGCGTCCCCATCGTTGACCACCGTGAGCATATAGGGGATCTCCTCCGTCTGGTTCATTTCGTCCAGATAATAGCCGCCGCTTGGATACTTGGGCTCCACATACAGCGTCAGTTTGGGCTCGCCCTTCGGCTTGGGAATGGGGCCCGGGCCACCCGACACCGGCAGGGTGAAGTTGACCGCGCCGGAGCAGACGGCATTGGGACTGCTGGAATAATCGTCATAGGTGCCGTCAAAGGTGCCCAGCTTCCAGGCCTGCCCGCCCATGGTGACGGACAGTTCACCCCGTCCGGCGTCATCATCCGTAACGACATAGGTCACGTTCACATGAATGGATTCGCCCGGCGCAAGATAGGCCGGGGTGTAGCGGCAATCGTCCACACCGTCATCCGGGCCGTAATCCAGCAGCAGCGAGGGGGCTTCCAGGGAAGTCTTGCCGACATTGGTCAATTCCACTTCAAAGTGAATCTTATCCTGCGGCGCGTAGGAAGACTTGTATTCCGAAGCCTGCCACGCGTTGATGGCCAGGGCCGCTTCCTCCTGTTCACCCAAGGTCATGGCGATGGCCACATCATTGGCCATCACCGCGTCGGCACTCAGGCCCGTGATGCCGTACAGCCACGGCGTGCCGGCCGCGCCGGAGCTGCCCTCGGGCCAGGCCGCGCCCTGCACCAGGATTTTCGCGATGCCGTCCTCCGTCTTGTCCGCGGTCAGCTGCACGAAGACAACGTCGCCGATGCTGGCGTCGGGGGGCAGGGTGATGGACTGTGCCATGCAGCATTCCCCGTCGATAAACACGCAGGGCACCGTCAGCGGCGCTGTGCCGATGTTGGTCAGTTCCACCACAACACCCACCACGTCATCCACCTGATAGACAGGCTTTTCCATCAGCGGCATGGCCGAAAGCATCAGGCCCTCGGTCAGCTTTTCCTGCTTCACCGGGATTTTCACCACGACCCTCTCCGCGCCGGTGTAATCCACGAAATGCTCCTCCTCCGGTGGGAAGGAGGGCATATGAGCGTTGTCATAGACGGCATAGCCGTCCCACATCAGATACGCGCATCCACGCGCGGCATCCACCGGGCTGATCTGATAGGTCACATGCGCCGTATACGCGCCGCCGATGGCCAGCGCCGTCCCGTCGTCTTCCTGGATCTGCACCCAGGTGTCCGAATCCGGGTCGCCCGCATAGGTCATCAAAACCGGGGTGGTGTACGGGATGGTGCCGTAATTCTTCAGCGAAACGTCAAACTCCACCTGATCATTCAGCACATATTCGGATTTGATGACGCCGGTCTGGCTGTAGGCGATGCGCAGGTCCTCCTTGTCATACACGGCGACATCGCCCACGGGGAAGGACAGTTCATAGCTGTCGGTACGGAAGTAGGCCGCGCGGCCTTCCGCGTCATTCCACTGCACCACGATGGGCCTGGTTTCCGGCTGCGCCCATTCCGGGGGCAGGCTGGGCCCGCCGGCGGAATAATCGGGATAGCCAAAGCCGCGCCAGGCCAGGTCCACATGGCCCCGCTCCACATCCACCTGACGGATGGTGTAGCTGTCCTCCACGGTGAAGGTGTCCCCCACCGGCAGCTTGGGATGGCCCCGGGTTTCCCCGCTGTAGCCCCGGATATCCACGCCGTTGGTGTATTCAAAGCCGTCATCGTACAGGGTATCGCCCCGAAGATGGGGCGTGATCATGTCAAAGGAGCTCATATTGGTCATGGATACCTGGAAAATCAGCTTGTCGCCCACCTGATAGCTGGCTTTTGCTGCGGAAGTCATGACCACCGAAAGCTGCAGGTTCACCTTGTCGTATTCCGCCTCGGCTTCCGGCTCCGTCAACGGGATCTTCACCTCACCCGTGGAGCTCGTGCCGGACTTCATCTGGCCGTCCGTATCCTCATAGACAAAGGAACGGTTGAATTGGAACGTGAACGTGCCGGTTTCGACCGATACCGAGTCCACCACATCCGTCACGGGACGGCTCAGCTTTTCGCCCGGGTTCAGCAGCGCGCCGGTGGTGGCGGCCCCGGTCAAAGGATTGATAACGGTGCTCAGGCCATGGGGCGCCGGATCATTGCCATGCTGGATCTCATCCCAAACGGAAGGCACATCATAGCATATATAAACCGGCGTGTCGCCCGTGTTCTGGAATACGATTTCATAGGCCACTTCAGCGCCCACATAGCGCTTGCCCTCACCGGCGTCCGGCTGCCAGCGGCCAGAGGCCGCCACGGCGGGCGACAGCATCTGGGGCGCGGCCGCAGCGCCCGTCAGCGTAACGCCAACGAACCCCATGCTGCTGCTTGCCGACTTGGTGATGCCGTCCACATCGTCATATTGGAAGGGCAGGGTGAACCCAAAGCCCAGGAAACCCGTTTCCGCGGCCTCTGCGTCTACGACGGCTTCATAAGGCCAGCTGATCTTTTCCCCGGGCAGCAGCAGCGCGCCCGTGGTTTTTCCCAGGGCCAGGGGATTTTTCACTTCGGCCAGGCCGTGGGGCGGCGGATCGTTGCCGGCCAGGATTTTGTTCCAGATTTCCTGATCGTCTATGCAAAGGTATACCTGCACGTTGCCCGTGTTGGTAAACACCAATTCGCAGTTCACCACCGCGCCTTCGTACTTCTTGCCTTCACCGGCGTCGGCGGCCACCCGGCTGGATGCGGTGACGGCGGGATTGATGTTTTCCACCGGCAGGATCGGCTCTGCCGTGGGCGGCTGTATATCGTCCGGTTTCTGCTGGTCCTTTGTGCCGCACATTTTGCAGGTGCGCATCATCTTGCCGGGGTTGGCGGGATCTTCCTGCCAATCGCCCCATGCATGCTCCAGCATTTTGATATAGCGCCATTCCTGCTTGCCGCAGACGGTACACTTGCGCACCTCAAGGCCCTGCTTGGTGCAGGTGGGCTTTTCATCGGTTTTCCAATCGCCAAAGGTATGCTTGCCCGTGGGAGAAAGCGGCTCCGTTTTGGTCTGCCCGCAGCGGCGGCACTCATAGTAAATGGCGCCGCCATTGACGCAGTCCCCGGTGGACCGCCCCGTTTCCGACCAGTCGTGGCCGGGGCCGGGACGCTGCTCCACCTTCGTCTCGCCGCAGCGGGTGCACGCATAGGGCACATAGGCTGTGCTGGTGCACCCGGTGTAATCGATTTCGCCCCGCTGCACCCAATTGTGCCCAGACGGCGGTATTTCCTCCTGCGCTCTGGCGCCGCAGTATTCGCACCGGTATACCCGCAGGCCAGGCTCCAGGCAGTCCAGGCTTTCGCTCACCAGCTGCCAGCTGTGCCGTCCGTCACTTGATGCGCGGCATCCCGTGACGCTGGGATACGCCTGCGCGGCGGGAATCAGCGCCAGCGCCAGCAAAACCGCCAGCAGAAGGGCTGTGCATCGTTTTAAGTTCATGATTCTACCTCCTTTGGCATATAAGGGTGTGCTGCTCCGTATGGAAGGCTCTTTGTCGCGTGCGGCATCGTCCCGTATTTCAATAGAAGGATCAATTTCCTGTCCTAATTTCATTATAACATAATTCATCTGACGGACATCTGCCAAATTCGTTATATTTTTCCGAAAATAATCACAAATCTGTTACGAATCGACAGCTTTTTTCTTTTCTCTCATTGTACCGGCGTCAGGAGGAGCACCATGCCGTCCATGTACTGCATCCGCAAGCCTTCCGGCGTCCGCTCCAGGCGCAGATCGGTTCCATAGTACCGGATCACAAAGTCATGTCCCGAAGCTGTCCATTTCAGGTTCCTGATCTCCATACCCGCCAGCGTCAAGACCGCCGAGCCGTCCTTTCGCAGCAGCACGGAATATTCACCGCCCAGCAGGGCCGGATCTACGGCCACCCCTGCCATTTCTGCCCGGGTGCACAGGAATTTCATGCCGATGCATGCCCCCTCAGGAATCGCGGTCGGTTCTGCCGTGGGCAGAGGGACGGGCGCGGCCGTGGGAAGCGCCGTGAGATCGGGGATCAGCACCGGCGTCGGTGTGGGCATCACTGTTGGAAGCGGCGTGGACACGGGAGCCAGAGGCGCGGCATGGGTGGGCGCGGGGGTATAGGCCGGCCCCATGGGCGCGTCCGGACGCTCGGGCGCAGCAGCGGGCTCCTCCTTCTCCCGGGTGAACAGCATCTGAACCATCCCGGCGTCCGCCACCAGCTGGCCGTTTTCCGTGAGCGTCAGCTGCTTTTCGCCCACCCGGATCCCAGTATCCGTTTCCTGCCACAGCTCGCGGACCGTCCCGTCGCCGTCCGCCATATCGCAGATCCCGTCCGGGCGCAGCACTAATTGAGCCTCCAACCCCAGAACGGCGGCGGGCAAACGTATGCCGAAGACCTCCACTTCCGTCAATCGCCAGCGGCCCAGCCATGCATCCGCTTCCTCGGCAAACGCGCCCGTCCAGCATAACAGCACCAGTATCCCTGCCAGGAATTGCGTCCAGCCACGCTTCCAGTTCATTCCGTCTTCCTCCCTCTGCTTCCTTGCGTTCCAAATGCCGCGCTCTTCACGCAAAAAGCCCGCGGAATCACCGCAGGCTTTCATTCCCGGACGCGCACCGCGTCCAGCCCTTCTCCGTCACCACCGCGTCCATCCACACATCCTGAGCAGACATGGGGATATCCTCAGTCAGCATCCATTCATAGCACAGGCATGCCTTGACGGATCGGCAGCCGCGCAGGAACGCATCATAATACCCGCCCCCGTGGCCCAGCCGCGCCCCGCGCCTGGACGCCGCCACGCAAGGCGCCAGAATCAGGTCGATTTCCCCGGGCGCGGCAGTTTCCTCCCACCGCAGCGGCTCCGGGATGGACATTGCGCCCGGGGCCAGCTCATTGACGTCGCTGATCCGCGCTGCCAGCATCACGGGCCGGGCCATACACTTGGGCACGTACACCCGTTTCCCTGCCCACAGCGCCGCCGCCAGGATACCCCGGGTGTCCGGCTCCCCCGGCATGCTGACGTACACAAACAGCGATTCCGCCGCCCGATACGCATCGGAAAGAAGCACCGCGGACCGAATGCTTTCGTCCGCCGCACGGCAATACGCATCCTTCATTTCGGCGCACCTTTGGCCCATGGCTTCGCGCAGGTTTCGCTTGATGTCCGCCAGCGCGCCGCTTCCTTCCCGGTTGGCCGCCATCGCTCTGCCGCCCCCTTCATCCGCGGGATATGATTCCCGGTTTTTCCGCTTCTTTCCAATGCTATTATAGCATAGGATCCCGTCGGGCACAACCGTATCGAATGATTGCAATCGGGAGGACGAACAGGCGTCCGATCCTTCGATCGTGTGCGGCAGGTTCATCCCCGCTCCATGAATACCGGCCCAAAGAAAGAATCCCGCTTATCCCAGGGCCGCGTCCTGCTTCCGTCACGGGTTTCCAAAATAGCTGGAAAAAGCCAAATAAAGGCATCCTGACACCGGATTCCCGGAATCAGGATGCAATCATAGATTGTCGAAAAAACGCGCCTGGGATGCATCGAAGGGCCCGGTAAACCTGCCCTCACCCTCGCCCGTATACGGCACTCAGTTTTGTCATCCGCGCGGAGTGAAGCTTATCGCACGTCAAAGGCAGCGGACAGAACGCGCTGGCCGTCCCAGTAGATGGAGAAGGTGTAGGTCCCCGCGGGAACCGTGCCACGTTGCTCCAGGAGCCAGCTGAAATACGCATCCAGCGGCATGAAGTCATTTGACACATAATCCACGTCTGTGGACAGTTCGCGCTTCCCGGCCATGACCACCGTACCGATCCCCGTGGGGTCGGTCACCACGCCCTGCCACAGGAAACTGCGCGGCTTTCTCAGCATGGGGTATTCCAGCTGCCATTTCAGCCCGTAGCTGCTGTCATTCTCCGTATCCTCCAGCGCGGCTGCCTGAAAAGAATCCACGGTTGCGTAGATTCCCGCCCTGTTTTTTTCGCGCAGCGAAAAGCCGGAAACCCTCGGAGGCGTTTTCCACTCGCTGAAATCGGCAGGGCTGGACGCCTTATAGGGATAGGGCGTGGAGGAACCGGTGCCGGAATTCAGCGTCAATACCCAATAGGATTGGCCGGGGGCCATGTCATTCAGCTCGATTCGGTTTTTCCCTTCCGTATCGATGAGAATGGAGCCGTATTCCGCCAGATCGGCCTGATAATCTTCCCCCGTTTTTGGGACGAGGATCAGTTTTTCCGCGTCGTTATCGCTCCATCTGACTTCCACGGAACCGTCGCCGACGGGTTTCACCCGGATCACGTCCGCCAGCGCAGTTCCTGTCAGCAGCATCAAAACCAGCGCCGCAGTTAACAATAAAACACCGGCTTTTGAATAGATCCGCATCCATTCCTCCTCCTTTTCCGTTTGTCGCTCAGAAATTGCTGCCCACATTATAGCAAATCATGGAATGAATTGCAATCGTTGAAATAAAGCCATGGGAGCATAGAAAAGCTGCCCGCCGATGACCGGGAGCAGCTTTCCCCGATTTATTCTTTACTCTGCCGCAGTGCTGAATTCGCCGTCCGCGGGGGCGTCCACCACGATGGTCTGTCCGGGCAGGATATCCCCGGCGATCAGCTTGCGGGCCACCAGCGTTTCGATCTTGGATTGGATTACGCGCTTCATGGGCCGCGCGCCGTACACGGGATCGTAACCCAGATCCATCAGCCGCTCAAACGCCGCGTCGGTCAGGCGCAGGTTCAGCTGCTTATCCTTCAGCCTGCCGCGCAGACGGTTCAGCAGCAGATCCACAATGGACCGCACCTGATCCCGGCTCAGGGGCGTGAACATCACGGTGTCATCGATCCGGTTCAGGAATTCGGGGCGGAAATGGGTGCGCAGCAGGGCGCGAACGCTTTCCTTCGCTTCATCGGACAGGTGGCCTTCCCCGTCGATTCCCTCCAGGATCTGAGCAGAGCCCAGGTTGCTGGTCATGATCAGGATGGTGTTGCGGAAATCCACGGTACGGCCCTGGCTGTCGGTCACCCGGCCGTCGTCCAGGATCTGCAGAAGGATATTGAACACATCCGGATGCGCCTTTTCCATTTCGTCGAACAGCACCACGGAATAGGGATGCCGCCGCACCGCTTCGGTCAGCTGGCCGCCCTCCTCGTAGCCCACGTATCCGGGAGGCGCTCCGATCAGCCGGGACACGGAGAATTTCTCCATATACTCGGTCATGTCGATGCGCACGATGTTCTTTTCATCATCGAACAAGGCTTCCGCCAGGGTTTTTGCCAGTTCCGTCTTGCCCACGCCCGTGGGCCCCAGGAACAGGAAGGAGCCGATGGGCCGGTTCTCATCCGCCACGCCGGCCCGGGAGCGCAGAATGGCTTCGCTGACCCGCTCTACCGCTTCATCCTGGCCGATGACCCGCCTGTGCAGCACGTCCGGCAGGCGCAGCAGCTTTTCTCTTTCGCCTTCCATCAGCTTATTGACCGGAATACCCGTCCACCTGGCCACGATCCGGGCGATTTCTTCCTCCGTCACCTTATCCCGCAGCAGGGTGTTTTTTACAGGGCTTTCCTTTTCCGCTTCTTCCAGTTCGGTTTTCAGCCGGGGCAATTCGCCGTACTGCAATTCCGCGGCCCGTGTCAGATCATACTGGCGCTTGGCATGCTCGATATCGGCGTTGACCCGCTCGATTTCCTCGCGGAGCTTCTGCACCTTGCCGATATCATTCTTCTCGTTCTCCCAGCGGGATTTCATTTCATTGTATTCATCCCGCTTATCGCTCAATTCCTTCCGCAGCATGGCCAGCCGCTCCTGGCTCAAGGCATCGGTTTCCTTTTTCAGGGCCGCTTCCTCGATTTCCAGCTGCATGATGTGCCGGCGGATCTCGTCCAGCTCCTGGGGCATGGAATCCATTTCCGTGCGGATCATGGCGCAGGCTTCATCCACCAGGTCGATGGCCTTGTCGGGGAGGAACCGGTCGCTGATATAACGGTTGGAAAGCGTCGCGGCGGCAACCAGTGCATTGTCGTGGATGCGGACGCCGTGATAGACCTCATAGCGTTCCTTCAAACCACGGAGAATCGAAATCGTATCTTCCAC
>JAFXVJ010000020.1 GCA_017524615.1 Clostridia bacterium | reverse complement strand
GGTGATGAGGTGCAGTCCTGTTGTTTTAACAACGGCTTGATAGTGGTCTCCGAACCCTACAAACTGCTTTGCCATCCACTCGGGCGCGCCGAGCTTTCGCAATCCCCAATATCGCTTCTCGCTTGTCTTCCACTGTTTCCAAATGACAACTCTCATGCGGGTGCGCAGCCGTTCGTCAATTCTTGCTAATGCTTGTTTCATGCTGCCCATTCCGAAATAGTTTATCCAACCGCGTATGGTCTGGTTGAGTCAATCGATCCGGTCGCCGGTGTTTTTCATGCTAAGATTTGCACATAATCAATATCGCCGCCCGATATGATCTTTTTCATACCGGACGGCGTTTTTGGCTTATAGATGTTACACTTTTATCCCACTGTTATGCGGCAGCGCTGAAATGAAAGATATTATCGCGGCGCTTAAATCCGTATGCGCTTTATCCAACCGATACGAAATCGTAAGATTCAATTCACCTTATCGTAAGGTTGAGGGTTGGGGATGTTTATGGATGAAGAAAAGAGGCCCTTCCGATGCTGCTCGAAGGAGCCTTTCCCAAAACAGCAAAAAACAGTACCTCATCATTGGCGGATGAGGTACGTCCGGAGAAAATGATCGCCGGGCGACGAAAATGCGATCCGGCGGTTTGAGGGGCCTGAAATCCCACAGGCAGGGAAATACCTTGCAGGATACCGAAAAGAAGTTACAATCTTGCAATCATTACAAAAAACGCTTGACAAAAATGTTTTTTTTTGATATTTTGTCAATGGAAGCGGACTGGAAACGATACCGGAAACGATACCGGAAGACTCTGTCAGTTTTTCGTCACTTCCCGGCAAAACCGTTCATTTTTATGCCGCTTTTTATTACGGAAGGTGTTTGGCTTTGAACATTAAAACGCTGGCAAAGCTCTGCGGCGTTTCCGTCAGCACCGTTTCGCGCGCCATCAACGGGCATCCGGACGTGAGCGAAGAGGTACGGCGGAAGGTGCTTGAGACCGCGCAGCAGGTCCACTATATCCCGAACGACGCGGCGCGCGACCTGGTCAGCCGCCCGTCGGACGCCATCGGCCTCGTGGTCAAGGGGATCGGCAACATTTTTTTCACCGCCGTGATCCGCGCCATCGAAAAGACCGCCGAGGAACTGGGCTACACGCTGGTGCTGCACCAGATCAACACGGATGAGAGCGAACTGCTGGCCGGGGCGACGCTGGCCCGCAGCAAACGGCTGAAGGGGCTGGTGCTGCTCGGCGGAAAGTGCGATTATACCGCGGCCGATACGGCGCTGCTGGGCGTCCCTTTCGTGTGCTGTACCTACCGCAACAGCTTCGGCGCGCTGGAAGACGCCGCCTACTCCTCCGTCACGGTGGACGATACGGCGACCGCCTTTGCCGCCACCGATTATCTGCTGCGCAGCGGCCACAAAAAGATCGCGATCCTGCTGCCGGACCGGCAGGACGGCTCTATCGGCGCGCTGCGGTTCGAGGGCTACAAGCGGGCGCTGACGGAAGCGGGCCTGCAGCCGGAGGAAACGCTGATCGCCGAGACCGCCAGCTATTCCCTGCACGGCGCCTACAACGCCACCCGACGGCTCGTTGCTTCCGGCACCGCGTTCACCGCGATGTTCGCCGCGGCGGACACCATAGCCGTCGCCGCCATCCGCGCGCTGTACGACGCGGGCGTGCGCGTGCCGCAGGACTGTTCCGTCATCGCTATCGACGGCATCTCCGTCACCCAGTACACGATCCCTGCGCTCACCACCATGGTACAGCCCGCCGAGGAGCTGGGCCGCGGCGCCGTGACCACGCTGATCGACCTGATCGACGGCAGAAGCGGCAACCGGCACATCACGCTGGAGGCCGTGCTGCGGGAGGGCGAAAGCGTGCGGGACGTCCGCTGATCCCATTCGATTTTTACGCCTGCTGGCGTGGAAATATATCATCATTCGAAAGGAAGAATTTTTCATGAAGAAACTCCTTGCAATCCTGCTCGTTCTGAGCATCGTGTTCGCGTTCGGCGCCTGCGCCGGCAAATCGGGAACGGAAACGTCCACGGACGCCCCCAAGCCCGCCAATACCGCCACCGGCAAGGTCTACTACCTGAACTTCAAGCCCGAAGCGGATCAGGCCTGGCAGGATCTGGCCAAGACCTACACCGAGCAGACCGGCGTGGAAGTCAAGGTCGTGACCGCCGCCTCCGGCGAATACGACAACACCCTTACCGCTGAAATGGATAAGGACGCCGCCCCCACCATGTTCCAGATCGGCAACCAGGGCGCCGTGGAGACCTGGGGCGAGTACGCGCTGGATCTCTCCGACACCGATTTCGTAAAGGAACTCACCACCTCCGATTTCAACCTCTATGACGGCGACAAGCTGGTATCCGTCGGCTATTGCTACGAGGCGTTCGGCATCATCGTCAACAAGGCGCTGCTGGAGCAGGCCGGCCATTCCCTCGATGAGATCACCAACTTCGATTCCCTGAAGGCCGTTGCCGACGACATCCACGCCAGAGCCGCCGAGCTGGGCTTCGACGCGTTCACCAGCGCCGGTCTGGACGGCTCCTCCTCCTGGAGATTCTCCGGCCATCTGATCAACATGCCCCTGTTCTACGAGTTCCGTGACGACGGCGTGAAAGAGCAGCCCGCCGAGATCAAGGGCACCTACATGGATAACTACAAGGCCATCTGGGATCTGTATATCACGGATACCGCCACCACCGGCGCCGCGCTGGCCTCCGCCACCGGCGACCAGGCCGAAGCCGAATTCGGCGAGGGCAAGGCCGTGTTCTATCAGAACGGTACCTGGGAGTACGCCAACCTGACCGGCAACTTCAACATGAATCCCGAAGACATCACCATGATCCCGATCTACTGCGGCGTTGACGGCGAAGAAAAGGCCGGTCTTTGCTGCGGCACCGAGAACTGCTGGGCTGTGAACGCCAACGCCAAGCAGGAAGACATCGACGCGACGCTTGCGTTCATGACCTGGGTCGTCACCTCCGACGAAGGCACCGCCATGATGGCGGAGCAGTTCGGACCCTGCCCCTTCAAGAACGCCAAGACCCCCGAGAACGTCTTCTTTGCCGCCGCGAACGATTACACCGCCAAGGGCAACTACGTCGTCACGTGGGCCTTCAACTGGGAGCCCGCCGTTGACGATTACAGAGCTGCCGTTGTGGACGCCATGACCAAGTATTCCGCTGGCCAGGGCGAATGGGACGAAGTCGTGAAGGCCGCCGTGGACGGCTGGGCCACTCTGTATGCGAAGGATCACGCCGAATAATCCGATCCTTCCCGCACCACTCCGCTAAACCAGGGCGGGAACGGGGTTTCCCGTTCCCGCCTTCCGTTTTTCTTCACCAACCGAATATCCCTTCGGAATTATTTAGGAAAGGAGAACCGCATGACTTCCAAAAAATCGCTTCCCGTCAGGATCATCCTGTGCGCGGCGGGCGGATGTCTGCTGCTGGTGGGGCTGCTCGCTTCGCTGAACGTGCTCACCCGGCTGCCCTTTACGGGCACGCTGCAGACCTGGTCCTACGCGCTGGAGGACGCCGGCTCCTGGTGGCGCGCCGCCATCATGCTGCTGGGCCTGACGATGATCGCCGTGGTGCTCAACAACGTGGACAGAAAAGCCGCCGACGGCAACGCGCTCAACTCAAAGCTGGTGCGCCGTCCCATCAAGCGGATGTTCCCGCTGTTCCTGCTGCCCACCTTCGCGGCCTTCTGCATCGGGTTCCTGTACCCCTTCGTCAAAGGCCTGTTCCTCTCCTTCACAAAATTCAAGCTCACCCGTGACTGGAAGTGGTCGGGCTTTGCCAACTATAAAGACATTTTCACCGACGAGGGCTTCCGGCACGCCTTCTGGTACACCGCGGTATTCACGCTGGTCAGCCTTGTGGTGATCAACGTGTTCGCCTTCGCGGTGGCCTATGCCCTCACCCGGGGCATCAAGGGCTCCAACGTGTTCCGCACCGTGTTCTTCATGCCGAACCTGATCGGCGGCATCGTGCTGGGCTACATCTGGTCCACCATCTTCGAGGGCATCCTGATCCACTTCGACACCTCCCTTGTGCTGGAATCGAAGTTCGGCTTCTGGGGCCTGGTGATCCTGATGGCGTGGCAGCAGATCGGCTACATGATGATCATTTACATCGCCGGGATCCAGAGCGTGCCGGAGGACATCATCGAGGCCGCCAAGATCGACGGCGCTTCCGCCTGGAAAACGCTGTGGCATGTCACGATCCCCAACGTGATGCCCTCCATCACCATCTGCACGTTCCTGACCCTCACCAATTCCTTCAAGCTGTTCGATCAGAACATCGCCCTCACCGGCGGCCGCCCCTTCGACGGGGAGATCCACACCACCGAAATGCTGGCCCTGAACATTTACCGCGCCCTGTACGAGACAAAATCCTCCCGCGGGCCCGGTCAGGCCAAGGCCGTGGTCTTCTTCATCCTCGTGGCGGTCATCTCCATCGTGCAGCTTTCTTCCACCCGTAAAAAGGAGGTGCAGCAGTAATGAATTCCTCTTTGCTGAAAAAACAGCGCCGTTCCAGAGCGCTGCTGAGCGTTTCCTTCGCGATCCTGTCGGTGGTCTACCTGCTGCCCATCGCGATCGTGCTCATGAACTCCTTCAAGAGCAACGCCTCCATCAACACCGCCACCTTCGCGCTGCCCAACGAACAGACCTGGATGGGCCTGCAGAATTATATCAAGGGCATGACCTTCGGCAACTATCCCTTCTGGAAGAGCGTGCTGTTCAGCCTGCTCATCACCGTGGTCTCCACCTTCCTGATCCTGCTGTGCACCTCCATGGCCGCCTGGTACGTGGCGCGGGTGGGCACGCTGTTCAGTAAGATCGTCTACTACCTGTGCGTGTTCTCCATGATCGTGCCGTTCCAGATGGTGATGTTCACGCTGGCGCGGACCAGCGACTCCCTGAAGCTCAATACCCCGTGGACGATCCCCGTCGTCTACCTCGGCTTCGGCGCGGGGCTCGCGGTGTTCATGTTCTCCGGCTTCGTCAAGAGTATCCCGCTGGAGATCGAGGAGGCGGCCGCCATCGACGGCTGCGGCCCGATCCGCACCTTCTTCCTCGTGGTGCTGCCCCTGCTCAAGCCGACGCTCATCTCCGTGGGCGTGCTGGAGATCATGTGGGTGTGGAACGACTACCTGCTCCCCTATCTGGTGCTGGACCGCACGAAATACATGACGATCCCGATCCACATCCAATACCTGAAGGGCTCCTACGGATCGGTGGATATGGGCGCCACCATGGCGCTGATCCTGCTCTCCATCATCCCCATCATCATTTTCTACCTCACCTGTCAGAAATACATCATCAAGGGTGTGGCCGCCGGCGCGGTGAAAGGGTGATCGGCTATGCTGGAACGTTCAAGCGGCATACTATGTCCCATCTTCTCGCTGCCCTCCCCCTACGGGATCGGCACGCTGGGCAGGGCCGCCTTCGATTTTATTGATTTCCTCAAAGCGGCGAAGCAGCGCTGGTGGCAGATCCTGCCGGTGGGCCCCACCGGCTACGGCGATTCCCCTTACCAGAGCTTTTCCACCTTCGCGGGCAATCCCTATTTCATCGATCTCGACCTGCTCCGGGAGGACGGGCTGCTGACCCGCGCGGAGTACGGCAGGATCCGTTGGGGAGCCGACCCGGAGAAAGTGGATTACGGCACGCTCTATCAAAAGAGGTTCAACGTGCTGCGCAAGGCCGCCGCCCGCGGTCTTGAAAGGGACCGCGCGGAGGTGGAGGCCTTCACCGAAGAAAACGCCGGCTGGCTGCGCGACTACGCGCTGTTCATGGCGCTGAAGCGGCGCTTCGACATGCGTCCCTGGACCGAGTGGGAGGACGAGGATATCCGCCTGCGCAAGAACGGCGCGGTGGAAAAATACGCCGAGCTGCTGCGCGAGGACGTGGATTTTTACATTTACCTGCAGTTTCTGTTCTTCCGTCAGTGGAAAGCGGTGCGGGACTACGCCCACGAGAACGGCATCGGCATCATCGGGGATATCCCGATCTATGTGGCCATGGATTCCGCGGACGTGTGGGCCGCGCCGGAGTGGTTCCAGCTGGATGAGGACAACGTGCCCACCGAGGTGG
>JAFXVJ010000002.1 GCA_017524615.1 Clostridia bacterium | reverse complement strand
TTCAATTTCCTTGGATTCATTGGCTTTGGCTGGATAGCTGCTTTTTCAACCTCCCGCCTCTTTGAGGCTTGTTTGCTTTGCCTTCCTTTGGATTGGTGCGCCTATGCTTTCTGCAAAATTTGTTTTCACACTATTCCTCCTTCCTTACGGATTAGAACCGTGACTGAGCTGGATGGATGCGATCAGCGCCAGCGGATCGCTGAATTCCTCGTCGAAGCGGGCATCCTGTGTCTTGCTGTCCGCCGCAGGCAAAATGCGGATGTGGGATACGGCGCCGTTCACGTCCACTTCCCTGGCGCCGCCCAGCCGCCATGCCCGGATCTTTTGGGGCAGCAGCAGCCTGCCCTGCGCGTCCGATTCGCAATCCACATAGCTGTATTTGCTGAACTGGTCCAGCAGCCGCTGCACCCGGGCATCCATCCTGACCAGCGCCGTCAATTCATCCCGCCGCTGGATCCATCCCTGAATGGGATACAGCGCGACCGCCTTGAAATCCGGCGTGGGGGCCACGGCGAATCTTTCGCCCAGCGGCTCCCGGAAGGGCGCGGGGATGATCATGCGGCCTTTGGCGTCTATGCCGTGGGTAAAGCTGCCGACAAAGCCGAGAAAAGGGAAATGGGCGCTCTGCTCTTGGTTTTCCATGGCTTTCCGGTCGCCGTTCGCGTCGGTGTCCGCCGCGTCGCGCCGGGTATCCTTGTCGTCCGCCATGTACTCACCACCCTATCTGCCACTTATACACCACTTTTGTGAATGCTCCTCCATTTTAAGGCACTTTTTACCGCTTTGTCAAGGGCCGTTCCAAGGCGCGCTTCATCCTTTGGGAAACAGTTTTGTCATGTTTTTGTATTTATTCCGTTACAAATTGAAAAATCAATCGCATTTTTAGACAAAAAAATAGGGAACACGCTTTCGCATTCCCTCTTTTTATGTCATTAATGACCATTTAACACCCATGTTTTTATTCAGTTTGTACAAAATTTTGTTTTCGAATTGTTGTTTTCCTTTTGGGGAATTGTAACATAAATTTCATTTTTTCACCGGATCAATCATTTTTGATCCGGTCGCTCCACATCTTGGGCTACCGTTGCACGTTCGCAACAAAATAGCGGCCAAACCGGCCGCAAAAAGGGATTTACGCGTCGATCCCCGCTCCGCCGTTGGGATGATCCGCCACTTTTTCATCAGGCAAACGGTACAGGCGGAAGCCCAGCCCATCGCAGGACACGCAATGGTATCGGATCCCATGCACCGTTCCCGTCACCGCGCCCCGCAGGGAAGCTCCGTGCAAATGCCCGTAAACCACGTCATCCACCGGATACTGTTCCAGCAGTTGGGACAGGCGGGTTTCCGCGCCGCCTTCCCCCAAGGGTGGATAATGGCACATCACCACCAGCCGGCCGCCGCGCAGCGCCATGGCCCTGTTCAGGCTCATTTCCATGCGCTGCAATTCCCGGCTGTAGATTTTTTCATCCTCCGGCGCGCCTCCGGGCAGCGTCCAGCCGCGGGTGCCGCAGAACACGGTGTCCTCCAGCCGCACGGCGTCGTTCTGCACGGCATATATGCCCGGGGGCAGCATGTCCCTCAGGCGGGTGATGCCGCACCACCAATAATCATGGTTCCCGCGCAGCAGGATCTTTTTCCCCGGCAATGCACCGATGGCCGCCAAGTCCCCCTGGGCTTCCTGAACCTGCATGGCCCAGCTGATATCTCCCGGGATCAGCACCGTATCCTCCGGCTGTACCCGTTCCCGCCAATCCAGGCTGATTTTCTCAAAGTGTCCCTCCCAATGAGGGCCGAACACGTCCATGGGCTTATTATCGCCGCCGGGCAGGTGCAGATCCCCAATCGCATAGATCGTCACGTTATTCGTTATCTTCCTCGTCTTCCTCGTCCTCGGCTTCTTCGTCGCCCATTTCGTCCAGGGAGAGGTCGTTTTCGATTTCGTCATACTCCCGTTCGGGAATCTCTTCATCAATTTCCGGGATGATCTCATCCATGGAGCTCACCGGATCGATGGTCAGGCTGGCCTCGTCCACCCGGCCCTCGTCATCTTCCTCATCCCGATTGTTTTCATTCATTTCTTTCAGGCAAAACAGGCACACATCCTTGCCTGGCAGGGCCGGCGCCTCGTTGCACACGGTGCACAGTTCGATCTCATCCCGCTGGCTTTCGCCCTTCATCTCGCGCTTGCAGATCTTGCAGTATCCTTCCTCCTCGGTGATGTAATTCAGCTCGCACCGGGGGCACTTGATCAATCGCATGTTTTTTCCTCCGTTTCTGCCCTGCCATGCATTCCCATGGCAGCGGGCTGGCAAACTCGTTGACGTTTCAAAGCGATCATATTACGATTATCTGGCGGATCGCAATTTTTTCTTCACAAAGGAGGATTTACCATGAAGCACATGATTTCTCCCATTCTCATCTGCTGTATCCTGCTTGCGGCATGCGTCGGACTGGCGGAGGATGGCGCGCCCACCTCCCAGTTTGGCTTCCATGGCTGGCCACACCTGCAATCCACCGTCTCCCCGTCGGGCACCTGCGCGCTGGGCTGCGCCCAGTGCGGAAGCGATGCGGACTGCGCGCGGTGCGCCGTCTGCCAGGATGTGTTTTGTACGGCGCGGCCGATCCCGTCTCCTGTCACGGCGCAGCCCACCCTGGCTCCTTCTGCCACCGGCGCGCCCCGGCCAACGGCTTCTCCAAGCGCCCGACCCGTTCCTACGTCCCCTGCAAGCACGGGAGATTATACTACAATATCTGTAACAGCGCAAGAGCAAAAAGTATGGAATTTATTGAACCAGGACCGCGGGAAAAACGGCCTGCCTGCCCTGACGCTTGACCCCGAGCTGTCGCGCATCGCCCGGATCAAATCCCAGGACATGAATGACCGGGGATATTTCGCCCACGAATCCCCCACCTACGGCAATGCCGCCGCCATGCTGCGCACCTTCGGCTATGCGTTTAACGGCGTGGGGGAAAACATCGCCCACCACGCCACCGTGGAAAAAGCGGAAGCGGCGTTCATGAGCAGTCAGGGCCACCGCATCAATATCCTGGGCAGCCAGTGGACCCGCGTGGGCGTAGGCGTCTGCGTGGATCGAAACGGCTTTGTCTATGTGACCCAGCTATTCGCCCGGTGACGATCCTTTCCCGATCCACAGGGAGGAGGCCGATGATTTACGGTCTCCTCCCACAGATTATCTATAAAGTACTCCTGGGATGCATCGAAGGGCCGCAGCCCTTCGATTTTTAATCCGCAGGACCGGCTTTGCCGGTCCGAGGAGCGGTTATACCGCTTCCTCTATCAATTTTCGGCCGTAAAATGAGCGTTTCTGGGCATTCCTGCCCAGAAATGCCATTTTACAGAAAATTGATGCCCCATCGAAAGACTGCTTTAGCTGGCTTTCGATGGTAGGGTGTCGACTTTGTCGACACCCTTTCACGGCGTCTGCGCGGATCACCGGCCCGGGCGCATCATCGCCAGGCTCCCCGGCATGCGCCGCGTCACATGCCTGAGCGCCGCCCGACGGGCCGGACTGCCATCCGCGGGGGATTCCACCCGGGGAGAGCCATTCGAACTCCGGATGGGACCGCTGACCGGATTGCTCACCTGTTTTTCCTGCATTCGGTCCGCCGCGTCCAGCGCGTTTTTCAGCGCCGCGCCCCCGGTCATTCCGCGCCGGGCCATCGCGGGCAGCAGGGCCGCCTCCTCCGCGTTCAGGGCCGGGCGACGGGTCCATTCGTTCCATGCACGCATCTCATTCACCTCGTTTCCTGTCATCGGTATCATGCTATGCCATCCCCGGCCGGCGCGTGAAAAAGGCCCTCCGCCACACAGGCGATGGGCACAGACTGCCGAAAAACGCGGGACTGTGTGACAGAAAGCCCGAAAAAAGGCATTTCCGGTTTTTTTTGCCCGGAAATGCCCTATTGAAACGGATGCGTCCAGAAAAAGCCTGCCCGTAGGTTTTTTCCGGCTGAAGGCCGTCTACCGATGGGTGCCGCCACGCAGGCTGACGCCATGGCATCCCGGATCATTCAGCCGTCAGGCTTTTTTCATACTGCCGGTAGGTGCGGTAACGGTGGGAAGCGAGCTTCTCCGTATTGGCGATGGAAGCGGTGCTGGTTTCATCCACCGTGGATCCCTCCACCCATTGGATGCCCAGGGCTTTCGCGCCCTGGAACGCCTCGTAGAACATCACCGCGTTCACGCCCTTGCGCTGGTATTCCGGCACCACGAACTGCATGCTGCACCGGGCGCCGTGGATCTTGCGGCGGCCCAATAAAAACTTGAGCCAGCCGATAGGGAGCTTGCGCCCTTTCATCTTTTTCAGCACCTGATTGTAATCGGGATATCCCACCACCAAGCCGATGGGCCGGTTATCGGCATAGGCCATCACGGTCATTTCCGGGCAGTATACCCGTTTGAGCCTTTTAATCTCTTTCACCACGTCGCCGTAGGTGGGCACGCTCATTTCCCATTCCTGCGGGAATGCCTCCCGGATCACCCGGGCCACATTCTGCATCACTCTTTCTTCGTTCTGCTTGTTCAGCATCACATGCTCCACCCGGATGCCGTAGCGCTGCTTTACCCGTGGCACGATTTCCTCCAGGTTCTGCCGGTCGAATTCATCCATCCGCATAAAATACGCGAAATAATCCCGATGCTTCACGAACCCGCACTTTTCAAAGTAATCCACATAATAGGGGGGATTGTAGGGATTGAAAATGACCGGCGCTCCGTCATAGCCCTCCGCCAGCAGGCCCTTGCCGAAATCGTCCGTGCCTTCGCCGGTGGGGCCGATGACGGTGTCCATCCCTTCCTCCTGCAAATAAGCGCAGGCGGCGTCAAGCGCCGTGCGGGCGTAATCCGGCCGCTGGGCGCATTCAAACAGGTTGATGTATCCGCATTTGCGGCCCAGCCGTTCATTCAGCCGTTCATCCACCCCCGCCATCACGCGGGCCACGGGCTGCTCCCCATCATACACCAGAAAAAAGCGCCGGGGACCCACCCGCTTATCACACAGGGCCTTCAGCTGCTCGCCGATCAGCGGCGCCACCCAATTCGGGTCATCCTTGTACAGTGTAAACGGCAGCATCACAAAGGGCCGCAGCGCGGCGCGGTTTTGCTCCAAAATTTCTACGCGAATCATCTGTTTCACCTCTTTGCGGGGATCTGTTCCATGATTATTGTAATATTATAGCATCCTCCGGCCCGTTTGTCAAAACCGGATGCAAAGCCGTTACGAAAAAGGGCCTCCCCGAAGGGAAACCCTGTTATGATCCTGTATCATCCGATTTCAGGATGGCGTACAGATCCATATCCACCACGCCCCGATTGTTGCGCCCGGCGGAACGCTGCCGTCCTTCATATCGCATGCCGATTTTCTGCATCACCCGGCCGGACTTTATATTCTCCGCATCGTGGCCGGCATAGATCCGGTTGGCACCCACTTTGTCAAACAAAAAGCGCAGAACCACCCGGGCCGCCTCCGGCATGAAGCCTCTTCCCCACCAGGCGCGGCCCATGACCCAGCCCAGTTCCGCCGCGTCGATCTCTTCGGTCAGGCGTACCACGGAAATGTTGCCGATCAGCTGCCCACTTTGCTTTTCCACGATGCCCCAGTGATAATGATCCGGCCGCGTATACTGCTGAACAGTCCAATTCAGATAAGCCGCCGTCATGTCCACGCTGGTGTGCGTGGGCCATGTCAGATATTTCGTCACCTCGCTGTCCGACGCCCAATGGTCATACATGGCCTGAGCGTCCGCGACCGTTACGGGGCGCAGCAGCAGATGCTCCGTCTCCATTGGGACCGTGCCCTGATGGTGCATCATTGGTTTTCCTCCTTCAAAGCCTCCTCAAGGGCATCCAGCAGCTGCTCCCGTCCGTCTCCCGTTTCAGAGGAATAGCAGATCACCTGCCAGGGCTGCACCTGCAGCTGGCGGCAAATGGGGGCCAGCTGCTTCATTCGCGCGCCCCGGGAAATCTTATCCGCCTTGGTGGCCACCACCAGGAACGGCAGCCCCATCCCCCGCAGGAACGCGTTCATCTGGATATCGTCCTGGGTGGGTTCATGGCGGATATCCACCAGGTGCAGCGTCAGCCGGAGCTGGTCGGTTTCCCGGAAATACTTATCCATCATCCCGCCCCAGCGCTGCTTTTCCTGCTTGTCCACCTTGGCGAAGCCGTAGCCGGGCAGGTCCACCAGATGAAAGCTCCCGTTCAGCAGGAACAGGTTGATCAGCCGGGTCTTGCCCGGCGTGGAGCTGGTGCGGGCCAGGGCCTTGCGGCGGCACAGATTATTGATGAGCGAGGATTTGCCCACGTTGCTCTTTCCCGCCACCGCGATCTGGGGCAGGGCGGGGCTGGGCGCTTGATACACGCTCATGCTGGTCACGAATTCGGCGGATTTGATTTCCATGATATTTCTCTCTTTCGTTTTTCCGGGCAGGAAGGAGGAGCAAGTGGAAGAGCGAAAACGCAGGCCTCCGTGCTTCACCGTCCGGCCTTCCTTATATCAGCGCCACCTTCAGCACGTCCCCGATGGTTTCCGCGGTAACGATGCGGAACTGGCTGAGCACGTGGGCCGGCACGTTTTCCAGATCCTTTTTGTTTTCCTTGGGCAGGATGATGGTGGTGATCCCCGCGCGGTAGGCGGCCAGCAGCTTTTCCTTCACGCCGCCGATGGGCAGCACCCGGCCCCGCAGCGTGATTTCCCCGGTCATGGCCACGTCCTGGCGCACCTTCCGGCCGGTCAGCGCGGACACCAGGGCGGTGGCCATGGTGACGCCGGCGGAGGGGCCGTCCTTGGGCACCGCGCCCTCCGGCACGTGGATGTGGATGTCCAGATTCTTGTGGAACTCGCTGTCCAGCTCAAATTCGGCCGCGTGCGCCCGCACCCAGGACAGGGCGGCCATCGCGGATTCCTTCATCACGTCGCCCAATTGGCCGGTCAATTTGATCTGGCCTGTGCCCTGCATGGTGGCGCATTCCACCGCCAGGGTCTCGCCGCCCACGGTGGTGTAGGCCAGGCCGTTCACCACGCCCACCCGGGGTTCCTTTTCCGGCGATTCCCGCAGGAACCGAGGCGCGCCCAGGTACTTTTCCACCACCTGAGGCGTTACGGTAACGGCGTCTTTTTCTTCATCCAGCATTTCCACCGCCGCTTTGCGCACCACCCGCGCCAGGGTGCGGTCCAGGGTGCGGACGCCCGCTTCCCGGGTGTAGCCTTCGATGATGCGGCGCATGGCAGCGTCGGTCACCTTCACCGACTTGGGCGGCAGCCCATGATCCCGGAGCTGTTTGGCCAACAAATGCTTTTTGGCGATATGCAGCTTTTCCTCTTCCGTATAGCTGGGCACCTCGATCACTTCCATCCGGTCCAGCAGCGGGCCGGGGATGGTGTCCATGGTGTTGGCGGTGGTGATGAACATGACCCGGGAGAGATCGAAGGGCAATTCCAGATAATGATCCCGGAAGGCGTTGTTCTGTTCCCCGTCCAGCACCTCCAGCATGGCGGAGGCGGGATCGCCCCGGAAATCGTGGCTCATTTTGTCGATTTCGTCAAACAGGAACACCGGGTTCATGGTGCCCGCCTGTTTCATGCCCGCGATGATCCGGCCCGGGATGGCCCCCACATAGGTGCGCCGATGGCCGCGGATCTCCGCCTCGTCCCGCACGCCGCCCAGGCTCATCTGCACAAATTTCCGTCCCACTGCCCGGGCAATGCCCTTGACGATGCTGGTTTTGCCCACGCCAGGCGGGCCAACGAAGCACAGGATGGGCCCCTTCATGCTGCCGTCCTCGGTGTGCATTTCCTTCATCCGGCGCACCGCCAGATACTCGATCACCCGCTCCTTCACCTGCTCCATGGCATAGTGATCCTCATCCAGGATACGCCGCGCGCGCTTGAGATCCAGATTGTCGGTGGTCGTTTTGCCCCAGGGCAGGTCCAGGATCCATTCCACATACGTGCGGCTGACGCCGATTTCCGGGGTGCCGGGGGCCATGCGGGACAAACGGTCCAATTCCTTTTCCGCCTTTTCGCGGGCCTCGTCGTTCAGCGGAGTCTCCGCCAGCTTTTTGCGCAGATCCTCCACGTCTGTGGCGTCCTTGTCCCCCAGTTCCTCCTGAATGGCTTTGATCTGTTCCCGCAGATAATAATCCTTCTGGTTTTTGTCGATCTGCTTTTTCAGGCGGCTCTGCACTTGTTTTTCGATACCGGCCAATTCCGTTTCGCGGATCAGGATGGCGCACAGGGTTTCCAGCCGCCGCTCCACGTCGATTTCCTCCAGGATGGCCTGGCGGTCCTCCACGCGGGTCAGCACATTGGCGGCAATGATGTCGGCCAATTGATCCGGCCTGTCCACATCGCTCACGGACCGCAGGGTTTCCCCGGACACGCGCATGGACGCCTGGGCATATTCCTCAAACAATTCATGGGTGGTGCGCACCAGCGCCTGGGTTTCCGGGGTGTCGGCCATCTCCTGCGCGGGCACCTCCACGTCGGCCTCCCAGCAGGGGTCTTCCTGGGTCACGGCGCGCAAAAAGGCCCGCTGCAGGCCCTCTACCAGCACGCGTATGGAATCGCCCGGCAAATTCAGCACCTGCTTGATGGACGCCACCGTGCCCACCTGGCACAGATCCTCCACGCCGGGGTTCTCCGTTTCCCCATCCTTCTGCGCCACCAAAAATACCTGCTGATCCTCTACCATGGCCTGTTCCAGGGCGGACACGCTGCGGGCCCTTCCCACATCAAAATGCAGCACCATATGAGGAAACACCATCAGCCCCCGGAGGGGGATCATGGGTAAATGCAGCGTTTTTTTGCTTTTCTTTTTTGGCATCATGAACTCCTGATCGGTTGATTTCCCGGGCATGGGATCCATCCCCGGGGATGCTTTATTATAATCGAAAGCTCGGGAAAATGCAACTGGTCAGCCGGGCAGCGCCGGCTTCACGCGCCGCCCTCCGCCCGGATGGGCGCCGCGGCCATGGGGATCGCCGGAGGGGCGGCCACATCCCCTGTTTCCTCCGCGCATTTGGCCGGCAGCAGCAAATGCTCCAGCGCCTCCCAGACATCGTCCACCGCCGTGACCCGGATGCCCGCGTCCCGGAAAAACTCCATTTCATTGTCCCTGGGCACGATCACCCGGTCAAGGCCCGCATGCCTGGCCGCCTCCACCTTGGCAGGCACGCCGCCCACCGGCAGCACCTTGCCCTGCACGCCGATTTCGCCCGTCACCGCGGCGCTTCCGTCCACCGGCCTGCCCGTCAGGGCGCTCACCGCCGCCGTCAGCATGGCCACGCCCGCCGACGGCCCATCCACCGGCGCTCCGCCGGGGAAATTGATGTGCAGATCGGTTTTCGCATCGGCAAAGCCCATGCGGCGCAACAGCGTCATCACATTTTCCGCGGAGGCACGGGCCGTGGATTTTCGCCTGAGGGAATGAGCGCCACCGCTAATTTCTTCCTCGTCCACGATGCCCGTCACCGTCACTTGGCCGCTGCCCGGCCCTGCCACTGCCTCGATTTCCATCACCTCGCCCAGGTGGCTGTCCCGCACGGCCAGGCCATGCACCGCGCCCACCCGGTTTTCCCGGGGCGCTTCTCCGCTCGGGCGGCGGCTGTAATGCCCCGATTCCACCACCCATTCCATGTCCCCCCGGGTGATTTCCTGCCGGCCCTCCATCTGCGCCAGGCCGGAGGCCATCTGCACCATGTTCACTGCCTCCCGGCCGCAGGCGGCATATTGCCCGGCCAGAGCCGCCGTTTTTTTGCTCATGGCAAAGCCGGCCCGTTCCGCCGCGCCATGGGCGATCCGGGCCACTTCCTCCCGATCCAGGGCGCGGAAAAAAATCTCCATGCACCGGGACCGAAGCGCCGGGGAAATCTCTTCCGGGCTGCGGGTGGTGGCGCCTATCAGGCGGAAATCCGCCGGCATGCCGTTTTTGAAAATATCGTGTATATATCGGGGAGTGGCGGGATCGTCCGGATGATAATAGGCCGATTCAAAATTCACCTTCCGGTCCTCCAGCACCTTGAGCAGCTTATTCATCTGAATGGGATGCAGTTCGCCGATTTCATCCAGGAACAGCACGCCGCCGTGTGCCCGGGAGACCGCGCCGGGCTTGGGCTGGGGAACGCCCTGCACCCCCAGCACGCCCGCCCCCTGATAGATGGGATCGTGCACGCTGCCAATCAGCGGATCGGCGATCGCCCGCTCGTCAAAGCGTACACAGGTGGCGTCCATCTCGATGAAGGGCGCGTTTGCACGAAAGGGTGTGCCGGGGCTTTGTTTGGCCGCCTCCAGCGCCAGCCGGGCCGCGCAGGTTTTGCCCACGCCGGGCGGGCCGTAAATGATCACATGCTGAGGGTTTTTCCCGCACAGGATGGCCATCAGCGACCGGATGCCTTCCTCCTGCCCGATAATATCCGAAAACTGCCTGGGCCGCACATGCTCCGAAAGCGGCTCAGTCAACGAAATGGCCCGCATTTTTCGCAGGTTTTCCATTTCCCGGGCGCTTTCCCTTTTCCCCGGAAGCGGTGTCTGACGCTGATTGCGCAGCTGGGAATAAAAGTAAATCCCCATCAGGATCGTCACAGCCAATTGAATCGCCAGAAGCACCCAGCTCATATGAATCCCCCCTTTTTCTCACAGCATAGCATGTGATAAAGAGCGGAAAACCATACAGCGGGATCATGTTTTTTCAGCGGCGTCAATCGGGTAGTTTTGCTGATCCGTCGCGGGAAGCATACGCCCCGTCAGGAGCCCAGGGGCAGCGCCCGCGGCGCACCCCTCAATCCTCGTTCATTTCAGCGGACACACATACCGGTTTCCCCTCCCGGACATACACCCTTGGCACCCTGCGGCCGATCAGGCCCAGGCATTCATTGCGGTTCAGATGGCCCCAGTCCGCGTATTCCGTCAGGGCGATCCCGCCGCCCAGCAGCACGGCCTCATCTCCCGGCTGAACATCCGGGATGTCCGTAGCGTCCACCATCATTTGATCCATGCAGATCAGCCCCAGCACCCGGGCGCGCCTGCCCTTCAGCTGCACAAATCCCTTCCCGCTCAGGGATCGGGGATAGCCGTCAATATACCCGGCGGAAAGGGTGGCCACCCGGGTATCCCGGGCCAGAGGCGCATCATCGTATCCCACGCCCTCTCCCTGCTTCACCCAGGCCACCCGGGTGACCCGGGCCTTGAAAGTGACCACGCTTTTTCCCTCGTGATAACGCTCCCACCTGACGGGCACGTTCCCGTACAGAAACGCGCCCACCCGCACGGCATCCATCTGCCATTGGGGATAGCGGGTGAGACCGATGGAATCCAGCAAATGCCGCATGCCGGGGCGCAATCCCCCCGCGGCGACGGCGTCCGCCATGGCCGAGAAGAGCTGTTCCTGCGCGACGCTCTGCGCATCGCTGCGCAGGGCTAAATGGCTGTAAATACCCTCAAAAGCGAGGCAAGGCAGCGCTTTTAGCCGCAGCGCCTCTGCCGCGTCCGTAAAGCCCAGCCGATGCAGACCGGTATCCAGCTTCACATGCACCTTCGCTTGTCTGCCCAGCGCCTGCGCCGCCCGGGACGCCGCCTTCCCATCCCCCAGGGTACCCACAGTGAGGGATATGTCCCGCCGGATCAAATCAGGCAGATAACTCGCATCCGCCGGGCCCAGCAGCAGGATATGCGCGTTCGGCACAGCCCGGCGAACGGTCAGCGCTTCTTCCGGCGCCGCTACCGCGAACCAATCCGCCCCGGTCTCCGCCAAGGTTTGCGCCGTACGGAAAAGGCCAAGCCCATAGGCATTGGCCTTCACCACGCAAATGAACCGCGTGTCCGCCCGGCACAGAGACCGGGCCAACCGATAATTATGCAAAAGCGCGTCTTCGTCCACTTCGGCCCATGCCCGGGCCATGGCGCGATCAAGCTGCATGGTTATCCCTCCGCAATGATCTTCCGGTATGCTTCCAATTCCGGCTCGCTGCCCCGCACGAAATGCCCCGGCTCGATCTCGCACCAGACGGGGAGATGCACGCTGTAATCGTGCATGGACTCATCGTAGAGCACCGGCGGTTCATCCTGCCTGAGATCCGGAGAAGGCATGGGCACGGCGGACAGCAAAGCCTGGGTATAGGGATGCAGCGGATGGCGGAACAGGGTTTCCGTATCAGCCAATTCCATCAGCAGGCCCTTGTGAATCACGGCGATGCGGTCGCAGATGAAGCGCATGACGGACAGATCATGAGAAATGAACAGGTACGTCAGCCCTCTTTCCTTTTGCAGTTCCGCCATCAGATTCAGCACCTGGGCACGGATAGACACATCCAGGGCGGAAATAGGCTCGTCCGCCACGATGAATTCCGGCTGCATGATCAGCGCCCGGGCGATACCGATGCGCTGGCGCTGGCCCCCGGAAAACTCATGAGGAAAGCGGCTGGCAAACTCCGGCAGCAGCCCCACATCCAACAGCGCCTGCTCCACCTTCTGCCGGCGCTGTTCCTGGGTCAGGCGGCGGTCGGTGTTGTACAAGCCCTCAGCCACGATGTAATCCACCTTGGCCCGCTCATTCAGGGAAGCCATGGGATCCTGAAAAATCATCTGGATTTTCCGGGTCACTTCCCGATCCAGGTCTTTGCTGATCCTTCCGCTGATGCGCTGTCCCCGAAACAGGATTTCGCCCCCCGCCGCCTCATAAATGCGGATGATGGCGCGGCCGATGGTGGTTTTTCCGGAGCCGGATTCCCCCACCAGGCCGAAGGTTTCCCCCCGGAATACGTCAAAGCTGACGCCACGCACAGCGTGGAAGGGTTTCCGGTGGGAACCGAAATCCACCTTCAGATCCCGCACCGACAGAATGGGTTGTTCACTCATTGCCATTCCTCCTGCCGCAGCCGCTGCAATACTTCCGGCGGGTCCAGGGAAGGCGCGTCAGGATGCAAAAGCCAGGTGCGCGCCCAATGCGTGGGGCTGACCTGGAACAGGGGCGGCCGGCGTTCAAAATCGATCTTCAGCGCATGGGGATTCCGGGGCGCGAAGGCGTCCCCCTTGATTTCGGCATACAGGTTGGGAGGCGTTCCCTGAATGGAGAACAGCTTTTCCCCCCGGTGGCCCAGCTGCGGCAGGGAGGACAGAAGCGCCCACGTATAGGGATGACGGGCATCGTAAAATACCTCCCGGCTGGTGCCGATCTCCACGATATCCCCGGCATACATGACGGCCACCCGGTCCGCCACATTGGCCACCACGCCCAGATCGTGGGTGATATACACGGTGGTCAAAGCGTATTTCTTCACCAGGTCGCGGATCAGATGCAGGATCTGGGCCTGGATGGTCACATCCAGGGCCGTGGTGGGTTCATCGCAGATGAGGATCTGGGGATTGCAGGCCAGCGCGATGGCGATCACCACCCGTTGCCGCATGCCGCCGGAAAACTCATGGGGATACTGGCGGATGCGCCGGACGGGATCGGGAATGCCCACATCGTTGAGCAATTCGATGGTGCGCTGATACGCCTGGCTCTTGTTCATGCTCCGGTGCAGCATCAGCGCCTCCCGGATCTGAGCGCCGATGGTTTTCAGGGGATTCAGGCTGGTCATGGGGTCCTGCAGCACCATGGCAATTTCCCCGCCCCGGATGGTCAGCCATTCCTTTTCCGTTTTGTACTTTGCCAGGTCCTTGCCCTGAAACAGGATGCTGCCCGAATCGATCCAGCCGTTCTGATCCAGAAGCCCCATGAACGTTTTGGTCAGCACCGATTTTCCGCTGCCGCTTTCCCCCACGATGGCCAGGGTCTCCCCCTTATACAAATCCAGGGACACATCCCGGATGGCGTGCAGCACCTTTCCCCGGAGGGAAAACTTCACATTCAGATTGCGCACGGAAAGAATGGGCGTTTTTTCTTCCATGATCTGTTTTTCCCTCCTTTTACAGATGGTTCTTGGGATCGGCCGCGTCGGCGAAGGCGTTGCCGATGATATAAAAGGAAATCGTGATGATGCTGAGGATGATGGTGGGGAACAGCAGCTGGTAGCTTTGGCTGGTGGAGATCATTTTACGGCCTTCGTTGATCAGGTTGCCCAGGGAAGGCACGCTCAGGGGCAGGCCCAGACCGATATAGGTGATGAACACCTCGCTGCCGATGGCGCCGGGCACCGCCAGGGCCAGCCGCAGCGTGATGACCGAAACCAGATAAGGCAGCAGATTATGCAGGATGATGCGGGATGTGCCCACGCCCAGGCATCGGGAAGCCATGTTGTAATCCCGGTCCCGGATGATGACGATTTGGTTGCGGATAAACCGCGCCATGCCCACCCACCCGGTCACCGTCATGGCCAGGATCAGTGTCTGCACGCTGGGCCGCATGATATAGGACACCAGGATCAGCACGATGGTGGTGGGCACATTGTCGATCACGTTATAGATTTCGGTCAGCAGTTTATCCAGGGATTTGACATAGCCCCACAGCACGCCCACCAGGATGCCGATCAAGGATTGCAGGGCGGCCACGGTGATGCCGATGAACAGGGACGTGCGCGTGCCGGACCACACCTTGGCCCACAGATCCTGTCCGGCGCTGTTGGTGCCAAAGAGGAAGGGCCGCGTATCGGGCAGCAGGCGCAATGGGACATCCTGCCGGGCAACAGCGGTGTTTCCGTCCATATCCAGCTGGCTCTTGAGGCAGAACAGGGCGTCGCCGTTGTTGCTCAGATCGCTGGGACTGGAATACAGGCTCAGCGGGAAATTGGATTTTGCCTGATAGGGCGTAGCTGCCTGATCGTCCGGGAACTTGATCTTGGTGGTAAAATCGTTGCGAACATAGCCCTCCTCATCCCCATAAGAAATATAGCACCATTCCTCGCCGTATTCCAGCACGGTGAATTCCTTGCGCGCCTTGATGGTGGAAACCACGTTATCCACCGCCGCCCATTCCTCACTGTCAAAGGGGTGCACCAGCAGCCTGGTGCCGGCAGGCGCTGTCGCCGCCACGTTGGTGACGGCGGGCGGCAGATTGCTCATCTGTTTTTTGGTGATGGGATGGTCGATAATCAGATTGGCCTCGAACTGCAGGGGCAGCAGCGGCTGGATAAAGGTGAACAGCAGCAGCGCCACCAGCACCAGCATGAATCCCGCGGCCACCCGGTTTTTGAAGAAGCACCGCAGCGTGCTGCCCCAATAAGAATAATTGGAATAACCGCTCCGCTCTCCCGCTTCGGGATCATACGCCGCGAACTGCAGATCCTTTTTTGTGATTTGCTCCTCGATTGCCTGCTCCAGGGGAGCGGTGAGGGCATCCTTGGGCTTTTTCACCTTCATCGCGCGCTGTCCTTTCTGGCCAGGGAAATACGGGGATCGATCACGGCCATCAGCAAATCGCCCAGGATCATGCCCACGATGCCGATGCTGGCGTAAATCATGACCAGGGCCTGCACCATGGGATTGTCCTGCCGGGCAATCACATCCACCAGCAGTCCACCCATGCCGGGCACGGAATACAGCGACTCAATGTAGATCGATCCGCTGACCGTGTACAGCAGGGAGGTGGGGATATACTGGATCATCGGCACGAACGAATTGCGGAACACGTGCCGCATGGTGATGTTTTTTTCCTTCACGCCCTTGGCCCGGGCCAGGCGGACATAGTCCTTGTTCATTTCATCCACCATGTAGCGGCGCAGCCACATGGCGTAATAGGCAATATTGCCCAGAGACATGGAAAAGACGGGCAGGATCCACGTGCGCCAGTCATCGCGGCTGAACAGCATGGGAAAGCCCAGCAGCGTGGAGCCAAAGGACTGAATATAAATATAATAAATGGCAGCGGGAACGGCGCTGACGAACACGATGAACGCCGTACCGAACTGATCCCAGAATTTATTCTTGCTTCGGGCCATGGCGGCGCCCAGCGGAATGCCCAGCACCAGCGACAGCGCCATGGAAATCACGCCCATTTCGATGGAAAGGGGCGCTTTTTTGCCGATGATTTCGGAGATGGATACGTTCACGGCGTACCGGGCCGACGTGCCCAGATCACCGTGTATCAGGCGCACAAAAAAATCCTTGAGCTGCACCGGCAGAGGGTCCTTCAGGCCCAGCTGCTTCAGCCGGGCGTCGATCACGGCCTGGTCCAGCTTGTCAAAATTGTCAAAATACCCTTCGATGGGCATCTGACGCACCAGTACGAATACAATGGTCAGAATGACCGCCAGCGTGAACAGAGACGTACCGAGGCGCTTGAGAATATATTTCGCCATGCGGCTGTGGGCCTCCCCATAATACACAGATGCGGATTACGGCAGGTTTTGAGGCCTGCCGCAATCCGGGTCTGTTTGTTTGATCGAGCTGCAGTTTTCCTTTGTTTGCTTTATTCGGCGGTGGCCAGCGCCTCGCGGGCCTCCTGCCAGGCGTCGTAAGCGTCATAGTATTCGTCGGTGCTCATGGGATGATCCAGCATCTTCTGGCCCTTGTAGCGCTCCTGAGAAATGCCGAAGGGAGCGTACTGGGAGGTGAAGGTGTCCAGCTTGCTGACGGTGTACCCGCCGCTCCAGGGGCTCATGGGAATCATGTAGGCATGCTCAATCAGGTAAGCTTCCGCCTTGGCAAAGGCCAGATAGCGCGCTTCGGTGTCGCCGGTGATGGCCTTCGCGGCCGCCAGAAGCTCCTTATACTCGGTCAGGTCCACATTCTCAATGGCTGTGTCGGTGAAGCGGTAGCTGTTGCCGCCGGCTACATCGAAGGGATCGGTGTAGGTTTCCGGATCGGCATAGTCAGCGCCCCAGTTCACCTTCATGAAGGCGTAATTTCCCTGGCGGCGGTTGCCCAGGAAGCCGCTGTTGGCGCCGCTGACGATGATGATATCAATGTAATCCGTGCCCAGCAGGCCTTCCAGCTGCTGCTCCACGGTCTGGCATTCATCAGCCCACCAGGACAGGGCCACGTTGTACATCATCTTCATTTTGATGGGGAAGGTGGCGCCCGCGGCGGTCAGTTCCTCCACAGCCTTGGCCTTGTACTCCAGGGCAAGCTCCTCATTGAAGGTATCCGCGCCCACAGCGGAGAAGGCGGCCAGCTCGCCCATGTTCACGTAGTCGGTGCCCTTGTAGGTGGCGAAGTCGGTGGGCGTGATGGTGTTATACAGCAGTTCTTCCGCGTTGATGGGATCCACGTTCAAGGTGGCCTTCACACGATCCAGGCCATGGAAAATGGACTGGCGGAAATTCTCGTTGGCCACGGCGATCTTCCAGTTTTCGGGCTCGTATTCTTCCTCGAAAGCCGGGTTGTAGTCGAAGGAATACCAGGCGCTGTACTGACCGTACTGGCGCACGGGCCGCACGAAATCGGCCTTCTCGGGATCGGCCAGCCATTCCGCCGCCATGGCGTTGTCAATGCCGAAGCCGTCGATGTTGCCGTCCAGGAAGTACTGGGGCGCCACGTTGGCCGCTTCCTTGTTGTAGGTTTCTTCGATCTTCTCAATGTATACCTTGTCCGCGTCCCAATAGGTGGGGTTCTTGGCCAGAATGGTCTTTTCCTGGGGCAGGAAGGTATCCAGCACATAAGCGCCGTTATAGAGGATGGTGTCGTTGCCGGTCGCCAGGCCGAATCCGTCGCCCGCTTCCGCCAGGAACTGTGCATTCACGGGCATGAAGCAAACGTAGGTCAGCATCGACAGGAAATAGGGGATGGGCTTTTTCAGGGTGTACACCAGGGTGCTGCTGTCCGGGGCCTGAATGCCCACGTCATCCCACGAAACATTCGCGAGCAGATCCAGCACATAGGGCTTGAACGCCTCGGCGTCCAAATCAAAAGCAGCCGCATCCAGCAGGTCGTCATAATCCTCGCTGAGCTTATCCTTGAACGCCGCCGCGTCCAGGGCCTGTTCTTCCTCGCCGATGCAGGATTTCAGGTAATACGTCTCGGCGTTCTGGATCGCGCCGTACAGGATATCCGCCGTGCTGGACGCATGCTTGGCATCCAGGATGTACTGAGCGGCCGCCACGAAGTCGTCCGCCGTCACATTGGCGTAAAACGTTCCGTCGGCCTTCACCCAGGTCGCGCCGTCCCGGATGTGGAAGGTGTAGGTCAGCCCGTCGTCGCTGACGTTCCATTTATCCGCCAGGGAAGGCTGGATCTGGCCGTAATTGTCATACTCCACCAAGGTGTCGATCAGATTGGCGGCCAGGCCGAATTCATTGGTGCTGGAAGTGACCAGGTAATTCAGGGTGGTCACCTCGCCGCTGTAAAGTGTCCTGTAGGTCACCGGCTCCTCCGCCGCGGCAAAGGCGCACACGCCCGCCATCAGCGTCAGGCACAGCAGCAGGGAAATACATTTTTTCATTTTCATTCTCCCTTCTTCTTGCGGTAATGAGTGGTGTCCGGCGAAACTGCCGGGCAGTATCATTTGTTGATAAGCATACCACATATAGCGGCGCTTTGCAAGATCAATACAACAAAAATCCGGGGATTCCTACAGCGTTCACTGTTTTTTCTTCGTGTTTTTGGCAAAGGCAGCGCGCCATATTTATTCAAATATTAACGAATATATGAATGAATATGCAAAAAGGCCCCTACGGGGCCCCGTCAAACGCGGTTTTGCTCACCACAGTGTCTCCACCGTCACGCCGTTGAAATAATACCGCACGATTTCCTCCGCCGTGCGGCCCTCCTCCGCCATCCCATACGCGCCCCACTGGGGCATGCCCACCCCATGGCCGTATCCCTTGCCCTTCATCACCACTGCGCCATCCTCCAGGCGCAGTTCCGTCAGCAGGGTAGACCGCATGCGGGTGGAGCCCAGCGCCAGACGCAGTTCCGGCGCGGATACCGGCTGGCCATTGATTTCGACGGTCACAGCGCGGCCGCTCTCCCCCGTCTGGCCGATCTGGATGGAGGTGATTTCCTTGATGCCTGACGCGCCTGCCTGCGCCGCCGCCCGGATCACTTCCGCCGGCGTGAACCTGGCGGCCCACTGCCGGGCATCCTCCGGGGCTTTGTCGCTCTCCCGCCCCTGGGTCACCTTGGTATATCCCGGCTCCTCCTGATCATAATGCAGCCCTTCCACCGCCCGTTCCGTCGCCCCGCCGGAATGGGCGTGAAACCAGGCGTAAGGCAATTCTCCCCGGTAGGACAGCACCATTCCCCGGGTTTCCTTCACCGCCTGCTCAATGCGATCGTTGATGCCGGTGGAATCATAGGCCTGGGCTTCCTGAATGTCGGTGGAAATGTCCGCTCCCCGATAGCGGCTTTCCTTTTCCGAGCAGAATTTCAGCACAAAGGTGCGGGCCAGGATGGCTTGGGCTTTCAAGGCCTCCAGCGGCCAATCGTTTTTCATTTCCCCCGCCAGCACACCCTGCACGTAGCTTTCGATGCTCATCTCCCGGTTCTCCTCCGCGTCCACATCGTAAACCCGCAGCACAGGCACACCCTGGTCGTTTTTCTCCAGCTTGTCCGGCAATGCCGGCTGATCCCCCGCCTGGGTATCGTCCTTTTTGGGCGACACGGAGTGATCCGGCGCGCCATCGGCGGCGCCGCCGGCGACTCCGCATCCCGCCAGCGTCAGGGCCAGCGCGATCAGGCACAGGCCCGCAGCCATGGCCCGGATCCATCGTTTGTTCATCCGTCATTCCCCCTTTTCAGCGGTATCATGCCACCGCACGCCATCGCTATACAGGAAAAATCGGGAAACATCCAATCATCGCCGCCCAGCGAAATCCCATATTCATTGTCCGTCGATTTATATTATTCGCGTTCTAAAACACAATACGCAAAAGGTGATAAAAGAACGGGAGAACGAGGCAGGGGCCTGCGCGGCCCCTGAACCCCGCGCCAGGGGATGATCCCCTGGACCCACTCCTCGCGAAGCTGCTTGATCGATAGAGCCAAGGAATCGTCGCGTGTTACGCTGGGATTGCGGAAAGCTTGAGAGCTTCTGGCCCAGAGAAAGCCGGGGAAATCCCAAGGGAAAAGCTCGCTTTTCCCTGAGGATGATCCCCCGGCTTTCCCCGGATGCTTTGCATCCGGGTTGGCCGCTTTCAGCGGCCGGGCCAGAAGCTATACGATGACCACCACCGTTATGGTGCCCTTTCTGGTTCTCTTTCGGGCTCCGAAAGAGAACACCCCCGTCGTCCCTTTGCTCTTGTTTCATCCTTGCCAATTTGGATCTTAGAAGAATCGTATCAAGACAAAAAAACAGGGAGACCTGATTCCGTCTCCCTGTCCGGTGCGTTCAGCGCCCGATTTCCTCCACCGTGAAGCCATCCCAGGCCAGGCGCTGCGCCAGGCCATCCTCCCCCACGATATGGGCCGCGCCGATGGCGATCAATGCTGTTTTCCCATCCGCCAGATAGCGGATCGCCTGCTCCTCAAAGCCGGCGTTCCGGTCCTGATACATGGCATCCATATACGCCTCATAATCCGCCCGGATTTCCTCCGGCAGCTGATCCAGCGCCACATCCTCGCTTTGCAGCAACATTGTGAACAGCGCTTCATTTCCGTTCTGCCAGGCGAGCGCCAGGGTATTGATGGCGGCGGCCGCGGCGGCCGTATTCTCCAGCGAACTCATGATCTGCATTTCCACGATGCTGTCCGGCAATCCGAGGAGCAGCTCCATCTGCTCCTCCATGCCTTCCAATTCGTCGATCGGCTTACCATCCGCGTGGGCGCGGCGCAGCAGATGCATATCCACGCCCAAATCGGAGCTGAGCCCCGCCATATCATAGGACAGTTCCTCCGATAGCGACATCCAGGCCGCCAGGCGCATCCGACGCAGCAGGATTTCCGGATAATTGATCTTTTCCACCGCCAAGGCATAGTTTTCCGGGGACATGTGCTTTGTGGCGTCGTCCCCCGGCCCGTACATCAGCGCCATGGACATCTGGGTCATTTTGATCAGATTCTGGGAAAAGGCCAGGATATCCGCCTCCACCGCCAGGACCTCCGCTTCCGCATAGGCCTGCTCCACCGCGTCGCTCAGGGGATAAAAATCTTCCCTGCCCACGTGAATGGTGCCCAGCAGGTACACCGTGTGGCCCTCCGCGTCCGTCACCCGGTACAAAAGCGGATGGGATTCCGCCTGTGCGCCCGCGGCCAGCGCCAGCACCAGGACAGTCAGCAACAGCGCGATTCGTCTTTTCATCGTATATGCCTCCTTTGGGCTCTCTCAGAATTCACGGACGCTCCGCTGGGCGGGGCTTTTTTCCTTTCCGTGAACCAGCATCAGCAGCAGCGCCGCCGCATAGGGCAGCAGCAGCCAGGTTTCTTCCGGCCATTGAAGACCTGACACCCAGGAAAACTGCCCTGCGCATGCGCTCAGCGCCCGCAGCAGGGACAGCGCGGCAGCCCAAAGCAGCGTCCGCACGGGACGGTATCCGCCGCCCCGGACAGCGGCCAGGGCCAGCAGCGCCATGCCAGCCGCAGACAGGGCAAATCCCCCCGCCGGGCCGTTCAGATGCCAGCTGAACCCTCCGATCCCGGCCGTCAGCCCGGCCAGCAGCCAGCCCTTCGCCTGGGAAGCATACCGTCCCAGGCCCGCTTCCGCCGCCGCGTCGGGGTTTTCGCCGCCCGCCCGGACACCGATGCCCCATTTCGTGGCATACAGCAGCGCGGCAATGGCCGCAGCCAGGAGAAGTCCCACGGGCAGGAGCAGGCTGATTTCCATCTCCTGCCAGCGGACGGTCAGCGTCTGTCTCAGCAAGGTTTCCTCCGCTGTCCCGCCGCCGTTTACGCCGCCCATCAGCAGCGCGGGGAGGGCAAACACCAGATTGATCACCGCGCCGCTCACCGATCGGTCCGTATGGCGCAGCGCGGCCAGGCTTCCCGCTGCCAGCGCGTACAGGGCGCCGACGCACCCGGATACAGCGACGGCGCAAACCGCGGCCTGGGCCGGCGTCAGCGGCAGGCGGCCCGCCTGCATCCCGGCCCATCCGCCCAGGATCATCGCGCCGGCCAGCCCCACGTGCAGCGCGCCGCCGCGGCCGGCGGGCATGGCGCTCCAGGCCATGGGGAGCAGAACCGCCAGGCACAGCAGCGCCGTGAGCGCAAACTCCGTCATGGTGCTTCCTCCTTTTTCCCGCGGAGACGCCGCTCTGCTTTCATCCGCCATACGCGCAGCGTCCAGCCGCAAAGCGGCATCAGCCCGCCGCAGATCAGCCAGGCGGCCAAGCCGCCGTCATAAGGCGCGCCCATCCGCCTGCATCCGCCCCGCAGATGCGCCGCTGCCGCCGAAGACAGCAGGACGCCCAGCGGATGTCCGCCGGCCAGCAGCGCCGCTCCCAGGCCATCCAATCCGGCTTCCGCGGCGGAAATGCCCTGGGCCATGCCGGACAGGGCGCCGCTGCCGCCGCCGAGGCCTGCCAGCAGGCCGGACAGCGTCATACACAGTACCGTCATTCTTTTCCTGTTCACACCGGCGTATTCCGCCGCGGGGCCGGACGCGCCCATCAGGCGCATGCCGTAACCCCATATATGGAATTTTTCCACAGTCCAAAGCACCAGCGGACCTATCAGCGCGGCCAAAACGCCCCAGGTGACAGGGCGGGCAAGATAACCGTCCGTGCCCTTCCCCAGCGCCGGGATCTGACGCGCTTCCGGGATGGCTCCGCCTCCCGCCGTCTGAGCAGAAACCCGCTGGATCACCGCGTATACCGCGCACAGGATCAATGCGTCCAGCAGCACATCGGCCGCCGCGCTCCCGCTCCGGCGCCGCATCCAGCCGAATAACGCTCCGGCTAAGGCTCCCGCCGCGGCAGATGCCGCCACGCTCACGAACCAGGGCAGCTCCCACACCGCGGCGCACATCCACGCCGCGCATACGCCCACGGCGTACTGCCCCGGCGCGCCCACGTTCAGCAGTCCCGCCCGCAGGCACAGAGCAACGGACAGCGCCATCAGCATCAGCACGCCGGCCTCCGCGATCACGGCGCGCAGGCTTTCAGCGCCCGCGCCAAAGCCGCCCCGGATCAACGGAAGCAGCCCCTGGCGCAGCGCGATGCCCGCCGCATCCGGCAATCCAGCTCCCTCCCGGATCAGCGCCAGCGCCGTCATGACAGCAAAGCTGACGGCCGGCACCGCCGCCAGGCACACCGCCGCCCGCCACATGACCCGCCAGATAACGGCCAGCCTTTCATTCCTCATCAAAGTAATCCTCCATGCCCTGCCGCCTGTCGCCGGTCATGTACAGCCCCACCTCACGGGCGGAAGCCGCCTCCGGGTGGAATTCGCCCACGATTTCTCCGCCCCGCAGCACCACGATCCGATCCCCCAGGGCCATGGCCTCCTCCGCGTCGGTGGTGAACAGGATCACCGCGCGCCGGCTCTCCCTTACAGCCATCAGCAGGCTGATCATATCCCGCCGCTCCGTTTCATTCAGGCCCGTCAGGGGCAGCGTGGCCAGCAGCACCTGGGTGCCCCGATCCATTTCCCGGCCCAGTACGGCCCGCTGCCGCTGGCCGCGGCTCATGCAGCGAGGAGAGGACGCCGGCCCGTCAGCGTCCGAAAGACGGTAATGGTCCAGCCATTGCCAGGTCAAGGCCCGCGCATTGCGTCCGCGGATCCACCCGCTATCCTGCACAGCCGGATCGCCGGTGCGCTTCATCATCATGTTTTCCGTCATAGACAGGCCGGCTGCCAGCCCATGATCCCGCCAGGGAAGATAGCCGACGCCTTCCTCCGCCCGTTCCAGCGCGTCCAGGGCGGTGATGTTCTCCCCGTTGAGCCGGATGCGCCCGCCGGACAGGGGGATGACCCCCGCCAGCGCGTCGGCCAGCGTGGTAAGGCCGCTGCCCCGTTGCCCGGCCACGCACAGGATCTCCCCGGCCCGGGCCTCCAGCGACACAGATTTGACTGGCTGTCCCCGGCGCTTTCCCCGCCGTACCGACGCATCCCGGACCTCCAGCACCACGCTGCCCGCCGCGATTTCCTTTTTCTCGGGAAGCGGCTGCCTGTCCTGCCCGGTCATCAAGCGATACAGCGCCTCGGCATCCGTTTCCGGAACCGGAACGGCCTTCATCAGCATCCCGTCCCGCAGCACGGTGCAGTCATCGGCCGCTGACATGGCTTCCTCCGGCTTGCGTGTGGTAAACAGCACCGCTTTCCCCGCCGCCGCCATTTTTCGCATGCAGCGGAACATTCGGTCCGCCTCCTGAGGCGTCAGATCCGCCGCCGGTTCATCAAAGACCACGATGTCGCTGTCCCGGTACAGCACGCGCAGCACCGACGCTTCCTCCCGCATGCCGGCGGACACCGCGCCTATCCGCGCCTTCAGATCGACCGTCAGATCATATTGCTCCATCAGCGCCTCGATCCGCCGGCGCGCCTTTTTCCTTCGCATCGGGCCCGGAACGCCGCGGCCTGCGCCCAGCAGGATATGCTGCATCACCGTCATGGACGGCGCGATTTGGGTGCGCAGCCGCACCAGCGCGATGCCGCTGGCCCGGGCAGCGGCCGGCGAACGCAGGCGCTTTTCCCGGCCCTGCAGCATGATCCGCGCGCCCTTCTCCGGATGCAGCCCGCACAAGGCGTCCGCCACCGCGCTTTTTCCCGCGCCGCAGTCCCCCAGCAGGGCATGCACCCGGCCATTTTTCAATTGCAGCGCTGCGCACATCCCCTTCTGCTCCGCGGAAAACCCGCGGTTCCCGCGCAGCATTTCCAGCGCATAAACGCCCTCCGACATTTCATGTCCCTTTCCCCGGCGATGAAAAAAACAGGGCTGGTCGCCTCCAGCCCTGTCGATGAGGATCGTATTCGCCGATCCTCCCGCTGTACGCCGCCGGAATCCACGGATTCATTATAGGCGATGAATGCCCATCTGTCCAGTAAATTCCTCAAAACGGCCGCTGTGTTACCGTTTGCCGGGATCGTAGGGAATGCCCTCTGCCTTGGGCGCGCGGCTGCTCTTGGATGTGAACGCCAGCACGATCAGGGTGATCACATAGGGCATCATGCGGTAAATGTTGGTATTGATGTTCAGTTCCTTGAGCATGTAAACGCCGTCGCCGTTGATATCCAGAGTGGAGTAAGAAGCGGCGATGCACTTGAACAGGCCGAACAGCAATGCGGCCCCGCAGATGTTCAGGGGCTTCCAGTTGCCGAAGATCATCACCGCCAGGGCCAGGAAGCCGAAGCCCGCCACATCGCCGTTCGCGGAGCAGTTGGCCGTCGTGAGCACGTACACGAAGCCGCCCATGCCGGCCAGCGCGCCGGAAATGACGGTGCCGGCGTAGCGCATTTTGATCACGTTGATGCCCAGGGAAGCGCTGGCCTGAGGATTTTCACCGCAGGAACGCAACCGCATGCCGAACTTGGTTTTATACAGGATGATCGCCATGAGAACAAAGACGATGATGCAGATATAGGTGGCCACATACACCTTATCCACGAATGTGGAGCCGAGAAAGTTCATTTCCTCCTTGCGGCCGTAGCCGAACATGGATTTTTTCAGCATGAACCAGCCGGCGGCGTCGTCCTTGTACATGTTCAGGGTGTTCTGGTTCGCGATGATGCGGATGAAAAACAGCACCACGGCGGGGGCCAGCAGGTTGAGCGCCGTACCGCCGATGGTCTGGTCCGCCTTCAGGTTGATAGCCGCAAAGGCAAGCAGCAGGCTGAACAGCGCCCCCATGGCCGCCGCGAACAGCATGGCCAGCAGACAGAAGCATTGCAGGCTAAAGATGTTTTTAGCGTCATAGGCCGCCTGGAACCAGCCCCATTGCTGCACAAAACGCACGAACAGCACGCCCATGAACGCGCCGAAAATCATGATGCCTTCCAAAGCCAGATTGATAATACCGCTGCGCTCCGCGAACACGCCCGCCAGAGCCACCAGCATCAGCGGCACCGCGTAAATAAGGGTTTGACGAATCAGAAACGGCATTATTTCCCCGCCTCCTTTCCTTTGCGCAGCCTGCCGATCCAGGTCTTGATCACCAGCATGAACGCCGACAGATACACGATCACGGCAATGATCACGTTGGTAATATACTCGTTGAACGCTGTCAATTCCGTCAGTTTCTGGCCGCAGATCTGCAGCATGGACATGAAGGTGGCCGAAAAGATGACGCCGATGGGATTATTGATCGCCAGCAGGGCCACAGGGATCCCGTTAAAGCCCTCCGCCGGCAAGGACTGGTACGTGTTCCAGAAGAATTCCGTGTTGCCGGAGAGGGAATACAGCGCGCCGCCTGCCGCAGCCAGAGCGCCGGCCAGCGCCATGGTGAGCACGATGTTCCGCCGATCCCGAATACCGGCGTACCGGGCGGCGTAGCGGTTGGCGCCGCACGCCTTCAGCTGGTAGCCCAGGGTGGTCTTGCTGAGGATCACATAAATCACGATGGCGATCAGGATCGCCACCAGGATCCCGGCGTTCACCTGGCTGCCGGAGAAGAGGCTGTCCAGCCCCAGCTTGGCCGTGGCGACGCCGCCGCGGGTGGCCACCACCTGGGCCCCCTCCGGCACATTCGCGCCTACAGTCTGGCGTACGCCATCGATGATCACGTCGTTCATGACGGTGGACGTTTTGTAAATGTAGCCTGATTTGGTGCCCTCCAGGACGTTTTTCAGGTTGCTGCCCTCAAAAACCCAGGTGACCAGATTGGCCGCGATCCAGTTGGTCATGATGCAGGCCAGCACCTCATTGATGTTCAGATACGCCTTGAGCAGCCCCGGGATGGAGCCCCACAGCGCCCCGGCGATCATGCCCGCTAAAAACGCAATCAGCCAGATCAGCCAGGTGGGAAGCACATTGGTCGGCAGGGACAGGGACACAAACAGGCTGGCCGCCGTGCCCGCCAGGTATTGGCCCGGCGCGCCGATGTTAAACAGGCCCGCCTTGTTTCCCAGCGCCACGGACAGGCCCGTCATGATGAGGGGCACAGCCCGGAACAGCATGTTGCCGAAGGTGGTGGGGTTAAACCCGAATATTAGGTTGCCTGCAGCGTCGCGTCCCTTGGAAAACAGCCCGGCCACCACCAGGCGCAGCCCTTCCCACGCGCCGCCAAGGCCCAGGGTGGAGTTGGTGGCGCCGACAATCAGGATCACGATGCCGCCCGCCAGCATACCGATCAGGATCGCCACCAGCGACGCCAGCACGGACCGGGTACCGGCCTTCTCCCAGAAAGATTCCTTTTTCATGCCAGCGCCTCCTTCCCCTGCTGCTGCCGTTTGGCGCCCGCCATGTACAGGCCCAATTCTTCCACCGTGGTCTGCTTCGGGTCAAGCTCGCCCACGATTTCGCCCTCGTACATGACCAGGATGCGATCCGACAGATTCATGACCTCGTCCAGCTCCAGGCTTACCAGAAGCACGGCCTTGCCAGCGTCCCGCTGGGCCACGATTTGCTTATGGATGTTTTCAATCGCGCCGACGTCAAGGCCGCGCGTGGGCTGCACCGCCAGCATCAAAGGCAGGTCCCGGTCGATTTCCCGGGCGACGATGGCCTTCTGCTGGTTACCGCCGGACATGGAGCGGGCAATCGTGACCGGCCCCTGTCCGGAACGCACATCGTATTCCTCGATGAGGCGTTCGGCATATTTGCGCACTGCGTCGAATTTAATGAAGCCCAGGTGCTGGAAGCGCGGTTCCTCAAAGGATTGAAGCACCATGTTCTGCTCCAGCGTGTAATCCAGCACCAGGCCATGCTTATGCCGGTCCTCGGGGATATGGCTGATGCCCGCCTCGCTGCGCTTGCGGATGGGCGCATGGGTGATGTCCACGCCGTTGATTTCGATTTTGCCGCCGGAGCATTTTTCCAGCCCGCTCAAGCCGAACACCAATTCCGTCTGGCCGTTGCCATCAATGCCCGCGATGCAGACGATTTCGCCCTGACGCACCGTGAAGCTGACGCCCTTCACCGCGTCATGCTTGTAGAGGCGGGAAGGTACGTGCAAATCAACCACTTTCAGCACCGTTTTGCCGGGCTGAGCGGGGCTCTTATCCACCACCAGCTGCACGTCATGGCCCACCATCATGCGGCTCAATTCCACGGCGGTCGTGTCCTTGGTATTCACCGTGCCGATGTAGCGTCCTTTGCGCAGCACGCTCACCCGGTCGGACACCTCCATGATTTCATTGAGCTTGTGGGAAATGAACAGGATGGATTTGCCTTCCTTGGCCAGCCCCTTCATGATCTGCATCAGTTCGGTGATTTCCTGGGGCGTCAGCACGGCTGTGGGCTCGTCGAAAATCAGTATTTCGTTTTCGCGATACAGCATTTTCAGGATCTCCACACGCTGCTGCATGCCCACGGTGATATCCTCCACCTTGGCGTCCAGATCCACTGCCAGGCCGTAGCGTTTGGAAAGCTCCTCCACCTTTTTGCGGGCTTCCTTGCGCTGCACGAAGCCCATTTTTGTGTCTTCCGCGCCCAGGATGATGTTGTCCAGCACGGTGAATACTTCGATCAGCTTAAAATGCTGATGCACCATGCCGATGTGCAGGGCGGTGGCGTCGTTGGGATTGTGAATCTTGACGGGTTTCCCATCCTTGCGTATTTCGCCCTTTTCCGGCTGGTACAGGCCAAACAGCACGCTCATCAGCGTGGATTTTCCCGCACCGTTTTCCCCCAGCAGCGCATGGATTTCCCCGCGCCGCAATTGCAGCGTGATATCGTCGTTTGCCTTGATGCCCGGGAATTCCTTGGTGATATGCAGCATCTCAATCACATAATCATTCTCGCGATTCAAGCGCCATCACTCCCCTGTCGCTTGATCCACCCGGAAGCCGGATGGTCATGTTCCATAACCGATTTGGCGGCTGTATCAACTCCGCCTTTGCGAGCGGTCCACCAGCTGTGCGCTGGATGCACCACAAGAAAAACAGGAAGGGCCGAAGCCCTCCCTATTGATCGAATGTGAATTATTCCACGTAATCCACAGTCAGGTTGCTCCAGGCAACTTCCGCGGGATTCGCGGGAGCGTTATCGTCCACCACCAGGTCGCCGGAGATCATGGCGGCTTTCAGCGCTTCATAGTCTTCCACAGAGAAGGCTTCCAGCGCCCAGGTTTCCACGGGCAGGCCCACAGCGTCTTCCTTCACGCCCAGGGACACGGCGGTTCCGCCGATTTCATCCCAGGTGCCGTCGAAGGCCTTGGCCACGGCCCAGCGGGTGCCTTCCACCAGACCCTTGAGGGCAGAAGTGACAACGGTCTTGGATTCATAGGACTGGTCCACGTCAACGCCCACCACATAGGCATCGTTGGCGGAAGCTGCAGCAGTGATGGACTGGAAGATGGAGCCGCCGCAGGAGAACACCACGTCGGTGCCGGTCTCATACCAGCCGGAAATCAGGGTCTGCAGTTCAGCGGAGGGGCTGAAGGAAGCGCCGTAAGCCCACGTGTATTTCAGTTCCACGGTCTTGCCCAGCTTCGCAGCGGCATCATTGGCGCCCTGCGCGAAACCGTAGCCGTAGCGCATGCAGGCAGGGTTGGTGCCGCCGCCGCCGCCGGAGAAGCCCAGCTTCTCAAAGCCGTCCATCACGACGGCATAGCCGGCGAAATAGCCGCACTGCTCTTCCTTGTAAGCAACGCCGACTTCGTTGTCCATGCCGTCAAAAGCCCAACCGTCGATGAACACGAACTTCACTTGCGGGTATTCCGCCGCAGCCTTGGCCAGCGCGGTGCCCTGCATGAAGCCGGCGCACACGATCACCTTGGCGCCCGCTTCGGCAGCGGCCTTCATGGCGTCGTAGCGGTCATCGTCAGTGGCCTGGTCGCCATTGGCGGGCTGATAGTACTTGTAGGTCAGGCCGTTTTCATAGGCATAGGTCTTCACACCGTTCCAAGTGCCTTCGTTGAAGGACTTGTCCTTCAGCTGACCCACGTCCGTCACGAACGCCAGCACATAGGTGCCATCCTCAGAGGTGATGGTATCTTCGATGTCCGCGGGATTCACCGCTTCGGCCAAAGCGCTCACAGCGCCAAGGCACAGCGCAAGAGTAAGGAAAAGAGCAAGAATCTTTTTCATGGAACGTGCCTCCTGTTTGAAATTTCAGATAACGACCTTGTTATCCTGTACTGGATTATACCAGAAAAACCGTATAGATGCAACGAAGAAGGAAGAAAGCTGCAAAATTTAAGATTTTCTTAATCTCTTATGCTACTTCTCATCTAAAAGACTGAAAGATACGGAGCTTATTTTTTTCGTGCTGGCTAAGCTGAATGAAGGGAGGCGCAACACCGCTGCGTTGACCGGAATGAAGCATCGCCGGCGCGGAAAAGACGCCCGTAGATTCATGATTTTTGGTGAGAATCAGTATTAACCTTCCCGTTCTTTCCCATCCCGTCTGGCCGCCAGATAATCCTTGACCTTCTTTTGCACCATCACCCGATACGCCGGGGCGTAGGCGGAATGGTATTCCTGGCTGTGATGCACGGCGGGGCAATTCTTATCCCGGTACTGGATCAGGAAAACATCCAGTTCGATGGCCTCAAAGGGCGTTTCGTCCTCCTCCGCCAATTGCTCCAGTTCCCGCAGGGCTTCCTGAAAGCGCCGGCGGTCTCCATGCACCGTCCGGGCCGATTCCGCAAACAGCCGGCCGATGTCCTCCGCCGGGATGCCCCGGGCGGCGCAGGGACGCAGGTTCAGCCGGCACAGGCCGTTGCCGATGGATTGATACAGCGGCTCCTTTTCCGGCCCGGGCGGCAGCGCGGCCATTTCCCGGCACAGCAGATCCAGGCTTTTTTTCTCGTCGCGGATCAAGTGCTCCGCTCCGAATTCCATTTGATACAGCAGCTTCACCGCGTCCTGGGGCTGCATGGCGGGATACAGGGAAAAATGGGTCAGCAGCACATCCCTGATCATTGCTTCATCCCTCCCTTTCAAATGCGTATTCCACGCGCGTCAGCTCCAGCCCGCAAGCAGGAGCGGTCACCCCCAGGTCCAGCCGGTTTTTGCTTTCAATGGCCCGGGCCATGCAGCCCGTGTCCAGTTTCCCATGGCCCACGTCGATCAGCGTGCCCGCGATGATGCGCACCATGTTGTATAAAAACCCATCGCCGTGCACCCGCAGGGTGATTTCCTCCCCTGCCTGCTCCACCGAAAAGGCGTCGATGGTGCGCACCGTGGTTTTGGCCTGCCCGCCGGCGGCCGCAAAAGCGGCAAAGTCATGGGTGCCCAGCAGCGCCCGACCGCATGCCCGCATGCTTTCCACCTGCAGCGGCACCGGCACGTGGGCCGTGCAGTGGCGCAGAATGGCGCTGGCGTGGGGCGCGTTGTGGATGCGGTAGGTGTACCATTTCCCCGCCGCCTGAAACCGGGCGTGAAAGCCGTCCGCCACGCGCATGCCCTCCGTCACGCGGATATCCTCCGGCAAAAACCGGTTCAGCACAAAGGGATACTTTTCCGGCGGGATCGCGGACACCGTATCAAAATGCGCCCGCTGGCCCAGGGCATGCACCCCCGCGTCCGTGCGGCTGGCCCCGGTCACCCGGGTAAACGCCCCCAGCGCTTTTTCCAGGGCCTTTTCCAGTTCGTCCTGAATGCTGGGCCCGTTTTCCTGATGCTGCCACCCGCAGTAGGCGGTGCCGTCGTAGCTGACGGTGAGCAGAATCCGCTTGTGTTCCATGCTTTCGCCTCCGCTTCTATCATACATTGTTTGATCCGAATTATCAAGCGCCAAATCCAAGGGTCTGTTTCGCCCGGCGGGATCAAAACCGCAAAAAACAGGTCAGCGCACGTCAGGCCATCCTCCCCTATACTGAACCCGTACTTCAAAGGAGGTGAGCATGGCTGGCAAAAAGCGACCCACTCCCGCCCAGGTGGTGCGGGAAAAGACCCAGGAGGCAGCGATCCAGGCGCTGCAAAGGTTATCTGACCTGCTCCTGAACCCCGATACCGGCAATGGCGACGTGCTCAAGGCCGCGGCCCTGATTCTGGAGCGGGTATATCCCCTCCAGGCCGAGGCTCCCGCCGGGGGCGACTTCGACATCTGCGTAAAGGAGGAATGAATCTTATGCCGCGCATCACGCTACGCGGTGACTGCATCAACAAGGCATACCGCCCGCACCTGAACAATCTTCACCGCTATCAGATCTATTTCGGCGGCGCGGGCAGCGGAAAAAGCGTGTTTCTGGCCACCCGCTGCGTCCTGGATACGCTGCGGGGCCGCAATACCCTGGTGGTGCGCCAGGTGGCCCGCACGCTGCGCAACAGCTGCTGGAACGAAATCCTGAAGGCCATGAACCAGCTGGGCCTGAATCGTCTGTTTTCCGTCAATAAATCCGAATGGACCATCACCGCCCGCAACAACGGCGCCCAGATCCTGTTTGCCGGGCTGGACGATGTGGAAAAGATCAAGTCCATCACCCCTGCCCGGGGCGCGCTGACGGATGTCTGGATCGAGGAAGCCACCGAATGCGCTTATACGGATTTCAAGCAGCTGGACAAGCGTCTTCGCGGCCTCAGTCCCCACCCCAAACGCCTCACCCTGTCCTTCAACCCCATCGCGCGCACCCACTGGATCTATAAGGAATTCTTTTCCATCTGGCGGGACGACCGGGTCTACAGCGAAAGCCCTCAGGTGTCCATCCTGAAAACCACGTACCGTGATAACCGCTTCCTGACCCCGGAGGACCGCTCCGCCCTGGAAAACGAACGCAACCCCTACTATTACCAGGTGTACACCCTGGGCAACTGGGGCGTGGCGGGGGACGTGATCTTCACCAACTGGCGCTGCGAGGCGCTGCCCGATCCCGTGCCCGGCGAATGCCGCATGGGGCTGGATTTCGGCTTTGCCGCCGATCCCTGCGGATTCCTGCTGCTGCGGTATGAGCGAAAGGAGCGGCGCGTTTGGGTAATCGGGGAAATCAAGGAAACGGGCCTGACCAACCTGGCCCTGTCCCGCCTGCTGGCGCCCTATGCGTCCTTAGGCCCCATCGCCTGTGACAGCGCCGAGCCCAAATCCATCGCGGAATTGCGTTCCCTGGGCATCCGGGCGTATCCCGCGCGCAAAGGGCCGGACAGCGTGCTCCACGGCATCCAGTGGCTGCGGCAGCAGGAAATCATCCTGTCCCCCGCCTGCGCGTACCTGCGGGAGGAACTGACCCGCTACCAGTGGCAGCGCGACCGGGACGGCGTGGCCCTGCCCCGGCCCCGGGATCAGGACAACCACCTGATCGACGCCCTGCGCTATGCCCTGGAAAACGACATGGAGGACCGCCGGGCCCAAACCGGCAGCAAAAAGGCCCTGGGATTGTAACGACCCCTTCGCCCCATAAAAAACGAGAGGAGAAATGCCCTTGATCACCCGCGACCGGGCACTCCTGCAAAACGGCTTGTCCGGCCGGCTTTTGCAGGGCTGCCTTCATGAACACCTGCGGCAAACGGAGCGTCTCAACCGCCTCCGGGACGCCTATCTGCTGCTCACCGCCCCCGGCCGTCCCGCCCGGGCCGAGGGATTGCCGGATCACCGGCTGCATCACGCCTTCGTGCGTTCCATCGTCACCATTGCTTCCTCTTATCTGGCGGGCTCCGCCGTCACCTACCAAGGGGACGGCCCCGGCGCGGAAGAAGTGCGCCGCGCCTACCGGCAGGCCAATGTAGCCGGCGTGGATATTGAGTTGGCCCGCCAAGCCTCCCTGTACGGCAAAGGCGTGGAAGTGATTTATATCGATCGTCAGGCCGCTCCCCGTTCCGCCGTGCTGGATCCACGCTGCGCCTTTGTGGTATACGCCGACGACGCCAGCTCCGATCCCCTGTTCGGCATTCATTTTCATCCCATCACCGATGAAAACGGATCGCCCCGCGGCTATGAAGCGGATGTGTATACCGATTCGGAACGGATCACCTACCGCGCCGCCGGTTATGCCACCCTGCTCCGGGGCGCGCCGGTCAGCCGCTGCCCCCATTATTTTGGCCATCTGCCCCTGATCGAATACTGGAACAACGAAGAGGAAACCGGCGACGCCGAAGCGGTGCTCTCCCTGATCGACGCCTATGACGCGCTGGAGGAAAGCCGGGTGAACGATCAGGAGCAGCTGGTGGACGCGCTGCTGATCGTGTACGGCGCGCGGCTGGAAACGGACGAACGGGGCCGCACCCCCGCCCAGCAGCTGCGGCAGGACAAGCTGCTGTATCTGCCCGATCGGGACGCCGGCGCCCAATACCTGGTCAAGCAGTCCGGCGCCGGGGCGGAGGAGCTGCGCCGGGCGCTGGAAAAGGACATCCACAAGTTTTCCATGATCCCCGATCTGTCCGACGATCAGTTTGCCGGCAATGTCAGCGGCGTGGCTATGAAGTACAAACTGCTGGGGCTGGAGCAGTTGACCCGCCTGAAAGAACGCTGGTTCCGGGAGGCCCTGCAGGAGCGCCTGCGCTGCTATGCCCACTTCCTGGCCGTCAAGGGCGGCCGCGCCCTGGATGAAACCGGCATCCGCATCACCTTTGCCCGCGCCCTGCCCGAATCTGCCCTGGAAACCGCGCAGATGGTGAAAACCCTGGAGGGCATGGTGCCCGACAGTATCCTCTTGTCCCAGCTGCCCTTCCTGGACGGGGACAAGCCCGAAAAGAAATAGGAGGTTACAAATGGAAGAATTTCCCATCACCGCATCGGAATCCGCCGGCGATCAGCCCCTGACGCTGACCGACGCCGAGCGCCAGCTCACCGCCCTGGCGCAGCAGCTGTCCGCGCAATTGGAAGCCCTGTCCCAGGCGGAATCCAGCCGTCAGCAGGCCCTGGATACCCGGGAGGCCGACCTGAACCGCCGCGAGATGGCAGCCATGGCCCGGGAAGCGCTGGAGGAAAGGGGCCTGCCCGCCGGCCTGGCCGAATGCCTGAGCCTGGAGGATGAAGCTGCCCTCCGCGCCGCCGTGGACACCTTGGAGGAGGCTTTCCGCGCCGCCGTGCAGCAGGAAGTGGAAAAACGGCTGCTCACCGCCGTCCCCAAGTCCGCTTCCGCCGTTTCCCTGTCCGATCTGTCCGACGAGGACTATTACGCGGCCGTATGCCGCAACGAATAAAGGAGGAATCCCATCATGGCCAATTCGTTTGTCACCATCAAGGATTTTGCCCGCGCCGCCCTGCCCCGGCTGATTGATCACCTGGTGTTTCCCAATCTGATCCACAAGGATTATTCCGACGATTATTCCGCCATGAAAGGCGACACCATCCAGGTGCGCAAGCCCGTGGTGCTGGAAGCCCGGGATTTCGATCCCGATCAGGGCGTGAGCACGCAGGATATCGTGGAAACCACCGTGGATGTGACGCTGGACAAAATCGCCACCGTGGATGTGGGCATCGAAGCGCTCCAGGGCGCCACCAGCATCGACGATCTGACGCGGGTGTTCATTGATCCCGCCGCCGCGGCCCTGGCGGAAAAAATCAACCGGGACGGCCTGAAGCTGTATCAGGACGTGTATCAGACCGTGGGCGAGGCGGGCGTCACACCCTCCACCCTCAGCGCTTTTGCCAGCGTGCGCAAAGCCCTGAACCAGAGCAAGGCTCCCGTGTCTGGCCGCTGCGCAGTGTGGGATCCGGAAGCGGACGCCGCCTTCACCGCCCTGGACGCCATCGTCCATGCGGAAAAATCCGGCTCCACCCAGGCCCTGCGGGAGGGCAGTATCGGGCGCGTCATGGGCATGGACCACTATATGAGCCAGGGCGTGTGCCGTCACGAGACGGGCATCACCGCCGCCGAGGGCGTGAAGGTGAAAACCGCCGTGTCCGCCGGCAGCAGCGCCCTGTCCCTCACCGGCACTTCCCTCACCGGCAAGCTGGTGAAGGGCGACCTGATCGTCGTGGACGGAAAATCTTACACCGTCACGGAGGATACCGCCGCCGCTGCCAGCAATTCCATCAACACCGTGAAGGTGGCCCCCGCCCTGCCCGCGCTTGCCGCGAACACCGCCGTCACCCTGCCGGGCAGCCACACCGCCAATCTGGCCTTCCATCCCATGGCCTTCGCCTTCGTCACCCGTCCCCTCACCGCCCCCGGCGGCGTGGAAAGCTACGTCACCCACTACAACGGCGTGTCCCTGCGGGTGGTGCGCGGCTACGATATGCAGCACAAGCGGGAAATGCTGTCCATGGATGTGCTTTACGGCTTCAGGACCCTGTATCCCGAGTTGGCCGTGCGCGCCCTGGGCTGAGGATGACGTGATGACGAGCCAGGAATTGCTCTCCCAGCTGCGGCTGCGCCTGCCCGACGCCGCCGACGCGGCGGATGATCTGCTGCTCTCCCTGCTTCGGGACGCCGCCGCCCTGATCTGCGCCCTCACCTGGCGCACCCAGGTGCCGGAGGAATTGCAAAACGCGCAGCTGCGCCTGGCGGTGATCTTCTATAACCGGATGGGAATGGAAGGGGAAAGCGCGCATTCCGAGGGCGATGTGCGCCGCGCCGCACAGGATTTGCCGGAAAACCTGCGCCGGGAAATATTCTCTTTCCGGCTGGCCAAAACCTGACGGCTTTCCCCCGGCAGGGGGAGGCCGAGTGTCCTGCGGCGGGAGGCATCCCTCCTGCCGCGGGGCCGGATCGCAGGCTTCCCGATCCTGTTCCAGCTACCATGTCAAGATGAGGAGGAATGCATGCATGCGATTGCTTCAGCGCGGCCGGGTGACCGTCCTGTGCCGCGGACATGAAATGCGCGCCGCCGTGCGGCCCGTGTCCGGCTTGCTGTCCGCCCTGCGCTACGGAGAATACGTCCAGGATATGCTGCGGCTGCTGCTGCCCTGGAACACCGAAATCTTCCCGGGAGACCGGGTGACGGTGGACGGCGCGCCTTATGTCTGCGTGCTGACCCGCTGTCTGACCGGCCATGTGCAGGCCGATTTGCGCAGGTGTGCCCGATGAACGGCCTGGATCCTGTTCTGTGCCGCTTGTCGGCCATGCCCCATCTGGCGGAAAGTGCGGCGAAAAGCGGCGCCCTGGCCGCAGCCCAAAGCGCCCTGCGCCTGTCCCGCCATTTGGTTCCCGTGCAGACAGGCCGTCTGCGCGCGTCTCTCGCCGCGGTTTCCCATCCCGCCGGCGCTGCCCTGACTGCGGACTGTCCCTACGCCGCGTCGGTGGAGCTGGGCACCCGTTATTCCCCGGCCCGGCCCTTTATGATGCCCGCCCTGCGCGGCACGGATTATGCGCGTATCCTATCCCAGTTTCTGCGGGAGGTGCTTCGATGATCGACCTGAAACCCACCCTGCTCTCCGCCCTGGCCACGCTTCCGGCGCATATCACCGCTTCCTTTCCGCAGGCGGATCTCCCCCTGCCCGTCATCGCCGTTTCCGACGAGGCGGGCGGGGTGCTGGCCCAGGCGGATGGGCTGCCCTGCCTGGATGAATACCTGATCGCGGTGAACATCTACGCCGCCGACGCCGCCGGCGCGGAATCCCTGGCCGGCCAGGCCGATGAAGCCCTCACCGCGCTGGGCCTGCGCTGCCGGCACCGCCAGGATTTTTATGACGAGGAGGCCCGGGCTTACCGCAAATACCTGCGCTACCGGGCTGTTTTGAAGCAAAACCTGATTTATCAGTAAAGGAGGAATACCATGCCTCAAAAAGCCATGGGCACGACGATTTCGTGCACTGTCGACAACAACCCCCTGCTCATCGGCTCCCTGCGCTCCATCAGCGAAATCAAGGCGGACAGCGAAGCCATTGACGTGACCACCCTGGACGCCGCGGACGGCTGCAAAGCTTACGTTCAGGGGCTGAAGGATCTGGGCGAGGTGACCCTGGAGGGCTTTTTTGAATCGGGCAGCGCGGGCCAGTCCAGGCTGCGCACGCTCTACCAGTCCGGCGCTGTCACGCCCTTCACCGTCACCTTCCCCGACGGTACCGCCGCCGCCTTTTCCGCCTTTGTCAAATCCTATGCCCTGGGCGCGGCCACGGTGGATGGGGCGGTGGGCTTTACCGCCGTGCTGCGGCTCACCGGCGGCGTGACCCTGTCGTGAACCGTTCCATCACCCTGAACGGGCGGGAATACTCCCTGCGGTTCTCGGTCAACGCCCTGTGCTGCCTGGAGGAAAAAACGGGCGTCAGCCTGGCCGCCCTGGAAAGCCGGCAGATATCCTGCCTGCGGGGTCTGCTGTGGTGCGGCCTGATGGAGAGCTGCCCCGGCATGACCCTTTCCCAGGCCGGGGATCTGCTGGACGCGCATTTGGCGGCGGGCGGCGATCTTGGCCAGGTGGCGGCGCAGCTTTCCGCCGCACTGGAGGACGCCTGTTTTTTTCACCCGAAGGCGGACATGGGGAGAGCGGCGAAGGAAGCGGCGGAGCCCTCCGGCAGCGCTTCTTTCGCCTGATCCGATGCGCCGCGGAGGCGGGCGTGGCGGAAGCGCCCCGGATGTTTGCCATGACGCCCCGGGAAATCGCTCTGCTGATCCAGGCGCACCGGGCGCGAGCCTGGCGGCGGGAATGGGAAATATGGCTGCTGGCCCGGCATGCCGCCCTGGCCTTTCATGCTCCGGATCGCCTTCCCCCGCCGCCGCCGGCGCCCGCTTCCGCCCCCATGACCGCCGATGATATGAAACAGCGCCTGCTTGCCTGGCGCGGAAAGGATGCATCCTCATGACTTTGGAAGAACTCTCGGTGGTATTCTCCGCCGATGTGGCCCCATTTGCTCAGGCGGTCAGCCAGGTGAGCGGCCTGATCTCCGTCGCCGCTTCCCAGGCGGACGGCATGGCCGATCACTTCACAGCCGCCGGTTCGCAGGCGGGGGACGGCCTGCGCATCGGTCTCCTGTCCCGCCGCAGCGCCGTGGCCCAGGCGGCCCAGGCCCTGGCCCAGGCGGCCGCCTCCGCCCTGCGGGGCGCGCTGGCCATTCATTCTCCGTCCCGGGTCACGCAGCAGATGGGCGCGCTTTTCGACGAAGGGCTGCTCCAGGGCATTGCGGGCAGTGCGAACCGGGTGGAGCGGGAGGCGGCCTCCCTTGGCAGCCGTACCGCCGCCGCCCTGCAATTCCCTGACGTGCCCGTCCCCGTCCCCGCTGCCGCCCCGTCCGCCGCCGCTCCCGCCGGGGAGGCTGCCCTGCCCCCCATTTCTCTCACCATTCCCCTGGAGATCGACGGATACCGCCTGGGCGTGGCCGCCATCGAGGGCATCAACCGGGTGTCCCACGGCACGGGCCGGGTGGAACTGACCCTGTAGGAAGGAGGACAGGCCATGATCACGCTCAACAACGTATCCCTGCCCTCCCCCACCGGACTGTCCGTGCGCGTCCGTCCCCAGGCAGGCACCGCCCAGTACAACACCCTGGGCCAATTGGTGCAGGACGGCTTCAAGGACAAGCGCACCGTGGAAATCGCCTGGTCCCGCATGGATGCGGTCACCCTGCGCTCTCTGGCGTCGCTTCTGACTGCCGGCGGCTTTTTCTCCCTCACCTATCCCGATCCCCTGTCCGGCAGCCGGACCATCGCCTGCCGTGCCACCGAACAGTCCGCCCGGGTCTGGCGCTATGCAAACGGCGCGGCTGCCTGGGCGGATGTGACCCTCACCCTGGAGGAACAGTGACATGACCCTTTCCCAGCTTCTTGCCGCGCCTGACCGGCAGCCCACCCTGTCCGGCACCGTCACCTATCCGACCGGCACGTCCCTGTCCTTCGGCCCGGACCAGGCCATGGCCTTTTTTCTCAGCGAAGGAGCTCAAAGCGGCACGCTGCTGGGCGGCGCCTTTTCCGCCGCCTGCTCGCTGACGCTCAACGATCAGGACGCCTTTTTTACCGCCGGGCGTTCCCCCTACGGCGCTCATGTGAGGGTATACCTGGACATCGGCGGCATGTGCGCGCCCCTGGCCGTGTTCACCGTATCCAAGGTGGCCCGCCGGGAGAATGATCCCCGGCTCACTCTCTCCGGCAGCGATGCCATGGGCACCGCCTTTGAGGCTCTCTTCCAGGATGATTTTTCCTATCCGCTTACCCTGTCCCAGCTGGCCGCCCATGTGGCCGCGCAGGCGGGCTTCACCCTTTCCGACGAACTGCCGAACGGCTCGGTCCTCCTGTCCCAGCGGCCCGATTGGGGCGAAATCTCCCTGCGCCAGGCCCTGGCCTTCATTGCCTGCGCCGCCGGGAGCTTCGCCTGCATCGACCGGGACGGCGCTCTTCGCCTGAAGCCCCTGTGCCCCGCGTCCGCGCCTTACCTCATCCGCCCGGAGGTCACCCTCGGCAGGGAATACGGCGACGATCGCTTTGGCCCGCTGCAGGGCCTGACCATCCGCTGCACCGGCGCTCCCCGGGACGCATCTCCCCTGACCGTCGCGCAGAACGGCGCTGTCCTGAACGCCTATAATTCGCTGGTCATTGACCGGAATCCCCTCTTTCCCCATGCGGGCAGCCACACGCAGGTCCTGGCGGATGGCCTGCTTTCCGTCCTTTCCGGCCTGACCCTGGCCCAGGCCAAGGTCTCCTGGCGCGGCGATCCCCTGCTGACGCTGGGGGATCGGGTGCGCATTGCCGACACTTCCGACAGCATCACCGAAACACAGGTGACCCGCCAGGCCATTACCTTTTCTCAGGGGTTTTCCATGCAGAGCGACTGTCTGCCGCCTGTGAATCAACCCGCCGTGGGCAGGCTGTTCACCGCTTCCGGCGCCATCAACGCCGCGCTGCTGGATGGGGAAATGAGCGGCGTGCTCATCCGGGACGGCAGCCTGGCGGCGCAAGCACTGATGGCCGGCAGCGTTACCGCCGCCCAATTGGCGGCCGGCGCCGTGACGGCGGAAAAAATCAGCGCCGGGGCCGTCACGGCTGAAAAAATCGGCGCGGGAGAGGTGACAGCCGCGCACATCGCCGCGGGAGCCGTTACCGCGGAAAAAATCGACGCCGGCGCGGTGACGGCGGATAAGCTGGCCGCCGGATCGGTTCAGGCGGGGCATCTGACCGCCTCCGCCCTGGAAGCGATGGATGCCCGGATCGGCGCGGCGGATATCGATTACGCTCACATCAAGGACCTGGCCGCCGGCACCGCCCTCATCGAGCGGGGCAGCGGCGAAAAGCTGTTCATCCGCCGTCTGGCGGTGGACAGCGCCCAGATGGTCGATCTGGCCGTGGGGCAACTGACCGTGAAGGCGCGGGATGGGAATTATTACAGCCTCAGCGTGGACCTGGATACGGGCCACGTATCCGCCACGCAGGTGACGGTGACCGCCGGGGAACTGGCCGCCGGCCAAACGGCGTCCGGCCAGCACATCATTGAAACCGACCTCACCGTCAGCGAATTGAACACCTCCAGCGCCACCGCCACCGAGGCTCTGATCAACCGGATCACTGCGGGGCGTATTGACGTGGACACCCTGTTTGCGCGGGAAGCCACCGTCAATCGTCTGAACGCCCTGGACATTTCCGGCAATGAATACCTGCATCTGTACGTGGGCGGCCAGGTGGACCCCGTGCGGCAGCAGGTGAGCGGCATCCAGTCCTCCGCGGCAGCCGGCAGCCAAACCCTCTACGCCCAGGGCGATTCCCGCCTGACCCCGCCGGCGGATGGCTGGACCGGCAACGCGCCGCCGGGCGAAAAGGGCAAGGTTATCTGGCAGAAAACGGTGACCACCTACCTGGACGGCCACACCGCCGAATCGTCTCCCGTGTGCCTGTCCGGCGCGGACGGGGAGGACGCCACCACCCTGCGCATTGATTCCTCCCGGGGTACGGTGTTCAAAAACAACGCGGTGTCCACCGTGCTCTCCGCCGTGATCTATCACGGCCCGGACCGGATCACCACCGCGCAGCAGCTGCGCCAGCTGTTCGGCGCAGGGGCACACCTGCAATGGAGCTGGCAGCGGATGGACGAAAGCCGTTTCGGCGTCATTTCCGCCTCCGACAGCCGCATCGGCAGCGACGGATTCACCTTTACCCTCAGCGCCGCGGATGTGGACACCAAGGTGACGTTTCTGTGCGAACTCATCGTATAAGGAGGAAGGCATACGGCAGGAAATAAGCCCTCCTGCCTTCCTCTTTCCCCTCTCCCCTCATCACATACAACAAGCTTACAAGGAGGCATGCCTGAATGGCCATCAAAAGCGCAGACCAGATTTCCATCGTGGACATTACCGACGCCTATTCGGTGATTCTGACCAATGACAGCTACACCTTTCCCGGCACGGTGAATGCCGCCAAGCCGGGCAGCTGCACCACCCAAATCATCGCCATGCGTGGCTCCGAGCAGATTGCCGCCACGGTGAACCTGAACAATGTGGTCACGCCCACCGGCATCACCGTCACCAAGGATAACGACGCCACCAGCCCCACCCTCACCATCACCGCCTCCGCCAGCTTCACCGCGGCGGGCGTGGTGAGGATCCCCGTGGTGGTGGACAGCGATATCACCATCAACAAGGAAATGAGTCTGGCCATCGCCTTCACCGGCGCAACCGGCCAGCCCGGCGCGGCGGGGGCTGAGGGCAGCGCCATCTGGACCGCCACCGCCGCCCCCACCACCCCCAATTACACCTGGAACGAATCCGCCCTCACCGGCCCAGAGGGCATGACCGTCAAGCCCGGGGACATCATCCTGCACAGCTATTACCGCTATACCGTCCTGACGGTAGACAGCGGCAGCGTATTCGCCGGCAGCCAGATCAGCATCCGGGGCGGCGCCGGCGCGTCAGGTACGGCCAGCCTGTGGTATTCCGGCACCGCCATCACCGGCACCAGCACCACCGCCACCGTCTTTTCCGGCTCGGGCATCAGCAAGGCCGTGGTGGGCGATATGTACCTGAACACCGAAACCTATAACACCTACCGCTGCACCACGGCCGGATCCGCCAGCGCCGCCAAGTGGGTATATGTGAACAACATCAAGGGCGAAATCGGCGCCACCGGCCCCCAGGGCGATCCCGGCGCCGACGCCATCACCATGAGCATCACCAGCAGCAACGGCATGATCTTTAAAAACAGCGCCATCGAAACCACCCTCACCGCCCATGTGTTCAAGGCCGGCGTGGAGGTGACGGGCAATGATCTCACCGCTCTGGGAACCGTGAAATGGTACAAGGACGGCAATGCCACGCCCATCGCCACCGGCCAAACCCTGAACGTGTCCGCCGGCGACGTGACCAACAAAGCCACGTACATCGCCCAGCTGGAAGGGTAACGGAACACAGGCAGAAGGGCGGAAAGCGGAGGCAGCCACGATTCATTCACCCGGCTGATGAATCCATCCTTGCTTCCGCCTTCCGGCCTCCCGCCTGTTTTCCGGTCTGTACAGTCCTTCCGCTCTTCATGCATCCGCACAAATTCATTTGGGGGTGATTCCCATCTCTGTCAAGGCATCCGCGTCCGTCACCCTGAGCTGTGTGGTGGACGTTGCGAAAACCACGCGCTATTACCTGCTCCAGGCATCCACCCTGGCCGCCCCGGCGAAGCCCTCCGCCAACCCGCCCGCAGGCGGCTGGAACGATACCGAGCCCGCGTACGTGTCCGGCTCCACCAACACCCTGTATTTCTGCGACTGCACCGAGTTTTCAGACGGGACCTTCGCCTATTCCATGGTATCGGTGTCGTCCGCCTACGAGGCGGCCAAGCTGGCCTACAACCAGGCCCAGGCCGCGGCCGCGGCCGCCCAGCAGGCGCAGGACGATATCGACCACCTGCACATCGGCGGCAGGAACCTGATCAGGCGCACCCTGTATCCCAACGTACAAACCGCCGCCACCCGGCCCGGGATCAACGATTGTGCATATACCGTCGTGTCCGCCGGCACGCATGAAAGCGCGGAGCACGGCCTGAAGGTCACCAGTGCCGGGGCTGTATCTCCCTACATCACCTTTGGAGAAACAACCGTAAATGATGCATCCCTGATGGGTCTGGTGCCCGGGGAAACCTATACTTTCAGCTGCGACGCCCGCTTTAAGATGTACAGCGGTGAGCAAACGGCGACGACGTACGCCATGATGCTGTATATGTATCATAACGCGGAAGAAATCGGCACGCTCAAGGCCGGCACAGTCGCGGCCGATACGGCGTACAAGCTGGCAGACTATCGGCAGGAATTGAAAGGCACGGAAATGAGCCGCCGCGTCGCGTGGACCTTCACCGTGCCGGAAGGGGCCACCAAGCTGTTCTTCCGGTTCAAGCCATCCAACAACACCGCCAGGCTCTTTGCCGCCGGGGATTTCATTGAGCTGAAAAACCTGAAGCTGGAAAAGGGCTGCCGCGCTACCGACTGGACGCCTGCCCCGGAGGACATCGACGCCGCCATCACGGGCGTTCTTTCTTACGCGGACAGCGCCGTTTCCGGCGTGCAGGCGCAGGTCGACGGCAAGATCGACACCTGGTTCTTTGACGAGGCGCCTACAGAGTCCAACGCCCCGGCCAAGGACTGGAACGCGGCGCAGCAGGCCGCGCATACCGACGATCTTTATTACAACACCGCCACCGGCTACTGCTACCGCTGGACAGGCTCCGCATGGTCCCGCATCAAGGACAGCGATATTTCCTCCGCCATGAGCGCGGCCAGCGCAGCCCAGGACACCGCGGACCATAAGCGCCGCGTATTCACCGCCCAGCCTGCCCCGCCCTACGATCCCGGGGACCTGTGGGCAGGCGGATCAAGCGCGGATCTGAAGATCTGCGGAACCGCCAAGGCAGCCGGGCAATCCTACGCGGCGGCGGATTGGGCGCTGGCAACAGCCTCCGTTACAGAAGCCGCCTCAGCCGCGGCCGCGGCGGCGTCGGCCGCCAGCGCGGCCCAGAGCGCGGCGGACAGCGCCTCCGCAGCGGCGGGGCAGGCCCAGTCCGCCGCGAACAGCAAACGCCGCGTGTTCACCGTCCAGCCCACTCCGCCCTACGATCCCGGGGATCTGTGGGCCGGCGGCGCGTCGGCTGATCTGAAGGTTTGCGCCGCCGGGCGCGCTTCCGGCTCCTATAACGCTGCGGACTGGGTCCTTGCCTCCTCCTCCCTCGGCTCGCTTGAAATCGGCTGCCGGAATTTCCTGCTGAACAGCGACAGAGTTTCCGCAAAGACTGTGGGGTCATCTTCCACCTCTGTCTACTCGTCCAATTACAATCTTTCCGATTACGGCGCCGCCCTGATCACGGAAGGCGCGGATTACACCGTATCCTTTGATTATGAAGTGGATACCGATGTCACCACGCAGGGGAGCCTCTACGTTCAGCTGAACAGCTCCATCATCGCGTCCGGCACGCACACCGTTCCCGACGTGATCCAGGCCCCTTCCGGCAGGGCTTATTCCACTTTCAAGGCAACCGCCGCGCACGCGGGTTACACCGGCGCCTTCTATGTGCGTATCCGGCTGAACAATGCCAACGGCGGCGCGGCCTTCAGGGTGTGGAATCTGAAGCTGGAAAAGGGAAACAAGCCCACCGACTGGACCCCGGCGCCGGAGGATCTGGCCGATGAAGTGGCCGGCGTAACTCAACGGGTCGGTACGGCGGAAAGCGAAATCACCCAGCTGAAAAACCAGCTCAACCTGAAGGTGTCCCAAACGACCTACAATACGGATATGAGCGGCCTGACGGGCAGGATGAGCGACGCGGAATCGGAAATCGAGCTGATCCCGGGCCGCATCACCGCGGCGGTGACGGAAACGGTCGAAATGATCGGCAGCCGCAACCTTATCCGCAGTACTATGGCCCCGGACGCATCCAGCGAGAACACACGGCCCAATCTGAACGGCGTTCGCCCCATGGAGATCAATGCAGGTACCGCCGTAAACGTCCCACACGGCATGGGCATAATGCTGACCAGCGCGGTGCGGCCCATCCTGCGCTTCGGCGCGAACAGCAACGATGTGCCGTCCCTGTATGGGCTGGTGGCGGGCGAAAAGTACACGCTGAGTTTCAATGCCGTTTGGAAGGTGCTTTCCGGCACAATCTCCGATTCGACAGACGGGCGCATGTTTGCCGGCCTATATGTGAATTACACGTCTTTGAGCAACAGCACCACGCTTGCGGCAGCGGATCAGTACAAGGTATTCGGCACCGTCACGCCATCGGACAGGGGAACAATGATGAGCGGGCGCTGTGAATTTACCTTCACCGTCCCGCAAGACGCGACGATCCTCCAACTGCAGATCACCTGTGACCGAACCACCGCCAGCTTCTATGCGTCCGGCGATTACATTTATGTGTCCAACCTGAAACTGGAAAAGGGAGAGGACGCGACCGCATGGTCTGCCGCGCCGGAGGACGCAGACCGTGTCCAGAACAGTTCTTTGCAGATCAGCCCGGACGGCATTGAAATGAAAAGCGGCGTTATCGACATGGAAGCCGGGAGCAAGTTCCGGGTCAAATCCGGGGGCAAGTTTGAAGTGTTCGCGACGGATGACGCAAGCTACATCAGCTTCGGCGGCACGGAGCAATCCCCGAACTTCTCCCTCGGCAGCGGCGGCACGGTCAACGCAAAGCGCGGCGTATTCGATGAACTGACCGTCAAGAGCAGTTCCATGATGCAGGCCATGAACGGGTCGCTGGGCGACAAGATCATGGTATCCGACACCCAGCCAACCGGCCACGGCATCCTGTGGGTGCAGCCGAGCGCCGTTACGCAGGTGGATTTCATTCTGCCCGGCTCCCATGGCGAGGATATGAGCGGCGAAACGCCCAGCCAGGAATTGACGGGCTTCCTCCCCCAGGGCGGGCAGTTGGGCGGCACGCAATGCACCTATGGCGTGAAACTGAGCATCGGCAACATTACAGGCACATGCCGTTGGGAATATGTGAAGGTGCAGGCCCAGAAATCCTCCGGGGGCAGCAAAATCACGATCTATGAAAAGACATACGCTTCCGGGAACCAGCCCATCATCCATCCCTACGATTCGTTTGTGATCGACACGCTGAACAGCCCCAGCGCCGCCTTGACGAACCTGACGGACGCGGCATCCATTACCCTGACCGTGACGATTCGCAAGAGCGACAGCACGTATGCCCGGTTCAACGTCAACGAGAATTTCATCCTGCGCTGTACCGGCACGGGCAGCGCAACGGCGCAGGCGTGCAACGTGTATTTCATTCCGTGAGAAATCAACAAAATGGAGAGCGGAGGAGAAAGGGACGGACGGATCCCCCGTTGTGCGAAATGCTTTGCTGTTTATCCATGAGGGACGATTGCCGTCTTCCCTCCTCCCATTGCTGAGGTGATCCCATTGCGCTCGTTGACCATCTATCGCCTGTTTTTTACCGATTCGAAATGCTACCATCAGGGCACGATCCAGGCCCAGCACGGGGTTCAGGTGCACTCTACCGGGGCGAATAACCCCTACCTGAAAAGGTACGTGCAGCCGGACGACGGGCGCCTGGGGAAGAACATCTACAACAACAGCCACAACAACCCGAAAGGCACCGTATGCGCAAACGCCTATGTCGGCAAGCTGCAGGACGGCACGGTGGCCGTTTACCAGACGCTGCCCTGGGATATGCGCTGTTGGCTCAGCGGCCAGGGCAGGAACGGCAACGGCAACCGCATGGGCTATATTGGCTTCGAAATCTGCGAGGACAACTGCGAAAACCGCGCCTATTTTCAGGAAGCCGTGATGGACAAGGCCGTGCTGCTGACCGCATACCTGTGCCAAATGCTGAACGTGGAGCCCTGGACCGTGGTGCAGGAAACGCCCGACGGCCCGGCCTATGCCGTGATGGACCATATCAGCCTGCACAACGTCGGCTGTGCCAGCAATCACGGGGATATCGGCCTGTGGATGCGCAAATTCGGCATGAATTTCGAGGATTTCAGGCGCGCCGTGGACGACGCCCTGGACGAAGGCGTGGACGTGACCTACATTGACTTCGAAAGGAAGGATGCCATGGTTCCCCTGAAAAAAGGCGCGTCCGGCGACCGGGTGCGCCAATTGCAGGAAATGCTGCTCCAAGCGGGCATGCGTCTGCCCCGCTGCGGCGCAGACGGACAGTTCGGCCATGAAACCGCCGCCGCTGTGCTCGCCTTTCAGACCTCCTGCGGCTTGCCCGAAACCGGCGTCTGCGACGAAAGCACCTGGCAGGCGCTGACCGCGGCACGCGGGAATGATACCGGGCCGTCATCGCCCGCCGTCATTCATTCCAGCGATGCGGGTGCGCCGCGGTCCGCCGCGGTCGCCGGCGCGCTGCAGGCGATGCGGACAGCGCTGGAGACCCTGGAGGACGCATGGAAGGAGGCGCAGCATGCAGCAGAATGAGCTGGAAAAGGAATTGTCAGCCCTGAAAGCACAATGCGCCGCCATGCGCCGGGATCTGAAAACCGCTTTCCGCCGCATCGAGGAGCAAACCCAATTGACCCACACCGTGCACCAGCTGGCCCTGTCCATCCGGGACCTGGCCAACAAGCAGGATACCACCTGCCGGGACGTGAACCGCCTGAGCAAAGATGTGGAGGAGCTGAAAGGCCGCTCCGGAAAGCGCTGGGACACCGTGATCCTGGAACTGATCAAGTATCTCGTTTTGGCCGCGGCGGGGTATTTCACCGCCAAGCTGATGTAATACTATTCTTCTAAAACACAATTCGCAAAGAGTGAGATAAGATCAGGAGGACGAGGCAGGGGCCTTCGCGGCCCCTGAACCCCGCGCCAGGGGATGATCCCCTGGACCCACTCCTCGCGAAGCTGCTTGATCGATAGAACCAAGGAATCGTCGCGTGTTACGCTGAGGTTGCGAACGTTTGGGACTTCTGGCCCAATGAAAGCCGGGATCATCCTCAGAGAAAAGCGAGCTTTTCCCTGGGGATGATTCCCCGGCTTTCCCCGGATGCATCGCATCCGGGATGGCCGCTTTCAGCGGCCGGGCCAGAAGCTATACGATGACCACCGTCGCTATAGCGCCCTTTCTGGTTTTCTTTCGGGCTAAAGAGAACACCCCCGTCGTCCCTTTGCTCTTGTTTCATCCTTGCCAATTTGGATCTGAGAACGCGAATAGTATAAGTAAGAAAGGAGAAAAAGCATTGAAACAAAACCGTTTGAAATCCTGGGCCCTGTGGCTGTCCATTTCCGCCCTGATCGTTTTCTGCCTGAAAACCTTTTTCTGCCTGGATGTGGCCGAGCCCGTGAACGGCCTGATGAACGCCCTGCTGCCCGTGCTGGCTGGCTTCGGCATCGTCAACGATCCCACCACCCGGGATCACATCTGAACGCTCAAATCCATAAAACGCAAACGGGCATTGCATCCCCCCGCATGCCCCGCGCAAGCTCGTTTCGCTCGGGTTGACGCCGAAGGTTTTCGTTTCCCTGACAATCCGAGAAAAACAAAAAACGCGGCAGTGTGGTTCTTCCACGCTGCCGCTTCGTTGAATGACAGTCAAAACACCAAAAATCGCCGCGCGCCTCCATCATGCCTCCGGATGCAGCACCGTGCCCATATCGTCGCCGTCCAGCACCTTGAGGATGGCTTCCGGTTCAAACAGGCCAAACACCCGCACGACGGGCACCTTGTTTTCCGCGCACAGGGCAAATGCCGCCGCGTCCATCACCTTCAGCCGCATTTCCTGGGCTTTTTCGTAGGAGATTTCCCTGATCAGGGTGGCGTCGGGGTTCTTTTTCGGGTCATCGGTGTACACGCCGTCGATATTCTTGGCCAGCAGGATAGCGTCGGCACCCACCTCCACGGCCCGCAGCACCACGGCGGTATCAGTGGAGAAGAAGGGATTGCCGCTGCCGGCCGCAAACAGGGTGACGCAGCCCTTTTTCATATATTTCCGGGCCTTTTCGGCATTGAACACATCGCACACCCGGGGCATTTCGATGGCGCTCATCACCACGGCCTTGCCGCCAAAGCGCTGCACCGCGTCCCGCATGGCCAGGCAGTTGATCACCGTGCCCAGCATGCCCATCTGATCGGCGGTCACCCGGTCCATTTCGCCGCCCGATCGGCCGCGCCAGATGTTGCCCGCGCCGATCACCACGCCCAATTCCACCCCTTTTTGGACGATCTCCACCAGCACCTTGGCCACATGATCGATGATCCCGTGGTCAAACAGCCGTCCGTTCTCCCCCAGCATTTCGCCGCTGAGCTTCAGCATGATCCGCTTGTAAGCCATGGTTTTCCCTCCTGCGCTCATAAAAAACGGGCGGCGAAAGCGCCGCCCATTGATTCTGCGGTTATTTCTTTGTCATTTCGGCAATTTCAGCCGCCAGGTTGCTTTCCTTCTTTTCGATGCCCTCGCCGCGCTCATAGCGGGTGAAGCGGCGGATGGAGATCTTTTCACCGGAAGCCAGGGTGGCTTCGTTCACACGGGTGGCGATGGTGATGTCAGGGTTCTTCACGAACTGCTGCTCCATCAGGCAGTTTTCCTTATAATACTTTTCGATGCGGCCCTCCACCATGCGGTCCACGATCTTTTCGGGCTTGCCTTCGTTCAGGGCCTGGGCGCGCAGGATTTCCTTTTCCTTGTCCAGGGCTTCCTGAGGCACGTCTTCCTTGTTGATGTACAGGGGATTGGACGCAGCGATCTGTAGGGCGATATCATGGCACAGTTCCTTGAAAGCGTCGGTCTTGGCCACGAAGTCGGTTTCGCAGTTCACTTCCACCAGCACGCCGATTTTGCCGCCCATGTGGATATAGCTTTCCACGGCGCCCTCGGCGGCCACGCGGCCGGCCTTCTTGGCGGCGGCGGCCAGGCCCTTTTCACGCAGATAGGCCACAGCCTCGTCCATATCGCCGTTCTTTTCCACCAGCGCCTTTTTGCAGTCCATCATGCCGGCCTGGGTGCGCTCACGCAGTTCTTTTACCATCGCAGCAGTAATTTCAGCCATGGGAATGACCCTCCTTATTCAATCGTCAATCGGGAAGAATTATTCGGCGTCAGCTTCGGCGGGGGCTTCCTCAGCCTCGCTCTGCTCGCCCTGCTTGCCTTCCAGCACGGCGTCGGCCAGCTTGCCGGCAATCAGCTTCACGGCGCGGATGGCGTCATCGTTGCCGGGGATCACATAGTCCACCTCGTCGGGATCGCAGTTGGTGTCCACGATGGCCACGATCGGGATGCCCAGGGTACGGGCTTCGGCGATGGCGATATGCTCTTTGCGGGGGTCTACCACGAACAGGGCGCCGGGCAGCTTCTTCATTTCCCGGATACCGCCCAGGTTGATTTCCAGCTTTTCGCGTTCATGCTGCAGTTTGATGACTTCTTTCTTGGGCAGCACTTCAAACTGGCCGTCCTTTTCCATCTTGTCGATGGCGTTCAGCCGGTCCACGCGGGTGCGGATGGTGCGGAAGTTGGTGAGCATGCCGCCCAGCCAGCGGTTGTTCACATAGTACATGTTGCAGCGCTTGGCTTCGCTTTCAATGCTTTCCTGGGCCTGCTTCTTGGTGCCCACGAACAGGATGGTCTTGCCTTCCATGGCCAGATTGCGAACGAACATGTAGGCTTCGTCGATCTTGCGGACGGTCTTCTGCAGGTCGATGATGTAGATGCCGTTGCGCTCGGTGAAGATGTAGGGGGCCATTTTGGGGTTCCAGCGCCGGGTCTGGTGGCCGAAGTGTACGCCGGCTTCCAGCAGGTGCTTCATAGAGATGACTGCCATTGGGGTTTCCTCCTCATTTTTGTTGTATCCTCTGCGGGTTTCATCTCTGCTCGCCACCGGTTTCCCGGCACAGGCAAACAAATCCGCCCGCATGCGTGATCCGGAACATTATAGCACAGGGGGCCAGGCTTGGCAAGCGTTTTTTCCGTTTTTCACGAAAAAGCGGGAGAATTCCCGCTTCAAAATGTATTTATTTTCTGTATGCAGACATGCCAAAATGCGCTTTATACGCACCCCAAATTGGAAAAGCAAAGCGCTTGGCAAGGACTTATAGTTTCAGCTTGCCGCCCATTTTGCCGCCCTTCGCGCCTCCCAGCTGTACGCCGGAGAGGATATCGGAGGTAAAGGCGAAGGTGTTGCGCTCCTTTTCCCGATAGGCTTTCATGGCGCAGTCCACCATTTCGTCGATGAGCTTGCTGTAGGGCAGGCCGGTTTCCTGCCACAGGTAATAGGCCAGGGAGCCGGGAATGGTGTTGATCTCGGTGATGAAATAATCGTCGCTGTGCCGGTCCAGCATGAAGTCGATGCGCACCACGCCCTTGCAGTCCATGAGATCGAAGATACGCAGGGACAGGTCCTGCAAAGCCTTTGTCAATTCCTCCCCGATGGGGGCGGGCACGATGCGCTTGAGGCTCGCCATGCCCTTGCTGCCGCCGCTTCCTGCCAAATATTTTTCGGAAAAATCCAGGAAGCCTTCGCCGGAATTGGGCATTTCCAGGACGCTTGCTTTCCGTTCCCCGTCAAAGCCCACCACGGAGCAGTTGACCTCAATGGGCTTATCCAGGCCCTTTTCGATCAGCACCCGCCGGTCGTAGGAGAAGGCTAATTCCAGCGCTTCTTTGAGGCTTGCCCGGTCATCCGCCCGGCTGACGCCGATGGAGGAACCGAGGCACGCGGGCTTTACAAACACGGGATAGGGGAGAGCCGCCTCCACTTCGTTCATGGCCGCTTCCGCATCCTTTTCAAACTGGGAACGGGTCATGGCGCAGTCCGGCAGGATGGGAAAGCCGCAGCCCCGGAAGAACCGCTTCATGGTGATCTTGTCCATGCCCACGGCGGAGCCGGTAATGCCGGTGGAAGCGTAGGGCAACCCCGCCAGCTCCAGCAGGCCCTGGAGGGAGCCGTCCTCCCCGTGCAGGCCGTGCATCACCGG